>NZ_JAAZQP010000005.1:0-477579 GCF_012275435.1 Rhizobium sp. SG741
GCCATCATCCATCTCGCTGCCATCGCCGCCCCGGGGGATGCGCGAAAGATGCCACAGCGGGCCTGGGATGTGAATTTCCAGGGTACGATGAATCTCGCCTATGCCGTGATGGAATATGCGCCGGAGGCCCGGTTTGTCTTCGTCGGCAGCTCTGAAGCCTATGGCGCCTCGTTCGTTGACGCGGCGAAGGTGCCGATAAAGGAAACCGCGGCGCTCAAGCCGATGAATGTTTACGGCGCGACGAAAGCGGCGGCCGATATTTTGATCGGCCAACTTGCCTATGATGGATTGAAAGCGATCCGGTTTCGTCCGTTCAACCATACCGGACCTGGCCAGACGGTCGACTATGTCGTACCCGCTTTCGCGAAGCAACTCGCCGAAATTGCCTCGGGTGTCGGAGTTCCTCGTATCAGCGTCGGGAATCTTTCGGCATACCGCGACTTTCTCGACGTTCGCGATGTCGTGCGCGCCTATGCCGATGCCGCGCTGAACGACGTGACATCCGAGGTTCTGGGCGGAGTCTTCAATCTATCGTCAGGCCGGCCGGTGCAGATTCAGTCGATACTCGATATGCTGATTGAGCTGTCCGGATCGGATGTCGACGTTGAAGTTGATCCGAAGCGGTTGCGCGGATCGGAAATTGCCGTCGCCGCCGGTGATAACAGGGCGGCCTTCGAAGCCCTGGGCTGGAAGCCGGAAATAGACCTGCGTCGCACCCTTGGCGACGTATTAGAGGACTGGAAGATCCGGATCGCGCGCTGATAATGTAGACCAGCGCGGAGCTTGCGCGTCAGCAGAGGACGATCAAATCTGCGATCTGGAGGACGCTGCCCGGGACGCGAGCAGTCCGGAGAGTGTTCCTCGCCACCAACTCGAACAGGTGCACAATAGCATTTCATGATGTTTTACTCGCCCGCTTCGGGCAGGAAATCGAAAGCTCGTGGAGATGAAGAGGCTACTGAAACGTATCGTCGCTGTCTTTCTCGAAAGGCTCTTGGTTTGGCTTGCCAAAAGGCCGCGGTTAAAGGATGCCTGCCTTCGGTCGGCGCAGCGCTTTCCAATGTTAAGGGGAAGGCTTGCGGCATTCGCAAGAGCCCAGGGATATGGAGTTCCAACGCTCGAATTCCTGGACGGCGACCAGGAGGGGCAATGGTTTATCGATGCGCCGAAGGGCGCTGTGACCAAATGGAACATGTTGCTTCAGGGCATCTCAAAATCGAAATGAAAGATCGTCTTTGATGCGATTGTGGATTGATGGGCAATGCTTTCAGACAGCGAGCAAGTGGCGCGGAATTGGTCGATATGTGCAGGAACTGCTCCTGGGGATCATCGATAATCACCCGGAGATCGATCTCCTCGTCTCGCTCAATGCCGGTATGCCGCAGGATGCGCTTGCTGCTCGTGACCATCTTCAACAATGGATAAAACCCGCCAACATCCTCATGTGGCATGGCGTTGCCGAGGGTGGGGAAGGGATCGACGGCTATTCCGAGCGACGGCGGCTCAGCGAGATCGCGCTCGCATATCATGTGGCCTCGCTCAATCCGGACATTGCCCTCTCCGCAAGCCCTTTCGAAGGTTTCAGGGATAAGGCCATTCCCCTTCTTCCCAATGGTATTTTGAAAATTCCTGTCGCATCCATATTCTACGATGCGATACCTCACCGTTACCCCCAACAGTATTTGCTGACGTCGGCGACGCGTACCTGCTATGAGCGGCGCCTTGCCTTTTATTCACAATTCGATCTCAATCTCTGCATTTCCGAATATTCTCGCAGCGAGTGCGTCGAAATCTCGAAAAATTCTCATGCCATCAATATGCTCGCAGGAATATCGAAAGATTTCAGGGATGCGATCGACCATGCTGATGGAAAGTTTCCCAGGCCAACGGAGAAGCGTTTCATCCTTTATGTTGGTGGCCTGGATTGGCGAAAGAATGTGAAATCCGCCATCGCGGCGTTTGCGCGGTTGCCGGCAGATCTGCGAGCGCAGTACAGTTTCGTGCTGGCCGGCGATCATCCGAAATCGCCCCTCAAAGAAGAAGAGGAGAGATGGCGGAAGCTGGGGCTTCCCGCGCGGGACTTTGTAGCGGTTGGACATGTGACCGACAGCCAACTTGTAGCACTCTATAAGGAGGCTGACCTGGTAATCCAGCCTTCTCTACTGGAGGGTTTTGGCCTGACGGCGCTGGAAGCGACAACTTGCGGCACCCCCGTGATAGCGTCGAACACCGGCGCCTTGCCCGAAGTCATTGGAGATCAAGAATTTCTCTTCGACCCAGCCGATGTGACTGACATAGCGCGGGTCATGCAGCATGCGCTGAGCGACCGCGAGGCGACAAGAGTTGCGGCCGAGAGGCAGCGGAGCCGTGCTCTGGACTTCAGCTGGACGAGATCCGCCGCCATCGCCGTTGCCGCATTGAAGGATGCCGTTGCGACTGCCCGGAGCAAAGGCAACGCTGAACCGCTTTCAACGGCTCAGCAAGCCGTTTTGCGCCAGGTTCAAAGTATTGATCTCCCGCCGGACATGGTTTCGGAGGCGCTTGCGCGCGCGGAGATCATAAGGTCGACAGGGTCGCGGCTGATCATCGACGCCACATCCACATATCGCGTCGATCACAAGACCGGGATTCAGCGGGTCGTCAAGAACATATGTGCCAATCTGCCTGCGTCGCAGGATGCAGACAGCCATGATGTAGAGCGGATCGTGGCCTATAGCGATTCCCCCGACGGTTGGTTCGCTATTCCGAGGACGCTGGAGAAACCCAAGGGTGTGACTGCATTCGCAGAAGATGCGCGTCTGGAGTTTTCCGCGAGTGACCGCATCTTGATGCTCGACAGTTCCTGGGAGTTTTTCAGGCATCACTATAAAACACTGCGCGCCGCGCGGCTCAGAGGCGCGACAGTCATTTCGTGTCTCTACGACACGGTTCCGTTGAGATTTCCCGGCTTCTGCGATCCAGGCATGCCTCCCACCTTCTCGGCATGGTTTCAGACGGCACTTGCTTATTCGAACGCATTTGTCTGTATTTCGAAGGCCGTTGCCGATGAGCTGATCACGATACTCGAGGCCATCCAGTTTCCGCGAGAGATGAAGATAGGCTATTGGCATCTCGGTGCCGATTTTGGCAAAGCGGCCGTTTCCACAAGCATCGCCGCTGATCGCCAAAACGAGCGCCCCGCCTTCCTTATGGTCGGGACACTCGAGCCTCGTAAAGGCTATGCGATCGCCTTGGACGCTTTCGATCGATTGTGGGATGAGGGTCAGGATGTCGGGCTGACGATCGTCGGGAAGCCCGGGTGGGGCGTCGAGCATCTTGTTCGGCGCATCGAGCAGCATCGTGAATACGGAAAGCGCCTCGTCTGGCTCAATGGCATTTCGGATGAAAAGCTGCAGCAGGCCTATGCGAGCAGCAATGCGCTGATTGCGGCTTCCTATGCGGAGGGTTTCGGTCTTCCGATCGTGGAAGCGGCGCATTTCGGGAAAGCCGTGATTGCGAGCGATATTCCCGTTTTTCGCGAAGTCACGGCGAGTGACCAAAATTGTCGCTTCTTCACCAGCGGTTCCGCCGATTCTCTTGCAGCAACGATCCGTTCATTCGTGAATGCTTCCACCGATAGCGTCCTCTCTTCCTCTTCGCAGCCGATGGTGAATAGAGGGACAAGCTGGAGGGAAAGCGCCGAGGAATTGCAGCGGGTCGTCCTCGCTGACGACTGGTATCGGATATACAAGCCAGCTGCGGACAAGACCTATGTCCCGATTACCGATATCGGCAACACGAAAATGTCCAAGCCGCTTGTTCGCGGGGACACCCGGCACAAGATCGAGCTGGTCGAAGGACCGATCGCAACCGACAGCGGGAACCTGAAATACCTCGTCCGAGTGACAAATCTCTCGCCAAAATCATGGGCGAGCGCCAGCACCGCCGATGGTTCGTTTGGAGTGGCGGCGAGTTATCGCATCCCGTCGAAAGATGGCGGCTTTATAGGTCCCGACAACTATGAATCTCGTATTCCGCTCGTAGTGCCGCCCGGCGATAGTGTCTATTTGGCGATCGATATCCCACTGGAGTTCAAGCGACGGGGTGCTGCCTCTGCCGAGATAGGCATGGTTCAAGAGTCAGTCGGCTGGTGGAGCAATCCGCTGAGGGTCCCGTTGTGATGACAAGATCGCGACACATGTCGGCGCAGGGGTGATTTCCAAATGAAGATCGGTATCGACGCGCGCAATCTGGTGACGAGCATGACCGGAATTGGCCGGTATGTGTTGGAAATGAGCCGGCATCTCGCGCTTCTTGGCCATCAGCTCTATCTATATTTTCCGCAGGAGCCTCATGGGGACGTAAAGGCTCTGCCCCCCGCGGAGCTGCGCGTCGCGCGCTTTCCGGGCGGCGTGAGGAGAATGATCTGGGCGCAGACGGAGCTGCCACGCCGCGCGGCACAGGACGGGATTGACGTCTTCTGGGGGCCGGCGCACCGTCTGCCGTCCTTTCTTGATCGCCGGATCGCGCGAGTCATCACGATCCATGACCTCGTCTGGAAGGACATGGCCGCAACCATGCGCTGGCAGACATGGATGGGCGATCGTTGGCTGATGAAGCCGGGGATTGCAGTTGCGGATGAAGTCGTTGCCGTTTCCGCCGCCACGGCTAATGTGCTGAAGGCTCAGTTTCCGGCATGCGGCGAAAAGCTTAACGTGGTCTATCCTGGTTTGACGGCCATCGGCGGGACGACCGAGCCCAAGCCTCTGTCGTCTTTTGGCGTCGATCGCCCCTATATTCTATTCGTGGGGACGCTTGAGCCGCGCAAAAATCTGCTGCGGCTGTTGCAGGCCTACGCGTCTTTGCCGGAAGCGATACGGCAAGAGTTGCTGCTCGTGCTCGCCGGCGGCCAAGGCTGGAGGCTTGGTGATCTCAAGGAGCACATCGCGACCCTGCAGATCGAGCCGTTCGTTCGGCTGACCGGCTATGTATCCGATGCCGATTTGGCGCAGCTCTATGGCCGGGCCCGATTTCTGGCGATGCCGTCGCTTTATGAAGGTTTTGGATTTCCCATCATCGAAGCCAATGCAATGGGCATACCCGTGGTGACATCAAATACATCATCCATGCCGGAGGCTGCCGGGGAGGCGGGTATCCTCGTCGACCCCAACGATGTGCAATCCATCCTTGGCGGTCTGGAAAGCCTTGCGACCGATAGCGAGCTTCATGCGCGCCTTGCCGAAAAGGCAAGGCCGAATGCCGCTCGCTTCGATTGGATGGAAAGTGCGCGGCAATTGGAGCGCATCTTCGAAAAGGCGATCGCTAAGCGCCGCGGCTGATGAACTCAAGCGCTGGATGTGGCGCTCTGCAGCACCGGCTTCGACGCCGCCAGATATTCGCCTTTGGTGCGCATGTGGCACCAGCAGGCGAAGGCGGAGCTTGCGAAGGCGAAGCCTTCGCCGATGGCGAGACGGTTGTTGGAGTTGCTGAGCAGCGTCAGCGAGAAGAAGAAAATGCATACGATATAGGCGTGCCATGCGGCCCGGGGGATGATTCCCGCCTTGCGGGCGCGCCAGACGGCCCGGATGAAGACGCCGAGCATGAAGGCCATCACGACGGCACCGAACAGGCCGTAGCGCACCAGGATCTCCAGGTAGCCATTGTGCAGCAGCGTGTATTGAATGTGCGAATAGCGCGTCTCGGCCCAGCGCTCGAGCCATTTGCTGCCCCAGCCGAAAACGGGCGCGGAGGAGAAGACCTCCCAGCTGTTCGACCAGAGCTGCAGGCGCTCGTCCATCGATACCGGGGTATTGGTGGAGCTGATGGTGCTTGAGACCACGCCGCCCAGATCGTGACCGCCGGTGACATTTTCCACCATGGCAAGAGCCGCCGATACGGTCGGACCTGCCGTCTTGTCGAGATTGTGCCGCACACCATAGACGCCGGCTATCAGCAAGGCCGCTACGGCGACGATGGCGATGATGCCGCTCTTCATGCGCAGATAGGTCAGCGTGATAAGCGCCATCAGCGGTAGGGTAATGCCGAGCGCCAGCCAGACGCCCTTCGATTTGGCACCGTAAATGGCGATGAAGCAGAGAGCGAAGATGAAGGGCGAAACGATGTAGGCGAAGCGAGCAATCCGTCGATCGCCGGATTTTTCCGTCAGGTAGTGCAGCAGCCAGAACAGCGTAAAGATGACGATCATGCCGCAGGCGACGGCGCCGTGGATCTGATTGTTCATGATCAGCGGGCGGATGGTCTCGCCGGCAAAAACCTCGCGGAAATGCTGCGTGGCGATCAGCATGATGAGCGCCATGGCGAAATAGGCCGCCACGATCTTTTCCATCAGCTCTTCATAGATCAGGAAGGCGACGCCCATGATGGGAAAGAAGAAGGGAAAGGCGTAGAGCCAGTCCGATGCGCCGATATCATGCTGCGGCGTCAGCCAATAGTTGATGCCGAAGCGCGCCATCACGTAGAAAGCCCAGCCCATGCAGAGCCAGCCGATCCAGTCCGTGCGCGGCCGCACGGGCGCTCTCATATAGTAATAGAGGGCGATCAGCGAGAGGAGCGCCGCCGCATAGCGATAGGCGTCGCTTTCGACGACGGTCGGAGAAGCCAGGAAAAGCCAAAGCAAGCCGCCGATGATCGCCACAGCTTTCGGCATTGTGCTCGCTGCTTTGGCGACGCCAGGAGTTTCGGCCGCGAGATCAGCATGCAGGTTGTTCATGCGCGAGTCGTCCAATGTCGTCGTCCACATTCGATTGAATATCCGGCATTCCGGAACCCGATGACGGCCCCTAGGGTCGCAAAGGGGCAGGAATACGGCATTTTTGCGCACCACTCCCTCCGCCACGGCGATTTCCGTCCGATGCTTGCCAAGGTGCCTGCTAATGGGTCACTCCATCGCGTCGAACCACCTTCAATGCCGTCAGAATGATAATCTTGAGATCGAAGAGAAAGGAGCGCTGGCGCAGATAGTCCTCGTCCAGCGCCACCTTCTGAGGAATAGGCAGTTCGTCGCGACCATTGACCTGCGCCCAACCGGTAAGGCCGGGCAACAAGGCATCGACGCCGCGCTCGGTGCGGAGCGCGATCAGGTCGTGCTGATTGAAAAGAGCGGGGCGGGGGCCGACGATGCTCATTTCTCCCTTCAGGATGCACCAGAGCTGCGGCAGCTCGTCCAGGCTGGATTTGCGCAGGAAGGAGCCGATCGGCGTCAGATAGATCTTGGGATCCTTCAGCAGGTGCGTGGCGACCGCGGGCGTATCCGTGCGCATGCTGCGGAATTTCGGCATGCCGAAAATCTTATTTCCGCGGCCGACCCGATCCGACCAGTAGAGGATGGGGCCTGGCGATGTCACGCGAACGGCGATGGCGACGATCAGGATCGGAATGGAAAAGACGATGGCCGCGGCAAGAGCGGCAAGAAAATCGAAAAGGCGCTTGGCGATCGTATAGAGCATCGTCTCGTTGAGTTGCATTGGCACCGGCTTTGCGGTCGCGATGATAGCCATTGTTCCGTTGTGCATCTCATATCGCGGATTGGCGCACAACCGCCCTGCTCAAAATTCCTCGGGCTTGTTCTCAGCCGATGTCCTATGCAAAGCATGTCCGACAAAACGAACAGACGAACGAATAGAGGCAATGGACGCATGATCCTGGTCACCGGTGCGACGGGCTTTGTCGGACGGACGCTTTGTGCCGAGCTTTCCCGGCGGCAGATGGAGTATCGGCCGGTGAGCCGCGCGCCGAGGCCGGGATTCGTCGCCATGGGCGCGATCGATGGCGGGACGGATTGGTCGGCTGCGCTTGCCGGTGCCGACGTCGTCATGCATCTGGCCGCCCGCGTTCATGTCATGAACGAGAGTGCAGCCGATCCGCTTGCCGCATTTCGCGCCGTCAATGTCGATGCCACGGTCAATCTGGCGCGGCAGGCGGCGAGAGCCGGTGTCAGGCGCTTCCTCTTCCTGAGCTCGATCAAGGTCAATGGCGAGGAAACCGCGCGGGATAAGCCCTTCAAGGCCTCGGATGTCCCGCACCCGGAAGATGCCTATGGCCGCTCGAAGCTGGAAGCGGAGGAGGCACTGCTGGCCGTGGCCGCCGAGACGGGCATGGATGTCGTCATCATCCGGCCGCCGCTGGTCTACGGACCCGGCGTCAAAGCGAATTTCGCAAGCCTGATGACATGGGCCAAGCGGCCGTTCCCCTGGCCGTTCGGCAATGTCGTCAATCGGCGGTCTCTGGTGTTCGTCGGCAATCTCGTCGATTTCATGCTGCTCTGCGTTCGTCATCCGGCCGTCGGAAATCGTGTGTTTCTGATCAGCGACGGCGAGGATCTTTCGATCGGCGAATTGATTGCCAGGCTGTCGTCGGCCACGGGGCGGAAAGCCCTCATGCTGCCGGTGCCACCGATTTTGCTGGAAGGACTAGCAGCGCTCCTCGGGCGCCGTGCGGCGGCACAGCGTCTTCTTGGCTCGCTTCAGGTCGATATCGGCGAGACGAAAGCGATCACCGGCTGGTCGCCGCCCTATTCCGTCGAGGAGGGACTGGCGCTGACGGTCGGTGGTTCCGACGCGAAAGACGGTTGATCGGCATCGGGCCGGGGTCTTCCGCCAGACCCCTAGAGGCTCCAGACCGAGTGGCTCTGTAGCAAGGGATTGCGGGGGTCGAGTGCCGCTTTCACGTCGACGACCACGGCGTTCTCGGTCAGCAGATCGAGGATACCGGCAGCACCCTCGGCCAGATAGGATTTGTGCGGAACGGCAAGAACGAGGGCGTCGAGCTTGCCGAAATCCTTCAGTTGCGCCAGGCGTATGCCGTATTCCTCTTCCGCTTCCGGATGGCTCGCCATCGGATCGTGCACCAGCGGCTCCAGGCCGAACTGGTGCAGCTCGCGGATGATGTCGGGCACGCGGCTGTTGCGCAGATCGGGCACGTTTTCCTTGAAGGTCAGGCCGAAGATGCCGATTCTGGCGCCATTGATAGGCTTCTTTGCCGATACCAGCATCTTGATGAGCTTCTGGGCGATGAAGGCGCCCATGCCGTCATTGATGCGGCGGCCGGAAAGAATGACCTCCGGGTGATAGCCGAGCTCTTCCGCCTTGGCGGTGAGGTAGTAGGGATCGACGCCGATGCAATGGCCGCCGACGAGACCGGGGGTGAAAGGCAGGAAATTCCATTTCGTTCTTGCCGCCTTGAGCACGTCGGCGGTGCGGATATCCATCTTTTCGAAGATGATCGACAGCTCGTTCATCAGCGCGATGTTGACGTCGCGCTGGGTGTTTTCGATCACCTTGGCGGCTTCGGCGACCTTGATGCTGGGCGCGCGGTGAATGCCGGCCTCGACCACGGCGCCATAGACGGCGGCGATCCTGTCCAGCGTTTCCTCGCTGTCGCCGGCGACGACCTTCACGATGCGCTCGAAGGTGTGTTCCTTGTCGCCGGGGTTGATGCGCTCAGGCGAATAGCCGACATGGAAATCCTCACCCTGCCGCAGGCCGGAAACTTCTGCGAGCACCGGGCCGCATACCTCTTCCGTCACGCCGGGATAGACAGTCGATTCGTAGACGACGACTGAGCCCTTGCGCAAAACCTGGCCCACCGTGCGCGAGGCGGAAATCATCGGCCTAAGATCCGGCTGCCGGTTGCGATCGATCGGCGTCGGCACGGCGACGATGAAAATATCGCGGTCCCGCAGGTCCTGCAGGTCGCTGCTGATGCGCAGCCCGCTCGCTTTCAGCCTCTCAGCGGAAACCTCGCGGGTATCATCGTCACCCGCCTTCAGCGCGGCGACGCGGGAGGCCTTGATGTCGAAACCGACCACATCATGAAATTTTTCGGCCAGCGCGATCGCGACAGGCAATCCCACATAACCCAGGCCGATGACGGCAATTTTTTCGTTCAACACACCATACCTCGAACAAGCCACCTGAATTAGCCCAAATCCATGGCCCGTGTCAGCGCCAATATTTGCCTTCAGCGTGTTTCAGGTGCAGGTCGCGTGAATGTGAATATCGGGTGAGGGCTTTGCAATAGGCGGGGGATACGGTGTTACAGCGTGTTGCGGAAGCAGTTTTGGCCAGGCGCCTGACATGTGCATCGAAACTTTCTGGTCTCCAACCTATTTATAAGGGTGAGACTTATTTTATCGAAAGCGTGGTTCGCAATGCGAAACAGCCATCTCAAACATCTCCACGTCCAGCGCGAGGAACTCGAGGCCAAGCTTGAGCTGCATATAGCGCGCTATTGTTTTGGCGAAGGTGACGTCGAGGACGGCACCGAAGCAGAGCTTCAGCAAAGGATTACGGAAATCTCCGACGAAATCGCCGCACTCGAAAGCGAGCGCGGCGAATAGGCGCGAGCGGCGATTAGCTGGAGAAATCGTCACAAGCTTGTACAGCGTGATTGCGCAATTATCTCGACATTGGCGATTGTTCGGCGCGATAAGATCGGAGGCGATCAACGCGAAGACGAGGAGCCGATGAAGCCGAGCCTGCCCACCCTCCTGAGCATCAATGGCGGCTATGTCGATACCGCCGGATTTCTTGCCTTGCACGGCCTGTTCACGGCGCATGTCACAGGCAATTTCGTGACCTTCGGCGCGGCCATGGCGCTCGGAACGTCCGGCGCTGCGGCCAAGCTTCTGGCCCTGCCGGTCTTCTGCGTCGTCGTCATTTTCGCGCGCCTCATTGGCAGTGATCTGTCGCGGCGCAACCTGCCGACATTGCAGATCATCCTGTCGCTGAAATTCCTGCTGTTGGTGCTTGCCGCCATTTTCGCCATCCGTTTCGGCCCGTTCGCCGATGGGGATGGCTGGCAGGCGATCCTCACAGGCATGACGCTGGTCTCGGCGATGGCGATCCAGACGGCGGCTCATCGCGTCCATCTCGGCTCGACGCCGCCGACGACGATG
Source organism: Rhizobium sp. SG741 (assembly GCF_012275435.1). Classification (NCBI taxonomy): domain Bacteria; kingdom Pseudomonadati; phylum Pseudomonadota; class Alphaproteobacteria; order Hyphomicrobiales; family Rhizobiaceae; genus Rhizobium; species Rhizobium sp. SG741. The sequence continues at coordinate 10,895 of NZ_JAAZQP010000005.1, forward strand.
ATGACGGGGACGACGACGCAGATCATGATCGATATCGCCGATATGCTGCGCGGGGCCGAGCCGGAGGCGCGGGCGGCAATGACCGCCCGGCTTGCCCGCATGGGAGCTGCCGTCGGCGGTTTTGCCCTTGGCTGCGGCATGGCCGCCGCACTTTTTCTGTTCGCCGGCATGCAATGTTTCCTGCTGCCGCCAGTTCTGGCGCTTGTCGGAATTCTCATGCACACCAGTAAGGCTGCGGCGAAGCCGGCTTAGCTTTTCGTCCCGATCCTGCCAATCTTGCGCCTTTCTCCGGCCTTGCAAGTCGGCTACAGCTCTCTAACTCTACGCGTCGGATCGAATACGGTCCCCCGCGCTTGGGCTAGATGTCGTTGAAGGTTGAGAAGAGGTGATTATGGCAGGAGAAACGGTGCTTGTGGTAGGCGGAGCCGGCTATATCGGTTCGCATACATGTCTGGATCTTGCGAACAAGGGATTTCAGCCAGTCGTTTATGACAATTTCTCCAACGGCCATCGTGAATTCGTCAAATGGGGTCCGGCCGAGGAGGGGGATATCCGCGATCGCGCGCGCCTCGACGAGGTGCTTGCCAAACACAAGCCAGCCGCCATCCTGCATTTCGCCGCGCTGATCGAAGTGGGCGAGTCGGTCAAGGATCCCGTTTCCTTCTATGAAAACAACGTTATCGGCACGTTGACCCTGCTTTCGGCGGCGCAGGCGGCCGGTGTCGGGGCCTTCGTCTTTTCCTCCACCTGCGCGACCTATGGCCTGCCGCAGAGCGTGCCGCTCGACGAAAGCCATCGGCAGGTGCCGATCAATCCCTACGGCCGCACGAAATATATCGTCGAGCAGGCGCTTGCCGATTATGATCAGTACAAGGGGCTGCGCTCCGTGGTGCTGCGCTATTTCAACGCCGCCGGCGCCGATTTCGAGGGGCGCATCGGCGAGTGGCACACGCCGGAAACGCATGCCATTCCGCTCGCCATCGAAGCCGCGCTCGGTCGCCGCCAGGGCTTCAAGGTGTTCGGCAGCGATTATGACACCCGCGATGGGACCTGTGTGCGCGATTACATCCATGTGCTCGACCTCGCCGACGCGCATGTCCGGGCGGTGGAATATCTGCTGCGCGGCGGCGAATCCGTCGCGCTCAATCTCGGCACCGGCACCGGCACGACGGTGAAGGAATTGCTGGGAACGATCGAGACCGTGTCGGATCGGCCGTTCCCGGTCGAATATGTCGGTCGTCGCGAGGGCGATTCGACGACCTTGGTCGCCAATAACGACAAGGCCCGCGACGTTCTCGGCTGGTCGCCGAAATATGATCTGACTGAGATCGTCGAATCCGCCTGGAATTGGCATGCCAAGTCGAACCAGCACTGAGCAGCGTTCCTCTCTGAATGGTATTGGGGGCAAGCGCCCAAACGTGCTGTTGATTTCGGCTGATCAGTGGCGGGGCGATTGCCTTTCCGCGGTTGGGCACGATTGCGTCAGGACGCCGAATGTCGATGCGCTGGCGCGGGAGGGCGTGCTGTTCCGCCGGCATTTTGCGGGGGCCGCGCCCTGCTCGCCGGCGCGGGCGACGCTCTATACCGGCCTCTATCAGATGAACCATCGCGTTTGCCGCAACGGGTCGCCGCTGGATGCCCGTTTCGACAATCTGGCGCTTGCAGCGCGCCGGGCCGGCTACGATCCGACGCTGTTCGGCTACACGGATACCGCGCCCGATCCGCGCAGCAGGGATCCTCACGATCCGCATCTGACGACCTATGAGGGCGTGCTGCCGGGCTTCACGGCGCGGCAGCTTCTGCCCGAGCATGAAAAGCAGTGGCTATCCTGGCTGCGTTCGCGCGGCCATGCCGATGCCGTCAGCCGCGAAATCCATATTCCCGTCGGCGCGAAGCCCGGCGAGATTTCAAGCAATGCGCCCACCTATTCCAGGGACGAGACGCAGACGGCTTTCCTCGCCGGTGAATTCATCCGTTGGTTCGGCGAGCAGGATGCGCCCTGGTTCGCGCATGTTTCCTTTCTGAGGCCCCATCCGCCGTTCTCGGTGCCGGAACCCTATAATCGCATGTTCTCGGCGAGTGATGGCCCGACTTTTGCGCGCGCCGCCAACCGCGAGGCGGAGCAGGCAGCGCATCCGCTTCTTGCCTTCGCCCTGCCGCTGATCGACAAGAGCGGTTTCATCTACGGCGGCGAAGGTCCCATCGCCGACTGGACGTCGCAGGATCTGTCGGCGATCCGCGCCATCTATTACGGCATGATTGCCGAGGTCGACGCGCAGCTCGGGCGGATCTGGCAGGCGCTCAGGGATGCCGATGCCTGGGATGACACCTTGATCATCTTCACATCGGACCATGCCGAAATGATGGGCGATCACTGGATGCTCGGCAAGGGCGGCTTTTTCGACGGCAGCTATCATGTCCCGCTTGTTATTCGCGATCCGGGCCGGCCCGTTGCCCACGGTCGGGAAGTGGAGCATTTCACCAGCGCGGCGGATATCTTCCCGAGCCTGTGCGACCGGCTCGGTATCGAGCCTCGAAACCATGTCGATGGTGAGACGCTGTTGCCTTTTCTCGCGGGCGCGGTGCCGGAGGGTTGGCGCGAGGCGGCATTCTGGGAGTTCGATTTCCGCGATATCGCCAATGGCGAGCCTGAGCGGCATTTCGGCCTGAAATCCAATGCCTGCAACCTCGCCGTCATCCGGGACGAGCGCTTCAAATACGTCCATTTCGGCGGCCTGCCGCCACTGCTGTTCGATCTGGCGAAGGACCCGATGGAGCTTTCCAATGTCGCTGCTGATGGAGCCTACGCGGCAACCCGGCTTGCCTATGCCGAAAAGCTCCTGTCCCTGCGGGCACAGCACCTGGACCAGACGCTTGCCTATACGGAGCTGACGGAAGAAGGGCCGGTTTCGCGCCGGCCCTGATCGAGATTCAATGGCAGGCTATCAGGCAAACGGTCCGAGATAGGTCATCTTGCCGACGGGCAGGCCACGGCTGCGCAATATGCCGTGTGCCGTGGTGATGTGGAAGAAGAAGTTCGGCAGCGCGAACTTTGCAAGATAATCCTCGCCCTTGAAGACCGTCTTGTTGCCTCCCGGCGAGATGGTGACTTCCCGCTCGGCACTGCCTTCCATAGCCTCCGGCGTCACCGTCGCGAGGAAATCCTGCGTTTTCTTCAGGCGCTCGCGCAGGTCGGCGACGGTCGTCTCGTTGTCCTCGAAGCGCGGAGCATCGATGCCGGCGAGCCGGGATATGGTGAGCTTTGCGGTATCGGAAGCGCGCTGGAACTGACCGGAAAGCGGCAGCATGTCGTCAAACAGACGCGCCGCGATGAGTTCATTAGGCTCTATGCCTTTTTCAGCGGCATAGGCTTCGATCCTGTCGAGATAGGCAGAAAGATTTTGCAGGCCGCGCTGAAAGACGGGGACCGAGAAACTGTACATCGAAGGCATGCTTGTTCTCCGTTATGGCCGGCCGGGCGGCCGGTATCAATGGCATTCTACCCCGTTCATATGGCGATGGAACGTCGGTTCCACCTGGGGGGTGCCCGTATGTAGGTTCGATCGTCGATTCTTGCAGTATCCGCCCTGAGAAATCCGTCATGGCCGGCTTCTGCGATGCGGTCAGAAAATAGTGTTGACCTTTGTGTTGAAAAATGGAATGAATATTCCGCATAGAGAATTTTACGGTTTGTTTGTTCCGTTTTCAATGTGGCCGCCATGGGAGTGACGGCCGAATTGATTGTAGGTCCTGCGGTCGAAACCGGGGGCTCCGGCATTTAGGAGGGGTGCGGCCGGGCACCGTATCTGGGAGGAAAAACATGAAGAAATTCATCCTTGGCTCGGCGATGGCACTTATGCTGTCGACTGCGGCCCATGCCGAAACCATCGGCGTCTCGATGGCGCTGTTCGACGACAACTTCCTGACCGTCCTGCGCAACGGCATGCAGGACTACGCCAAGACCTTGAAGGGCGTGAACCTGCAGGTCGAAGACGCTCAGAACGACATCGCCAAGCAGCAGAGCCAGATTCAGAACTTCATCGCCAGTAAGGTCGATGCCATCATCGTCAACCCGGTCGATACCGACGCGACGGCTGCCATCTCCAAACTGGCTGCCGATGCCAGGATCCCGCTGATCTACGTCAACCGCGAGCCGGCGAACGTCGACAGCCTTCCGGACAAGCAGGCCTTCGTCGCATCCAACGAGCAGGAATCCGGCACGTTGGAAGCCAAGGAAGTTTGCCGGCTTCTCGGCGGCAAGGGCAAGGCTGTCGTCATGATGGGTGAGCTGTCCAACCAGGCTGCTCGCATGCGCACGAAGGACGTGCATGACGTTATCGCCACCGACCAGTGCAAGGGCATTACCATCGTCCAGGAGCAGACTGCCAACTGGCAGCGTACCCAGGGCGCCGACCTGATGACCAACTGGCTTTCCAGCGGCATCGAATTCGATGCCGTTATCTCCAACAACGACGAAATGGCGATCGGCGCCATCCAGGCGCTGAAGGCTTCCGGCAAATCGCTCGACAAGATCGTCGTCGCCGGTGTCGACGCGACGCAGGATGCCTTGGCTGCGATGCAGGCCGGCGACCTGAAGGTCACGGTATTCCAGGATGCCGCCGGTCAGGGCAAGGGCGCCGTGGATGCCGCGCTGAAGCTCGCCAAGGGTGATAAGATCGAGAAGAAGGTTTACATTCCCTTCCAACTCGTGACGCCGGCAAACGTCAAGGACTTCGTCAAGAAGAACTGACGGTGCGATGATCGACGGATGCGGGCGTTTGAGCCCGCATCCTCACAAATCCGAGCTGCCCGGGAGGAAAAAATGGCTGTCAGCCCATCCACCATGGCTGCGGTACGCGCCAGCGGCGCCGTCCCCAACGCCGCCTACCTGCTCAGCGCAGAAGGCATCCGCAAGGAATTTCCGGGCGTCCTGGCCCTCGACGATGTTTCCTTCCGTCTGAAGCGCGGCACTGTGCATGCGCTGATGGGCGAAAACGGCGCCGGCAAGTCGACGCTGATGAAGATCCTTGCCGGCATCTATATTCCAGACCAGGGCGAAGTGCGCCTCAAGGGCGTCGAGATTCGGCTGAAATCGCCGCTGGATGCGCTGGAAAACGGCATTGCGATGATCCATCAGGAGCTCAACCTGATGCCGTTCATGACTGTTGCCGAGAATATCTGGATCCGGCGCGAGCCGAAGAACCGCTTCGGTTTCGTCGATCACGCCGAGATGAGCCGCAAGACCGAAGAGCTTTTCCGCCGCCTCAACATTTCGATCGATCCCGAAATCCAGGTCAGCGAGCTTTCGGTTGCCAGCCGGCAGATGGTCGAAATCGCCAAGGCGGTCTCCTACGATTCCGACGTGCTGATCATGGACGAGCCGACCTCAGCGCTGACCGAGCGCGAGGTGGCGCATCTGTTCGAGATTATCCGCGGCCTGCGCGAACAGGGCATCGGTATCGTCTACATCACCCACAAGATGAACGAGCTGTTCGAGATCGCCGACGAATTCTCGGTCTTCCGCGACGGGAAGTATATCGGCACGCATGCGTCCACCGATGTCACCCGCGACGACATCATCCGTATGATGGTCGGTCGCGAGATCACGCAGATGTTCCCGAAAGAGGAGGTGCCGATCGGCGAAACCGTCCTTTCGGTCAAGGATTTGAGCCTCGACGGCGTCTTCTCGAATGTCTCCTTCGATGTCAGGGCCGGCGAAATCCTCGGTGTTGCCGGACTGGTCGGCTCCGGGCGATCGAATGTCGCCGAGACGATCTTCGGCGTGACGCCGGCATCGTCAGGCACGATCGAGCTTTTCGGCAAGAAGGTCGAGATTTCCTCGCCGGCGGCGGCGATCCGTCACGGCATGGCGTTTCTGACCGAAGACCGCAAGGACACCGGCTGTCTGCTGATCCTCAGCGTGCTCGAAAACATGCAGGTCGCCGTGCTGCACGACAAGTTCGTGCGTGGCGGCTTCGTGCAGGAGGGCTCTGTGGAGCAGGCCTGCGAGGAGATGGCGCGCAAGCTGCGCGTCAAGACGCCGAACCTTGATGAGCGGATCGAAAATCTTTCCGGCGGCAATCAGCAGAAGGCGCTGATCGGCCGGTGGCTGCTTACCAAACCCCGCATTTTGATCCTGGACGAGCCGACGCGCGGCATCGATGTCGGCGCCAAGGCGGAAATCCATCGCCTGGTCACCGAAATGGCACGCGACGGCGTCGCCGTCGTCATGATCTCGTCGGAAATGCCCGAGGTGCTCGGCATGAGCGACCGCATCATGGTGATGCATGAGGGACGGGTCACCGGATTCCTGGATCGAGCGGAAGCAACTCAAGTGAAGGTGATGGAGCTGGCGGCGCAGTGACGCCGTCAATCATCGCAAGGGAGGATTGAACCATGGTTAGCAAAGTTGCAGAGGCGGCCGCACCGGCATTGACGCGTCCGAGACGTCGCCGTGTTCCGCCCGAACTCGGCATCTTCCTCGTGCTGATCGGCATTGCACTCGTCTGCGAAATCCTTGGCTGGATCTTCGTCGGGCAGAGCTTCCTGATGAACGTGCAGCGCCTGAAGATCATGATCCTGCAGGTCTCCGTCATCGGCATCATCTCCATCGGCGTGACGCAGGTCATCATAACCGGCGGGATTGATCTGTCGTCGGGCTCCGTCGTCGGCCTGACCGCCATGATCGCTGCGAGTTTTGCCCAGTCCTCCACCTGGGCGCGGGCCGTCTATCCGGCGCTGACTGACATGCCCTTCTTCGTTCCGATCGGCGTCGGGCTTTTGATCGGCCTGCTTGCCGGCTATATCAACGGTCAGCTCATCACCCGGACGAAAATTCCGCCTTTCATCGCCACGCTCGGCATGATGGTCTCGGCGCGCGGCCTGTCGAAGCTCTACACCAAGGGACAGCCGATCTCCGGCCTCACCGAGCAGTTCAATTTCATCGGTTCCGGAATCTGGCCCGTCATCGTTTTCCTGATCATCGCGGTCGCGTTCCATGTCGTGCTGCGCTACACCCGCTACGGCAAGTTCACCTATGCGATCGGCGCCAACATGCAGGCAGCGCGCGTGTCGGGCATCAATGTCGAGGGGCATCTGGTCAAGGTCTATGCAATTGCGGGGCTTCTGGCCGGGCTTGCCGGCATCATCACCGCCGCCCGCGTCCAGACGGCGCAGGCCGGCATGGGTGTGACCTATGAATTGGACGCGATCGCAGCCGCCGTCATCGGCGGTACCTCGCTCACCGGCGGCGTCGGGCGCATCGCCGGCACGGTGATCGGCACGGTCATCCTCGGCGTGATGATTTCCGGCTTCACCTTCCTGAACGTCGACGCGTACTACCAGGAAATCGCCAAGGGCGTCATCATCATCGCCGCCGTCGCCATCGACGTCTACCGCCAGAAGAAGCGGGCGAAACGCTGAAACGCCTGAAACAGGATCGATGATCCGAGGCGGGGTTTTGCCCCGCCTTTTTCATTTGCATCCGGCATTCCATGCAAATGCAAATTTTTTTCATTTGGGTATGGCGAATCCCGCCAGCTTTTCTATTCTGGCCGCTTTCCATCTGCTCCCCATGAGCTTCACCCAGGATAGACAATGCAGTCCGTATTCGATGGTCATAATGACGTTCTGTTGAGACTCTGGCATCACGAGCGCGATGGCGCCGACCCGATCGCCGAATTCAAGGATGGGATATCGAGCGGTCATATCGATGCGCCGCGTGCCAAAGCGGGCGGTCTGGCCGGCGGTCTCTGCGCCATCTACATTCCATCAGGCGACCTCGTCTTCGCCGATCCCGATCGCAACGGTCATTACGCAACGCCGCTTGCTGCTCCCCTGGAGCGGGCGCCGTCGCTCGATATCGCGCTGGAAATGGCGGCGATCGCGCTGCGGCTCGATCGCGCCGGCGCGTGGAAGCTCTGCCGTACCACCGGAGAAATTCGCGATTGCATGGAGAAGGGCATTTTCGCAGCCGTGATGCATATGGAGGGCTGCGAAGCCATCGATGCCGACCTCGTCGCGCTCGAAACCTTCTATGCGGCGGGGCTGCGTTCGCTCGGCCCCGTCTGGAGCCGCAACAATGTCTTCGCCCACGGTGTGCCTTTTGCCTATCCGAGCTCTCCGGATACCGGCCCGGGCCTGACGGATGCGGGTTTTGCGCTGGTGCGCGAATGCAACCGGCTGGGCATCCTCATCGATCTCGCCCATATCACCGAGAAGGGCTTCTGGGATGTGGCCAAGACCTCGGATCAGCCGCTTGTGGCCAGCCACTCCAATGCGCATGCGCTGACGCCCGTTGCCCGCAATCTCACCGACAAGCAGCTCGGCGCAATCAAGGAAAGCCGCGGCATTGTCGGCCTGAACTACGCGACGGCCATGCTGCGCGAAGATGCCCGCTCTGATGCCAATACGCCGATCGAAGCCATGGTGCGCCACGTCGATCATCTGGTCAGCCGCGTCGGTATCGATTGCGTCGGCCTCGGATCGGACTTCGACGGCGCGACGATTCCCGAGGAAATCAGTGATGCGGCGGGTAACCAGAAGCTGATTGCCGCCCTTCGGAACGTTGGTTATGCTGAAGCCGATCTTGTAAAGCTGTGTAGGGAGAACTGGCTTCGCATCCTGGCGTCCGCTTGGAAGGAAGGCAGCGCAACACGCGCGTCGCAATATTGATAAAAGCTCAAAGAAGGGAACGAAAACAATGATGATTACCAGAATGAACCGCAGCTTCCGCGTCCTTACGGCCGGTGTGGCTCTCTCTATTCTGACAATGGCCGTGCCGAGCGCTTTTGCCGCAACGCCGAAGGACACGCTGGTCGAAGGTTTTTCCTTCGACGACATTCTGAGCATGGACCCGGCGGAAGCCTATGAACTTTCCGCTGCCGAAATCACCGGCAACAGCTACAGCCTGCTCGTTCGCCTCGATATCAAAGACACCTCCAAGATCCAGGGCGATCTTGCCGAGAGCTGGTCGGTTTCCGATGATCATCTGACCTATACGTTCAAGCTGAAGCCCGGCCTGAAATTCGCCTCGGGCAATCCGATCACCGCCGATGATGTGGCATGGTCCTTCGAGCGCGTCGTCAAGATCAACAAGAGCCCGGCCTTCATTCTTACCCAGTTCGGCTTGACCGGCGACAATGTGACGGAAAAGGCCAAGGCCACCGATCCGAATACCTTCGTCTTCACCGTCGACAAGCCCTACGCACCGAGCTTCGTGCTGAACTGCCTGACCGCGACCGTCGCCGAAGTGGTCGACAAGAAGCTGGTGCTGCAGCACGTCAAGCCGGTGACGCCGTCGGCCGACAGCAAATACGACAACGACTTCGGCAATGGCTGGCTAAAGACCGGTTTTGCCGGCTCCGGCCCGTTCAAGCTGCGTGAATGGCGCGCCAACGAGGCGGTCGTCCTCGAGCGCAACGACAATTACTACGGCGAAAAGCCGAAGCTCGCCCGCGTCATCTACCGCTTCATGAAGGAAAGCTCGGCGCAGCGTCTGGCGCTGGAGAACGGCGATATCGACGTTGCCCGCAACCTGTCGCCGACCGATCTCGCAGCCATCGAGAAGAACGCCCAGCTTGCCTCCACCAACGCGCCGAAGGGCACGATCTACTACATCAGTCTCAACCAGAAGAACCCGAACCTTGCCAAGCCGGAAGTGCAGCAGGCGTTCAAGTACCTTGTCGATTACGATGCCATTGGCAAGACGCTGATCAAGGGTATCGGCGAAATCCATCAGACCTTCGAGCCGAAGGGCCTGCTCGGTGCGCTGGATGAAAATCCGTTCAAGCTCGATATCGCCAAGGCCAAGGAACTGCTCGCCAAGGCCGGCTTGCCCAACGGCTTCTCCGTGACCATGGACGTGCGCAGCATCGAGCCGGATACCGGTGTCGCCACATCGATCCAGCAGACGCTCGGCCAGGCCGGCATCAAGGTGGAGATCATCCCCGGCGACGGCAAGCAGAAGCTGACCAAATATCGCGCCCGCAATCACGACATCTATTTCGGCAACTGGGGCAACGACTATTGGGATCCCCATTCCAACGCCGATACCTTCACGACCAACGACGACAATTCTGACGGCAGCTCGAACAAGACGCTCTCCTGGCGCAATACCTGGACGACGCCTGAGTTGGAGAAGGAAACCAAGGCAGCGCTATTCGAGGGCGATGCCGCCAAGCGTGCCGCCATGTATCAGGACATCCAGAAGAAGTTCCTGGATGCCAGCCCCTTCGTCATCCTGTTCCAGCAGACGGAAGTTGCCGGCTATCGCAAGGACGTGAAGGACTTCAAGCTCGGTCCGAGCTTCGACACCAACTTCGTCTGGCCGGTGTCAAAGTGATAATCCGGCAGGATTAGTCCTTTGAGCACTGTCGAGCGGAAAATGCAGGTGCGGCCCAAGAAGGGCCGTGCCGCACCTTTCTTCATGGGTCTGCTGCGATTCCTCGTCGTGGCCGTCACGACCTATCTCGGGCTTCTGGCCGTCACCTTCTTCATCGGACGGGTGATCCCGATCGATCCGGCGCTGGCGATCGCCGGCGATCATGCGCCTGCGCAGGTGATTGATCGCCTGCGCCGCGAAATGCATCTCGATCAGCCGCTGTACCAGCAGTTCTACTACTACCTGGTGAGCGCGCTCACCGGCGATTTCGGCACGTCGGTGCTGACGACCAACCCGGTCATGGACGACATCAAGCGCGTTTTTCCGGCGACGATGGAACTCGCGACCGTCGGCACGATCATCGGTGCGATTTTCGGGGTTCCCTTCGGCGTGCTTGCCGCCGTGCGCCGCAACAGTTTCATCGACCAGATCGTCCGCGTCATCGGCCTCGTCGGCTATTCCGTGCCGGTCTTCTGGCTGGCCATGGTGTCGCTGGTCATCTTCTATGCGAAGCTGAACTGGGTGGCCTATCCCGGCCGCATCGACATCGCCTACGAATATACCTTCACGCCGATCACCGGCTTCTATCTGCTCGACAGCGCTCTGCAGGGGCAGTGGGACGTCTTCTGGGATGTCTTCCGCCACATCATCCTGCCGGCGTCATTGCTCGGCTATTTCTCGCTCGCCTATATCAGTCGCATGACGCGCAGCTTCATGCTGAACGAGCTCGGCCAGGAATATATCGTCGCTGCCCGCGCCAAGGGTCTTTCGGAGACGCGGGTGATCTGGGGCCATGCCCTGCGCAGCGCCGCCGTGCCGCTGATCACGGTGATCGCGCTGTCCTATGCCGGGCTGCTGGAGGGGTCGGTGCTGACGGAGATCGTGTTCTCCTGGCCGGGTATCGGCTTCTACATCACCAGTTCGCTGCGCAATGCCGACATGAACGCCGTTCTCGGCGGCACGATCGTCGTCGGCACGGTCTTCATCGGCATCAACCTGTTCTCCGATCTGCTCTATCGGACCCTCGACCCAAGGACGCGACGTAAATGACGGCGACCGCTGAGACCACCCACCTCGGCTGGCGTGACTGGCTGCTGTCCGACCGGCCGCAGTCGCGCCGGCAGGCAAGGCTCGGGCGTGCCTATGTCACCTGGCGGCAATTCTCCGCCAATCGCCTGGCCGTTGTCGGATTGCTGATCATCATCGCGCTCGTGCTGGTGGCAGCGCTTGCCGATGTCATCGCGCCGCATTCGCCCGTCATCGGCGATCTGACCAATGCCTATCTGAAGCCGCCGGGCACGCCGGGCTATCTTCTCGGCACGGATGATCTCGGGCGCGACATCCTTTCCCGCCTCATCTACGGTTCGCGGTGGACGCTCTATATCGTCGTGCTGGTGGCGATCATATCGGCGCCGATCGGGCTCATCATCGGCATGGTTTCCGGCTACCTGGGCGGCTGGGTCGACACCGTGCTGATGCGCATCACAGACATCTTCCTCGCCTTCCCGAAGCTGGTGCTGGCGCTCGCCTTTGCCGGCGCGCTCGGGGCGGGCATCGAGAACGCCATCATCGCCATAGCCATTACCTCCTGGCCGCCCTATGCGCGTCTGGCGCGGGCGGAAACGATGACGGTGCGGCATTCCGACTATATCGCCGCCGTTCAGCTCATGGGCGCCTCGTCGCTGCGCATCATCTTCCGCCACATCATGCCGCTGTGCATCTCCTCGGTGATCGTGCGTGTGACGCTCGATATGGCCGGCGTCATCCTGACCGCTGCCGGTCTCGGCTTTCTCGGCCTTGGCGCGCAGCCGCCGCTGCCGGAATGGGGCGTGATGATTGCAAACGGCTTCAAATACTATCTCGACCAGTGGTGGGTGGCGGCCATGCCCGGCATCGCGATCCTGATCGTCAGCCTCGGCTTCAACCTGCTCGGGGACGGTCTGCGCGACGCGCTCGATCCGAAGGAGAGCGGCCAATGACGACGATGTTGACCGTAGAAAACCTGAGGGTTCGTTATCCGACGCGCACGGGCGTCATCGAAGCGGTGCGCGGCGTGTCCTTCACGCTCGGCCGCGAAAGGCTCGGCATCGTCGGCGAAAGCGGCTCCGGCAAGTCGCAGACGGGTCGGGCTATCATGGGCCTGACGCCGCCACATGCTCTCGTCAGCGCCGACACGCTGAATTTCAGCGGTATCGAGCTGCTGTCGGTCTCGGCCAAGGAGCGGCGGTCTTTGCGCGGCAAGCGCATCGCCATGGTGCTGCAGGATCCGAAATATTCGCTCGATCCTGTCATGCCCATCGGCCGGCAGATCACCGAGACGCTGCGCACGCATGAGAAGGTGGGCAGGGGAGAAGCGCGCGACCGCGCCATGGCGATGTTGGAGGCCGTGCAGATCCGCGATCCCAAGCGCGTCTACGACCTGCATCCGCATGAAGTATCGGGCGGCATGGGCCAGCGTGTGATGATTGCGATGATGCTGATTGCCGGGCCTGAGCTTCTGATCGCCGACGAGCCGACATCCGCTCTCGATGTCACCGTGCAGCTCGATGTGCTCAGGATCATGGACAAGCTGGTGTCGGAGCGCGGCATGGGACTGATTTTCGTGTCACACGACCTGCGGCTGGTTTCCTCCTTCTGCGATCGGGTGATCGTCATGTATGCAGGCAAGGTCGTGGAGGAAATCAAGGCTTCCGAGCTCAATAACGCCCAGCATCCCTATACGCGCGGTCTGCTGAATTGCATGCCGGTCATCGGCGAGAACCGCCATCCATTGCCGGTTCTCGATCGCAAGCCGGAGTGGGCGGCATGACGGTGGCGCTCGCGGTTGACGGCCTCAGCGTCGTCTATGATGGTTACTACGCTCTCGATGCCGTCAGCGTCGAGGTGAACAAGGGCGAATCCTTCGGTCTGGTCGGCGAATCCGGTTCCGGCAAGTCGACGCTGCTGCGCGCTGTCGCGGGCCTTGCGCCCGTCAGCGATGGCAGGATCCGCATCGGCGCCGAGCAGCTGAAGGGAGCAAAACGCAGCAAGGCTTTCTATCGCCAGGTGCAGATGGTGTTCCAGGACCCCTATGGCTCCCTGCATCCGCGCCAGACGATCGATCGGCTGCTGCTGGAGCCGCTGGTGATCCATGGTATCGGCGACGGCGAAAAGCGCATTGCGAGGGCGCTCGATGAAGTGGGTCTCGGAACCGGCTTTCGCTTCCGCTATCCGCACCAGCTCTCCGGTGGCCAGCGTCAGCGCGTCGCCATTGCCCGCGCTCTGATCGTCGAACCCTCCATCCTTTTGCTCGACGAGCCGACGTCGGCGCTGGATGCTTCGGTGCAGGCCGAGGTGCTCAATCTGCTCGAACAGATACGCAAGGACCGCCATCTGACCTTCGTCATGGTGAGCCACGATCTCGGCGTCGTCACGCATATGTGCGAACGCCTTGCTGTCATGCGCAACGGCGCCGTTGTCGAGCGGCTGAGTGCAAAAGACCTGGCGGCGGGCGACGTGAAGGAAGACTATACGCGCAATCTGATGATCGCCAGCAAGGGCTTCGTCCGCGCCTGATCGGACGGTCTCCGGACCCCGCGCGCTCGTTAACGAATGGCCCATCGAAACACGACCAATCGTATAGACTATTGACACCCGCCGCAATTATGTCATGATCTCGTTAATGGCAGTTAACTTTCGTGATCCCGATCAAGGGTCAGACGTTAAGTGGAGGCAGGCATGTTTTTCATGGGTGGCATGACCATGGGCTATCTTCATCCGCCGGTGCCGGCGAAAGAGGAACGCGTAGGGGCTGCCGCTCTTTCGGAAGAAAACAGCCGCCGCCGGACAGGTCCTGCCGAAGAGCAGGTCGCTGATGCAAGCGCCATAGAGCGCAGTTTGATTTGGGCTCGCCGCATTCTCTGCTGATTTTGGCTTTGCCGATCTTTCGGGCCCCTAGCAGTCCAGTGGTTTAATTTTTCTCAGACGGAGTTCTGGACGGAAATTCATGTCTACCTAATTGATAGGAAATATATGAATATCCGCCTTGGGCTTGGCCCATGAGATATAAATAAAAAACGAACGGAGGCAACACATGGCGAATTTGGGTATATCGAATACGCATGTGAATCAGTTCGATGGTTCCAAGCGCGCCGCGAAGACGCGGCACAAGATACAGATGGCGATTCATGTCGTTCTGTTTTCCGCGGCGTTTCTTTTCGTCGCGGCCATTGTTTGCGGCATCGTTGTTTAAACACGCTGTTCGCGAGGCGGTCGGCGTGACCGCCATCTGCGACGATGCAGACCATTCCTATAATATAGAGTGATGACAAGCGTGGCTGACTGCGATGTCGAGCCGCGTCGTTCTGGTATGCTGCTTTTTCAAGCCTCCATTTCCACTTCAGACAATTCCTCTCCATACGACTGGCGGAACTTTGCCGGACAAAGAAAATTTGCCCGACCCGATGGTATACGCCTCGTGAAAACAGTAAGCTTCCCGCAAAGATGAGAGAGATTTCGGGAGGCGGCCGGGCGCAATCAGGCGTTTGGCGGCATGTAGAATGCCAAGTAACCCTTGCGCGCAGGTGCGTCGCGCTTCCCAGGCTCGAAATGAGCGTGACTTTGTCGTCGCGGGATGGCGACGAGTAGGTTTTGCGGTGTCTCCGTTTCAGGCGGTAGCTCGCTTATGGTCAGCCAATCGGCCTTAATCGCTTCCGGAGCCGATGCGTCCCGAAAGGAATTTGCGAATCTTTTGAGGGGGTTCAGTTTAAGTTCATCTTCTGCGGGATATTGAGGGTTCAATATGCCGAACCATGCTGAATTTCCGCAATTGGATGAATCAGCCCAAGGAGAATGCCTCATGACCTTGATCGATTGTCGTTGACGTGTGCGGATCGCGGCCGGAACCATTTAGCCGCATATCCAGTTTCACGGACACTTCCTTTGGGATGATGGAAATCGCCATTATTCTCAAAAACCGCCCGTGAAAATCTTCGCCTCTATACGTTTGTTCTAAGCTGTCACCTCGAATTCATCCCCTTCGCCCGCCGGGAAGCGAAGCAAAAGGGTCCAGATGCGTGAATTCTTGTGTCAGGCAGGGCAAAAACGATAAAGGCGGCAATGCCACTCACTCTGTTTGGACCCAGAACCCGAATCCATGACATCTCAAAATCTCTCCACCGTTACGCCGCGCGATTCTGAAGCCAAGCAGATCGATCACAACGATGCGATCCGCGCGACCTATTTCTCCAACGAGCAGATACGGGAATGCGGCGCGACCTTCGCCCGCAATGGCGCCAACACCAAGCTGCCGGGCTTTGCACCGTTCGACTTCTTTGCGCGACACAAGGAGAACGAAAAAGAGATTCTGCGCGTCTATCGCTCGGCCAATGCCGATGTCGACGCCGGTGAATCGATCACGCCGGCCGCCGAATGGCTGCTCGACAACCACTACATCATCGAAGAAGCCATTCAGGAAGTCCGCCGCGATTTCCCGAAGAAATTCTACGATCAGCTGCAGACGATCACCCTCGGCGGCATGGTCATGCCGCGCACGATGGCGCTGGCCTGGCTCTATGTCGCCCATACGCACAGCACGGTTTCCGGTCCGGGCCTGCTGGCGCTGGTCGAAGGCTTCCAGTCGGTAGAGATGCTGAAGATCGGCGAGCTCTGGGCCGTTCCGTCGCTGGTGCGATATATTCTCGTCGACAATCTGCGCCGCATTTCGAGCCGCGTCGAGCAGAGCCGTCTCACGCGCAAAAAGGCCAATGCCGCCGTCGACGAGCTGATCCGCCTCAACGACGAGGCCAAGGTCGCCGAATTCCTGAAGACACTCGAGCCCTATACGTCGGACAATACCTTCGCCACGCAGTTCCTCTATCGCCTGCGCGACGGCTCGCACACTTCAGGCCTTGCCGTCACCTGGATGGAAAAGCGGCTGACCGAAGCCGGCACCGACGCCGAAAGCGTCATGATGGCCGAGCACAATCGGCTGTCATCAGGCAACGTGACGATGGGCAACATCATCAAGAGCCTGCGCCTGATCGACGACACAGACTGGTCGGTCTGGGTGGAAGACGTCAGTGCGGTCGACAAGCTGCTGTGGGACGAGACCGACTATGCCAAGCTCGATCCGGGCTCGCGCAACAGCTATCGCCGCCGCATTGAAAAGCTTGCGCGCCGTTCCGAAAAGACCGAAATGGAGATCGCCCAGGTCGCCATGGCGATGACCGCGGCGGCGACGGCGTCCGGCGAACATGAGCCGCATGAGCCGAATATCGGCGATTTCATCATAGGCCAGCAGACGGAGAAGCTGGAGAAGGCGATCGGCTATCGTCCGCCGATATCGACGAGCTTCGTGCGCCAGTGGCGCAAGCTCAACTGGCTGGCGATCGCGGCGCCGGTGCTGTTTCTCACCGCCGTGGTGCTAGGCGTCGTCGGCTATTACATGATCCAGGCCGGCATGGGCTGGGCTGAAACCGTCATCCTGCTGCTGATGTTCTCGCTGCCGGCCTCCGAGGGTGCGACCGGCCTCTTCAATTTCGTCGTCACCATGTATCTGACGCCGGCGCGCCTCGTCGGCTACGAATACAAGGAAGGCATTCCGGAAGAAGCCCGCACGCTTGTGGTCGTGCCGACCCTGATCGGCAATCGCGACAGCGTCGACGAGCTCGTCCGCAATCTCGAGGTTCACTACCTCGCCAATCCGCGCGGCGAAGTTTATTACGCGCTGCTCAGCGACTGGCCTGATAGCCAGGAGGAAGAGAGCGAGCGCGATCTGGAAATCCTGGACTACGCCCGCCGCGAAGTGGCCAATCTCGCAGCCCGCTACGACGAGGACGGCAAGCAGCGCTTTTACCTGCTGCATCGCCGCCGTCTCTATAATCCGGCCGAAGGCGCCTGGATGGGCTGGGAGCGCAAGCGCGGCAAGCTGCATGAGCTGAACATGCTCCTGCGCGGCGACCGCGACACCACCTTCCTGCCTGGCGCCAACACGGTGCCGAAGGATGTGCAATATGTCATGACGCTCGATTCCGATACGCGCCTGGTGCGCGATACGGTCACCAAGCTCGTCGGCAAGCTGCATCATCCGACCAACCGGCCCGTATTCGATCCCGACAGCAAGCGCGTCGTTCGCGGTTATGGCGTGCTGCAGCCGCGCGTCACCCCGTCGTTGACCACGGGCAAGGATGCGTCGGTGTTCCAGCGCGTTTTCTCGGTCAATCGCGGCCTCGACCCTTACGTCTTCGCCGTTTCCGACGTCTATCAGGATCTGGTCGAGGAAGGCACCTTCACCGGCAAGGGCCTCTATCATGTCGACGCCTTCGAGGCCTCGCTGAAGGGCAAGATCGAGGAGAACGCTGTTCTCAGCCACGACCTGCTCGAAGGCTCGATGGCGCGTTGCGCGCTGGTCACCGACTGCGAGCTCGTCGAGGACTTTCCGATCCGCTATGAAGTCGAAGTCTCGCGCCAGCATCGCTGGGCCCGCGGCGACTGGCAGCTCCTTCCCTATCTCTTCAATCCGAAGCGCGGCGTGACCGGCCTCGGCCGCTGGAAGATGGTGGACAATCTGCGTCGTTCGCTGACGCCGATCGCCTGGTTCTTCGCCTCCGTTCTCGGCTGGTATTTCATGGGACCGCTTGCCGCGCTTCTGTGGCAGATCCTGCTGATCTTCTGCCTGTTCGTGGCGCCGACGCTGTCGCTCATCAACGGCATCATCCCCCGCACCAGCGATATCATCGCGCGCGCCCATCTCTATACGGTCTGGACCGATATTCGCGCCGCCAATGCGCAAGTGGCGCTGCGCATCGTCTTCATCGCCGACGGCGCCTGCATCATGGCCGATGCCATCGGCCGCTCGCTCTATCGCGCCTTCGTCAGCCGCAAGCTGATGCTGCAATGGCGCACGGCCGCCAGCGCCCAGGCCGCCGCGCAGACGACGATCCTCGGCCATTATCGCGTCATGTGGCATGCGCCGGTGCTGGCGCTGCTGGCCCTCGCCTTCGCCTCGCTTTCCGGCGACAACGCCTTCTTCGTCGGCATTCCCTTTGCGCTGCTCTGGATGCTGTCGCCGGCGATCGCCTGGTATGTCAGCCAGTCGGCGGAAACCGAAGACAGGCTTGACGTGCCGGAAAGCGTCTCGGCCGAGCTGCGCAAGATCGCTCGCCGCACCTGGCGTTATTTCGATACGTTCGTGGTCGAGCAGCAGAACCATCTGCCGCCTGACAACGTGCAGCAGACCCCGAATGCGGTTGTGGCATCGCGCACCTCGCCGACCAATATCGGCGTCTATTTCCTGTCGATCATCTCCGCGCGTCATTTCGGCTGGATTTCCTTCGAGGAAACCATCGATCGCATGGAAAAGACCATGGCGACCGTCGAGAAGCTCGAAAAGTTCCGCGGGCACCTGTGCAACTGGTATCACACCGATACGCTGAAGCCGATGGGCGCGCGTTATGTCTCGGCTGTCGACAGCGGCAATTTCGCCGGTCATCTGATCGCTGTGTCCTCGGCCTGCCGCATCTGGGCGGAAGCGCCCTCGGCGCATATGCAGGGCAATCTCGACGGCATCGGCGACGTTGCCGGCATTCTCGCCGAGACGCTTGCCGAGCTCCCGGACGATCGCAAGACCGTGCGGCCTCTGCGCCGCCGCCTGGAAGAGCGCATCGCCGGCTTCCAGAACGCGCTCGTCGCCGTCAAGCGCGAGCATGAGTTCGCCTCCATCCGCGTCATCAACCTCTCGGTTCTGGCGCAGGATATCCAGAAGCTGGCGGGCAACCTCGATCATGAGGTCAAGTCTCCGCAGAGCGGCGAAGTGCTCACCTGGTCGCAAACGCTGGTGAAGGTCTGCGAAGGCCATATCGCCGACAGCATTTTCGATCTCGCCAACGTCGATTCGCTGCGCCAGCGCCTGACGAAGCTGCGCGACCGCATGCGGGAGATCGCCTTCGGCATGGAATTCGGCTTCCTCTATCGCCCGGAGCGGCGCCTGCTCTCCATCGGTTTCCGCGTCGAGACGAACGAACTCGATGCCGCCTGCTACGATCTGCTGGCTTCCGAAGCCCGCCTCACCAGCCTTTTCGCCATCGCCAAGGGCGATCTGCCGACCGAGCATTGGTATCGTCTCGGCCGTCAGGTCGTGCCTGTGGGGTCGCGCGGCGCGCTGGTATCCTGGTCGGGTTCGATGTTCGAATATCTGATGCCGCCGCTCGTCATGCAGGAGCGTCAGGGCGGTATCCTGAACCAGACGAACAATCTGATCGTCCAGGAACAGATGAACTATGCCAAGCGCCTCGGCACCGGCATCCCCTGGGGCATTTCGGAAGCGGCCTTCAATGCCCGCGACCACTATATGCACTACCAGTACACCAATTTCGGCGTGCCTTCGCTCGGCTTGAAGCGCGGCCTCGGCCAGAATGCCGTCATCGCGCCATATGCCTCGATCCTCGCCAGCCAGTATCGCCCGGCCGCCGCACTGGAGAATCTGCAGAAGTTGCGCAAGGTCGGCGCGCTCGGCATCTACGGCTTCCACGACGCCGTGGACTACACGCCGACCCGTGTTCCCGAGGGCAAGAAATGCGCTGTTGTCTACAACTACTATGCGCACCATCACGGCATGTCGATCGCCGCCATTGCCAACGTCGCCTTCAATGGCCGTCTGCGTGAACTCTTCCATGCCGATCCGGTGATCGAAGCTGCCGAACTGCTGCTGCAGGAAAAGGCTCCGCGCGATATTCCGGTCATGGCCGCCAAGCACGAGAGCGACCAGCCGGCCAACATCCAGGAAGATCTGCTGCGTCCGGAGATCCGCAAGATCGCCGATCCGGCCACGCAGGATCGCGAACTCGCCTTCCTGTCCAATGGTCACTACTCGGTCATGCTGACGGCGACCGGCGCCGGTTATTCACGCTGGAACAGCCTGTCGGTCTCGCGCTGGCGCCCGGATCCGACGGAAGACCGTTGGGGCACCTTCATCTTCCTGCGCGATACCGCTTCCGGCCAATGGTGGTCGGCAACCGCAGAGCCGCGCAGTGTCGAAGGCGAAAAGGTCAAGGTCACTTTCAGCGACGAAAAGGCTGAGTACAGCAAGACCGTGGGCGACCTCACCAGCGAGGTCGAGTGCATCGTTGCGACCGAACACGATGCCGAAGGCCGCCGCGTGACGCTGCTCAACATGGGCGCGGAGGATCGCTTCATCGAAGTCACCTCCTATCTCGAGCCGGCCATCGCCAGCGACGATGTCGATTCGGGTCATCCGGTCTTCGCGCGCATGTTCGTGCGCACCGAGATCGGCGGCAAGGGCGACATGATCCGGGCGGAGCGCAACAAGCGCGACTATAACGAGCCGGATATGTCGGTCGCCCATCTGGTCGTCGACAATGCCGGCTCCGAACGCCCGACGGAATTCGAGACGGACCGCCGCAAGTTCCTCGGCCGCGGCCGCACGCTTGCCGAAGCTGCGGCTTTCGATCCGGGCGCAACGCTCTCCGGTACGGACGGCTTCACCATGGACGCCTGCCTGTCGCTGCGTCGCGTCGTGCGCGTTCCGGCCGGCAAGAAGGTCAGCGTGATCTTCTGGACGATTGCAGCACCCAGCCGCGAGGACGTCGACAAGGCGGTCGACCGCTATCGCAATCCCGATACTTTCGGGGTCGAGCTCACGCAGGCCTGGACGCGCACGCAAATGCAGATGCGCCATGTCGGCGTCACCTCGCAGCAGGCGGCAGCCTTCCAGAAGCTTGCCCGCTACCTCGTCTATCCGGACATGCACCTGCGCGCCGACGGCGCCACCGTGCTGGCCGGTCTGCATTCGCAATCGGCGCTCTGGCCGGTGACCATATCGGGTGATTTCCCGATCTTCACCCTGCGCATCAACGACGACATCGATCTCGAAATCGCGAGAGAAGCGCTGAGTGCGGCGGACTATCTGCGCTCGCGCGGCATCAACGCCGATCTTGTCATCGTCAACGAACGCACCTCGGATCACGTCCAGGAAATGCAGAGCGAGTTGGATAAGCTCGTCGAGCACGTCCGTCACAATCAGGGCGACGGGCTGCGGCCGAATATCTTCTCGGTTCGCAAGGATCTGATCGAGAACGAGACCTACCAGCAGATCCTCGCGGCCTCGCGCGTGATCTTCCACGCACGAAACGGCAAGCTCGTCGACCAGATTGCCCGTGCGGCGACGCTGTTTGCCTCCTCGCAGTCCGACGGACCGGTGCCGGTCAATCGACTTGCAGTGCCGATGGCGCCGCAGAAGTCGGTCTTTGTTGCCGATGCGCTCGAAGCGCAGGACGATCTCGATTTCTGGAACGGCTATGGTGGTTTCGCCAAGGATGGCCGCGAATATGTCGTCCGGCTCGCCGGCGGACAATCGACGCCGCATCCGTGGATCAACGTCATCACCAACGAGCGTTTCGGCTTCCACGTGCCCGCCGAAGGCGGCGGCTTCACCTGGAGCCACAATTCGCGCGACTACCAGCTGACGCCCTGGACCAACGACATGGTCCTCAACCGCCCGGGCGAAGCGCTCTACGTGGCCGATCTCGATGGCAACAGGGTCATGACACCCTATGCGGGCCTGTCCCGTAACCCGAAGGTCCGGTACGAGACCCGTCACGGCCTTGGCTATTCCGTGTTCTCGAGCGAAGAGGATGGCGTGGCGCTGGAGCTGACCCAGACGGTCGATCGCGAGCGTCCGGTCAAGCTCTTCCGCCTGCGCCTCAGCAACAAGGGCACGGGCAGCCGGCGGCTGCGGGTCTACAATTATGCGGAATGGGTGCTCGGCATCAATCCGCACAAGACCAAGCCCTTCATCCTCTCGTCGCTGGACGAGGGGACGGGCGCGCTGTTTGCCAACAACCCCTACAGCATCGATTATTCCAAGCGGATCGCCTTCATGGCGGCAAGCGAGGCGCATTCGAGCTTCTCGGCAAGCCGCCGCGAATTCATCGGCCGCCATGGCACGGTGCAGTTGCCGGAGGCCGTCGTCTCCGGTGCGGCACTCTCCAATTCGACCGATCTGGACGGCGATCCCTGCGCAGCTCTTGCCTTCGATCTGACGATCGGGGCCGGCGAGCAGAAGGAGATCTGCTTCTATATGGGCGACACCGCTTCGCTCGAAGAGGCGCGTGCATTGGTGGCGGATATCCGCAAGGCCGACTTCGATGCGGTGCTTTCGGCGAACCGCGGTTTCTGGGATGATTTCACCGGCCGCGTGAAGATTTCGACGCCGGACAAGGCGATGAACAACATGATCAATGCCTGGCTGCCCTATCAAAGCCTCGGCTGCCGTATCATGTCGCGCACGGCCTTCTATCAGGCGTCGGGTGCCTTCGGCTTCCGCGATCAGCTGCAGGATACGCTGGCCTTCCTGATGCATGCGCCGGAACTTGCCCGCAAGCAGATCCTGAATGCGGCACAGCGCCAGTTCCGCGAGGGCGACGTGCAGCATTGGTGGCTGCCCGGCAGCGGCGCCGGCGTGCGCACGCATATCTCCGATGACGTCGTCTGGCTGGCCTATGCCATCAACCAGTACTGCACTGTCACTAACGACAGGTCGATCCTGGACGAGGAGCTTCCCTTCGTCGAGGGTGCTGCCCTGATGCCCGGCACACACGACGTCTTCTATCAGCCGACCGTCTCTGAGGACAAAGCCAGCGTCTACGAACATGCGGCCTTGGCGCTCGATCTCGCGATCAAGCGCAAGGGCGGCAACGGCCTGCCGCTGATCCTCGGCGGCGACTGGAACGACGGCATGAATCGCGTCGGCATCCAGGGTCGCGGCGAAAGCATCTGGCTCGGCTGGTTCCTGGCCGGTACCCTCACCGCCTTCCTGCCCTATGCGGAAGCTCGCGGCGACAAGGAGCGCGTCAAGCGCTGGTCGGATCATCTGCCGGAACTGCGCAAGGCGCTGGAAACGGCGGGCTGGGACGGCGGTCATTATCGCCGCGGCTATTTCGACGATGGCAGCCCGCTCGGCTCCAGCGAGAATTTCGAGTGCCAGATCGATTCGATCGCGCAGTCCTGGAACATTCTCTCCGGCGAAGGCGATAAGGCACGCGGCGAGAAGGCGATGAATGCCGTTCTCGACAAACTGGTGGACGACGACAACCGGATCATCCGGCTGTTCACGCCACCCTTCGCCAAGTCGGCGCGCGATCCGGGCTACATCAAGTCCTATCCGCCGGGCGTCCGTGAAAATGGCGGTCAGTATACGCATGCGGCCACCTGGGTCGTGATGGCACTGGCGGAAATGGACCGCGGCGATGACGCCTGGCATTGCTTCGACATGCTCAATCCGGTCAACCATGCACGCGATCGTGATCAGGCCGATACCTATCGTGTAGAGCCCTATGTCGTTGCCGCTGATATTTACGGTGAAGGTGAATTGACCGGCCGTGGCGGTTGGACCTGGTACACAGGATCGGCCGGCTGGCTGTATCGCGTAGCAATCGAAGGCATTCTTGGCATTCGTGTCAAAAACGGCAGACTGTATGTTAGGCCGGCGCTGCCTTCGACATGGGACGGCTTTGGGGCGGACCTCGAACTGCCGAGCGGAAAATACCGTATTTCCGTCTCAAAAGCGCCCGATGCTGAGGGATACTCGGTCACCATAAATGATAGGGCAATCGCCCATCCCGAAGAGGGCTACCCGATCGGACAGTAGTGCTTTCCGCACTGTTTTGCTTCGACGATCGGGGCCAAAGGGGGAACTCTTTGGCCCCGATCGCATTTGATTGTCGGAACAGGAGAGTTTGATGAACTCGAGGGTGAATATCGACGCGGCTGCGGCAAAACGAATGAGTTTGCCAAAGCCTGCGGCGATGCTGCGGGACACTCGGTTGGATGTCCTCAGGGCCTTGGCCCTGATCATGATCTTCATCAATCACGTGCCGGGGCAGTTCTTCGAGCAACTGACCACGAAAAACTTCGGCTTTTCCGATGGAGCGGAAGCTTTCGTTCTGATCTCCGGAATCTCCGTCGGCCTCGCCTATGGAACGAAGTTTCTTCCCGGCAATCGGCTGGCAATGATGTGGAAGGCGGTCAAGCGCGCCTTCACCCTTTATACCGCGCATATGATCACCACTTTCGTGACGCTGGTACTGTTCATCTGCGGCGCGTGGATCTTCCATCAGAAGGGCCTGTTGTGCGAGGTGAATATTCTCGCGCTGCTGATGGATCCGGGTCGTGGCATTCCGGCGCTGCTGACGCTCGGGCATCAGATCGGCTACAACAATATCCTGCCCATGTATGGCGCCCTGTTTCTGATGCTGCCGCTGATGATGCTGCTGGAGGCCAAAAATCCCCTGCTCCTGCTTCTCGTGTCCGCCAGCGTCTGGCTTGTTTCGGGCATCTATTACATCGCGCCGCACACGACACTGCTTGACGGATTCTGGTTCCTCAATCCGCTGTCCTGGCAGTTCCTCTTCGTCATCGGTTTCGTTGCAACCATGCATGTGAAGCGTGGCGGGCGGATCCTCGTTCATCCCGTGCTGATCGGGCTCGCTTCCGCCTATGTGCTCCTGTCCTTCATCTGGGTGACCGACAAGCTCTGGGTGATCGGCGATTATCTTGCGACATTCGGCCTGCCGACAGTCGTCACCGGCTTCGACAAGACGTTCCTGTCGCTGCCGCGATTGCTGCATGTGCTGGCGCTGGCCTATCTGATCATCAGCATACCGTCCTTATCAGCGCTGCTGGGGCGCTCGGCGAACCATCCGTTAACGATCCTCGGGCGGCATTCGCTCAGCATCTTCGTTGCGGGCACGATCCTTGCCATGGCCGGCCAGGTCCTTCTCTATGTGACCAACAAGAGCCCTACCGTCGGCGCGATCTATGTCGTCATCGGTATCGCCGCACAGTTCGCCTATGCCTATCATCTCGAGCACAAGCGGCTTCAGGTGGCTGGCCAACGTCCTGTGAAAGCGCCGGCCGCAGCGATTGCAATGCCCCTGCATTTCGGAAAACGCCGCTGAACGTTTTGTAGAGGCGCGCTTTATGCGCGGCTCAATTGTCTGATTTTTCTTCATAACTTTGTTTGTGATACTTTCGCGAAAGAAGTGTGACCGACTCGCAGTACAATTATTACATGGGCTATGCCGGCAACGTCATCAACGACGACGTCATCTATGACGGCCCGAAGGAACTCAATCAGCTCACCTACAAGTACGATGCCGGCAACGGCTTCACGGTCATTATCTCGCTGGAAGATTCCAACTCCTCGGGCGACACCTCGTCCTATGGCGGCGCATGGCAGACCGGCAAGGGCAACCACTATGCTCCGGACGTCGTCCTCGGCGCTGGCTACACAACGGGTGCGTGGTCGCCGAGAGTCATCGGCGGCTATGATTCCGTCGTTGAGGAAGGTGTCGTCAAGGCCCGTATCGACGCCGGCTTCGGTGCCTTCAAGGCCTTCCTCATGGGTGGCTGGAATACGGACGGCGACAAGCTGAACAAGTATGCAGGCTCCTACCTCAACAGCAACCGTTCCGCCTGCCCGACCAACGGCGCGGATTGCGGCTGGGCGATTGGCCTTCTGGACCGGCGCCAGAGCTATCAGCTGACCCCGAAGCTGCAGGTCAATGCCCAGGTGGCCTACACCGCTCGAAGATCTTCGCCGCTACCGCAAACGTCGCCTGGCGTCCGGTCAAGGATCTGCTGATCGAGCCGGAAGTCTCCTATACCGATTGGGATGCCGCCGACCGCGACCAGTGGGCCGGCGTACTCCGCTTTGAGCGCAAGTTCTGATCCGATCTCGGTTGGGCGCCGATGTTAACTCCTGGTAGCGCCCAACCGAATTGACCTCCGATCAGAAACGCAGAAAGGCTCGGTTTTCCCGCCGGGCCTTTCTTTGTTTCTGGTTGGCTGTGGCTTCTGGATGTAGGTGTCCCCGCAGGCGGGGAGAGGGGATCTGTTCGTGTTTGCGGCACCTGTGGACGGGGGAAAAGGTGCTGACTTTGTTGCGGTAAGCTCCCTCTCCCCGTTTCAACGGGGAGAAGAGGGTTGGGGTGAGAGGCCAGGCGCAGATTGCGGTGGCATCGCGCTTGCCTGACAAACGTCGTCCGGCCGGAAGTTCGGCAGCAAAAAGCCGGGAGAGCAGTGCTCTCCCGGCTTCGATCTTGGGCCCCTTGCGAATATCAGGCGGCTTCGTGTTCCGTCGTGTGCGCCTTGCGGACTTCCTCGTCCGTCAGGATGCCGCTGGCGCGCAGCAGGGCGGCAAAGCGACCGTTACTCTGGCTGAGCTCGTTGAAGCTGCCGTTCTCGATGACGCGGCCGTTGTCGAGGAAGAGGACGATATCGGCCTCGCGTACCGTCGACAGACGGTGGGCGATGATGAAGGTCGTGCGGTTCTGGCGCAGGTTGTCGATCGCCGCCTTGACCCTGTTCTCCGTTTCGACGTCGAGCGCGCTCGTGGCTTCGTCGAGCACGAGGATCGGTGCGTCCTTCAGGATGGCGCGAGCGATCGCGATACGCTGGCGCTCGCCACCGGAAAGCTTGTTGCCACGCTCGCCGACACGGGTTTCGTAGCCGCTCTCGCGGGTCTCGATGAAGTCGTTGGCGGCAGCCGCCTGGGCAGCGCGGATCATCTCTTCCTGGGTCGCGCCTTCACGGCCGAGGCGGATGTTGTCGCTGATCGAGCGGTTCAGCAGCCCGGCGTCCTGGAAGACGGTGGCGATGTAGCGGCGCAGCGACCGGCGCGTCACCTTGGTGATGTCCTGGCCATCGACCAGGATCTGGCCGCCCTGCGGGTCGAAGACGCGCTGCAGCAGGTTGACGAGCGTCGTCTTGCCGGCGCCGGTCGGACCGACGATGGCAACGGTCTGGCCGGCCTTCACCTTGAAGGAGATGTCGTGCAGGCCCTGGGAGGTGCTTGCAAAGCCGAAGGAAACGTTGCGGAACTCGACTTCGCCCTTCACGTCCTTGATTTCGGCCAGGCCAGCCGGCTCTTCGCGTTCGCGAACCGAATCTTCCAGCGTATAGAAGTCAATCAGCTTGGCGCGTGCCTCGAAAATCTGGTTGGCGAAGTTGCGCAACTGTTCCAGACGGCCGATCAGCACGTTGGCGAAGGCGATGAAGGTGATCAGCGCGCCAAGGCTCAGGCTGCCGTCCTGGACGAGCACGGTGCCGATCATCAAGATCGCCATCATGGCAACGGTCGACGCAGTGCGGTTCAGCGCGCCGGCAAGCGCCCACCAGTCGAGAACCGGATACTGGGCGGCAAGCAGACGTTCGGTGAACGACTTCAGCGCCTTGGTCTCGGCTTCGATGCGGTTGTAGCTATGCAGCACCGAAACGTTGCTGATCGAGTCGCTGACATGCGAGAAGACCGTGTTATAGTGGCTTTCGACCGAAGTCTGGCCGTCCTTCGTGCGGTTCATGACCATCTGGCCGATGACCCAGTAGAAGATACCGAGCAGGATGAGCACTGCCGAGAGGCGCAGGTCCATAGCCATGGCAGTCGGGACCATGACGACGAGCGCTACGGCCGTCGTCAGGTGGTTGCGCATGAATTCGAGCCACAGACCGAACAGCGCTTCGCAGGCGCGCAGCAGCGTGTTCAGCGCACTCGCCGTGCCGCGCTGGCTGTGCCAGGAGAGCGGCATGGAAATGATGCGGCTGAAGGCCTCGGTCAACAAGGATGCGCGGCGTCCATGCGCGAGACGATCCGCCTCGCGGGACACGACGATGAAGGCGACAGCGCTGAAGACGGCAAAGCCGGCCCACAGCATCATGGTCGGCGTCACTGCCTGTTTCTTGGCAATGGCGTCGAAGATGCGGCCGAACAGAACCGGTTCGTAAATGGTCGTCATCGCCAACGCGATGTTTGCGATCACGACCATCCAGACGCGGTAGCGATACGCGCCAAGATACTTCAGGGCTCTTGCATAGACTTTGAACAGCGACACGTTGGGCACCCTCTGTGCATAAGCAGAACTAGGAATGTTGCGATGCTACATATCGCTACCTGAACCGGCGATTAACGGAATCCAACGCTGTTTTTTCACGGGAATTTTCACGTGCCGCGCGCACTCGCGCGAAGGTGACGCTATCGGTCGCCGCAGAAATGTGACAATTTGAGAATGGTTTCGCCACCACGCTGTTGCGTCGTGCAAATACATCCATTCCAGGTTGAAAGATAAAAATTTCGCCAAAGGCGTTCAATTTTATGCCGAGCTGAGTATGTTGCCGGCGATCGAGCGGGTTGCGGACTTAAGCGGATATCGACCGCAATGTCCGGCCGCCAACAATTCGGGCTGTAAAGCCAAGGGGTGCATGTGACTATCCATTCGTTATTGCAATTGCTTGTGGTCATCGAAGAATGCAAGCTTACCAAGAATGTCGTGGTCGAACTCGAGCTGGTGCTCCGCTCCTACAAGTTCGACTTCTATGGCCTGTTGAGGCAGCCGCGGCCGAATGTCGATATTGCCAACTTCATACTTGCGGGTCGTTGGCCCGATAATTGGCCGCGGACCTACGCCAGCAAGAGATATCTGCTCGTCGACCCGGTGGCGCGCCATCTCGGCCGGGCGCAGCGGCCCTTCCGTTGGCGCGATGCCATGATTGCGCTGAAGGGAGACCCTCTGCGGCGGCGGATGGAGCAGATGATGGCGGATGCCCGCGCCAACGGGCTCGTCGACGGCTATATCTTCCCCATTCACGGGCGCAACGGCCTGCTTGGAAGCATGACGATCGGCGGCGATGCCGTCGACCTGTCGCCGACGGAGCTTTCCCTTTTCGATGCCGTGGCAAGAAAGGCGTTCTGGAGGCTTCTGGAACTGCGCGACGAGGCCCAATCGCTGGAAGAAGCCGCCAAGGGCGACGTCAACCTGACCAAGCGCGAAATGGAAGTTCTGAATCACCTCGCCGAAGGCATGACGTCGATCGAGATCAGCAAGCTTCTGAAAATCTCGAACCATACCGTCGACTGGTACACGAACAGCATCCAGGACAAGCTGAAGGCCCGGAACCGGCAGCATATCGTCGCGATTGCTTTCAGAAACGGACTTATTCCGTAATTGAACTTCTCGTGACAAGAAGTTAAGAATTCTCTTCGCGGGTGCAGCATTGCCCGTTTCGATGCCGTGAGGAGACTGCATTGCCCATTTCCAAAATCCTGGTTGCCAACCGTTCCGAGATCGCCATCCGCGTCTTTCGCGCCGCCAACGAGCTCGGCATAAAAACAGTCGCCATCTGGGCCGAGGAAGACAAGCTGGCATTGCACCGCTTCAAGGCGGACGAGAGCTATCAGGTTGGCCGCGGCCCGCATCTGGCCCGCGACCTCGGCCCGATCGAAAGCTATCTGTCGATCGACGAGATCATCCGCGTCGCCAAGCTTTCCGGCGCCGACGCCATTCACCCCGGCTACGGGCTGCTGTCGGAAAGCCCGGAATTCGTCGACGCCTGCGATGCCGCCGGCATCATCTTCATCGGTCCGAGGGCCGATACGATGCGCCAGCTCGGCAACAAGGTGGCGGCCCGCAACCTCGCCATCTCGGTCGGCGTGCCGGTCGTGCCCGCCACCGAGCCGCTGCCTGATGATATGGCCGAAGTCGCGAAGATGGCCGAGGAGATCGGCTATCCGGTGATGCTCAAGGCCTCCTGGGGCGGCGGCGGTCGCGGCATGCGCGCCATCCGCGATCCCAAGGATCTCGCCAAGGAGGTAACGGAAGCCAAGCGCGAGGCCATGGCCGCTTTCGGCAAGGACGAGGTCTATCTCGAAAAGCTGGTCGAGCGTGCCCGCCACGTCGAAAGCCAGGTGCTTGGCGACACGCACGGCAATGTCGTTCACCTGTTCGAGCGCGACTGTTCGGTCCAGCGCCGCAACCAGAAGGTCGTCGAGCGCGCGCCGGCGCCTTACCTCACCGACGCGCAGCGCCAGGAGTTGGCAACCTATTCTCTGAAGATCGCCGGTGCGACCAGTTATGTCGGCGCCGGCACCGTCGAATATCTGATGGATGCCGATACCGGCAAGTTCTACTTCATCGAAGTCAACCCGCGCATCCAGGTCGAGCATACGGTGACCGAAGTCGTTACCGGCATCGACATCGTCAAGGCGCAGATCCATATCCTCGACGGCTTTGCCATCGGCACGCCGGAATCGGGCGTTCCGAAGCAGGCGGATATCCGCCTCAACGGCCATGCCCTGCAGTGCCGCGTGACGACCGAGGATCCCGAGCACAACTTCATTCCGGATTATGGCCGCATAACAGCCTATCGCTCGGCCGCCGGCTTCGGCATCCGTCTCGACGGCGGCACGGCCTATTCCGGCGCCATCATCACCCGTTTCTACGATCCTCTGCTGGTCAAGGTGACGGCCTGGGCGTCTACACCTGCAGAGACGATCGCCCGCATGGATCGTGCGCTACGTGAATTCCGCATCCGCGGCGTGGCGACGAACCTGACCTTCCTCGAAGCGATCATCACCCACCCGAAATTCCGCGACAACAGCTATACGACCCGCTTCATCGACACGACGCCGGAACTGTTCCAGCAGGTCAAGCGCCAGGATCGAGCAACCAAGCTGCTTACCTATCTTGCCGACGTCACCGTCAACGGCCATCCCGAAACGCGCGGCCGCCCGACGCCCTCGCCGAAGGCGGCGGAGCCGGTCTTGCCCTATATCGACGGCAAGGTGCCTGACGGCACCAAGCAGCTGCTGGACAAGCTCGGCCCGCAGAAGTTCGCCGAATGGATGCGCAATGAAAAGCGCGTGCTGATGACCGACACGACGATGCGCGACGGCCATCAGTCGCTGCTCGCCACCCGCATGCGCACCTATGACATCGCTCATGTCGCCGGCACTTATGCGCGGGCGCTGCCGCAGCTGCTGTCGCTGGAATGCTGGGGCGGCGCCACCTTCGACGTTTCGATGCGCTTCCTCACCGAGGATCCGTGGGAGCGCCTGTCGCTGATCCGCGAGGGTGCGCCGAACCTGCTTCTGCAGATGCTTCTGCGCGGCGCCAACGGCGTCGGCTACACCAACTATCCCGACAATGTCGTCAAATACTTCGTACGCCAGGCGGCCAAGGGCGGCGTTGATCTCTTCCGTGTGTTCGACTGCCTGAACTGGGTGGAGAACATGCGCGTGTCGATGGATGCCGTTGCCGAGGAGAACAAGCTTTGCGAGGCGGCGATCTGCTATACGGGCGATATCCTCAACTCCGCCCGCCCGAAATATGACCTCAAGTACTATACCGATCTCGCCGTCGAGCTGGAAAAGGCCGGCGCTCATATCATCGCGCTGAAGGACATGGCCGGCCTGTTGAAGCCGGCTGCCGCCAAGGTGCTGTTCAAGGCGCTGCGCGAGGCGACCGGCCTGCCGATCCACTTCCACACGCATGACACGTCAGGCATTGCCGCCGCGACGGTGCTGGCCGCCGTCGACGCCGGCGTCGACGCGGTCGATGCGGCAATGGATGCACTGTCAGGCAATACATCGCAGCCCTGCCTCGGCTCGATCGTCGAGGCGCTGAAGGGCACGGAGCGCGATCCCGGCCTCGATCCCGAATGGATCCGCCGCATCTCCTTTTATTGGGAGGCTGTGCGCAATCAGTATGCTGCCTTCGAAAGCGACCTCAAGGGACCGGCTTCCGAAGTCTACCTGCATGAAATGCCGGGCGGACAATTCACCAACCTCAAGGAACAGGCCCGCTCGCTTGGCCTCGAGACCCGCTGGCATCAGGTGGCGCAGGCCTATGCCGATGCCAACCAGATGTTCGGGGATATCGTCAAGGTGACGCCGTCTTCCAAGGTGGTCGGCGACATGGCGCTGATGATGGTGAGCCAGGATCTGACGGTTGCCGACGTCGTCAGCCCGGATCGGGAAGTCTCCTTCCCGGAATCCGTCGTCTCCATGCTGAAGGGCGATCTCGGCCAGCCGCCGTCCGGATGGCCGCAAGCCCTGCAAAAGAAGGCGCTGAAAGGCGACAAGCCCTATACTGTACGTCCGGGCTCGCTGCTGGCCGAAGCTGATCTCGATGCCGAGCGCAAGGCGATCGAGACCAAGCTGGAGCGCAAGGTCGATGACTTCGAGTTTGCCTCCTATCTGATGTATCCGAAGGTCTTTACCGACTATGCGTTGGCCGCCGACACCTACGGCCCCGTTTCCGTGCTGCCGACACCAGCCTATTTCTATGGGCTGAAGGAAGGCGGAGAGCTTTTCGCCGAGATCGAACGCGGCAAGACGCTCGTCGTCGTCAACCAGGCGATGACGACGACCGACGACAAGGGCATGGTGACGGTGTTCTTCGAGCTCAACGGCCAGCCGCGCCGCATCAAGGTGCCGGATCGCGCCCATGGCGCTTCCGGCAGCGCCATCCGCCGCAAGGCGGAAGCGGGCAACTCAGCCCATGTCGGCGCGCCGATGCCGGGCGTCATCTCCACCGTCTTCATTGCGCCCGGCCAGGCCATCAAGGCCGGTGATGTGCTCGTTTCCATCGAGGCCATGAAGATGGAAACGGCGCTGCATGCGGAGAAGGACGGCACCATCGCAGAGGTGCTCGTGCGCGCCGGCGATCAGATCGATGCCAAGGACCTCCTGGTCGTCTACGGCGCCTGATCGTCGCTGATGAAATAGGGAAGGGGCGGCTCTCGGGCTCCGCCCCTTTTTTGAGTCTGGATATCGAGGTGGAATCGTATCGATGACGAGCAAATTCCGGCATTTCGGGCAATACGACGTCATCCTTCTGCACGACGGCGTTTTCGAACCGTCGATTGATGTGCTCATCCATGCCGATGGCAGTGTTGCAAGGCAGCGTGTCATCGAGGCTTGGGGCAAGCCGACGCTTCGAGTGGATGTAAACTGTTTCGCCCTGCGGGGTGCCGATGGCATCATTCTCGTGGACGCCGGTACGGGCACTTCGTGGGGACCCAATTACGGTCACGCGCGATCTGCATTGCGTGAGGCGGGAATCACGCCGGAACAGGTCCAGCACATATTGATCACCCATCTGCATGGCGATCATGCGCTCGGTCTGTTGGATGGAGACACCCCGTATTTCCCCCATGCCGATGTGTTCGTGCCGGACAGGGATCTTGCCTTTTTCACCGATCCGGCCGCTCGGGAGGCAACACCGGAGGCGCGGCGTGGCGGCTTCAAGGTGGCCGAACAGCTCCAGCGAGTCTATGGGTCGCGAGTCCGACGGATCGGGGAAGGCCCTGTATTGGCCGGCATAGAGGCGCGGTCTCTGCCGGGCCATACCCCCGGTCACACCGGTTATCTGGTTCGCGGCGAAGACAAGCATCTCCTGATCTGGGGCGATGCCTTGCATCTGGGGGATCTTCAACCCGGTGATCCGAAGATCGGGCTGATCTTCGATCTCGATGCCGAGATGGCGTTGCGAACGCGTCAAGCCGTGCTGGAAGATGCCGCCCGCGAAGGCTGGATCATCGCCGGCGGCCATATCACCGGCTTCGGCCGCGTGCAGCGGGCCTCCGAAGGCTACCAGATCGTGCCGGTGTAAAACACCCGGCTCGTTGCGGCTTTCCGCACGCTATCAGACCGATTTGCGCATATGGACGATGACGCCGCCCTTGAACGGCTCCTCACGGTCGATCGCATAGCCATTCTTCAGATATAGCCGCACATTTTCGGCAAAAAGCTTGTTGGTATAGAGCCGGATTTCCCTGTGTCCCAGCGAGGCCGCGACATCCTCGGCGTGCGCCAGCAGCCTGCGGCCGATGCCCTGCCCCTGATGTGCCGGCGATACCGCGACATTCTCGATCAGCAGATGGTCGGCGCCCGGAACCATTTCGATCAGCGCGGCGGGCCTGCCTTCGATCTCCACGAGGTCGATGCGGTGCTTGCGAACGGCCTCCGCATAGTCCGCAACCATCGGCAGCGGCTCGCGACCGATGACGGGCACCCATTTGGCATAGGCTTCCCGCGTCAGCAGGCGAATGGTCTCGGCATCGTCAGCGGTCGCCGCGCGCAGAAAAAAGGGTTGCGTCACTCTCGTTGCCTCCGGCGAGCGGTCCGATTCTCAAATATCGTAGCTGTGACCGGCATTCAGCGTCGAGATGAACTGCTTGGTGCGCTCCTGCGACGGTGAGCCGAAGATGCTGCGGGAGGAACCTGTCTCGACGATGTTGCCCGCCTCGAGGAAAACCACATTGTTGGCGATCTTCGAGGCAAGCCGCAGATCATGTGTCGCCATGACCATGGTCGTGCCTTCGTTGGCGAGCTTGCCGAGGACATCGACCACTTCGGCTGCAAGTTCCGGATCGAGCGCCGAGGTCGGCTCGTCGCAGAGCAGCACGCGCGGCGAGGGCGCAAGCGCCCGGGCGATCGCGACGCGCTGCTGCTGCCCGCCCGACAGCGTCGAGGGCCACGCATCCATCTTGTGCGCCATGCCGACCTTGGTCAGCAGTTCGACGGCGCGGGCGCGGGCCTTGTCCGCCGGCCAGCGCAGCACGGTCGTCAGGCCCTCCATGACGTTCTGGATCGCCGTCTGATGGGGAAAGAGCTGAAAATTCTGGAAGACCATGCCGGTCTGGCGGCGGATTTTCTGGATCTCCTGCCAAGTGGGCCTCTTGCCCGGGAGGAAGGTGGCCGTTTCCTCGCCGATGCGGATGGTGCCGGCAGTCGGAATTTCCAGAAGGTTGATGCAGCGCAGAAGCGTGCTCTTGCCGCCGCCAGAGGGGCCGACCAGAGCCGTCACGGTGCCTTCCGGGATCAGCAGGCTGATATCTTTCAGGATGACATTGTCGCCGAAGCGTTTTTCGATATGCGACAGCTCGATCATGCCTGCGCCTCCAGCGTGCCGCCGGAGCGGGCGAAACGGCGTTCGAGATAGCCCTGCAGCGTCGAGAGGAACGTGCTGAGCACGAGATAGATGATGGCGGCCTCGATATAGAGGATCAACGGCTCATAGGTCGTCGCCACGATGCGCTGCGCGGCCTGGAACAGCTCCGGCACGGTGATCGCGGCGGCAAGCGAGGTATCTTTGACGAGCGAGATGAAGGTGTTCGACAGTGGCGGCACGGCGACGCGGGCGGCCTGCGGCAGGATGGTGCGGCTCATCGCCTGGCGCCAGTTCATGCCGATGGAATAGGCCGCTTCCCACTGGCCCTTGGGCACCGAGGAGATGACGGCGCGGATAATCTCGGACGAATAGGCGCCGACGTTCAGCGTGAAGCCGATGATGGCGGCCGGGAAGGCATCGAGCAGGATGCCGAGGCTTGGCAGGCCGTAGAAGATGACAAAGAGCTGCACCAGAAGCGGCGTGCCGCGGATCACCCAGACGTAGAAGCGCGCGACGGCGACCAACGGCCGCGGGCCGAACAGCCTGACAACGGCGGTGACGAGCCCGAGCAGCAGGCCGAGAACGAAGGTGATGAGGGTGAGCGGGATAGTGAAGACGAGCCCTGCCCAAAGCAGCGAGCCCAAAGAGTCCCACATCAGTTGCAACCAGTGCTCCAAGGAGAAGCGCCTTTCGATAAGAGAATGCGTCCGGAGATGACCCCGGACGCATCTTTTTCACAAATTGGTGTTTCTGCCTATTCCCACTTACTTCGAAACGTCCTGTCCGAAGTACTTCTGCGAGATCTTGGTATAGGTGCCGTCGGCCTTGATATCGGCCAGTGCCTTGTTGATGGCAGCCTGCAGCTCCGGCTCGCCCTTGCGGATGATGGCGGCGGAATAATCGGCATTGGCCTGCTGGGCGACGATCTTCACCGGCGCGTCGGGCTTGTGCTTCTTGAAATCGAGGAAGGAGAGGCTGTCATTGATCGTCGCGTCGGCGCGGCCTGTCAGCACGAGCTGGATCGACTGGTCGAAGCCGTCGGTGCCGACCAGTTCGGCGCCGGACTGCTGGGCGAGCTTGCCGAAATTGCTGGTCAGCGACTGCGCTGATTTCTTGCCCTTGAGGTCGGCGAAATCCTTGATGTCCTTATTGCCTTCCTTGACGATCAGCACGGCTTTCGAGGCAATGTAGGGATCGGAGAAATCATATTTCTGCTTGCGGGCATCGGTGATGCCAACTTCGTTGATGACCGTGTCGTAGCGGTTGGCGTCGAGACCGGCGATCAGGCCGTCCCACTTGCCTTCCAGGAACTGCGCCTTGACGCCGAGCTTGCCGGCGATGGCTTCGGCGATCTCGACATCGAAGCCGGTGAGCTTGCCGCTCTCGTCGTGATAGGTGAAGGGCGCATAGGTGCCTTCCGTGCCGACCTTCAGCACGCCGGCGGTCTGGATCGCCTTGAGGTTGTCGCCGGCATGGGCGGGCAGGAGAAACGCAGCCTGCACGAGGGCGGCGGCAGCAACAGTCTTCAACCAGTTCATAATTTTCTTCCGTTTCTTGAGAGCGGTTTCAATCAATGTCGCATACATCGCAGAAAAATTGCATCACGGAAGCGTAGAAAACTGCGAAACGATTGGGCAATTGCGAATATTTTTCTCAAAGAACAGCCGATCTAGCCGTCAGGAGAGCCGAGGCTTCCGTCTCCGTCGATAATTGCTGACTGATGTGGCAGTGCAGCATGGTGACAATTCTGAATGTTGCCCTACTTCTCCCGGTGTTGCTCCATTTCTCTCAATGTTGCCCGTTGCGTCATGTGATTGTTGTTTGGTGCGGCATCGTTCACGCAGGGCGTGCGCCATGAATGTCTCCTGGCGGCTTGCCGGGAGACGCCGGCGGCAATCGAAATGCGTTTCTACTACGAAGTGAAGTGCAGGAATTGATCTGACACAGCCCGAAGAGGTGACGAATTGCCCATCATTGCGTGCTGGCGGCCTTGGCCGGTTACTAGGCTTGTTGTCGTGGCTGCGTCTTTCCTTCTGGGTTTGTCTACTTTCATGCCGGCCTTTGCGGCGGAAACGACTGAGCGGCCATCGAAATGGATCGGCCGCGTTGCTGCTGATGACGCAGCTTTTGGCTGGCCTGGCAGCGGTTTCGCGCTTCGTTTCGAAGGCAGATCGCTCTCCGTCACGCTCGTTGATACCGGAAAAAACAGTCTGGTGATCGAAGTGGATGGCGTTCCCCAGCGCCTCGATCTGCAGGCGGGGAAGCACCAATACCAGCTTGCCGACGGGTTGCAGCAAGGCGTCCATGATGTTCGCGCGACGCGCCGCACCGAGGGATGGATTGGCGATACCATATTCGTTTCGGCGGAAACGGACGGTTCATTTCTCCCACCGTCAGCCCCGAGGGATGAACTGGTGGCCATAGGGGACTCCATCACCGCCGGCTATGGCGTCGAGGGCGTCGGCCCCGGATGCAAATTCAGCCCCGAGACGGAAAATCAATACCTGACATATACCGCCGTAGCAGCGCGTAGTCTGGGAATGGAACTGACGACGCTCGCGGTTTCGGGAATCGGTCTTTCGCATGCCGGCAAAGGCACGAAAACCATGGCTGACGTGATGGATAACGTGACGCCGTTGAGACATGGCGCACCCAGCGCTCCCAATGAACGCGTTTCCGCGGTGGTTATCAATTTGGGAACGAACGACTTCTCGGGCAACAAGAATCCCAGCGATTTTGTCGATGAATACGTCAAGCTCGTCGCCAGGCTGAGGCATCAATTTCCGAAGGCGTATCTATACGCCGCACTCGGTCCGATGATGTCCCAGAAGGATTTCGACGTGGCGGAGAAAGCAATTGAACTCGCCGTCCAGACGAGCGCCGCGAAAGGCGAAAATCGTCTGCGCTATCTGAACTTGCGGGTCAAACCGACAGATTTCGGATGCGATTGGCATCCAAGCCGCAGCACCAATGCGGCAATGGCAACAGTGTTGGAACAGGCAATCAAAGCGGATCGGGGCCTTCATGATTAACGAACGCGTACTGTCAATTCGGCAATCAAACTCGAAGCATTTTGAATCTCTCCAGGTACTTCGGTTCGCGGCGGCTTTCGCGGTCGTTCTCTTCCATTTCGGAAGCGGTCTCACGATACAATATCATCTCGATCGCAACTATCTTGGCATGGGCGCAGCCGGCGTCGACGTTTTCTTCGTTCTGAGTGGATTTATCATCAGCTACTCCTCCGATCCGGCACGTGGGGTTGCTTATTTCGCACGCAAGCGACTTTCCAGAATCGTTCCGCTCTACTGGCTGCTGACGTTCGCGATTATCTTGATTGCGCTTGTGAAGCCCAACCTGCTCAACTCGACGATCGTGAGCGTGGAGACTGTGGTTAAATCTCTTCTTTTCATCCCTTATGAGAAAAGCGGAGGCGCGATACAGCCGATCCTGTTTCTGGGTTGGACGCTCTGTTACGAGATGTTTTTCTACATGATTTTCGGTGCCTGCCTGCTGTTTGGCGCCAAGGCGACATGGTATGCCTGCGCAATCGTCCTATCCCTGGTGGCACTGGGTGCGATCTGGCCGCACGGGTCTGTCGAATGGCGTTTCTACACAAGTCCGATATTGATCGAGTTCGCTCTCGGCATGATGCTTCACAAAGCATACTCCGCGTCCAGCGCCTTCAGGAGTGGATCGAATACCGTCGCGGTTGCTCTGGTTATTTTAGCGTGCGGAGCCCATTTCCTCATCACGACACTCGCCGGCCCCAATATTTTCGCCTCGAGCCTGTTGGCTGTCCTTCTGGTCTCGGGCTTCCTGCTCATGCGGCTGCCTGCCGGAAAAATATTGGCTACCCTGGTTCTCCTCGGCGACGCTTCCTACTCGCTTTACCTCATACACCCCTACACATTGCAGCTTCCGATCAAATTGCTGGGCGACCACTTTTCCATATCCTTTGTGACGGGAATATTGGTCCTGGTTACGCTTTGCACGATTGGGATCTCTGTGATGCTTCTGAAGTTTTTTGAGCGACCGATGCAGGCTTTTCTGATGAGGCGTTCGAAACCTATCGGGCAGCCTGTCGTTCAGGCGGAATAAAATCCCGGCTATCTGGCGGCGGTTGAAGGGATCTCTTGCGAGGCGCTCCCTGGCTTGCGCCTGGCGGGTGCCGGCAATAGCGGATTTGGCCCGCGGCGGATATTGATCTCGAACCGGCTTCGCAGCTGCGGAGTATCACAGAATTCCTCTGGAGTGAGCTCGTCGTCGCGTTCGTTGAGCCCTGCGGCTGCGACTTCGCCTGGACAAGTCCTTGCCCGGCTTCCCACATGAAACTGCTCGCCATCCCAACCCGAAGAGGCGCTTGATATCAATTCCATAACAGTTTATATAACAAGTTATGTAAATTGTTATGGAGGACACCTTGGCTGAGGATATCGTGAAATCGCTGGGTTTCCTTTGCCTGGGCAGCCGCTTTCGCCGTATCGGCGAACGCCTTCAGGCGGATACGCAGCAGATCATGGTGGAGTTCGGCGTCTCCCTCCAGTCGGCCCAATATCCCTTCCTCGCGGCGATCGACCGCGCCGGCCCGATGACGATAGGCGAACTTGCCCAGGCCGTCGGCATCACCCAGCCGGGTGCCACGCGCACCATCTCGCAGCTTCTGGAGCTGGGTTACGTCGACATGCAGGCCTCGGCCGAGGATCAGCGCCGAAGGCTGGTTTCGCTGACGCCAAAGGGCCGGGAACTCGTCGATTATTCGAAACGATCGGTCTGGCCGCGCATCGAACAGGCGGTGACCGAGCTTTGCGGCGATCTCTCCGGACCGATCCTGCAACAGCTCGCCGCGATCGAGGACGGGCTTGCCGAAGCGCCGCTTGCCCGTCGAGGTGTCGATAAGGAGCAGAAATCATGAGTCATATTCTCGACCGGCCGGCCTGGAATGCGCTGCGAACCGCCCATGCGACATTGGCCGAAGGCAGTGAACGCGCCCGCCGCTATCCGCCCTCGATCGTGCCCTTCGCGGCCGCTGCCGATGATACGGCGGAAAGCCTTGAGGCATTGGAGAACCTGCCTGCCGCCGACGAGGTCATGGCGCTCGTCGAAGCCTGCCCAATCACGATCCCGCAGGGCTTGACGGTCCTCTCCGAAAGCAGGCTCGTGCAGATGATCGCCGAACGGCCCCATGAGCGCATCTCAGACAGCCGGATCGCGCCGCTGACGGAAGGCGATGCAGCGGAGATGCTCGCTTTGGCCACATTGACCAAGCCCGGTCCCTTCACGTTGCGCGCCCAGAGCCTCGGCACCTTTTGGGGTGTCAAGATCGATGGCCGGCTCGTTGCCATGGCCGGTCAGCGCATGCGCCAGCCCGGTTTTGCCGAGCTCAGCGGCCTTTGCACCCATCCCGATTTTCAGGGGCGGGGCCTCGGCACCCTGCTCTTCCGCTTCGTTGCCGGCGAGATCTCGGCGAGGGACGAGACCGTCTACCTGCATGCCTTTGCGGCGAATACTCCGGCCATCTCGCTCTACAAGGCGCTTGGTTTCCGCTTGCGCACCGAAATGAATCTCAGCGTGGTTACGCGCCGGCAGGCGGCGTAATCATCCCTTCGGCCAGCCTGGATCCGCCTCAGGCCGCCGCGGCGCGCCGCTTCATCCGTTCGCTGATAATGATGATGAACCCGGCGCTGAGGATCAGGATGGCGCCGATGAAGGTGTTGGCGCCGGGGATGTCTCCCCATATCAGGTAGCCGAGCAGGAAGGCCCAGACGAGAGACGTATATTCGAAGGGTGCAAGCACGGAGACGGGCGCCTGCCGCATGCCTTCGAAGAGGGCCAGCTGGCCTGCGCCGGCGATGACGCCGGTCAGCGCAAGCAGGACGATCTGGAACGGCGTCGGCGTGTGCCAGTGCGCAATCGCCATGCCGGCGGTGAGGATGATGAACATGATGTTGGAGACGGCCATCTGGATATGGCTCTTCTCATGCAGCGCCGTCTTGCGCAGCAGCACCATGCCGCTTGCCCAGAGGATGGCGGCCTGGAGGGCCAGATAGACCGGCCAGGAGATCGACAGTCCCACGGGATTGGAGGCGATCACCACGCCGCAGAAGCCGACGCCCACCGCCATCCAGCGGGCGAAGGTGACCTTTTCGCGCAGCACGATGGTGGCGAGAATGGTGCCGACGATCGGTGCGGCATAGTAAAGCGTCGTCACCTCCGCGAGCTGCAGGTAGGAGGCCGCCGAATAATAGGAAATCCAGGCAATCAGGATGATGATGCTGCGCACGATCATCGGCTTGATGATCGGCGAGCGCGCCACCTTGCGGACCAGCGACGGGCCTTCGAAGACGAAGCAGCCGGCAAGGATGGTGCAGCTTCGAATGAACAGGACCTGCCAGACCGGAATGGAGGCGACGAGCAGCTTCACAGCCGAATCATGGGCAGTGAACAGCATGTAGGCAAACACCGTAAGCAGGATGCCATAGCTGATGGGGTTTTTCACGGAAGCACCAAAGGGATGGCCGACAAAAAATGGTCGACTCGGGCCGACTGAAGAATCTTTCAGGCCTCAACCGATAGGAGCCTACTTTTTCGCCGTCAATAGGACATTTTGCCAATGCCGTGCACATATGAATGATTTATTCGAGGTTGTGGCGTCTTTGCCTCCGCTTTAACAGAGGGAGACGAAATGTGACCGTGTCGGCCGTTTTCAATCGTTGCGATTTCAATCGATTTAAATAGAGTGCGGCACCGATCCGGAGGATTTTTTATGGACAATATGACGAGATCGGAGGGTCTTGAGGCGCGAAGGAGCGGGTTTTTCACAAAATCGCGCGCGGCCGTCTCCCTGCTGTTCTTGATGAATGGCTTCATGGTCGGCTGTTGGGCACCGAAAATTCCGGAGTTCGCCGAGCGGCTGCAACTGTCTAAATTCGAACTCGGCCTGATGATCCTGGTCTTCGGCGTCGGCTCGCTTGTCATGATGCCGCTGGCCGGCGCGCAGATCGCCGTTCGCGGTTCGAGGGTCGTCGTCAGGGCGTTCGGGGTGCTGCTGGTACCGATGCTCCTGGCTCTGACGTTGGCACCAAATGTTTGGACGGCGGCCGTTGCGCTGTTCTTCTTCGGCGGCTTCATCGGCGCCATGGACGTGGCGATGAACGCCAATGCCGTATCGGTCGAGCAATCCATGCGCCGGGCGATCATGTCGTCCTGCCATGCCTTCTGGAGCCTGGGCGGTCTGCTGGGCTCGGCGATCGGCGGCTTCCTGATTTCGCATTGGGGCGTTCTCGGCCATGCTGAGGTTTCGACCGTGCTGGCAATCTTCTTCCTGGTCGTCGCCTGGCCAATGGTGCTCGGCGATCAGCCGCATCCGGACGAGGCCAAGCCGAAGGCGCGGCTGCCGATGATCCCGCTGCCGTGGCTGCTCGGCATCGTCGCGCTGTTCTGCATGGTGCCGGAGGGTGCCGTGCTCGATTGGAGCGCGCTCTATCTCGGCCAGGAAAAGGGAGCATCGGTCATCTTGTCGGGCTTCGGCTTCGCCGCTTTTTCCGCCACCATGGCAACGATGCGCTTCGCCGGCGATTTCGTGCGTGATCGGCTCGGTGCGGTGAGGACGCTGCGCGTCTGCACGATCTTTGCCATCGTCGGCATGCTGACGGCGGCGCTGGCGCCGAATGCGGAGATCGCCATTCTCGGCTTCGCGCTTTGCGGCATCGGCATTTCGAACATGGTGCCGATCGCCTTCTCCGCGGCGGGCAATATTCCGGGCCTGCAGCCCGGCATCGCAATCTCCGTCGTTACCACGCTCGGCTATTCCGGCATGCTGGTTGCGCCTTCGGCCATCGGCTTTGCCGCCGAACACATCGGATTCTCGCCGGTGCTGATGGCGCTGCCGGTGCTGCTGCTCGT
This sequence comes from Rhizobium sp. SG741, assembly GCF_012275435.1. Classification (NCBI taxonomy): domain Bacteria; kingdom Pseudomonadati; phylum Pseudomonadota; class Alphaproteobacteria; order Hyphomicrobiales; family Rhizobiaceae; genus Rhizobium; species Rhizobium sp. SG741. The sequence goes on from NZ_JAAZQP010000005.1 coordinate 53,900, forward strand.
CGTGCTGGCGCTGTCGTCGCTGGCGCGCTACGCTGACGGTATCGGTGACAGCAAGCATTAATTTTGTCGCTTTTGCTCGCTATCGGCCTGATCCTGTCCGATCAAAAGAGATACCCGGAGCGGTTGACAACGACCGCTCCGTGATCCACCTGAAAGGCACCAGTTTCAAAGGCCTGCGAGAGCTATCCATGTCGTCTGCCAGTGATTTCGACCCGAAACCGCGCCGTTCCTCCGTTGCCGTCGATGTCGGCGGTGTGATCGTCGGTGGCGGTGCGCCCGTGGTCGTGCAATCCATGACCAATACCGATACCGCCGACGTCGATTCGACCGTGGCGCAGGTGGCGGCCCTGTTCAAGGCCGGCTCGGAGCTCGTGCGCATCACCGTCGACCGCGACGAAAGTGCGGCCGCCGTGCCGAAGATCCGCGAGCGGCTGCTGCGGCTCGGCATGGACGTGCCGCTGATCGGCGATTTCCATTATATCGGCCACAAGCTGCTCGCCGATCATCCGGCCTGCGCCGAGGCGCTGGCGAAATATCGCATCAATCCCGGCAATGTCGGCTTCAAGGACAAGAAGGACAAGCAGTTCGCCGAGATCATCGAGATGGCGATCCGCTATGACAAGCCGGTGCGCATCGGCGTCAACTGGGGTTCGCTCGATCAGGATCTCTTGACCGCGCTGATGGACAAGAACGCCGCCGAGGGTTCGCCGTTGTCGGCCCGCCAGGTGACGCGCGAGACGATCGTGCAGTCGGCGCTGATCTCTGCCGATCTCGCCGAGGAAATCGGTCTGCCGCGCAACCGCATCATCCTGTCGGCCAAGGTCAGCCAGGTGCAGGATCTGATCGCCGTCTATTCCATGCTGTCGGAGCGTTCCGACCATGCGCTGCATCTCGGCCTCACCGAGGCCGGCATGGGCAGCAAGGGCATCGTCGCCTCGTCGGCCGCCATGGGCTACGTGCTGCAGCATGGCATCGGCGATACGATCCGCGTGTCGCTGACACCGGAGCCGAATGGCGACCGTACCCGCGAGGTGCAGGTGGCGCAGGAGCTGTTGCAGGTCATGGGTTTCCGCCAGTTCATACCCGTCGTCGCGGCTTGTCCCGGCTGCGGCCGAACGACCTCGACCGTCTTCCAGGAACTGGCGCAGAACATCCAGAACGACATCCGCAAGAACATGCCGGTCTGGCGCGAGAAATATCCGGGCGTCGAGGCGCTGAACGTCGCCGTCATGGGCTGTATCGTCAACGGTCCCGGCGAAAGCAAGCATGCCGACATCGGTATTTCCCTGCCAGGCACCGGCGAAACGCCGGCAGCCCCGGTCTTCATCGATGGCCAGAAAGCGATGACGCTGCGCGGCCCGAATATCGCTTCGGACTTCGAAGCGCTGGTTGCCGACTATATCGAGAAGCGGTTCGGCCAGAAGAGCGTCGCGGCGGAGTGATCCGCCGCCCTCATGCTAGATATTGCTCGTCAGCAGCTTGATGCCGGCGAAGCAATAGAAGCCGGCCATGGCGCCTTCGATCCAGCGGCGGGCGTTCCTGTAGATCTTCAGCGCATGCGGCGTCGAGAACAGCATCGCATAGCCCATGAAAGCCACGAAACCTGTGACGCCACAGACGATGATGATCAGCACCGCCACGGAGGCGGGCGCGCCCTGCGGCATGCCGAGCGCGATGATGGCGAGCCAGGCGAAGATCGCTTTCGGATTGGTGACGTGGATGCCGTAGCCGCGCAGGACCAGCGACTTGAAGGTCGGTGCCTTTGTTTCCATGGTGGCGGTTGGCACGTCGCCGCTTGCCCGCACGGCGCGAAATGCCTTGTAGGCAAGATAGAGCAGATAGATGCCGCCGAAGATCTTCAGCACCTCCAGCGCCATCGCGTAGGTCTGCAGCAGGGTGGCGAGGCCGGCAGCAGCGGCGATCGCCCAGGTCAGCGAGCCACCGAAGATGCCAAGCGAGAGGGTCATGCCCGCCTTGCGGCCGTGCGTCATCGATGTGCCGATGATGGCCATGATCGCCGGTCCAGGACTGACGACGGCGATGATATAGGCGATATAGGCCGGCAGGATCTGCGGCAGATAGGCAAGCGTCTCGCGCATGGAGAAAATTCCCGGGGGCCTTGGCTGGCGCGGACAATTCCGCGTCTGCGGGCCAATTCGGTAGGGGAATTTGTCATAAAGCGCAGCGGAAATCACCCTCCGCTGCGGAGATTCTTGTCATGGTGACATTGGGCCGTTTCGAAAGGCCCCTGCAACGGGGTGCTCTGGTGCAAGGCAGGCCGCTGCGTCCGAGAGAGTTCAGTTCCTGCGGTTCGCCACGAACCGCGCCGTTTCGACAAGCACATGCGCCTTGTCGCCGTAACCGGACAGCAGATCGGCCGCTTCGGTGACCAGCCTTGCGAGCGTCGTCTCGGCCCATTCCTGGCCGTGCAGGCCCACCAGCGTGCCCTTGCCGCGGGCGGCATCCTTGCCCGTTGCCTTGCCCATGGTGGCGGCATCGGCTGTCAGGTCGAGCAGGTCGTCGGCAAGTTGGAAGGCGAGGCCGATCTTTTCGCCGAAGGTCCGCAGTCGCCTTCGGTCTTCCACGCCGGCGCCGGCGATGATCGCGCCTGCCTCGCAGGCGCAGCGGATCAGCGCACCTGTCTTCATCGCCTGCAGCGTCGTGATGCCGTTTTCGTCCGGCGTCTCTTTTTCCGCTGCAAGGTCGAGTGCCTGGCCGCCGGCCATGCCGCCGATGCCGGATGCCCGCGCGAGCGCAAGCACGAGCGCCATTTTCCGATCGGCCGGCAACTCCGTTTCGGGTGCGGCTATGATATCGAAGGCGTAGGTCAGCAGGCTGTCGCCCGCCAGGATCGCTGTCGCGTAGTCGAAGGCGATATGCACGGTCGGCTGGCCGCGACGCAGGTCGTCGTCGTCCATGGCAGGCAGGTCGTCGTGGACAAGCGAATAGCAATGTACGCATTCGAGGGCTGCGCCGACCCTCAGGGCGGCATCCGCATTGCCGCCGAGAAGCGCTGATGACTCCATGACGAGAAAGGGTCTCAGCCGCTTGCCGCCATTCAGCACGCCATGGCGCATCGCGCTCAGAAGCCGGGCGGGACGAACGATCTCGTCGCCGAGGCTGGCATCGCCGAGAAGCCGGCTCAACGTCGCCTCGATCTTGCCGGCATTGTCCCTGAGGCGCTGTTCGAATGAGGAATGGGTGCTGTCCATGGCCGCTGTTTGGCATGAGAGGCGATGGCTGGCAACGAGAATTGTCAACAGCCGGTTGGGGAATTGCGTCGCACTCTGGTCATCGCTTTGTGTAGACGGTATGACGATTGCAGCATTCTGAGCGTTTCCCGGATGCGTGAAGAGTGTTCCGGGATGGAGCGATCGTGGACGTCAGGCAATTGGACATATCGACGGACAATGAGGAGGAAGCCGATATGCCGCAACGGTCCTCGTTGTTTGCGCGCTTCAAGGACCGTCCGCTTTGGCAACGCATCGTCCTCATCCTGATCGGCTTGTTGCTGCTGCCCTATCTCTTCATCCTCCTCTACGTATTGCCGTTCGTACACCCGGTCTCGACCCTGATGCTGCGCGATGTGGTCACGTTTCAGGGATATGATCGCCGCTGGGTTCCGCTCGACCAGATAGCGCCGGTGCTGGTGAAATCGGTCCTGGTTTCCGAGGACGGGCAGTTCTGCTTCCATGGCGGGGTCGATTGGGGCGAGATGCGGATGCTGGTCCAGGAGACGCTCCAGGGCAAATCCACGCGCGGCGGCAGCACGATCCCGATGCAGACGGTGAAGAACCTGTTTCTCTGGAACAGCCGTTCCTTCGTGCGCAAGACGCTGGAGCTGCCGCTTGCGGTTTCGGCCTCCTTCGTCTGGCCGAAGCGCCGGATGATGGAAATCTATCTGAATGTCGCCGAATGGGGGCCGGGCATATACGGCATCGAGGCGGCGGCGCGATATCATTTCAAGGTGCCCGCTTCCAAGCTCACTGCGCGCCAGGCCGCTCTTCTTGCGGTCTCGCTCCCCAATCCGATCGATCGGGTGGCGAGCAAGCCGGGGCGCGGCCTCAGCCAGCTCGCCTCGCTGATCCAGCGGCGTGCGAGGAATGCCGACGAATACATCAAATGCCTTTATGATTGAGATCAGAACTTGTCGTTCGATCGGCTTGTTGTCATCTGCCATTCTTGGCTATGACCTAAGGGCGGATGATCTGCCAACGACGATCGGACATGCCATGGACTTCGCCGCCTTTTCCCCCGAGCTGCTGCAATATGCCAAGAGCCTGCATCCTGAGCCGCCGCGCCATCTCGGTACGCGCTACGATCTTTCCGGGGTCTTCCAGTACGAGCCTGGCAATACGATCGTCTGCCATGTGCCTGAGGGCTCGCAAACACAGCGTGCCATGGTAGTGGCAAGGCAGAAGTACCTGGAGATGCCGGAAGCCCGGCAATTTACCTTCACGCCGGTTTCCAGCCTTCATATGACGCTGTTCCAGGGCGTCATCGAATATCGAAGCACGCAGCCTCATTGGCCTGCAGATCTTGCGCTCGATACGCCGATCGACGAGATGACCGAGATCATGCATGAGCGGCTAAAGACCTTTTCCATGCGCGATCCGTTCAAGGTGGCGGTGATAAAGGCGCGACCGAGCGGCCTCTTGGTCGATGGCGCAACGGAAGCGGACCGCAAGACGATGCGGGAATGGCGCAATGTGCTGGCCGATCTCTTCGGTTATCGCCATCCCGATCACGACACCTATGCCTTTCACATTACCTTCACCTATGTCATCGAGCGGCTGGCCGACGAGGCGCTGCCGCGCTGGCAGGCGATGCTGGACGAGGTAGCGGCCGAGCTTCGTGCCGAGGTGCCCGTTCTTGAGCTGCGGCCACCGGCCTTCTGCTCGTTCGATGATATGAACCATTTCGAGGAACTTCGCGTCCTGGAATTCCGGAGCTAACAAGGGAGCAGGGATCATGGACAAGCTGATCCTTTATATCGGCAACAAGAACTATTCCTCCTGGTCGTTCCGGCCATGGATCGCGCTGGAGGGTTGCGGCATCGCCTTCGAAGAGGTTCTGATCCCCTTCGATTTTCCGGCCGGCAATCCCGACATTCGCGAGGTTTCGCCGACGGGCAAAGTACCGATGCTGGTGCATGGCGGCTTCAAGGTCTGGGAATCGCTTGCCATCATCGAATATGTGGCCGAGCTTTTCCCCGATGCCGGCCTGCTGCCCAGGGATCGGCAGGCGCGAGCGCTGGCACGGTCCTACAGCATGGAGATGCTGTCGGGTTTCAGTGCTCTGCGCAATGCATGCCCGATGAACATGCGCCGTCCGGTGAGCCGCCCCGACCGGCTGGAAGGGGTCATGGAGGATGTGGCACGCATCGAGACAATCTGGCGCGAGGCGCGGTCCCGCTCCGGCGGTCCTTTCCTGTTCGGAGCGTTTTCTGGGGCAGACGCGATGTTTGCGCCCGTCATCAGCCGCCTCGAGCGATACGATATCGCTACCAATGCCGACACAAAGGACTATATGGCTATCATGAAAGGCTTGCCTGCCTGGAAGAAGTGGGAAGAGGCGGCGCTGCAGGAAACATGGACCGTGCCGGAAGACGAGGATTGAACCTCGATCGGTTCCGATATGCCGAATCAGCTGCTGCGGGCAAAAAATGCTGGAAGGGACTGGTCAAAGCCCGATAAGTCATGTACAAGCCCGGCCAAATTCCGAAATTGATGCATGTCTATTTCGGCCGCCTGGCTGGCCGTAGATATGTTTCGTCCGCAAATTGGAGTACCGAAAATGGCTGTACCGAAGAGAAAAACAAGCCCGTCCAAGCGCGGTATGCGCCGTTCGGCTGACGCACTGAAGGCTTCGACCTATGTTGAAGACAAGAACTCCGGCGAACTGCGCCGTCCGCACCATATCGATCTGAAGACCGGTATGTATCGCGGTCGCCAGGTCCTGACGCCGAAGGAAAGCGCATAATTTCAGCGCTGCCTTGATGGCATGAATTAAAAAGGCTGGCGGTTCGCCGGCCTTTTTCCGTTTTGATCTGGTTGTATGGATGGAAGAAAAGCGGCCTGTTAGGGGGCCGCGCCGCTGGGTATGCACTCTCCGTAAATTCAAGGCCGGCGCTCATCCCGCATCCGCCCTCTGGAGCGTTGAAGGATGGCGGGCACCTTCTCCCCGAGGGGAGAAGGGTAGATTTCACAAGCTATCCAGCTTGCTCTGCATGGCGCGGAGCTGTTCCTTCAGCTCGTCGATATCCTTGGCCTCGGCCTTGCGGCTTTCCTTCGCCGGGGGCTTCATGAAGGGCGAGAACATCTGCATGGCCTGCTGGAACATCTCGGTGTTGCGGCGAACCTGTTCCTCGACCATCTGGATCGGCAGTTGCAGGTTCTTGCCGAGAGGCGTTTCGCCGAAGGCCCGGTTGATCTGCTCGCGCATCTGCACCTGTTGCTCTGTGAACGAACGCATGGAATGCTCGAGAAAACTCGGTACGACCATTTGCATCTGATCGCCGTAAAAACCGATCAACTGGCGAAGGAAAGAAATCGGCAGCAGCGTGTTGCCGGTCTTCGATTCCTGTTCGAAAATGATCTGCGTCAGGACCGAATGCGTAATATCCTCACCGCTTTTTGCATCCTGGACGGTAAACTCCTCGCCCTTTTTTACCATCTCCGCAAGGTCGTCCAGCGTCACGTAAGTGCTGGTTCCGGTGTTGTATAGGCGGCGATTGGCATATTTCTTGATTACGATCTGGCCCTCATTTTTTGCCATTATCAGTCTCCTGGCCCCGTCTGATTGTATGGAATACTCCTCCACCCCTAAGTGTAGACGCAAAAGAAGCTTGGTGACAATCGCTTTGTGCGATGCGGCAAGACCTTTCCTTTGATTGCATTTTTTGAAGGCAGTGACAGCTTCGCGAAATGTGCGCGATGAAAATTCTTGCTGTTTGACTCAGGCGCAAAGCTTTGACAGTTTCGCCTCATATACTGTCCATTCTGTGAGGAGGCATCCATGAGCAGTTCATCCATCGTCGTCGCCAGCGCGGCGCGTACCGCCGTCGGCTCTTTCAACGGCGCTTTTGCGGCCGTTCCCGCGCACGAGCTTGGCGCCACCGCCATCAAGGGCGCATTGGAACGCGCCGGCGTCGACGCCAAGGAAGTCGACGAAGTGATCCTTGGCCAGGTGCTGCAGGCCGGCGAAGGACAGAACCCCGCCCGCCAGGCTGCGATGAAGGCCGGCATCCCGCAGGAAGCGACCGCCTGGAGCGTCAACCAGCTTTGCGGTTCCGGCCTGCGTGCAGTCGCGCTCGGCCTCCAGCAGATCGCGACCGGCGACGCGAAGATCATCGTTGCCGGCGGGCAGGAATCCATGTCGATGGCTCCGCATGCCGCGCATCTTCGCGCCGGCACCAAGATGGGCGACATGAAAATGGTCGACACGATGATCAAGGATGGCCTCATGGATGCCTTCCACGGCTATCACATGGGTATCACGGCGGAGAATATCGCGCGCCAATGGCAGCTTTCGCGCGAGGATCAGGATCAGTTTGCCGTGTCTTCGCAGAACAAGGCAGAGGCAGCGCAGAAGGCCGGGCGGTTCAAGGACGAGATCGTTCCCTTCACGATCCAGTCGCGCAAGGGCGACGTCACTGTCGATACCGACGAATATATCCGCCATGGCGCGACACTGGATGGCATGGTCAAGCTCAGGCCCGCCTTCGACAAGGAGGGCACGGTGACGGCCGGCAACGCTTCCGGCCTCAATGACGGTGCGGCCGCAGCCGTGCTGATGACCGAGGCCGAAGCCTCGCGCCGCGGCATCCAGCCGCTCGCGCGCATCGTTTCCTGGGCAACGGCCGGCGTCGATCCGCAAATCATGGGCACGGGACCTATCCCGGCGTCCCGCAAAGCGTTGGAAAAAGCGGGCTGGTCGGTTGGCGACCTCGACCTTGTCGAGGCCAACGAGGCTTTCGCCGCTCAGGCATGCGCCGTCAACAAGGACCTCGGCTGGGATACGTCGATCGTCAACGTCAATGGCGGCGCCATCGCCATCGGCCATCCGATCGGCGCTTCCGGCGCGCGCATCCTCAACACGCTGCTGTTCGAAATGAAGCGCCGCGGCGCCCGCAAGGGTCTCGCCACGCTGTGCATCGGCGGCGGCATGGGTGTTGCCATGTGCTTCGAGGCATTTTGAAGCATCTCGAGCGCGGGGGCGCTCGAGATCCCGAGCAAGGTTTTCCAGAAGAGGCGGTGAAGGCGGAGCAGGCGACCTGATGAGCGGTCGTCTCGTCTCCGCAGCAACAAAGGGGAGTGGCACATGAGCAGAGTGGCATTGGTAACGGGGGGTACGCGAGGAATCGGAGCGGCCATTTCAATGGCGCTGCGCAATGCGGGCTACAAGGTGGCGGCAACCTATGCCGGCAATGAGGAAAAAGCGCGGGCCTTCCACGAAGTGACAGGCATTGCCGTCTACAAGTGGGATGTGACCGACTACGAGGCCTGCGGCAAAGGCATCGCCAAGGTCGAGCACGATCTCGGCCATGTCGAGGTTCTGGTCAACAATGCCGGCATTACCCGGGACGCCATGTTCCACAAGATGACGCCACAGCAATGGCAGGAGGTTATCAATACAAACCTCACCGGCCTGTTCAACATGACGCATTATGTCTGGCAGGGCATGCGCGACCGCAGCTTCGGCCGCGTCATCAACATCTCGTCGATCAACGGTCAGAAGGGGCAGATGGGCCAGGCAAATTATTCCGCCGCCAAGGCCGGCGACCTCGGCTTCACCAAGGCGCTCGCGCAGGAGGGGGCTGCCAAAAACATCACCGTGAATGCCATTTGCCCGGGCTATATCGGCACGGAAATGGTGCTTGCTGTGCCGGAAAAGGTTTTGAACGAGCGCATCATTCCGCAGATCCCCGTGGGACGCCTGGGCCAGCCCGAGGAAATCGCCCGCGTCGTTGTCTTCCTTGCCAGCGACGATGCCGGTTTCATCACGGGATCGACGATATCAGCCAATGGCGGGCAATTCTTCGCTTGAAGCCGATCTTCGTTATCGGTGGGATTGCCGGGCGAGCCCGGCAATCATCCTCGGCCTGAATTGGCCGATTGCCGCCGTCGCGGCTTGAATTCCAGGACGACGGCTTCCAACGGCATCCGCCGCTTTTCCTTGTCACGCGCCCTTGTCGCGCAGACGAGCGCATAAAAACTGGTGCCAATGAGCGCGAACGCTGCAATGCTTGCGATGATTGCGGCCATGATGCCGTTCCTTTCTCAAAACACTGCTCCCTTCCCGCGATCGGTTCTCGCGGGAAGAGGATTGTCCTACAGGAGTTGCTCTCCCCGGGGGGCGGCGCAAAGAGCTTGACGATCATGATCGACCGTCAAGGGCAACCGGCCATGAGGCGTCAGCCTGCCTTAGCGGCAACGAGCCTCGTAACGGTGACCATAGCGGTCGCGGTAGATGCAATAGCCGCTACGTTCATGCGACCGTCCGATAAGGTTGCCGACGACACCACCGGCGACAGCGCCGACCGCGGCGCCACCCCAGCTATGCGTGGCCACGCCACCGATCAGGGCGCCTGTACCGGCGCCGATGGCTGTGCCTTTCTCCGTGGCGGTGCACGACGCTAGTGCGCCGACGAGCGCGATCGCGACGATGATCTTCTTCATGGTGTTAGCTCCCTAGTGTTTCGAGGTTTTCAACAATGGTCTGAGGATCAGATCCGACCCATCAATAGCAGAATAAGAACGATAACGAGAACAAGTCCGAGGCCGCCTGATGGACCATATCCCCAAGCCCGGCTGTAACCCCAGCTCGGAAGTGCGCCGATCAGTAGCAGAATCAGTATGACGAGCAGTACCGTACCAAGCATGATGCGTCCTCCATGTGCGTCGCTCGAACATTTCGCCGGCACGGGCTTGTCGCCCGGCCAACAGCATATTCCATGCGACCCCGCTGGTTCGTTTGTGGGGAACTAGCGGAGTTCCTTGCGTTGCTGCCGTAGAAACTTTCTTCCGGGAAAATTGTTCCGGCTAAGAAATAAAAATACGCGAGTGCAATGGGCTCGGTGTCCGGCAAAGGGTTAACGCGATCATGTGATGTGATGGCGAACCGGCCGGGCAGGACTTATGCCTATGGTTAAAATTTTCTGAAAATACAATATGTTGCGGTGAACGAAACGGGAAGGCGATCATGTCTGTGATTCGTCTGCGATTCGTTCTGCATATGGCCTTGGTTAGCGTTGGGGTCGGCGGGGAAGGCGCTTGCGCTCGAGGCTCGAGCGGGAAGGAGCCTGGGCGGTTCGCCGGAAAGTGGTGCGTCGCAGGTCCGATTGGTTAATGGGGACCAGTTTGCGCGTTGGCCGGCGGGCGCGTGCCGTTCTTCATCTCGCGATGCATTTCTGTCCAGCTACTAGATATGGCCGTGAACAAACGAAATACGCGGACGAATCAGCGATTCGTCTCCGATTCGTTCCGGCTTTGGTCGAAGCGTTAACGGATACAATTATAGGGTGTATTTATTGATTCATTATATCTGGGCTCGCTGAAAGATTAACCGCAATCCAAGATTCGGGCCGAATCGCGGTCTCAACCATTCAGAGTCCTGCGTGCTTTCGACGAAAAGCCGCTATATATTGTAGAGAACAAAGGCAGAAACTGCCGGAATCAGCGATTCGTCGCTGATTCGTTCCGGCTTTGGCCCGATTGTTAATGCGACGGCGGGCACATCGGGAAATCCGGTATGTTTACAAATGATTAACCGTAAATCCGTGTGAAATTTCGCCTCCCGCGAATTCATTGCTTGACTCCCCTTTCCGCGAAAAAGGCCATGAAAGTGCGATTCAGTATCTGGTGGGATTCTGTGAATCGAAATCCATATATAGTAGTGAACAAATGAAGAACTCTGCCGAGTCAGCGATTCGTCGCCGATTCGTTCCCAAGCTGTTCCCCAGTCGGGGGGACTCGCATGGGGTGCAGGGATAATGTATCTTTTGGTTGAGACTGCCGTTTATGAAATCAGCTGTTGCGGCCGCTGTTTTTTGATTCAGGTCTTGCCTTTGTCACATATGGTCGTCATTTGTTCTTCTCTTCAAGGAGGAGCTCGCTGATCGGAAGACGGTAGTTTCTCGCCCATGCACGGACCCATGACTCAAATCTCGCACCCCATGATCCTGAGCGGACGCGGCGTGACCGCAGTGCTCGGACCTACCAATACCGGCAAGACCCATTATGCCATCGAGCGCATGGTGGCGCATGGCAGTGGCGTGATCGGCCTGCCGCTGCGGCTGCTCGCGCGTGAGGTCTATACGCGCGTCGTTGAGAAGGTCGGGGCCCAGCATGTTGCGCTGGTGACGGGTGAGGAAAAGATATCGCCGCCCAATGCGCGCTTTTCGGTCTGTACCGTCGAGGCAATGCCGCGCGAGACGCGTGCTTCCTTCGTCGCCATCGATGAAGTGCAGCTGGCCGGAGATCTGGAACGCGGCCATATCTTTACGGATCGCATCCTGCATTTGCGCGGCCGGGACGAGACGCTGCTGCTCGGCGCCGGCACGATGCGGCCGATTCTCGAGCAGCTTCTGCCCGGGATTACCGTCATCGAGCGGCCGAGGCTGTCGCATCTCTTCTATGCCGGGCAGAAGAAGATCACGCGCCTGCCGCAACGCACGGCGATCGTCGCCTTTTCCGCCGACGAGGTTTATGCCATCGCGGAGCTTATTCGCCGCCAGCGCGGCGGAGCCGCCGTTGTGCTCGGCGCGCTGAGCCCCCGCACCCGCAATGCGCAGGTGGCGCTCTACCAGGAAGGCGATGTCGAATATCTGGTCGCCACCGACGCCATCGGCATGGGCCTCAATCTCGACGTCGATCATGTCGCCTTTGCCCAGGACCGCAAGTTCGACGGCTATCAGTTCCGCAATCTCAATCCCGCCGAGCTCGGCCAGGTCGCAGGCCGCGCCGGGCGCCATCTGAAGGACGGCACTTTCGGCGTGACGGGTCAGGTCGATCCCTTCGACGACGAGCTGGTGCGCCGGATGGAGGGGCACGAATTCGACACGGTGAAGGTGCTGCAATGGCGCAGCAAGGATTTCGACTTCGCCTCGATCGCCGCGCTGCGCGCCAGTCTCGAAGACGCTCCGCGCGTGCAGGGCTTGACGCGGGCGCTGCCTGCGGTAGACCAGCAGGCGTTGGAATATCTGTCACGCGATCTGGAGATTGCCGATCTTGCCAGCAGCCCGGCGCGGGTCGAAAAATTATGGGAGGCCTGTGCGCTTCCCGACTATCGGCGTATCACGCCCGCCCAGCATGCCGATCTTATCGCTACCCTCTTTTCCGATCTCGTGCGCTATGGCACGGTGAAAGAGGATTTCCTGGCCGAGCAGGTGCATCGTGCCGATCGGACAGATGGCGAGATCGACACGCTTTCGGCGCGAATCGCGCAGATAAGGACTTGGACCTATGTGTCGAACCGGCCCGGTTGGCTTGCCGATCCGACACACTGGCAAGAAAAGACGCGGGAAATCGAAGATCGATTGTCCGATGCGTTACATGAACGGTTGACGAAACGCTTTGTTGATCGCAGGACATCTGTGCTCATGAAGCGCCTGAGAGAGAATGCGATGCTGGAAGCTGAAATCAGTGTGAATGGGGATGTCTTCGTCGAGGGGCATCATGTGGGGCAGTTGACCGGATTCCGGTTCACGCCAATCTCCGGAACGGAGGGGCCGGACGCCAAGGCTGTCCAGTCGGCTTCGCTGAAGGCGCTTGCGCTGGAGTTCGAGGCGCGTGCCGCTCGCATGCACGCGGCCGGCAACAGCGATCTTGCGATCAGTGCCGATGGTCTCGTGCGCTGGCTCGGCGATCCCGTGGCGCGCCTATCGGGCAGCGATCATATCATGCGGCCGCGTGTCCTCCTGCTCGCCGACGAGCAGTTGACCGGCAATGCGCGCGATCATGTCGCCGCCCGCATCGAGCGCTTCGTGAACCATCACATCAGCACGATCCTGAAGCCGCTCGACGATCTCCAGCGCGCTGAGGATCTGCAGGGCCTCGCCAAGGGGCTCGCCTTCCAGCTGGTGGAAAATCTGGGCGTGCTCTTCCGCCGCGATGTCACCGAAGAGGTGAAGTCGCTGGATCAGGACGCGCGCGCCTCCATGCGCCGTTACGGCGTTCGCTTCGGCGCCTATCATATTTTCGTGCCTGCGCTGTTGAAGCCGGCTCCGGCCGAGCTCATCAGCCTGCTCTGGGCATTGAAGAACGATGGCCTGGACAAGCCGGGCTATGGCGATCTCATTCCGGTGCTGGCCGCCGGCCGCACCTCTGTTGTCACCGATCCGAGCTACGAGCGCATGTTCTACAAGCTCGCCGGCTTCCGCTTCCTTGGCAAGCGCGCGGTGCGCATCGACATTCTCGAGCGGTTGGCGGATATCATCCGCCCGCTGCTGCAGTGGAAGCCCGGCCAGGCTTCGCGACCTGAAGGCGCCTATGACGGCCGCCGCTTCACGACGACGACGGCGATGCTCTCGATCCTCGGCGCGACGCTCGAGGATATGGAAGAGATCCTCAAGGGTCTCGGCTATCGTGCCGATCCCGTGAAGGCGGAGGAGGCGACAGCCTTCCTCGCACAGCAGGATGCAGTGGCGGCTCCGGCCGCGCAGGCGACGGAAGCTGCTGCCGAAAAGGCAGACCACGACGATGCCGACGCTGCCAGCGACGAGCCCGCCAAGGAGGCCGAATCAACCGCCGAGGAACCAGTTCCGGCTGCGGATGCATCGACTGAGCCGGCGGTTGCGGCTACCGAAGCCACCGAAACCGAGGCCGTTGCAGCGGAGCCGGTGGAGCCGAAGCCGGTTCTGCTTTGGCGTCTTGGCGGCCGCAGCGATCAACAGCAGCGTCAAGGCGGGCGTGGTCACGGTGATCGCCGTGGCCAACAGGGCGAGGGCCGCGCTCAGAACGGCAACCGCCGCGCTGGCGAGCAGCAGCAGCCGAGCGGCGAAGGCAATCGCGAAGGCCGTGACAAGCGCGACGGTCGCGAAGTCCGTGGTGCCGACAAAGGCCCGCGCGGCAATAATCGCGATGGTGGCCGTCCGCCGCATCAAGGGGGCCGCCCCGAGCGCAACGACCGCCAAGAACGCGGCGATCGCAATGACCGCAACAATCGGAACGACCGGAACAATCGCGGCGCGTCGCAGCCTTTGCGCTTCGAAGCCAAGCCGCCGCGCAAGGAAAAGCCGATCGATCCGGATTCTCCTTTCGCAAAGCTCGCTGCGCTTAAGGAGCAGATGAAGAAATAGGCCATGAAGGACGAGGGACAGACATTTTCCGGTTCGCGACAGCGCATCGACAAATGGCTGTTCTTTGCCCGCATGGTGAAATCCCGTTCGCTGGCGCAGGTCTATGTGCAGAATGGCAGCGTGCGGGTGAACGGCGAACGGGTCGTACAGCCGAGCTATGGCATCAAGGCAGGCGACCGGATCGAGCTGTCCCTCGAACGGCGCGATTTGGTCCTCGTCGTGCGTGCACCCGGCGAACGCAGGGGACCCTTTGAGGAAGCCAAGCTGCTCTACGAGGACCTGACGCCTCCGCCAGATGAGACAAAACGCCTCACGGCGTTCGAACAGGCCTTGCGAGCGCCGGGCAGCGGCAGGCCGACGAAACGCGACCGGCGCGCCATCGATCGCCTGACCAAGGACGGGGATTAGAAAACTCTGTCTGCCCCGGATGGTTTTCAAGATTGTTTGTCCTTGAAATTGGCTTACAAAGTCGATACCTCACCATCAACCTGCCGGTAACCAGCCGGACGGCACGCGTGCTCGCTTGGCATTCGTCTGTTCGTTCGGCACCGCGGGAGGGCGCGACGTTCCAGGTTGCGCATCCGCGGAAAACTAGAGACATTCCTGGAGTGCTTCATGACATACGTCGTGACCGACAATTGCATCCGCTGCAAATACACCGATTGCGTGGAAGTCTGCCCCGTCGACTGCTTCTACGAGGGCGAGAATTTTCTCGTCATCCATCCTGACGAATGCATTGATTGCGGCGTCTGCGAACCCGAATGTCCTGCCGAGGCGATCAAGCCCGATACGGAGCCGGGTCTCGACAAGTGGCTGAAGATCAATACCGAATATGCGTCCATCTGGCCGAATATCACGGTAAAGCGCGATCCGCTTCCGCAAGCCAAGGAAATGGACGGCGAAGAGGGCAAGTTCGAGAAGTATTTCTCGGCGAACCCGGGTGCGGGCGACTGATCGAAAGCCGTGACAGGCTGCCGATAAAGGTGTAGTCGATATCGCACGGAACGAATCATTGCCGTTGGGCCGCATGGGCTGTCAACGTGGCCTTTTTGGCGCGCGTGAAGCAAATT
This sequence comes from Rhizobium sp. SG741, assembly GCF_012275435.1. Classification (NCBI taxonomy): domain Bacteria; kingdom Pseudomonadati; phylum Pseudomonadota; class Alphaproteobacteria; order Hyphomicrobiales; family Rhizobiaceae; genus Rhizobium; species Rhizobium sp. SG741. The sequence goes on from NZ_JAAZQP010000005.1 coordinate 69,269, forward strand.
ATTGATTTCCTCAGATTTTTGTGATAGCTTGTCTACACTGATCCACAGCGGCATTTCGCATGCCCAAAACCATCACGAAAGCAAATCACCAATCCGTACGCGGTTTCCTTGACATATCAACGTTTTGAGTTGTCGGGTCTGGGATCGCGATGGAGGGGTTTCTTTTGCATGAGTCTGGCTGGACCAGGATGAAGTCACCCGACGGTGTTTCCGTCTCATCCGGGCCTGACTGACCCGGCGCCGGCCTTTACCGGTGCGTAACAGGGAGTTTTTGAAAAGAATGACGACCCAGCAGAAAAAACCTTCAGCAGCACGCCATGGCTTCAAGACTGGTGAATCGATCGTATATCCCGCTCATGGGGTTGGTACGATCACCGCGATTGAAGAGCAAGAAGTCGCAGGCATGAAGCTTGAGCTTTTTGTGATCGACTTCGAAAAAGACAAGATGCGTCTGAAGGTGCCCGTGGCCAAGGCCATGAGCATTGGCATGCGTAAGCTTTCCGAGACGGATTTCGTCGAGCGTGCACTTAAGGTCGTCCAGGGCAAGGCCCGCGTCAAGCGTACCATGTGGTCGCGTCGCGCTCAGGAATATGATGCCAAGATCAATTCCGGCGATCTGATCTCTATCGCTGAGGTGGTTCGCGATCTTTATCGTGCCGAGAATCAGCCGGAACAGTCTTATTCCGAACGTCAGCTCTATGAAGCCGCGCTCGATCGCATGGCGCGCGAAATTGCTGCCGTAAACAAGATGTCGGAGACCGAAGCCGTTCGCCTCGTCGAGGCCAATCTCAACAAGGGTCCCAAGCGCGGCAAGGTCGTCGAAGAAGACGATTCCCAGGACGAAGCCGCATAAGGCCAGTGCCAGATACTGCTTCAAAAAACCCGGCCCTCGTGCCGGGTTTTTTCTTTGGAACCTTTTTCCGTCTGCCGCGTTTAAAGCTCGTGTTGGCGGTCGGTGCGGGTTCCTTCCTACGGGTGAGTTGTCTCGACTGGCTGTTTCATTGATGTTCACGAGGACCGGCCTATGCGTTTTCATTCGAAGCTCCCCGGCGATCTGAAGATGCTTCAATCGTCAGATTCGTTCGCTGATATCGAGTTAGACTAGTCATCGATTATCCGGCGAGCCGGAGATTGGTCTCCAATTGCATTTCATTCATTGATTTTCATCCGAGCAGGGATGTTCGGAAACGACGCTTGCTGCCCTTTTCGTCGACCGCGGCACAGAGACGACTTGAGGCCGAACCCAGGAGATGCATATGACGAATATGTCTGCAGATCGGCGCATGATTAAAGTTGCGATGGCTGCTCCATATCTAGATCGTGACGAAGAACATGATCTCGCCATACGTTGGAAGGATCACGACGATCGCGGCGCCCGCAATCAGATCGCAACCGCCCATATGCGCCTTGTCATTTCGATGGCAGGCAAATTCCGCAATTTCGGACTGCCGATGAGCGATCTCGTGCAGGAAGGTTACGTCGGCTTGCTGGAAGCTGCCGCCCGCTTCGAGCCGGAGCGGGAAGTGCGCTTTTCGACCTATGCCAGCTGGTGGATCCGCGCGTCGATCCAGGATTATATCCTGCGCAATTGGTCGATCGTGCGCGGCGGCACGAGTTCGGCGCAGAAGGCGCTGTTTTTCAATCTCCGCCGTCTGCGCGCCAAGCTCGCAAGAAGCAATTCGAGCATTACCGTTCAGTCTATCCACGAGGAAATCGCCGTCACGCTCGGCGTCAGCCTTGCCGATGTGCAGACCATGGATGCGCGCCTTTCCGGCAGCGACACCTCGCTGCAGGCGCCTTCGATAGCAAGCGATTCGGAGAGCGCCGAACGTATCGATTTTCTCATCAGCGACGAGCCGCTTCCGGATGAGCAGGTTTCCGACATGATCGACGGCGAACGTCGTCGCATCTGGCTCGCATCGGCGCTGAAGCACCTCAACGAACGCGAGATGAAGATCATCCGCGCCCGCCGCCTTGTCGAAGATGGGGCGACGCTGGAGGAGCTTGGCGCCGATCTCGGCATTTCCAAGGAACGTGTGCGTCAGATCGAAAGCCGCGCGATGGACAAGCTCCGGAGCGCGCTGGTGGATGCCGACCCGCGTATGGCAACCTATGCCTGAGAGACACCTTCTCCCGAGCGGGGGAAGGTAAACCCGCCGTTATTCCGCAATAATCTTGACCTTGTCGCCCGGTGCAATGTTTGCGCCGGTGGGCAGGGCATTGATCAGTTTGAACAGGTCGAGCTTGCGGTCGGTGCCCATCATGCGGGCAGCAAGCGTGGTGATCGTATCGCCGGGCTTGACGGTGACGACGCGAACCCGCAACGGCTTCAGCGACGAAGCCTCCTCCGGGGTCATATGCCGGAAGCTCGACCGCAGCACATTGGCCGTCTGATCGAGCTGGGCGAGGTTCCCCTTCGGCACCGCCGTCAGGAAACGGAAGATCTGCGTGCGGTCGCGGATGACGGTGACGTCGAAATCCCAGCGATCGGCAGAAGCGCGCGCGGTGGCGGCCGGCATGCCGTTGACGGTGATCGATTGGATCGACGAAGGATCAAGGCCGGTCACCCAGCCGCTGGAAATATAATTCGTGAGGTTCTGGTTCTGGGTGTCGGCAACGCCGTCGAAGCGAATGGCGATATCGCCAGGACCGGTCGCCATGACAGCCTCGACCTTGTTGTCGATACGGAAATCAGGCGGCACGTCGAAACGAATGCCAAGGCCGCCATGCAGGAAGGTCTGGCCGCGCACATAGCCTTCCTCCGGGCTGTCGCCATAGAGCAGGCCGTCGATACCGTTCAGGTAATAGTCGCGGCCGGTGTCGCCGACCTTGCCTTCCTCGCCGAATTCGCGGGCGTGTGCCTTGGCGAGGTCGATGCGCTGCGGAGTGCTCGGATGGCTGGACAGGAAGTCCAGGCTCTGGTCGACGTCGGAATTGGCCGTCATGAAGCGGCTGTAGTCTTCCATGGCGTTCAGGAAGCGTGCCGCGGCGTAAGGGTCATAGCCTGCCTGGCCGAGTGTGCGAATGCCAATCTCGTCGGCCTGCAGTTCCTGCTGGCGGGAGAAGGCGGCGAGGCGCAGCTTGCCGCGGGCCAGCGCCTGCTTGCCGGCGAGATCGCTCGACAGGACCTCGGCGACGACGCGGCTGGCGATGACCTCGGCCTCTTCGCGCTTCTGGCGTTCGATGCCGTGATTGGCTGTCACGTGCGCCATTTCGTGCGACAGCACGGCGGCAACTTCCGACGCATCGTTGGCAAGAGCAAGAAGGCCGCGCGTCACATAGAGATAGCCGCCCGGCAAGGCGAAGGCGTTGATCGACGGCGAATTCAGAATGGTGATGCGATAGGATTGCTGCGGGTTCTCCGACACGCTGGTCAAGGCGCCGGCGATGCGGGCAACGAGACGTTCGGTCTTGGCGTCCTTGTATTCGCCGCCGTAACTCGCGAGAATGCGTGGATGCTCGCGCGCGCCCATCTGCGCGCGCGGATCGTTTTTCTGCACCTCGGACACGATCTGCGGATTGGCTGAGGGCGAAACGCTCGGCTGATAGGACTGATCCATCACCGTTTGGCAGCTGTTCAACATTGCCGCGGCGACAAGAAGAGAAGCCAGGCGGCGCAAACGGGCTGCGACGGGCACGCTGATCCTTCGTTTTGCTCGTTCGCTCTGCTTCAGTACCTGTGTCTCACTCATTTCGCTGCCATGCCGGCTCGGCGCCAAAATCCGGTTGATCGTTACCGGGCCGATCGTCGTCGCGCGCCGATAAAGGTTGCTTTCACCCCATCAATCCGCGTTTACCGGACGGTCTCCACCCCTTGCTCTAGCCGATTTTGGCACCGGTTGCATAGCGAGACTCCGTTTAAATGTGGCAGCGTTGTATTTTAGCAAGCATTTCTCTCAGGACTTTCAGCCGTTTGGCTGGACGAAATTAAGGCAAAACCGGCAACAGCATGCTGCGTCGCATTCAATGCTGCAAAAATGTGGTCAGTGCCGGAATGCCGCCCTCCTTCAGGAAGGCTTCGATGGGCGCGGAAAGCCGAATCGTGCCGCCGTCGATGAAGACGGCATGGTCGGCAAGACGCCTGACCTCGGCCGGATCGTGCGAGACGATGAGGACCGTATTACCGCTTTCGTGGTGGAGAGCCTTCAGCAGCTCGACCATGCCGGAGCGCAGCCCAGGATCGAGTGCGGCGAAGGGTTCGTCCAGGAGCAGGATCGGTTTGTCGCGCACCAGTGCCCTGGCGAAGGCTGCGCGCTGCCGCTCTCCGCCGGAAAGCGTTCCCGGCTTGCGCTTTTCGAAACCCGGGAGCCCGACACGCGCCAGGGCTTCCGAGACCCTTTGGCGGTCCCGGGCGGAGAGTTTCAACGACGGGCTGATGCCAAGGCCGACATTGGTGAAGAGATCCAGATGGGCAAAGAGATTGTTGTCCTGGAAGACGAGCGACACCGGCCGCTCGGCGGGATGCTTGCCGGTCACATCCTGTCCGGCAAGCAGGACGCGGCCGCGATCGGGCTGCTCGAAGCCGGCCAACAGGTTGAGGAAGGTCGACTTGCCCGAGCCGGAGGGGCCGGCTATGGCAATGATCCTGCCCTGCGGCAATGCGCAATCGAAGCGGAAATCATGCGTGCCGAGGCGCAGTTCGACGCCGGTCATCGCGATGCTGCGTTCGATCATGTCGCCGCGGTCAGTCATTTCGCCTGCCTTCGTCTTCGCGGGTGCCTTGGCCCGCCGTGCCGGCGATGGTGAGGAGAAGGCATACCACGCCGAGGATCAAGGCATATCCGTCGGCATCGTTGGTGCGGTAGCTGCCGAGCTTGCTGTAGACCAGCCAGGGCAGGGTCATCAGGCTGTCGGAGCCGAAAAGAGCGACAGCGCCGAGATCGCCGAGCGAAAGCGCGATGGCGAAGGAGAGTGCCGTGAAAAGCGGTTTGCGCAGGCCGGGCCAGTCGATCAGGCGCAAGCGGGAGAGCCCCTCAAGGCCGAGGCTCGCCGCCAGCCGCTCGGTGCGGCGTCTATGAACCACGTAAGCCGGCTCGAGGACGCGGATGACGAAGGGCAGCGCCATCAGCGCATTGATTGTCACGATCAGGACGGCGGCGAAGCGGCTGGGATCGCCGAATGGCCTGAGCGCCAGGAACCAGCCGGTTGCCAGCACGATCGGCGGAACGAGCAGGATGAGGGAGGAGGTTCCACTCAGAGCAGCCGCCAGACCGCGCAGGCTGAAGGTCTTGTTGCGGTCGGCCGAGATTACCGAGCGGGCGCGGATGATCGCGAACGATATCGCCACGGCCAGAAGGCCGGCGGCGAGTGCGATGGCGAGGCTCGTGACAGCCGCCTGCAGGAAGATCGTCTGACCGGCAAGCTTGAGAAGATCGGCTTCGAGGCCGGCGACGACGACCGAGGCAAGCGGCAGGCCGATGAAGAGGGCGGCGCTTGACAGCAATACAGCATCGACCCATCGCGCGGCGCGCAGCTGCCCGTCGATGCGCCGCAGGGCGCGGCCGCTCGTCAGCCCATGATCGTCAGGCGAGGGAAACAGCGTCATCGCGCCGAGGATTGCGGCTGTGACGACGATCTGCAGCAGCGACAGCAATACGGCACGACCGGGATCGAAATCGAAGCGCAGCGCCTGGTAGATCGCGACTTCCAGCGTGGTTGCGGCCGGGCCGCCGCCGAGGATCAGCACCAGTGTGAAGCTGGTGGCGCAGAGCATGAAGATCAGACCGGCGATGCCGGGAATGAGGCCGCGCAAGACAGGCCATTCGATGAAGCGAAAGACCGAGGCGGGTCGCATGCCGAGGCCTCCGGCAACAAGCCAATATTCCGCCGGCACACGCTCCAGCCCGGCGAGCATCAGGCGGCAGGCAAGCGGCATATTGAAAAAGACATGCGCCAGCAGGATGCCGGCAAGGCCGTATATGCTGACGGGCTGCGACAGGCCAATTGCCGTGAGGGCCTGATTGAGCAATCCCTGGCGCCCCCAGATGCCAAGCAGACCGAGCGCGCCGATCAGGACAGGCAGGCCCATGGGCACGGCCATCAGGCGGATCAGCCACAGCCGCCCGGGAAAACGCGGCTGGCGCGCCAGGGCGCGGGCGACGGGGATGGCAAGCACGATGGAGAGCAGCGCCGACAGGGTCGCCTGCAGCAGGGTGAACCGCAGCACGCGCAGCAGATAGGGATCTGCGAGCGTGGAGTCGCCGCCGGATTCGATGCCGGCGGCAAGCAGGACGACGACGGCGATCCCGACGAAAAGCGTGATGCCGGCGAGACTGAGCGCCCCGCCGGAAATGGCGCGTCTTCTTTCGGGTGCCGTCAGCATGGTCGCGATGTCAGTTGCCGCTGGTGGCGGCCAGCCATTCGTCGATCCAGGCCTTGCGGTTCTTCTCGACGACTTCAGGACTCATGAGGAAGGTCTTCGTCGGCACCACGAGCTTGCTGAAGGCGTCCGGCAGCGGCGTCGATGTGGCGGAGGCCGGCATCATCCAGTTGCTGGTGGGGATGATGTCCTGGAAGGCCGGCGACACCATGAATTTCAGGAAATCGCGGGCAAGGTCCTTATTCGAAGACGATTTGACGAGGCCGGCGACCTCGATCTGGATGTAATGTCCTTCGGAGAAGGCAGCCGCCTGATAGCGGTCGGCCTTTTCCTCGATCATGTGATAGGCCGGCGACGTGGTGTAGGAGAGCACCATCGGCGCTTCGCCCTTGGTGAAGAGATCATAGGCCTCCGACCAGCCGGGCGTCACCGTCAGGATGCGGCCCTTGAGCTTGGTCCAGGCATCGGCTGATTTGTCGCCGTAGATCGACTTGACCCAGAGCAGGAGGCCGAGGCCCGGTGTCGAGGTGCGCGGATCCTCGATGACGATCTTCTGCTGGGGATCGCCCTCGACGAGATCCTTCATGCTCTTCGGCGGGTTCTTGACCGTCTGCGTGTCATAGATGACGGCGAAATGGCCGTAATCATAGGGCACGAAGACATCATCCTTGAAATCGCCGGGAACCTTGAGCGCCGATGTGTCGACGCCGCTCGCATCGAACAAGCCGGTATCCTTGGCTTCATTGACTAGATTGGTGTCGAGGCCGAGAACGATATCGGCCTTGGTGCCGGCGCCCTCGAGCTTGAGGCGGGACAGAAGCGCCACGCCGTCGGTGACGCTGACGTAGTTGACCGTGCAGCCGCATGTCTTTTCAAAGGCGCCCTTGACCTTGGGGCCGGGACCCCAATCGGCGGTAAAGCTCTCATAGGTGTAGATGGTCAGCGTCTTGTCCGCAGCCTGGGCGGCCTGGGCAGTAAAAAACGTCGTGCCGGCGGCGAGAGCCAGGCCGGCGAAGAATGACAATAGCGATCGGTCGTGCATGACAGCGCCTCCTCTTTGGTTTCGTCTTGAAGGGGAAAAGGGCGCCATGATTTCGTCACGCGTCTAATCCCTCCGCCGGTGTTAGCCGGATCAGGTTCCGCGGGTTGGCCTGTCAAAGCCTCTCAGCCAAATATCCCAAAGGACATAAGGCACCCCGTTAGAGCATCGGCAGATTTAGCCTTGTGACGAAGGGATGACAAGGGGAATGATTCCCCCGTCGATTGCAGGCCGCACGATCTATTCGGCGGCTTCGGCGGCAACCGTGTTTTCGAATTTCTTGGTGGCGCCGGGCAGCTGCACGTTCTTCAGCGTGAGCGCTGTCAGAAGGCCGAGCAGGCAGATGCCGGCTGCCGTCATGAACAGGGGACTGAAGGCACTTGCATAGGCATTGGCGACGGCTTCGCGGGTGGCTTCCGGCAGGGCCGCCATCATCTTCGGCGTCAGTTCCTTGATGTCGGAAACGCCTGAAATCGAGACACCGACATTGCCGAGCTTGGCGGCGATGATGGCGCCATAGATGGAGATGGCGATCGAGGCACCGCCCATCCGCGACAGCGTCACCGCGCCGGTAGCAGCACCGACGTCGCGGCTATTGGCGGCGTTCTGCACGCCGATGACAGGCACCTGCTGCGCAAGGCCGATACCGATGCCGTGCAGCAGCATCAGGCCGCCGATGACGGCGATGGGCGTGCCGGCATGGACGAAGGCGAGCGAGCCGAAAGCAATGGTGCTGCAGGCGGCGCTGGCGACGGCAAAGGGTTTGTAGCGGCCTCTTGCCGCGATCAACCTGCCGGCGGAAAGCGAGCCGCAGACGATGCCGCCGGTCAAAAGGATGAACAGCAGGCCGGCCAGCGAGGGCGAAAGGCCCGTCGTCGTCTGCAGGAAGAGAGCGAAGTAGTTGACCATGCCGATGGCGACCGCACCGCTGGTGATCGAGATGATCAGGAGCAGGCCGAATGTCGGATTGCGGAACAGTGTCATCGGCACGATTGGCTCGGGCGCACGCCGCTCGATGAAGACCCAGGCGATAGCGCAGATGACACCGAAGGCGATGATGCCGAGGCATTGCGGCGACAGCAGCGATCCGAAGAGTTCGGTGCCGTCTGCGGCGAGCACGATGCTTGTCGTCGTCAGTGCAAGAACAAGCGCGCCGGCATAGTCGATCTTCGGCCGGCGGGCCGGCTTGCGGTAGGGCAGCATGGTGGCGAGGCCGGCGAGCACGATGAAGCCGATCGGCACATTGACGAGGAAAATCGAGCGCCAGCCGAACAGATCGCTCATCGTGCCGCCGAGGACGGGGCCGATGGCGCCGGACGCCATCAGCACGAGGCTCGAATAGCTCTGGTAGCGGGCGCGTTCGCGCGGCTCGAAGAGATCGGCGTTGACGGCGAAGATCGACACCATGATGCCGCCGCCGCCGAAGCCCTGCAGCACGCGGGCGGCGATCAGCGTGTCCATCGACACCGCAAGGCCGCAGACGGCGGAGCCGACAGTGAAGATCGCGATCGCCGTCATCATCACATATTTGCGGCCGAAGAGGTCGCCGAGCTTGCCATAAACAGGCATCACGGCGGAAAGGGAGAGAAGATAGGCCGATCCAATCCAGCCGAAGCGTTCCAGATGCCCGAACTCGCCGACGATGGTAGGGAGTGCCGTCGATACGATCTGATTGTCGAGCGTTGCCATGAACATGGCGGTCATCAGAAACAGGAAGAGAATAAGCCGCCGCCTGGGATCCGTCACGAGCGGCGCGAACGTTGTCTGCATGTCCATGGAGCAAGATATCCGAGCTTGTCCGAAACGCTGCGCAGTCGAGCGAATGCGCGGGGCGCCCCGGCTTCATATAGGAAACATATGTGCTGTTAGCATATAATTGTCAATGACAGGTGAATGCTGTTTGCATGTTTTATTTCTTTTCCGCCTCTGATATGGTGGAAAGATGACATCAGCGATGAATACACGTGAAGTTGAAGGCCCGCCGCTGACCGAAGACGCGAATCTCCTGCTGATCGGTCAGGCGATGACGCGCATGCGCCTGCTGACAGGCCGCCGTATGATCGGCAGGCTCGCCATTCAGAACGTCGCCCCGGGGCTTGAGCTTTCGCATCTCGATGTGCTCGACGTCGTGAGGCGGGCAGAGGCCACAGGCGAAGTCACCGTCGGGACGATTGCGGACATCCTGCGCATCGATCCATCGCGGGCGAGCCGCATCGTTGCCGATATGGTGGCGCGCGGCGTCTTGCGGCGAAAGGCGTCCCAGGCAGATGCGCGGCGCATCGTCGTCGTGCTCACCGCGCTCGGGCAACGGTTGCTGTCGGAAATTCAGGCGCAAAAATACTCCGTCATCGGCGGCATCTTTGCCGATTGGTCGGCTGAGGAAATCAAGAGTTTCTCGTTGTTGTTCGATCGCTATGTCACAGGCTATGAACGCGTTATTGAGGCCCGCCTCAAGGAAACGACCGACTGAGCGGCCGACACGGGTCGTTCTTGCGAACGGCGCTCTTCCCTAGGGATACGACTTTGCGCTATGGGCTTGGCGCATGAGCCAGTCCACCACCTTCACCATCCTACTCGGCGGCGAGCTTCGCATGACGGATCGGTTGCGCGCCGCGGTTTCCGATAGCCGTTTCATCGCGGCCGACGGCGGCATGCGCCATGCCGTGGCGCTTGGCGTAGAGCCGGAGCTCTGGGTCGGCGATTTCGACTCCACATCCGCGGACCTCCTCGCGGCGTTTCCCAAGGTGCCGAAACAGCCCTATCCGGCGGCGAAGGCGGCAACCGATGGCGAGATTGCCGTATCGGAGGCAATCGATCGTGGGGCAACCAGGTTGATCCTGGCCGGGGCCATGGGTGGCGAACGGTCTGATCATGCGATCCAGCACCTGCTCTACGGCGTCCAACTCGCCGAAAAGGGCTTTGATGTGCTGTTGACCTCCGGTGATGAGGAAGCGGTGCCGCTTCCGCCGGGAGAGCTGATGCTTCAGCTACCGGCCGGATCGCTGTTTTCGGTTCTCGGTTTCAGCGACCTTACGGGGCTTTTCATCGACAATGCCCGTTATCCCTTGCGCGATTTCCATCTGCCCTTCGGCACGTCGCGCACCATTTCCAATGTAGCGGAAGGCGCTGTGCGCTTTTCGCTCGGCAGCGGCAGGGCGATCGTCCTTGCCCGCCCTTATGATCTCAGCGGAGTCTGATCTTGGCCCCTCCCATTCTGAAACTCGACGACATCTTCCTGAGCTTCGGCGGAGCACCCCTGCTCGCCGGCGCCGGGCTGCAGGTGGAGCCGGGTGACAAGATCTGCCTCGTCGGCCGCAATGGTTCGGGCAAGTCGACTCTTTTGAAGATCGCAGCCGGCATGGTCGAGGCGCAGTCCGGCGAAGTGTTCCGTCATCCGTCGTCAACCGTGCGCTATCTCGAACAGGCGCCGGATTTCGCCGATTACAAGACGGTGGCCGCCTATGCCGAAGCCGGGTTGGGGCCTGGCGACGATCCCTATCGCGTCACCTATCTCCTGTCGCATCTCGGCCTCACCGGCGAAGAGGATCCGAAGAACCTTTCGGGCGGCGAAGCGCGCCGTGCGGCTCTTGCCCGCGTTCTGGCGCCGGAGCCGGACATCCTTCTGCTCGATGAGCCCACAAACCATCTGGACCTGCCAACCATCGAATGGCTGGAAGGCGAGCTGCAGAAGACCCGCAGCGCGCTGGTGTTGATCTCGCACGACCGTCGTTTCCTCGAAAAAGTCTCGACGGCGACCGTCTGGCTCGATCGCGGCACCTCGCGGCGGCTCGATCGCGGCTTTGCATTCTTCGAAGCCTGGCGCGATCAGGTGCTGGAAGCCGAAGAGCTGGAGCAGCACAAGCTCGGCAAGGCGATCGAGCGCGAGGAGCACTGGCTGCGCTACGGCGTGACCGCGCGGCGCAAGCGCAACATGCGTCGCCTCGGCGAATTGCACGACATGCGCTCGCGCCATCGTGGCCACAGGGGCGCGCTGGGTTCCGTGCAGGCGACCGCCGCGGATGCGCAGGAGAGCGGCAAGCTGGTGATCGAGGCCGAGAAGATTACCAAGGCCTATGACGAACGCGTCATCGTGGCGCCGTTTTCGATCCGCGTGCATCGCGGCGATTGCATCGGCCTCGTCGGTCCGAACGGCGCCGGCAAGACGACGCTCCTGAAGATGCTGACCGGCCAATTGGCCCCGGACAGCGGCACGGTGAAGCTCGGCACCAATCTGGAGATCGCCACGCTCGACCAGAAGCGCGAAGAGCTTGATCCCGAGGACACGCTTGCCAACTACCTGACCGACGGGCGAGGCGAAAACCTGCTTGTCAACGGCGAGCAACGGCATGTAACCGGCTACATGAAGGAATTCCTGTTTCAGCCGGAGCAGGCCCGCACGCCGATCAGGAATCTTTCCGGCGGCGAGCGCGCCCGGCTGATGCTGGCGCGTATCCTGTCGCGGCCGACCAATCTGCTGATCCTCGACGAACCCACAAACGATCTCGACATCGAGACGCTCGATCTGCTGCAGGAAATCGTCGCCGGCTTTTCCGGTACGGTCATCCTCGTCAGCCACGACCGCGATTTTCTCGACCGCACCGTGACCTCGACGATCGCGCCCGCCAACCCGGAAGATCCGGACGGCCGATGGATCGAATATGCCGGCGGCTATTCGGACATGCTCACCCAGCGCAAGGGCGCGATGGAAGAGCGCAAGCGGGCGGAAAAGGCGGCTGAAAAGCCGAGGGCCGCAGAGACTGCGTCATCCGCCGCGGACGCCTCGAAAGGCAAGGCCAAGCTTTCCTACAAGCAGAAATTCGCATTGGAAAACCTGCCGAAGGAAATGGCCAAGGCGGAAGCGGAGATCGCCGTCCGCGAGAAGAAAATGGCCGATCCCACTCTCTTCACCAAGGATCCCGCTACGTTCAATCGTCTTGCGGCAGAGATGGAAAAGCTGCGCGAAAGCCTGATCAGGATGGAAGAGGAATGGCTTGAGCTTGAAATGCTGCGCGAGGAGCTGGAGGGCTGATATCTCTGCCAGCTCGCCCTATGCGCGTCCGTCTATATTAGAAAAAACAATCGGTTGCGCTCGGTCGCGGCCGCTTCATTCCCTGTTGTCGAATCCGATAAACTGTTTATACATTAACGGATGCTGCCGGACGATGAGCCGGTTGATACCCCCGGGCCGGCGCGGCCCGTGGTGCATGTTGGGGAAGTCCGAAGAGACTTGATTGGATTTCGCCTGATGGCGACAGGTCCTTCGTAAAAGTTGCAGGCAAATATCGTAGACGTTTAACGCGGCGGCGCTTATTGCCGTGTGCGGTTTTTCGAGGGGGCCTTCATGCCGATGCTGCCGCGTGCCATTTTGTTCAGCTGTGTAGTCACCGTTTTCTCGGGCGCCCAGGCGCTGGCGCAAAGCGCGCCGCCGGCTGCGCCCGTCACGGTCGCCAAGCCCGTCGTTCGCGATGTCATCGACAGCGACGAGTTCATCGGGCGCTTCCAGGCGGTCGACGAGGTCTCCGTGCGCTCGCGGGTCGGCGGTTATCTGCAGGAGGTGCATTTCAAGGACGGCACCATGGTCAAGCAGGGCGACCTGCTCTTTGTCATCGACCAGCGGCCGTTCATCACCACCTTGAACGAGGCGACGGCGTCGCTGGAGGTGGCGAAATCGTCGCTCACGCTTGCCGATGCGCAATTCAAGCGGACGGAATCCCTGTCGACGACGGGCAGCCAGTCGGCCTCGAACCTGGACGACCGCCGCCGCGACCTCATCTCGGCGCAGGCGAATGTGCGTGGGGCTGAGGCGGCCGTGGATCGCGCCAATCTCGACATGGATTTCACCAAGATCACCGCGCCGCTCAGCGGCCGGATCGACCGTCGGCTGATTTCTGTCGGCAATCTCGTGCAGGCCGATCAGACCATCCTCACGACCATCGTGTCTCTCGACCCGATCGATTTCTATTTTGACGTCGATGAGCGCCGGCTGCTTTCCTATGCCGACGAGGCGCGCAAGAACGGTAGTGCCTTGCAGCAGGGCGGCGGCGGTCTCAACGTCACCGTGACGATCGCCGACTCTCACCAGAAGTCTTTCAAGGGCAAGCTCGACTTTGCGGAAAACCGTGTGGACAATCAAACGGGTACGATCCGTGTTCGCGCTACCTTCCCCAACCCCGATCTCATTCTCCAGCCCGGCCTGTTTGGGCGCATCCAGGTGCAGGGCTCTAACAGCTACAAGGCGATTCTGGTGCCCGACGAAGCCATCGGCTCGGATCAGAACCAGCGTGTCGTCTATGTCGTCGACACGGCCGGCAACGTGACGCCGAAGTCGGTGCGGGTCGGGCCGAAGCTTTATGGCTACCGGGTGATCCGCGACGGCATGACCGGTGACGAGACCATTATTGTCAACGGCCTGATGCGCATCAGGCCCGGCGTCAAGGTCGCGCCTCAGCTGATCGAATTGCCGCAGGAAGCGTCGAATGACGAGCCGCCGGCTCAGGCGGACGCACAGGGGACGGATCAATGAGGTTTTCCCATTTTTTCGTCGACCGGCCGATTTTCGCGTCGGTTCTGTCCATCGTGCTGCTGATCGTCGGCGGCATTGCCTATTTCCAGCTTCCGGTGGCGCAATATCCGGAGGTCGCGCCTCCCACGATCGTGGTGCGCACCTCCTATCCGGGCGCCGATTCCCAGACGATCGCCGATACGGTGGCGACGCCGATCGAGCAGGAGGTCAACGGCGTGGAAGACATGCTCTACATGTCCTCCTATTCCAGCGCCGACGGCTCGATGTCGCTGACCATCACCTTCAAGCTCGGCACCGATCTCGACAAGGCGCAGGTGCTGGTCCAGAACCGCGTCGCCATTGCCGAACCGCGCCTGCCCGATGATGTCCGCCGCATCGGCATCACCACGGTCAAAAGCTCGCCCGACCTGATGATGGTCGTGCATCTGCTCTCGCCGAGCAACCGCTACGACCAGCTTTATATCTCCAACTATGCCCGAACGCGCATCCGCGACCTTCTCGTCCGTCTCGACGGTGTCGGCGACGTGCAGCTCTTCGGCGAGCGGCAATATTCGCTGCGCATCTGGCTCGACCCGGAAAAGCTCGCCGCCTACGGCATGACCGCAGGCGACATCGTCCAGGCGTTGCGGGACCAGAACGTGCAGGTGTCCGGCGGCTCGATCGGCGGGCCGCCGGTTTCGGGCACCAACGCCTTTCAATATACGGTGACGACCCAGGGGCGTTTTTCCGATGCGCGGCAATTCCGCTATGTCATCGTCAAGGCGACGGATAGCGGCCGGCTCGTGCAGCTGCAGGACGTGGCGCGTATCGAGCTCGGCGCGCAGGACTACGTTACCAACAGCTATCTGAACGGCAAGCCGGCGGTTGCGCTCGGCATCTTTGCCCGCCCCGGCACCAATGCGCTTGACGCCGCCGCAAGCATCCAGAAGACGATGCAGAGCCTAGCGCAGGATTTCCCGCAGGGCCTCGAGTATCGCATCGTCTACAATCCGACCGAATTCATCGCGGAATCGATCTACGAGGTCTATAAGACGATCTTCGAGGCAGCCGTGCTCGTTGCCATCGTCGTGCTGGTCTTCCTGCAGTCGTGGCGGACGGCGATCATTCCGATCGTCGCCATTCCGGTGTCGCTCATCGGCACCTTCGCCTTCCTGCTTGCCTTCGGTTTCTCGCTGAACATGCTGACGCTGTTCGGCCTGGTGCTTGCCATCGGCATTGTCGTCGACGACGCGATCGTGGTCGTCGAAAATGTCGAGCGCAACCTGGCGCTCGGGATGACGCCAAAGGAGGCGTCGCATGTGACGATGAACGAGGTCGGCACTGCGGTTCTGGCGATTTCGCTGGTCCTGATCGCCGTCTTCCTGCCGACGGCCTTCATTCCGGGCATAACGGGACAGTTCTACCGGCAGTTCGCCGTGACCATTTCCATCGCAACGGCGATTTCCTGCCTGAATTCGTTGACGCTCTCGCCGGCGATTGCCGCCATCGTGCTGCGTCCACACGACCACAAGAAATCCAACAATATCGTCTCGCGTTTCGGTCGCGCTCTGGGCGATGGGTTCAACAGGGGTTTCGAGTCGATGAGCAGGGGCTATTCCTGGGTCATCCGCCATCTCGTCACCACCTGGGTCGCGCTTGGCTGCGCTCTTCTCGTGTTCGTCGGGCTACTCGGCGCGACCTGGTTCATGGGCAGGATCGTGCCGCAGGGCTTCGTTCCCACAATGGACCAGGGTTATGCCATCGTCGTCGTGCAATTGCCGGATGGAGCGTCGCTGGCGCGCACCAATGCCGTCATCGAGAAGGCGACCGCGATCATCAACAAGACGCCTGGCGTGGAAAACGCCGTTGCTTTTGCCGGCTTCAATGGCGCGACCTTCACCAATGCCTCAAATTCGGGCGTCATCTTCACGCCCTTCAAACCCTTCGAGGAGAGATTGAAGAGCGGCGAGACGGCCATGAAGATCATCGGCCAGATCTATGGCAGCCTCCAGGGCATTCAGGAGGCCTTCATCATCGCCATTCCGCCGCCATCGATCCGCGGCGTCGGCAATTCCGGCGGCTTCAAGATGCAGATCATGGACCGCGAAAATCCCGACATGCGCCGGATCCTGCCGCTGGCCTATCAAATGATGGGCGCTGCCGCACAGAATAAGGGTGTCAGCGGCGTCTTCACCACCTTCTCGGCCAACAGCCCGCAATATTTCCTGGCGATCGACCGCGACAAGGCGCGGGCGCTGAACGTGCCGATCCCGAACATCTTCGAGACGCTGTCGATCAACCTCGGCACATCCTACGTCAACGACTTCAATGCCTTCGGCCGCGTCTATCAGGTGCGGGCGCAGGCCGACCAGCAATATCGCATGGACCGGGAGGATATTCTGGCGCTGAAGGTTCGCTCAGCCACTGGCGCGCTGGTGCCGCTCGGCACCCTCGTCGATATCCGGGATACGACCGGGCCGACGCTGGTGCAGCGCTACAACATGTATGTGTCGGTTCCCATCCAGGGCAATCCGGCGCCGGGCGTCTCCACCGGTACGGCCCTCGACACCATGGAAGGGCTGGCGAAGAACCTTCTTCCGACGGGCACGACCTTCGAATGGACGGAGCTTGCCTATCAGGAAAGGAATACCGGCAATACGGCGGTCTATATCTTCGCCCTGTCGGTCATCTTCGTTTTCCTTGCGCTTGCGGCCCAGTATGAAAGCTGGACGCTGCCGCTCGCCATCATCCTCATCGTGCCGCTGGCGGTGCTCGCCGCATTGATCGGGGTGCATCTGAGAGGCATGGACAACAATATCCTGACGCAGATCGGGCTCATCGTGCTGATCGGCCTTGCGGCCAAGAACGCGATCCTGATCGTCGAATTCGCGCGTCAGGCGCAGCTCGAAGGAAAGAGCGCGGTGGAGGCGGCGATCGAGGCCAGCCATCTGCGTCTGCGCCCGATCCTGATGACGGCCTTCGCATTCATCTTCGGCGTCGTGCCGTTGATGATTGCGACCGGACCCGGCGCGGAAATGCGCCAGTCGCTCGGCACGGCCGTATTCTCCGGCATGCTCGGCGTGACGCTGTTCGGCCTGTTCCTGACGCCGGTCTTCTACGTCGTGCTGCGCAGGCGGCGCAAGCAGACGGAGGCAGTGGTGGAAGAGCCGTCAGCCTCAGACGCGGCGGCGCAATAACATCAATTGGAGCGGCTCAGCTTTCCATGGGATCGCTGAGCCGCTCCAATCGTTTGCTTTCATGCAATTCCGGACTGAAAACCGCCGCGCGTTTCTAGAGATGCGGGTTGCGTGGCCGGTATTTCTTCACCAGCCGCTGATTGGTTTCCTTGGCGCCCGGCATGTTGGCGCTGAGGTAGACGGGCGGTTCGCCGTCCTTGCAAAGCTCGGCGGCGACATCTGCGAAGATGGCGTTCAGCACCGTGGTGCCGATGGCCGTCGATGCCGGCCCGACCTTCAGGTCGGTGCCCGGCAGGTCGATGATGGCGTCGCCCGGCGGCAGGCCATTGTCCAGCACGATATCTGCGATATCAGCAAGCCTCCTGCGGCCGTTGGCAATGGCGGCCGAATAGGCGGACGAGGTGATGGCGATGACGGTCGCGCCGATTTCTCGGCCGAAATCGGCAGCCTCGATAGGGGCGGCATTGACGCCAGAATTGGAGGCGATGATCAGCACGTCGCCCGGCTGCATGCCATAGCGCTCGAAGATCGGGCGGATGAGGCCCTCCGTGCGTTCATAGACCGAACTGATGACGGCGCCTTCGTGCAGCATGGCGGATCCCACAAGCACCGGGATGGTGAAAGCCAAGCCGCCGGCGCGATAGTGCACCTCTTCCGCCAGCATATGCGAATGGCCGGTGCCGAAGACATAGACGCGGCGATCGGCGCGCGCAGCCGTGCTGATGGCGGCGGCGGCCCTCGACATCGGTTCCGCCAGCGTTTCGCGCAGGGTTTCCAGCCGGCCGATGAGGGCGGAGAAATAGCTGTCTGTGATTGTGCTCATGCCGTGCCTCCTTCTCGATTGTTTCAAGCCGAAGGCTGGCCCGAGATCCATGTTTCGGTGACCTCGATCCCATCGTCGATATGGACCAGGTCGGCGCGGGTTCCGGGCGTCAGGTGGCCACGATCGCCGAGCCGCAGGAAGCGGGCGGGATAGGAGGTCGCCATGCGCAACGCTTCGGCCAGCGGCAGTTCAAGGACATTGACGCCATAGCGGATGGTGGAAGCCATATCGACATCAGAGCCGGCGAGCGTACCGTCGTCCAGCGTCAGCTTGGAGCAATAGCCGCCCTTGGTGCGATAGACCGTGCGGCCGTTCAGCGTAAAGCTCGGAAGATCGGTGCCGACGAGCGACATGGCATCCGTGACGAAGAACAGCCGGCCCTCGCCGCGCTTGGCACGAAGTCCAACGCGCAATGCTATCGGATCGACATGGTGGCCATCGGCGATGATACCGCACCACGGGGCAGGATGGTCGATCGCCGCGCCGACCAGACCCGGCGCACGATGGCCCATCTGGCTCATGGCGTTGAAAAGATGGGTGACGCCGCGGGCGCCGGCATCGAAACGCGCATTTGCCGCTTCTGCGGTGCAGTCGCTATGGCCGATGCTGACGATGACGCCGCCTTCGGCAAGCGCCTGCACCTGCCGCTCCGTCACCTGTTCGGCCGCCATGGTGACCAGCAGCGTACCGATCGCCTCACGAGCGCGGATGAAGGTTCTGACATCGCTGTCCTCGACCGGACGCATCAGCTCGGCCAGATGCGCACCCTTGCGGGCCGGCGCCAGATGCGGGCCCTCGAGATGCAGGCCGACGACGCCGCGATTGGCCTTCACGGCCTCGACTGCCGCCTCGGTTGCAGCCGTCGTCGCGGCCGCGACATCGGTAATCAGCGTCGGCAGCAGCGAGGTGGTGCCATAGGGGCGATGCCCCTCGGCGATCATGTACATGGATTCGGCCGAGGGCTCGTCATTCAGCATGCGGCCGCCACCGCCGTTCACCTGAGCGTCGATGAAGCCCGGCGACAGGACGCCGCCGTTCAGCTGGACCGTTTCGGCGTTGTCGGGCACGTCGTTGGCACTGGTGATCGCGTGTATGCGGCCGTTGCCGATCACCAGTGCACTGTCGTCGTGAAAGCGGTCGCCGTCGAAAATTCGGGCGCCGGTAAAGACCTTGTAGTCCATCACATGGTCTCCGTGATCTTGAGAAGGTTAGCCGGCTTGTCAGGATCGAAGCCCTTGCGGCGCGTCACGGACTCGATGAGGCGGTAGTAGCAAAGCAGCGATACCAGCGGATCAAGCAGGCCGTTGCCGGTGGTCGGCATGCGCAGGTTGATCCCGGCAAGCGGAGCGGTCGAGAAGGAGACGGCGGTTGCGCCGAGCTTCTGCAGTCGCTCCAGCGCCCGGGCATTGTTGGCGAAGGCCGCGTCATCGGGCGAGAAGGCGACGATGGGGAAGCCTGGCTGCACCAGCCGCATCGGGCCATGCATCAGTTCGGCCAGCGAAAAGGCTTCGGCGTGCAGGCCGGCGGTTTCCTTGGCCTTCAGCGCGGCTTCAAGTGCGATGGCGAAGGCGGGGCCGCGTCCGCCGGTATAGAGCGAGGAGGCGTTGAAGAGCACGTCTTCGGCAGCCTTGCCGTCGATGCCCGAGGTGGCCCTCAGTGCTTCCGGCAGCCTGGCGAGGCCGGCGAAGAGGGCTTGGTCCTGCGAGATCGTTGCGGTGACGCCGGCAAGGGCGGCAACGGAGGCGATGAAGGATTTCGTGGCGGCGACGCTCTGTTCCTTGCCGGCATTGAGGCCGAGCACGATGTCGGCCTCGTTGGCAAGCGGGCTGTCGGTGACGTTGACGACGGCGATCGTGGTAGCGCCGCCCTTCCTGGCGGCGGCCTGCATGGCGATGATATCGGGACTGCCGCCGGATTGCGACACGGTGAAGTGGATGCCGCCCTTCAGGTGGAGCGGAACGCCATAGACGGAGGCGATCGACGGGCCGACCGAGGCGACCGGGATGCCGCAGGATATTTCCAAGAGATATTTGAAGAAGGTCGCGGCATGGTCGGAAGAGCCGCGCGCGGCTGTCGTGACCAGCGATGGGCGCGTGGAGGAGAAGAGCTTCGCGATTTCGGCAAAGGCGGGCTTTTCCTTGTCAAGCAGCGTTGCAACCACGTCCGGCGACTGGCCGGCTTCCGTCAGCATCAGGGATTGGGTCTCGCTCATAGGTCATCTCCAATTCTCAATTCAGCTACAAAATCATAGGCATCGCCGCGATAATGCGAGCGGGTGTATTCGACGACGCGCTGGTCCGCGAGGCGCGACACCCGTTCGATCAAAAGCGCCGGCGCTCCGGCCTTGACGGTCAGGATCGATGCGGATGTGGGGTCCAGCGTCACGGCCGTCAGCCTTTGCTGGGCACGCACGGGCTTGAAGCCTTTGGCGGCGAGCGCATCATAGAGCGAACCCTCGGATACCGCGTCCTCGCCGAGGAATTTGATGGGGACGACGGCGCGTTCGATGGCGAGCGGCTGGCCGTCGGCCAGGCGCAGGCGGTCAAGCCGCAGCACAGGTTCGTCAAGGCCGAGGCCGAGCAGGAAGGATTCCTCCGGCGCCGGCGCGCTGATGGTGCGCGACAGGATGCGGGCTGCCGGCTCGCGGCCGCGTGAGCGCATGTCGGCGGAGAAGGAGGAGAGGCGCCAGAGCGGCTGCTCGATGCGCTCGACATGCTGCGAGACGAAGGTGCCGCTGCCGTGGCGGGATTCGATGACGCCCGAAGCGAGCAGGTCGCGATAGGCCGTTCGCACCGTGACACGGCCGATCTGCAGGGCGCCGGCAAGATCGCGTTCGCCGGGCAGCGCGGTGCCCGATTTCAGCAGTCCCTCCTGAATAAGGCCCGTCAGCGCCTGCGCCAGGCGTTTATAGAGCGGCCCACTCCCGGTCCCCTCGCTGAGGCCGCGGCTGTTCAATTCAGCGATCAAACTGGTTCTATCCATGATGTGCATATAGAACCTATTTAGAACCAATTCACAAGGCGAATCTGCCTGCGGGCCTAAAAAGAATCGGCCGGGCGCTTTGGACGCCCGGCCGAATTTCAAGAGAGCGGGGCATGCCCCGATCAGTTCTTGGTGAAGATGTAATCCGTTTCCTGCCGCAATACCTCGCCCGGGCGGAGCACGGCATTGGGGAAGCCTTCGTGATTGATCGCGTCGGGCCAAACCTGCGTTTCCAGGCAGAAGCCGGCGAACGGTCCGATCTTGCGGCCATCATGGCCGGGAACCGGAACGTTGAGCTTGAAGCCGGTATAGAACTGCACGCCGGGTTCGGTGGTGCGCACCTCCAGCGACACGCCGGAATTGACGCTGCGGGCCAGCACAACGGAACGCTTGGCAGTGCGCTTGGTCGAGAGGCAGAAGTTATGGTCGTACAGCGCCTGTTCCGTTCCGTCGAAGCGCTTCATCGGCGCCATCTCGCGGAAATCGAACGCCGTGCCTTCGACCGAACGCACTTCGCCCGTGGGTACCTGCTTCTCATCCGTCGGCGTATAGTGATCGGCGGCGATCATGATGTCGTGACCGAGAGCATCGTCGCGGCCGTCAAGATTGAAATAGGCATGCTGGCAGACGTTGGCGAGCGTCGGCTGGTCGGTGGTCGATTCGTAGGTGACCGACAGTTCGCCGTTGCCATGCACTCGATAGGTCGCCTGTATCGTGCAGTTGCCGGGATAGCCGGCGCGCCCGTCGGGATCGACGATCTTGAGGACTACGCGGTCGGTGTCGTGCTCAACGATCGTCCAGTTGCGCTTGGCGATATTGTCCTTGCCGCCGTGCAGGTGCGTGACGCCCTTTTCGTTGAGCTCGAGCTGGTATTGCTTGCCATCCAGCGTGAAGCGGCCAGCGCCGATGCGGTTGGCGCAGCGGCCGGGCGTGGCGCCGAAATAGGAGGAGTGGGCCGGATAGTCAGGGAAATTGTCGAAGCCGAGCAGCAAGGCCGGCTCATGGCCATCAAGCCGGAGATCCTGGATGACCGCGCCCCAGGACATGATATGCGCCGTCAGGCCGCCGCCAACGATCGTGACGCGATAGACCGTTTCGCCGCTCGGCGTCGTTCCGAAAACTTCCCGTTGCAAAGTATTTTCCGTCATATCAGCTCATCCATACCTATCTAAAATGCGAGGCCAGACCCTGCCCCCATTCGGGCCGTTCCGCAACCGGTTCGATTGTGAAATTTAGAGGCGGGCGGAGGGGGATCAAGGCTCGACCGGGCTTTCTCTCATCGGCTTCGGAACGTTAAACTGCGCTGCAAATGTGCAGTGCGTACGACAGGTGTGTGCATTTTGCTTCGTTACTTCGTAACGAGCGCCGTCAGCGCGACCTTCCTGCTTTGGCCCGGCGGTTTGTTAGTGAGCCGGTGCCATCAGCCTGGTGATCTGCGGGCTGACGATTGTGCTGAACAGTCCGGGATCGCTGAAAGCTCGCACGGAGAGCATTGCCCCATGAACCGATGCCATCAGCATTTGGGCTTCCTCTCCCGGTTGTTTGTGAAGCCGGAACAGGCCTTGCTGTGCTCCGGTCTCCAGCACCGACGTAAGCCACCCGGAGAGACTATGGAAATGGGCACGGACGCGTGATGCGACCTCTTCCGGCAGCATCTGCATCTCGCCAGCGAGCATTGCGCAGACGCAGAAGGGCAGCGAGGCATCGCGAATGCATGTTTGCCAGAAATTCAGATAGGCCCGCAGTTGTTCGGCAGGGCTTGGGAACTGCTCACGAAGGGAATTCAAGCCTACTTCCACTTGCTGCCTATAGCGATCGACCAACACCGCGACCAGCTCGGCCTTTGTCGGAAAGTGATGGTGGATACTCGCCTTCCTTATGCCGATCGCAGCCGAGATGTCGGCATAACTGAAGCCGTTATAGCCTCCCGCGACGATGAGAGACTGCGCAGTGTCGAGGATTTTTCCGGAAGTCGAAGCTATTGATTTCATGCCGCTGCCTACCTTCTGATAGGTCGTTTGTCAAGATTGCTTCGATGCTTCCGCTTCTCACAAAGAGGTGTTCGGGTGACGAGTTGACAGAAAAGTTTTGTCTTCCTACTAGTTGGTAGATTTCAACTAGGAGCCTTCCAATGCAAAACCAATCCTCTAGCCAGTCCAGCTGGCTGCGATCCTATTATTTCGCACGTGCCATATTCTCCATCGCCTGGATTGCCGCCGCCATTCTCTTCGGCGGGCAATCCAACCCCATCGCGTTTCTGCTTGTGATCTACCCAGCATGGGATGCCCTTGCCAATCTCGTTGATGCACGGGTCAATGGCGGCCTGAGAGCTAACTCGTCCCAAGCATTGAATGTCGTGGTGAGCACGATAACCGCGCTCGCCGTGATCGTTGCAATCAGCGACAGCACTTATGCCGTTCTGGCCGTATTTGGGGTTTGGGCAATCCTCTCGGGTCTGCTGCAACTCTACACGGCGGTAAGGCGCTGGCGTCACTATGGCGCACAATGGGTGATGATCCTGAGTGGTGCGCAATCGGCCCTCGCCGGTGCCTTCATGATCAGCCGATCTCTCGGCACCGTGGCGCCGACGATCCTGGATATCGCCCCCTATGTCGGGTTTGGCGCGTTCTACTTCCTGCTTTCGGCAATCTGGCTTGTCGTCACGGCTTATCGCAACGCCGACGCGTAGAGGTTGCCCGATCTGGCGGCGGCAAGGTGAAAATCCATTTTTTGCCGCCGAAAGGGCGGGCAGCACCCGTTCTTCGCAGCAGCTTTAGCGACTTGGTCAATTCTCTTGCCGTGGGCATCAATTTGTCGCGCTGATACCATTCAACGCGACAGCTCCCGCGTCGCCTTCTCCAGCCCGCCGAGCGTCAGCGGATACATGCGGTCCGTCATGAGGCGGCGGATGAGGGAGATCGAGGTGGTGTAGCCCCAGTGGTTTTCCGGAACGGGGTTGAGCCAGACGCATTTGCGGAAATGGCCGGTCATGCGGGCGAGCCAGACGTTGCCGGCCTCCTTGTTCCAATGCTCCACCGAGCCGCCCGGCTGCGTGATCTCGTAAGGGCTCATCGCGGCATCGCCGACGAAGACGACACGGTAGTCGGGACCGAAGGTGCGGATCAGATCCGTTGTCGCTGTCACATCGACACGCCGGCGACGATTGTCCTTCCACACGCCCTCATAGAGGCAGTTGTGAAAGTAGAAATACTCCATGTGCCGAAACTCGGAGCGGGCGGCGGAAAACAGCTCCTCCACCCCGCGGATGTGATCGTCCATCGAACCGCCGACATCGAAGAACATCAAGAGCTTGACGGCGCTGCGCCGTTCCGGCCGGGTCTGGACGTCGAGATAGCCGTGTTCGGCGGTGGAGCGGATGGTGCCGGAGAGATCCAGCTCTTCGGCGGCGCCCTCGCGCACCCAGCGGCGCAGGCGCTTCAGCGCCACCTTGATGTTGCGGGTGCCGAGCTCGACGCCGTCGTCGAGATTCTGGAAATCGCGACGATCCCAGACTTTTACCGCGCGGCGGTGGCGCGACGCCTCCTGGCCGATGCGCACGCCTTCCGGGTTGTAGCCATGGGCGCCGAAGGGCGATGTGCCTGCCGTGCCGATCCATTTCGATCCGCCCTGATGCCGGCCCTGCTGTTCGGCCAAGCGCTGGCGCAGTGTCTCCATCAGTCTGCCGAACCCGCCGAGCGCCTCGATCTGCTTCCGTTCTTCTTCGGTGAGATGCTTTTCCGCCAGCTTGCGCAGCCATTCGTCGGGGATGGCCGTTGCCTCCACCGCGTCAGCATTGGCCCCGATCGCCTCCACGCCACGGAAATAATCGGCGAAAACCTGGTCGAAGCGGTCGATGAAGCGCTCGTCCTTGATCAGCGTCGCACGGGCCAGATAGTAGAAGGCCTCGATATCGTAATCGGCTATCCCTTCTTCCATCCCTTCGAGCAGCGACAGGAATTCCCGGAGTGTCACCGGTACCTTCGCTTCCTTCAGCTTCAGGAAGAAGGGAATGAACAAGGCTCAAGCCCTTTCTTGGCCGATCTCCTCCAGATCATAAGGCGTGGTCTGGTAGATTTCGTTGATCCAGTTGCCGAAGAACAGATGTGCATGGCTGCGCC
The DNA here is from genome assembly GCF_012275435.1 of Rhizobium sp. SG741. Classification (NCBI taxonomy): domain Bacteria; kingdom Pseudomonadati; phylum Pseudomonadota; class Alphaproteobacteria; order Hyphomicrobiales; family Rhizobiaceae; genus Rhizobium; species Rhizobium sp. SG741. The sequence goes on from NZ_JAAZQP010000005.1 coordinate 94,249, forward strand.
ACCGGTTCTGTGGCGGAATCTCCGGGTCGTTATGGGGGAAGTAGTTATGCGGCATCTTGATCGGCACGCCCGCATTCACATCCCGGAAATATTCGTCCGCCAGCGAGGTGGAATCATACTCCACGTGATTGAACATGTAGAGCCGGTTGCAGGCCTGTTCGTGCACGAGACAGACGCCCATTTCGCTTGAATCCATCAGGATCTGCAGGCCAGGCACCTTTTCGATGTCGGCGCGGCGCACTTCCGTCCAGCGCGAGACCGGAATGGCGAAATCGTCGGAGAAGCCGTTCAGGTAGACAGATGACGGTGCAAGGTTCTGGTGGCGATAGACGCCGAAGGCCTTCTCCTTCAGCGTATGCTTCGGCACGCCATGGAAATGATAGGCGGCGGCCATCGCTCCCCAGCAGACATTCATCGTCGAATGGACATTGGTCGCCGTCCAGTCGAAGATCTGCCGCATCTCGTCCCAGTAGGTGACCTCTTCATACTCCAGCAGCTCGATCGGCGCGCCGGTGATGATGAAACCGTCGAACTTGTGATCCTTGACCTCTTCCCAGGTCTGGTAGAAGGAAAACAGGTGTTCCTCGGAGGTGTTCTTGGCCTTGTGGCCGCCGACGCGCACCAGCGAGAACTCCGTCTGCAGCGGCGATGCGCCGATGAGGCGCGCCATCTGTATCTCGGTCTTGATCTTGTTCGGCATGAGGTTGAGAAGCCCGATCTGAAGGGGGCGGATATCCTGACGGATCGCCACCGTTTCGGTCATCACCCGCACGCCCTCGTTCCGGAGGGTCTCAAATGCGGGCAGCGTATCGGGAATCTTGATGGGCATTGTTTTCACTCGACCAAATACAAAAAAACCGGCCGCGATCATGAATCGCTACCGGTCCGCACGCGGCCCTTTAGCGACTTATTTAACGTGGCTGCAAGCCGGCCGGCCAAATCACCACAGAAGGAATTTCATAAACCTGCTGTTCCCGCTGGTCAATGGGCAAGCTTTGCGGCGGCTGGCGGCCACGCTCTGATGTCGGTTCTCACTTACAAATGTTCAAGAAGCGCCGCCATGCCATAGCCCAGACGCTTCCGCGCCTCGGCGAGCGATATCCAGAAAAAGCGGAAGCAGATGGGTGCGCTGCCATCGAACGGCGTCATCTCGAAGTGGCGCCAGGTGGCCGGTGTCGTCTCCGGGAGGGTGCAGCGGAAAAAATGCCGCTGATGGTGACAGGTGCGACCGCTCTTCTCGAACCGGTAATCGTCGATGCCGAGCGGATGCAGCGCGTTTGCTGTGAGCCCGGTTTCTTCTTCGAACTCTCGTGCTGCCGCTGCCGCTATGTCTTCGCCGGCCTCGACGGTACCGCCGGGGACCTGCAGTTCGACCGCCGGAAAATCCGGCTCGTCGAAAACAAGCAGGTGGCGCTCCCGAACGGCGTAGATCAGGACCTTAACAGCATCCGGCTGCATTATTTTCCCTGCCCACGCGCCATGAAGGCCAGCCGCTCGAAGAGGTGCACGTCCTGCTCGTTCTTCAGCAAAGCGCGGTGCAGCTTCGGAAGCGCATTTTTGGTATCGCCGCGCAGCGTGGCCGGATCGACATCGTCGGCGACGAGCAGACGGATCCAATCGAGGGCTTCGGATGTCGAGGGCTTCTTCTTCAGGCCCGCCACGTCTCGGATCTCGAAGAATTGCGTCAGCGCCGCATGCAGAAGCGTCTGCTTGATGCCGGGATAGTGTACCTCGACTATGCGCTCCAGTGTTTCCATGTCGGGGAAGCGGATATAGTGGAAGAAGCAGCGGCGCAGGAAGGCGTCCGGCAGCTCCTTTTCATTGTTTGATGTGATGATGACGATCGGCCGGATGGCGGCCCGGATCGTTTCGTCGGTCTCGTAGACATGGAATTCCATGCGGTCGAGTTCCTGCAAGAGGTCGTTCGGAAATTCGATATCGGCCTTGTCGATCTCGTCGATCAGCAACACGCATTTCCGCGGCGAGGTGAAGGCCTGCCAGAGCTTTCCCTGTCTGATATAGTTGCTGATATCATGAACGCGTGCGTCGCCGAGCTGGCTGTCGCGCAGGCGCGAGACGGCATCGTATTCGTAAAGGCCCTGCTGCGCCCTGGTGGTCGATTTTACGGCCCACTCGATGAGGTCCAGGCCGAGAGCAGCGGCCACCTGTCGCGCCAGTTCCGTCTTGCCCGTGCCCGGTTCACCCTTTACGAGAAGCGGACGCTCCAGCCGGATGGCTGCATTGACGGCGACCATCAGATCCTTGTCGGCGATATAGTCGGCAGTTCCTTGAAATTGCATCGGAAGGCTTTCTCAATCTTTCCAGTGCAAGCTAGTTGCTGACCTTATTCGGTTCAAGGCGTGAAACCGTGTATATAGGAACGTGATCGCACCAATCTGTTGCAAGGGTGGACATGAGGGCGGGTCTTGATTAACTGACGGGACGTGCGTCGCAGGGAAGTGCTGATGGCAGTTGAAGCGCAAGCCAAGCCGAATATCCAGGGAAACGAGCAGGTCGGTTACGATTTGAGTCTTTTCTTTCGGCTGAGGATGATGTTCTCGGCTTTCTGGAATTCGCCGGTACGCATCAAGATCATTTCGCTGACCGTAGCGCTCTTCCTGATTATCCTGGTCACCGCCTATGTCCAGGTGCTGCTCAACAGCTGGAACGCTCCTTTTTACGATTCGCTGGCAAGGCGCGATACCTCCGCCTTCTTCCACCAGCTTGGCGTCTTCGGCATCATTGCCGGCTCGCTTCTGGTCCTCAACGTCATCCAGGCATGGCTGAACCAGATGACCGCGCTCTATATGCGCGAGGGCCTGGCAAGGGATCTGGTGAACCAATGGCTGCAGGCCAAGCGTGCGCTTCGCCTTGCCTCCTCCGGCCTGATCGGCGTCAATCCAGACCAGCGGCTCCATGAGGATGCCCGCAATCTCGCCGAAAGCACGACGGGTCTGGCGATCGGCCTGGTGCAGGCGACGATCCTGCTGCTGAGCTTCATCGGCGTGCTTTGGGAACTGTCGAGCGGCATGGTCTTCCATTTCAGGGGTGCAAGCTTCTCCGTCCCCGGCTATATGGTCTGGGCGGCGATCCTCTATGCCGGTTCGGCATCGTTCCTCAGCCAGTTCGTCGGCCGCCGGCTGGTGCGGCTGAATGCCGATCGCTATTCGAAGGAAGCCGAGCTGCGCTTCGCGCTCATGCATGCCAACGAGCATATGCCGGCGATCACCATTGCCGGCGGCGAAGAGAATGAACGCCGGCGGATCAATGTCGATATTTCCGCCGTGCTCGCCGTCATCCGCCAGCTTGCGATCGCCAATACCAATCTCACCTGGGTTTCCGCCGGCTACGGCTGGCTGGTGCTGATCATCCCCATCCTCGTGGCTGCGCCCGCCTATTTCTCCGGCGGGCTGACCTTCGGCCAGCTCATGGTGGCAGTCGGCGCCTTCAATCAGGTCAATTCGGCCCTGCGCTGGTATGTTGCCAATTTCGGACCGATCGCCGAATGGCGCGCCACGCTGATGCGCGTCACCGATTTCCGCAAGGCACTGACGGAGATGGACGACAAGACGCCGATGCCGCACACCCTCGTCTTCGAGAAGGCCGCGCCCGGCACGATGGTATGGACCGACATGGAGATCTCCACCAGGACCAGCGACGAGGCGACCGAGAACGGCTTCCGGATCGCCGAGGGGACGGTGACGATCAATGCCGGCGAACACATCATGGTCAACGGCGATCACGGCGTGAACCGCCGGCTGCTGTTCGAGGTGCTGGCGCATCAATGGTATAGCGGCTCCGGCACCGTCAGCCTGCCGCCGATGGAAGACGTTCTGTTCATGCCGCACACACCCTATGTGCCGAGCGGCACGCTCAGGGAGGCGATCTGTTTCCCTGAGGATCGGGATGTCTACGACGAGGCCGCGGTCGAGGCCGCGATGGACAAGGTGAGCCTTGGTCGCCTCAAGAGCCGTCTGGACACGCAAGCCCGCTGGGACCGGCTGCTTGATATCGAGGAGCAGAAGGCCGTCGGCTTTGCGCATCTGCTGTTGGCGAAGCCGAAATGGGTAGTCCTCGACGACGCCATGGAAGGGCTGGAGGCGGAAATTCAGGCGCAGTTTTCAGCGCTGCTGGCGGAATTGACCGACGTGACCGTGATCTATATCGGCCGCAACGAAGCCTATCTTCATGCCATGTCCCCTCGCGTCCTGCACCTGCAGGCACTGGTATCGCGCGACGAGGATGATGTGGCCGCCGCCACGCCACCGGCGGCCGTACCCGCAGAGGCAACGGTCAGGGATACGAAGAAGGCCAACGCGCCGTAACTTTGCTTCGGAAGCGTGCATGTCCGGCCATGGCGACGCCAGCCGCTGAAACTAAAACGCCCCGTCTTGGCGACGAGGCGTTTCTCATGCAGGCAAGCGGCCGAGGCTCAGTCCTTGGCGCGCTCGACGTAGGAATTGTCTTCCGTGGCGATGACGACGCGGGTGCCGGCGTTGATGTGCGGCGGCACCATGGTGCGCACGCCGTTCGACAGGATGGCGGGCTTGTAGGACGAGGATGCCGTCTGGCCCTTGACGACCGGTTCGGTCTCGGTGATCTCAAGCGTGACATGGCGCGGCAGCTGGAGCGCGAGCGGAATGCCTTCGTGGATCGACAGGACGCAGGTCATGCCTTCCTGCAGATAGGCTTTCTGGTCGCCCATGGTTTCGACATCGACGACCACCTGATCGTAGTTGGCCGGGTTCATGAAGTGGAAGCCTTCGCCGTCTTCATAGAGGTACTGGAAGTTCACGTCTTCGACGAAGGCGCGCTCGACCTGCTCGGTGGTGCGCCAGCGTTCGGACACCTTAACGCCGTCAACGATGCGGCGCATATCGACCTGGGTAACCGGCGTACCCTTGCCCGGATGAAAGTTCGCGGCGGTGAGAACGACGTAGAGCTTGCCGTCGACGTCGAGAACGTTGCCCTTGCGGACCGAAGAGGCGATGACCTTGACCATAAGACTTCCTTGTAACGCTGTGTTTTGCGTCGTAGAGGGACTGTCTAAATGCTCTCCGAGACGCAGCAATTGTTTGCTTGGGGGCGCAACTACCCTAAATCAATGGAAATTGCCACCCCCAACGCGGCCTGCGCCCTGAAGAAAGCTAGGAATGAAGCCAACAACGAGCAAGGCGTCTCCTTGGTGGACCCGCAATGTCCATGCGGACCGGCGGCCGTTTCTCATTGGCCGTAACGCCATCCAGGCGGCTCTGCGGGGTTTCTTCGCGCGCAACGACTTCATCGAGGTCGATACGGCGACGCTGCAGGTGTCGCCCGGCAACGAGGCGCATCTCCATGCCTTCGAGACCGAGGCGCTGACGACGGACGGCAAGGCATCACCTCTCTATCTTCATACGTCGCCGGAGTTTGCCTGCAAGAAGCTGCTCGCGGCCGGTGAGGAGCGCATCGCCTGTTTTGCCCATGTCTATCGCAATCGTGAGCGGGGCCCGCTGCACCATCCGGAATTCACCATGCTGGAATGGTATCGGGCTGGGGAAAGCTACGAGGCCCTGATGGCCGACTGTTCTGTGCTGTTGGCGCTGGCAGCCGAGACGGTCGGGGCAAAAAAGCTGACCTATCGCGGCGCCGAGACCGATCCTTTCCTCACGCCGGAGCGTATCAGCGTCGCAGCGGCTTTCGAACGTTACGCCGGCATCGATCTTTTTGCCTCCATCGGCATGGACGGATCCACGGACCCGGAGCGCCTGGCGGCGGACATGCGGCGGGTCGGCATACGCGTCGCCAAAGATGACGTGTGGCCCGATCTCTTCAGCCGGGTGCTGGTCGAGAAGGTTGAACCCAATCTCGGCTTCGGCCGTGCGACGATCCTCGATGAATATCCCGTCTCCGAGGCCGCGCTTGCCCGGCCCTCCGCTGGAGATCACCGTGTCGCCGAACGTTTCGAGCTCTATGCCTGTGGAGTCGAGCTTGCCAATGCGTTCGGTGAACTGACCAATGCCGACGAGCAGCGGCGGCGGTTCGAAATCGAGATGGCGGAAAAGCAGCGCGTCTATGGCGAAACCTATCCGCTCGACGAGGATTTTCTGGAGGCGCTTGCCGTCATGCCTGACGCAAGCGGCATCGCGCTCGGCTTCGATCGGCTCGTCATGCTGGCAACCGGGGCCTCGCGGATCGAGCAGGTGCTCTGGGCGCCGGTTGCGGAGTTCGGCGTATGAATTCGATGCGTCCGATCAGGAATATCAGCGAACTCGAGCGTGCCGGATTGATCGATGCCGATCAGGCGATTTCGCTGGAGGCGGTGACGGAGCGATATGCGGTGGCGCTGACACCGACCGTTGCGCGGCTGATCGACCGCACCGATCCAGCCGATCCCATCGCCCGGCAATTCCTGCCCGACATGGCTGAACTTGCCGTCACGCCGGAAGAGCGCGCCGATCCGATCGGCGATCATGCCCATAGCCCCGTCGAAGGCATCGTCCATCGCTATCCGGATCGCGTGCTGCTGAAGGCCGTGCATGTCTGCCCGGTCTATTGCCGCTTCTGCTTTCGCCGCGAGATGGTCGGGCCACAAGGTCTCGGGACGCTCGACGGCGAGGCGCTCGATGCCGCCTTTGCCTATATCCGCGGTCACAGCGAGATCTGGGAGGTCATTCTCACCGGCGGCGACCCGCTGGTTCTTTCGCCGCGCCGGCTCGAAGAGATCTTGCGGCAGTTGGCCGATATCGATCATGTGAAGATCGTCCGCTTCCACACGCGCGTTCCCGTTGTCGATCCCTTGCGGATCGATGCGGCATTGATCGCGGCACTGAAGGCTAGCGGCAAGACCATCTATGTGGCGCTGCATGCCAATCATCCGCGGGAACTGACGGGTGAGGCGCGCGCTGCCTGCGCCCGGTTGGTCGATGCCGGGATCGTGCTGATCAGCCAATCGGTGCTCCTGAAGGGCGTCAACGACGATCCGGATGTGCTGGCAACCCTGATGAAGGCTTTCGTCGAAACGCGGGTGAAGCCCTATTACCTGCACCATCCCGATCTGGCGCCCGGCACCAGCCATTTTCGCCTGACGATCGCCGAAGGCCAGGCGATCGTTTCGGCTCTGCGCGGCCGCATTTCCGGCCTCTGCCAGCCCACCTATATTCTCGATATTCCCGGCGGCCACGGCAAGGCGGATATCGGCAAGAGTTCGGTTCGCGAGGTCAGCGAGGGTTGCTACTCGATTTCGGATTATCGCGGCGGCGAGCACGTCTACCCGCCCGATCCATAGATCCGGGGCTGCCGTTTTACTCTGCCGCTATGCTTGTTATGAGATTTTTTGAATAAAACGTATTGGCGAAGTTGGCACATTAACCTTATTGCCGGTGGTGCCTATTCACAAATCGAATACGCGAAAATATTAGAGCATCTTAATATTTGCCTGTAAACGCTGCCTTGCATGGCTTACAGATGGTAAACTTCATTTAGAAAAATGTTGAATATGCGAATTTTCTAGAAGTATATCCCAATTGTATTTACCACGTCGATTAGCGGAATGTTCTATTTTGCCCGTTACTTCTTGGCTGACGATAAGACTGCGTAACTGCAGTTATGCTTGCCATTGCCAGAAGGGACAAGATTATGAATAAGACGATTCGCGATTTGCTGACCAAATTCGGTGCGCTTCCCGTTGCTGTCGATGGGATTGCCGATGATGCCGATCTCTATGTCACGGGATTGTCCTCATTTGCTTCCGTACAGCTGATGCTCGGCATCGAAGAGGCTTTTGACGTTGAGTTTCCCGACAATCTGCTGAACCGCAAGTCCTTCGCCAGCATTGCCGCCATCGAAAAGACTGTCGGTATGATCCTGGACAGCCGGAAGGTTGCATGATGAGCGTGGCGGTCGCTTTGCTTGAGGTTGGGACGGGAGACGGACCGGCGGTACGTGCCGCGCGCGTCGCCGCGATCGCCAGCCAACACGCCGATGCCGTCGATGCCGAGGGCCGGTTCCCGCGCGAAGCCGTCGACGCGATGCGCGCCGAGAGATTGCTATCCATCCAGATCCCGGCCGCTCTTGGCGGCGAGGGCGCATCGATCACTGAAATCGCCGAGCTTTGCTCGATCCTCGGCCAGGCCTGCGCGGCCAGCGCCATGGTTTTCGCCATGCATCAGATCAAGCTTTCGAGCCTGGTCGAGCATGGCGCCGACAGCGATTGGCACCGTGATTTCATGCGCCGCATTGCGAGCGAGCAGTTGTTGCTGGCCTCGGCGACGACTGAAGGCGGCATTGGCGGCAATCTGCGCAACAGCATCTGCGCCATCAAGGTCGAGGGCGATACCTGCTTCCTGGAAAAGGATGCGACCGTCATTTCCTATGGCGCCCATGCCGATGCGATCCTGATCACATCCCGCAGCCACGCCGAGGCGGCTTCTTCCGACCAGGTGCTGACGGTTTTCCTTAGGGATCAGTATAGGATTGAACGCACGGTCGAGTGGAACACGCTCGGCATGCGCGGCACCTGCTCCGACGGCTTCCTGTTCAAGGGCGAGGCGCCGGCCGTGCAGATCCTGCCGAAGCCGTTTGCCGAGATCGCCGCGCAATCGATGCTGGCGAGCTCGCATCTGCTCTGGAGCGGCGTCTGGTACGGCATTGCGGCCGATGCCGTTGCCCGTGCTCAGGCTTTCGTGCGCGCAGCGGCCCGCAAATCGCCGGGCACGCAGCCGCCGGGTGCATTGCGGCTGGCGGAAGTCTCCAGTCTGCTGCAGATGGTGAAGTCGAATGTCGTTGCCGGTCTTAAGGTTTATGAAGAGGCCAAGGTTGATGCCGATCGGCTGTCTTCGATGGCCTTTGCCGTCGCGATGAACAACGTCAAGATCGCGTCGTCGGAGATGATCCTGCCGATCATCAACCACGCCATGCTGATCTGCGGCATCATGGGCTACAAGAATGGCACGCCCTACAGCCTCGGCCGCCATCTGCGCGATGCGCACTCCGCTCAATTGATGATCTCGAATGATCGCATTCTCGGCAACACGTCGACCATGCTGCTCGTCCACAAACAAGATACAAGCCTGTTGGGGTAATCGTAATGGATATGAAATCCTCGTTTCTCGATCGTCTTTTTGATTCTGGTCTTCTGATCGACACCGGCGTTGACGGTCTCTACGGGCGCAGCGGTCAGTTCGAAGACGTCATTGCCGCCTTCGAGCGGCTGATCGACAAATTCGGCGGCGCCGATGGCGCCGAGGCCATCCGCTTTCCGCCGGGCATGAACCGCGCCTTTTTCGAAAAGAGCGGCTACATGAAGAGCTTCCCGCAGCTCGCCGGCACGGTGCACAGCTTCTGCGGCAGCGAACTCGACCATATGAGCCTCTTGAAGTGCATGGAAGTCGGCGACGACTGGACGAAAGACCAGCAGGCGACCGATATCGTGCTGACGCCGGCGGCCTGCTATCCGCTTTATCCGACCGTTGCCAAGCGCGGCGCTCTGTCGGAAAGCGGCGCGCTCTTTGATCTGCAGTCCTACTGCTTCCGTCACGAGCCATCCAAGGATCCGGCCCGCCAGCAGCTCTTCCGCATGCGCGAATATGTCTGCATGGGCACCGACAAGCATGTGACGGATTTCCGCCAAAGCTGGATGGATCGCGGCATCGAGATGATGAAGGCCGTCGGCCTCGACGTGACCATCGACGTTGCCAACGATCCCTTCTTCGGCCGCGCCGGCAAGATGCTCGCCAACAACCAGCGCGACCAGAACCTGAAGTTCGAACTGCTGATCCCGATCACCTCGACAGCCAACCCGACGGCCTGTATGAGCTTCAACTATCACCAGGACGCCTTTGGGACGAAATGGGGTTTGAACTTCGCTGACGGTAGCGTTGCGCATACCGCCTGCGTCGGCTTCGGCCTCGAGCGCATTGCGCTGGCGCTCTTCCACCACCATGGTCTCGACGTCAAGGAATGGCCCGAGAGCGTGCGCAAGACGCTGTGGGGCTGATCGCTTCCATGGCTGCCGTTTTCCAGGGACTGGATCCCGCCACCTACAAGCCACATGCGTTGCACGACAGCGAACGCATGTGGCCGGAGACCAATTGCTACATCGATCTGTGGATCGAAGTGCTCTCGAGCCTGAAGCTTCAGCCGGAAGCCATGCTTGGCTTCACGCTGGGCCAGGATTTCGAGGGCGACCAGTTCACTTTCTTTAAGGTGCCGCTCGAAGATCTCGAAGCGCTCTACGGCATCCGCTGCACGGAGCTTGCGATCTACGACAAGGTCCAGCATCACGTCGGCGAGCAGATCGGCCGCGGCCGGCTCTGCCTGGTGGAGATGGACTCCTTCTTCATGCCTGATACGCAGGGCGTCGGTTATCGCCGCGAGCATGGCAAGACGACTGTCGCGATCAACCGGCTCGATATGGACGGCCGTACAATCGACTATTTCCACAATGGCGGCTTCTTCCGCCTCTCAGGTGAAGATTTCGACGGGCTGTTCCAGCTGCAGCTGACGGAAGACGACCTGCCGTTCCTGCCCTATACGGAATTCGCGAAATTTCCCGACAAGACACCGGGAGAATCCGCCGTCCGGCAAACATCGCGGCAGCTGCTGTCCTTCCATTTCCGCCGCCGTCCGCAGGCCAATCCTATCCGCGCCTTTGCCGAGGTCTTTCCCGTGCAGGTCGAAGCGGTTGCCGAGCGGCCTTTCGGCTTCTTCCATAAATATGCCTTCAACACGCTGCGCCAGCTCGGCGCCAATTTCGAGCTCGCGGGCAGCCATCTGGACTGGCTGACGGCGGATTTCTCCGACGCTGCCGTCGAAGCGCGACGGATTTCCGAAGCGGCGAAATCGGTGCAGTTCCAGCTTGCCCGCGCCATTACGCGCAAGAAATTCGAGCCATTGCGGACGGCGCTTGATCCGGCGGCCGATGCGTGGGATGCCATGATGGGGCTGCTTGAACGGAAGCTCTGACCGGCTGCCGTTCGGTTGCGAAACGGCTCGGCGATTTCGGGATAGATGTGGGGCGGGGAAATCCCCCGGAAAGATGTCATGGGCGGGCGCTTGGCTGATATCGGCGGCGGAATGCGGCTGAGCGAAGGATGGAATCTGGTCCTGACGGATGCGGGCACCTGTGCCTTGCCTTCCGACGTGCCCTTTTCGGCCGGCTTGATCCCCGCGCCGGTGCCGGGCACCGTGGCCGAGGCGCTGGAAAAGGCCGGGCTCTTCGACCGCGCGAAACCTCACATCCTCAACGACCGGGATGCCTGGTATATTTGTCGCATGGTGGATGTGGATGCCGGCGATGCGGTGCTGCGGCTGGAAGGGCTGGCGACACTCTGCGAGGTCTTCCTCAACGGTCAGAAAATCCTCGTCTCCGAAAGCATGTTCGAAGCCCATGATATCGCCGTGAGCCTGCTCGGCGGCGACGAGCTGGCGCTGTGCTTCCGCGCTCTGGGGCCAAGGCTTTCGGAGCAGGGTCCCCGCGCCCGCTGGCGGCCGCAGATGATCACGCCGCAGGGCCTCCGCTTCGTGCGCACGACATTGCTCGGCCACATGCCCGGCTGGTGTCCGGAGATCCATGCCGTTGGCCCATGGCGACCGGTTTCCCTTCTGCGCCCGAGCGCGCCTGTCGTCCGCGATCTCTCCCTGCGGCCGGACTTGCTCGATGATGGCGAAGGCCGGCTCTATGCATCGCTTTCGATCGAGGGCGATGCCGGGGAGATCGTCCTGCGCTGCGGTGAGGTCGAGCAGGCTTTCGAGCTGGACAGTCCCGGCCGCTACAACGCCATCCTGAAAATTCCCGGTGCGGAGCCATGGTGGCCGCATACGCATGGCGCACCATACCTATATGACGTCGCGCTTGTCATCGACGGCGCGGAATATCCCCTCGGAAACACCGGCTTTCGACGGCTGTCAGTCGATCGTGGCGCCGATGGGCAGGATTTTGCTGTTGTCATCAACGGCGAGCGGATTTTCTGCCGCGGCGCGGTCTGGACGACGGCCGACATCGTGCGCCTGCCCGGCGGCCGCGAGGATTACGAACCCTGGCTGCGGCTGGCGGCGCAGGCCGGCATGAACATGATCCGCATCGGCGGCACCATGGCCTATGAGGCGCCGGATTTCCTCCGCCTCTGCGACGAACTCGGCCTGCTGGTCTGGCAGGATTTCATGTTCGCCAATTTCGACTACCCGAAGAACGACAAGACTTTCAACGCCCATGTCGAGGCGGAGGTGGCGCAGCTTCTTGGCCGTACGCGCCTGTCGCCTTCGCTTGCCGTTCTTTGCGGCGGCAGCGAGATCCATCAGCAGGCGGCGATGATGGGCCTGCCCGAACAGTTCTGGAAAAGCCCGATTGTCGAGGACATCATCCCGCCGGTCGTGCAATCGCTTCGGCCCGATGTGCCCTATGTCGTCAACTCGCCGTCCGGCGGCGCCATGCCGTTTTCTCCGAATGCCGGCGTGACGCATTACTACGGCGTCGGCGCCTACATGCGGCCGCTCGCCGATGCGCGCCGCGCCGATGTCCGCTTTGCGGCCGAGAGCCTGGCATTCGCGCATGTGCCGCAGGCCCGCACGCTCATCCGGCATCTGCCCGTTCCGGCTGTTCATAGCCCGCTATGGAAGGAGCGCGTGCCACGCGATCGTGGCGCATCCTGGGATTTCGAAGATATGCGCGATCATTACCTTGAGGAACTCTACGGCTTCGAACCCAACCGATTGCGGCGGGAGGACCCCGATCTCTATCTCGGCCTTTCCCGCGCGGTGACCGGCGAGGTCGCGGAAGAGACCTATGCCGAGTGGCGGCGGCAAGGTTCGGGTTGCAACGGCGCGCTTGTCTGGACGCTGCAGGATCTGTTGCCCGGCGCGGGTTGGGGTGTGATCGATTCGACCGGCGAGCCCAAGCCGATATGGTATGCGTTGCGCCGCGCCTTCCGGCCCGTGCAGGTGCTGTTGACAGACGAGGGCACCAACGGCCTTGATGTGCATGTGATCAACGAGAGCGATGCGGCGCTTGATATCGCGCTCGAGGTTTCCTGCCTGCGCGATGGCCGTCAGAGAGTGGTGGGCGGTAGCCGCGAACTGGTAGTCGAAGCCCGCTCCAAGCAGAAGATTGCCTGCACGGATCTCTTCGGCGCCTTTTTCGACACGAGCTACGCCTTTCGCTTTGGCCCGCCGTCGCATGATGTGACGGTGGCGCGGCTGACGGCACCCGGTACCGGCGCGCTGATTGCGGAAGCGTTTCATTACCCCCTCGGTAGGGCGGCCGCATTCCACGACGCCGAGATTGCAGCATCGGTCCTGCAGGAGGGCGAGGATTGGTTTCTGGATCTTCGCAGCGATCGGCTTGCGCAATCGGTGCAGATCGATTTCGAGGCCTATCGGGCAGAGGATGACTGGTTTCATCTCCCGCCGGACGGCAGCCGGCGTGTTCGGCTTCACCGGCGTGCGGGAATACCGGCCGACGCCGTTCCGATGGGTCAGATCCGCGCTGTCGGTAGCCGGCGAATCGTCGAAGTGTGACCAAGGTGCGGCGAATGCGGAGCCCTATCTCGCCCCTGGCGGGCGGGATAACCCCTGCGCGCGTCAGCTTCCCTTACAGCGTTGCGCCATCCGGTCCGAACAGGTGGCAGCGTTCGGGATCGATGCGGATGTTGACCGTTTCTCCGGCGCGGATGGCCTGCTGATCTTCCAATGCCACCGTCAGCGTCTGGCCGCCTTGCAGCGTGGCGTAGAGGATCGTCTGGCCGCCCAGATGCTCCACGAGATCGACGCCGGCGGTGCCGAGCGCCAGACCGCGATCGCCGACGTTCAGATGTTCGGGGCGCGCGCCGAGTGTCACGTTCTCTCCGGGCCGGATGCCGCCCAGCCGGCGCGGCAGGCGAACTGTCTGGCCGTGGAGGTCGATGACGGCGGAGCCGTCGTCGGAGGCGACGATCTTGGCGTCGAGGAAGTTCATTTTCGGCGAGCCGATGAAGCCGGCCACGAACTTGTTCTTCGGCTTGTTATAGAGGTCGAGCGGTGCGCCGACCTGCTCGATTTTGCCGCCGTTGAGCACGACGATCTTGTCGGCCATGGTCATTGCCTCGGTCTGGTCGTGCGTGACGTAGATCATGGTGTTGCCGAGCCGCTGGTGCAGGCGGGCGATCTCGACGCGCATCTGGACACGCAGCTCGGCGTCCAGGTTCGAAAGCGGTTCGTCGAAGAGGAAGATATTGGGTTCACGCACGATGGCGCGGCCGATGGCGACGCGCTGGCGCTGGCCGCCGGAGAGCTGTTTCGGCTTGCGTTGGAGAAGCTGCGTGATCTGCAGGACCTCGGCGGCCTTTTCGACGCGCGGCTGGATGTCCTGCTTCTTCATGCCAGCCGTTTCCAGGCCGAAGGCGAGGTTTTTATAGACCGACATATGCGGATAGAGCGCATAGGACTGGAAGACCATGGCGATGCCGCGCTTGGAGGCGGGAACATCGTTCATGCGGCTGCCGTCGAGATAAAGACCGCCGCCGGAAATCGGCTCCAGCCCGGCAATCATGCGCAGAAGCGTTGATTTTCCGCAGCCGGATGGGCCGACGAAAACGGTAAATTCCCCCGGTTCGATTTCCAGATCGATGCCGTGGACGACCTGGAGTTCGCCATAGCGCTTGATAACCTTCTGCAGCGAGACACTTGTCGCCATGGGCGCTTCCTCCTTGTTCGTCCTGATGGCTGACGGGGCAACGTTCATGACGGCCTCCAGCTCTTGTATTTTGCGCTTTCCGGTCCGACAGGAAAGCGGACTTCGGTGCGCGTTTCCGATGATTCATAGAATGCCGTGACCAGTTCCAGCGCCTGGCGGGCATCGGCTGTCGTCACCGGCAGCGGTCCACCTGATATTAGCGCCTCGTGGAACAGCTTCATCTGCGAGTTGAAGCGGTTGGGAATCGGCGTCCAGTCGGTCAGCAGCGCATCGATCTTCGCGGCGATTTCGTCATTGGCCGGGATGATCTTCCAGGGGTCCTGGCCGGGGCTGTAGGGCTCGTGGTTGCTTTCGATCAACACATTCTCGAAGGCAAGCCGCAGGCGGCTGATCTGCTCCTGCGAGCCGAGCGTGGCGCTGATGGTGGCGAGCGCGCCGTTTTCCATCAGCAGGCTGGCGCTGGCGCAATCCTCGACCTCGATGTCGTTGACCCTCGTCGCGACGCGGCCGAAGAGGCCTGCGATCGGTCCCATCAGATAGGTCAGCATGTCGTGCAGATGGATGGAATGCGTCATCAGCACGCCGCCAAGCTCCGTCGCCCATTTGCCGCGCCAGGGGACGGCATAATAATCGGCGCCACGCACCCAATGGGTTTCGGAGGTGGCGACATAGGCTTTGCCGGCGATGCCGGCGTCGACGATGCGCTTGGCCTTCTGGATGCCGTCGCCGTAGCGATACTGGAAGATCGGCATCAGCTTGCCCTTGGCCGTCTTCTCGGCGGCGATGACGGCATCGACATCGGCGAGCGATCCCACAAGCGGCTTTTCGCAGACCACATGTTTTCCGGCTGCGAGCGCCTGCATGATGAGCTCGAAATGCGAGCCGGGCGGCGTGCAGATATCGATAATGTCGATATCGGACATATCAAGGACTTCGGAGAAATCCTTGATGCGCTTGCCGATGCCGAATTCGTCGCCGACCGCGTTCAGGCGCTCCTCGTTGAGATCGCAGAGGACGGCAACTTCGAAGCGATCGGAATGAGGCAGATAGCCTTCGACGATGTGGGAGCGGCCGATACCCAGACCGATGATCGCGACTTTCTTTATGTCGGACATATGCGGATTACCTTTGGATGCTGTTGAGCGATGTTGCTTCGGCAAGCGCCTGCGCCTTCAGCGCCAGCTCCATGGCCTTGAAGCAATGGTCCTGGCCCATCGCCGTTTCGGTGCGGTCCCTGATGTCGGCTACAAACTGCCGCCCGTAGGGCAGATCAAGGCCGGCGCAGTCGATATGCTGCATGCCCTTGCGGTCGGTGAGGAAGAGATGATCGGTGCCGGGGCGGCCGGCAACGTCGATATATTTGCGCAGCTCGATCGTGCCTTCGGTGCCGACGATGAAGAGGCGGCCGTCGCCCCAGGTGGAAAGGCCGTCCGGCGTAAACCAGTCGACGCGGACATAGCCCGTCACGTCAGGCGTGCGCAGGTGGACATCACCATAATCCTGCAGCCCGGGCGTCTCGGGATTGGCGCGGTTGGACACGGTTGCCGACAACACCTCGGCCTCGAGCGAGCCGGCGAAGAACAGGAACTGCTCGCATTGATGCGAGGCGATGTCGGTGATGATGCCGCCGTAGCGCTTGCGGTCGAAGAACCATTCCGGCCGGGTCGGCTTGCGTAGCCGGTGCGGCCCAAGGCCCGTCGTGTGGATGACCTTGCCGATGGCGCCGGCCTTGACCAGCTCGCCGGCCTTGACGGTCGATGCCGTCTCGAAATGCTCGGAATAGAGAATGGAGACGATGCGCTTGGTTTCGGCCTGCACCCTGCGCACCTCGGCGAGCTGATCCAGCGTCACCATGCCGGGCTTGTCGAGCATCACGTCCTTGCCGTGGCGCATCACCTCGATGGCAAGGCCCGCCCGTTCGCTGGAAATCGCCGCGCTGACGATCAGCGCGATGGAGCGGTCCTCCAGGATTTCTTTTCTGTCGGCAACGCGTTTCGCCTGCGGAAAGCGCTCGGCGA
The DNA here is from genome assembly GCF_012275435.1 of Rhizobium sp. SG741. NCBI lineage: Bacteria > Pseudomonadati > Pseudomonadota > Alphaproteobacteria > Hyphomicrobiales > Rhizobiaceae > Rhizobium > Rhizobium sp. SG741. The sequence goes on from NZ_JAAZQP010000005.1 coordinate 110,914, forward strand.
AGACGGCGGCAAGGTCGTCCTCGATGGCATGGAATGCGACCAGTTCCGCGCCGGCCCGCAGCATGACGTTGACCTGGCCGTAAATGTGATCGTGATTGAGGCCGATGGCGGCGAAGCGCAGCGCGCTCATGCGACATTTCCTTTCGTAGGTTTGTTGGTTCGCCGTCCCGAATCTTGGGTATTCGGGGCTGCGAGGTTCATAATCAGCGTTTGAGGCCGGCGGTCGCGATGCCGTCGATCAGCAGCCTCTGGAAGAAGAGGAAGATCAGGAAGACCGGGATCAGCGAGAGACTCGACATGGCGAACAGGCTGCTCCAGTCGGAACTTCCTGTGGAATCCACGAAGGAGCGCAGGCCGAGCTGCACCGTGTAGGTATTGATGTCGGAGAGATAGATCAGCGGCCCGAAGAAATCGTCCCAGGTCCAGATGAAGGAGAAGATGGCGGCCGTCGCCAGAACGGGAAGCGACAGCGGCAGCATGATGCGCCAGTAGATGCGCCAGGGGCTGCAGCCGTCCATCATGGCGGCCTCGTCCAGCTCGCGCGGGATGCCGCGGAAGAACTGCACCATCAGGAAGATGAAGAAGGCGTCGACAGCGAGAAATTTCGGCACGACCAGCGGCAGCATGGTCTTCACCCAGCCGAGCTTGAGGAAGAGGATATATTGCGGGATCAGCGTGACGTGGTAGGGCAGCATCAGCGTGCCGAGCATCAAAGCGAACCAGAAATTCTTGCCCCAGAATTCCAGCCGCGCGAAGGCATAGGCCGCCAGCGAGCAGGAGATCACGTTGCCGATGACCGAGAGCACGGCGATAACAACCGAATTCCAGACGAAGGTGCCGAAGGTGACCTGACCGCCGAACCAGCCGCGGGCATAGGAGCTGAAGTCGAAGTGTGACGGGATCAGCGATGCCGTGCCGAAGATCTCGTTCTGGTCCTTGATCGAGCCGGAAAGCATCCACAGCAGCGGATAGAGCATCACGATCGACGCGGCGACGAGGGCGATGTGGATGAGGACGGAGACGAACCAGGGACGCTCGCGCGGCGGGTTCATATCCTCGGCAAAATGGGTGAGCTTCGCGTCAGTCATCGTAATGAACCCAATAACGAGCGGAGAGGAAGGAGAAGGTGGTGAAGATCGCGATGATGATCACCAGGATCCAGGCGAGTGCGGCGGCATAGCCCATGCGGAAATAGCCGAAGGCTTCCTGATAGAGGTAGAGTGTATAGAACAGTGTCGAATCGATCGGGCCGCCGGTGCCGGAGGAAATCACATAGGCCGGCGTGAAGGCCTTGAATGCGTCGATGGTCTGAACCACCGCATTGAAGAAGATCACCGGCGTCAGCAGCGGCAGGGTGATCTTGAAGAAGATCCGCCTCTTGGAGGCGCCATCGAGGCTGGCGGCTTCATAGAGATCGGTCGGGATCTGCCTGAGGCCCGCCAGGAAGATGATCATCGGCGAGCCGAACTGCCAGATTGCCAGGATGATCAGGGTATAGAGCGAATAGTCCGGATTGGAGATCCAGCTCGGGCCGTTGATGCCGAAGACATACCAGAGCAGGGTGTTGATGATGCCGTCGGCATCGAAGATCTGCCGCCACAGGACGGCGATGGCGACGCTGGAGCCGAGCAGCGACGGCAGGTAGAAGATGGCGCGATAGACGGGAAGGCCTCGAATGCCTCGGTTGAGCAGCAGCGCTACCGAGAGCGCGAAGGCAAGCTTCAGCGGCACGGAGCAGACCACGTAGAACAGCGTCACCTTCATCGACGACAGGAACTTGTCGTCCGCCGTGGCGATGCGCACGTAATTATCCCATCCGACCAGGTTCGGAGACTGGAGCAGATTGTAGTCGGTGAAGGACAGGTAGAGCGACGCAATCGCCGGTCCGAGGGTCAGTCCGAAGAAGCCGATGAACCATGGCAGGAGAAAGAGATAGCCCGGCGCGTTGCGCGAAAATGCGCTCGGCGCCTTGTAGGTGGTTTCCACGCGCATCGGCGCGCGCACGCCGACGGCCAAGCCGCCGGCAACGCTCTTGCTGTTTGTACCCACGGTATCAGCCTCGCGTAACGTTTGCTGCTGCCTGTTCGGTGAACTTCGTCCCGGCGTCCTGCGCGCTGGTCTTGCCGAAGGCCACTTCCTCGGCGATCTTTTTCAGCAGGAATGCATTCTCGCCGGCGCCGTTCGGCGGAGACGGCGGCAGCGCTCCGACATGCGGCGTCAGTCGGCCGATATAGTCGACGACCTGCTTGCTCGTCGCATCGAGATCCGGGGTCAGGAGATCGCGGATCTTTGTCGACGGCGGAACGCCGCGCTCGACGCCGAGTGCCTTGGCGCCCTCCGGATCCTCCACCAGGTAATTGACGAAAGCGACGGCAGCGTCCTTGTTGGCAGAGGTCGCCGAAACCGACATCAGCATCGACGGCTTCAGGTACTGGCCGGGTTTGCCGTCAGCACCGGGGACCGGATAGGAAACGATATTGAGCTTTTCCTTGACCAGACCCTGAATGGCGACGAACTGATTGGAATGGGCGTAGCTGACGGCTGCCTTCTTGGTCACGAGCATGTCGGTTTCGAGGGTCTGTTGGTCGAGCGCCTGTGCATCGGCCGGAACGCAAGCGCCGATCTTGCGCATATGTCCCCAGAAGTCGAACCATTCGGTGGCATCCTTGGCCTCGAAGGCCACCTTGCCGTCGGCGGTATAGAGCGCCTTGCCGCGCTGGCGCAGCCAGCATTCGAAGGCCGGCTCTCCGCCGCTCGCATCCGCAGTGCCATAGAAGCCGCGGCGCTTCTTGGCTGATGTCACCTTGGCGCAGGCATCGCCGAGCTGTTCCCAGGTCATGCCGTCATGCGGCGGCTCGACGCCAGCTTCGGTCCAGGCCGCCGCATTGACGACGACCATCGAGGAATTGACGCCGAGATTGACGCCGTAAATCTTGTTGTCGACCTTGCCGGAATCGATATTGGCCGGGCCGAAATCCTCGATCGCGAGGCTCTTGCCGAGATAGGGCGTCATGTCTAGCAGCGCGCCGCGGCGGGCATATTCGAAGATATAGCGATAGTCCATCTGGATGAGATCGGGCGCATTGCCGCCGCCCGTCTGCGTGGCGAGACGCGTCCAGTAGCTGTCCCAGCCGAAGGACTCGCCGGCGATGGTGACATCGGCATTCTTGGCCTGATAGGCCTTGACGGCTGCGAATGTGCGATCGCTTCGCTCCTTCGATCCCCACCAAAGAAGGCGCATCGCCGTTGCCGCATGGGCGCGGGAAAGTCCGATACTGCTGAAAGCTAGCGTAGCTGCCATGCCGGCAATGAGCTGCCGGCGGTCGATCGTCAAAGTCATCCTGGTCTCCTCCCCAGTAAACCGATGATTTACGAACTGCTTTGCATGATATAACTATTTGGTTACAAGTTGGATAGAAATGCGACCGCTGTCAAGCGTCAATCGTGTCACAATCAAAACGACGTCTGCGAGAGCCGGTGGCGCCCCTCGCGGGAAAGATCGATGCGGGAGGAGGTTAGTCATGACCGCCAGGGAGAGGCAAGAGACTGAAAAGTCAGCGCAAGCCGGGATCGTGGAGGCTGTACGAATACGGTCGAAAAAAGTGTCGCGCAATCCGCAACGGACCCACGCCGCGATCCTGGAAGCAGCGACGGAAGAGTTTGCCGCGCATGGCTTCGGCGGCGCCCGGGTGGATGCGATCGCGGCGCGGGCGCAGACCAACAAGCGGATGCTCTACCACTATTTCGGCGACAAGGAGGGGCTCTATCTCGCCGTACTGGAGGCGACCTATGCGGCGATCCGCAACGCCGAAAAGCATCTCGATCTCGCCCGCCGCGACCCCGAAGAGGGAATGCGGGAACTTGCGCTGTTCACCTGGCGGCATTTTCTCGCGCATCCCGAGTTTCTAAGCCTGCTCGTGACCGAAAATCTGCATCAGGCACACTATCTGCAGCGATCGGACAGGGTGCTGGAGATGCATTCGCATTTCATCGATGAGCTTTCAGATGTGTTGCGCCGCGGCGAGGCGGCCGGCGTGTTCCGGTCCGCCGTCGATCCCGTATCCGTCTATCTGACGATCGCGGCACTCGGTTTCTTCTACCTGTCCAACCGTCACACCTTGTCGACGATTTTTGCGCGCAAGTTGACCAGCCCGGACGCGCTCAATGCCTGGGGCGAACATATCGTAGAGGTGACCCTTGCCTCCATCCGGGCATAGCGTGTCCCGAGAGCCCATGGCTCTCCAGCCTTCAGAGAAATTTTCAAAAGGCGGTTGACAAGGCCGGAGTGATCGCGCGATCTTGTAACCATATGGTTACATTGCTTGGGCGACCAAGCATTTGCTTTTCCTGATTCTGGAGGGAATCGGGCAGGGAGGAGACATCATGAAGGGCGTTGGCATCATTCCCGATACGATTTGCCACCGGCGCTACCTGCTCGATAGTCTCTTCGGGCCGGCTCAGGCGCTCGGTAGCCTGATGCATTGTTGGATACAGCATCGGACCAACACGTCGAAGCCTGTCTGGAGTGCCGGTCAGGCGCAGACGATCGATTTCTTCGAAGAAAGCACCCAACCATCATGACAGAGTCATTGAAGATCAGGCTTGTCGAGGCCGAGGCATTCGAGCGCCCGGTCAAATTGCGGCTTCCCTTCCGTTTCGGGGCTGCGACCTTGCGGGAGGCGCGGCAGATTTTCCTGCGAGTGCGCATCGAGGATGCGAGCGGCCGTTCGGCTGGGGGGATGGCCGCCGAGTTGATGGTGCCGAAATGGTTCGACAAATCGCCCGAGCTTTCCAATGCCGACAATGAAAATCAGCTGCGCCGCTCGCTGGCGCTGGCACTCGATGCCCTGCGAGGCGCGGGCCTTGGAACGGCGTTTGGGCTGCATGCCGCCGTCGAGGCAACCCATCATGCGCGGGCTGCGGCTGAAAAGCTGAACGGCCTCGTCGCCTCTTTCGGTCTTGCGCTCGCCAACAGGGCGATCCTCGATGCGCTCTGCCGGCTGGAAGGGCTGACGGTTGCGCAGGCGATCAGGGCGAACCGGCCCGGTATCGACTCTGCGACAGCGCACGATCTTTCCGGTTTCGATCTTTCCGGCTTCCTGTCGACATTGGAACCCGCCGGAAGCCTCGCTGCCCGCCACACCGTCGGTCTGGTCGATGCGATCGTGCCGGGCGATATTCCGGTAGATGACCGTCTGAACGACGGCCTGCCGGAGAGCTTCGAGGAGGCGATCGACGCCTATGGCCTGACCTTCTTCAAGGTCAAGGTCTCGGGCGCTCCCGATGCCGATATCGACCGTCTCTGCCGTGTTGCTGCTGTCATCGACGCCAAGGTGCCTGCATACTCGGTGACGCTCGACGGCAATGAGCAGTTTTCATCCGCCGAGGCGGTCGCGGATCTGCTCGCCCGCATAAAGGAGGAGCCGAGGCTGGCGCGTTTCGCCGCTTCGATCCTGTTCGTCGAGCAGCCGATCGCGCGCGCCCACGCTTTTGAGAAGCCGGTAAAGGCGCTTGCCGCCTTCAAGCCGGTGGAGATCGATGAATCCGATGCCGATATCGATGCCTTCGTTACCGCCAGAGGGCTCGGTTATACCGGCATTTCCTCGAAGTCCTGCAAGGGTTTCTATCGCTCGCTATTGAACCGGGCACGCGTCGCCAAATGGAGCACCGAGGACGGCATACCCTATTTCATGTCGGCGGAGGATCTGACGACGCAGGGCGGCCTTGCCGTGCAGCAGGACCTGGCGCTCGCTTCGCTGATCGGCATGACGCATATCGAGCGCAACGGCCATCACTATGTCGATGGCATGGCCGGCGCGCCGGACGCCGAGCAGGCGGCTTTCGCCCGGGCCCATTCCGATCTCTATCGCGTGAGCAACGGCCGGACGCGGCTGCGGATCGAGGGCGGGCAGCTTGCGATCGGTTCCGTTATCAGTGCCGTCGGGCTTGGTTCGTCCGTGGAGCCGGACTGGACGGCGATGGAGGCATCGCTGAAATAGGACTCTGGTTAAGGTCAGGCTCGTTTTGTCTTTGATGCAGCGCCCAGGCAGCAAGGTGCGGCCAAACCCGGACTAGCCTGACCATCGCCATCACAGATTCTGGAGGAGCAGATGCAGTCATCGAAGAAACGCTACGTTCTGGTCGGTACCGGCAATCGCGGCGCGACCATGTGGGGCAAGGATCTGGTCGAGCGCTGGAGCAACGAGGTCGAACTCGTTGCAGTCTGCGACCTCAACGCCATGCGGGCCAAGCGGGCGCTCGACTATATCGGCGCGTCGGTGCCTGTTTATACCGATTTCGATGAGCTGCTGCGGGTCGAGAAACCGGATCTCGTCATCGTCTGCACCCGCGATTCCAGCCATGACGATCTGATCGTCAAGGCGATGGAATCCGGCGCCAACGTCATCAGCGAAAAGCCGATGACGACGACGGTCGACAAGATCAAGCGCATTCTCAATGCCGAGGCGCGCACCGGCAAGCGGCTGGATGTCTCCTTCAACTATCGCTTCGCGCCGACGGCGGCAAAGATCAAGGAGCTGATCAATTCCGGCGTTATCGGCGATGTCACGTCAGTCGATTTCCATTGGTATCTCGACACCAGCCACGGCGCCGACTATTTTCGCCGCTGGCATGCATTCGTCGAAAATTCCGGCAGTCTCTTCGTCCACAAGGCGACGCACCATTTCGATCTGCTGAACTGGTATCTGGATTCCGATCCGGAAACGGTCGCAGCCTTTGCCGATCTCAAGCACTACGGCCGCAAGGGTCCGTTCCGCGGCGAGCGCTGTCGTAACTGTCGCTACAAGGAGGAGTGCGACTATTATCTCGATATCGGCGCGACACCGCTGCTCGAAAGCCTCTATGAGGATCCGTCCACTGTCGACGGCTACGTGCGCGATGCCTGCGTCTTCCGCGAGGATATCGACATTCCGGACACGATGGTCGCCTCGATCCGCTATCGTAACGGCGTCAACGTTTCCTATTCCTTGAATACCTACATGCCGATCGAAGGGCATCACATCGCCTTCAACGGCCACAAGGGCCGGATCGAGCTGCGGCAATACGAGAAGCAACACTGGACGACGCCACCGGCGGACGAGATCGTCGTCATGAAGAATTTCGGCGATGTCGAGCGGATATGGGTGCCGCATTCATCCGGCGGCCACTATGGCGGCGACGACCGGCTGCGCAACATGCTGCTGCGCTCCGGCCCGAACGACGAGCTCAAGCAACGCGCCGGTTCGCGCGCGGGTGCGATGTCGGTTCTCTGCGGCATCGCGGCGCTGGAGAGCAGCCGCACCGGCCAGCAGGTATCGATCGCCGACATCTGGGGCGAGGATGGCGGCTTGAACCTCTTGGAGCCGCGGCCTTAGGCCCGCAGCTACGTGTATTGCGGAAATTGCTCCGAAGTCGACCGCGCGATCAGCTGCAGCTCGGCAGCTGCTGCGCGTAGATCCTGGTCATGCCGTTGAAGCGCTTGGCGCCGGACAGTGCGGCGGAATTGCCGCGCCATGCCCCCTGCAGATAGCCCTTCGGGCCGGAGTAGTAGGCGAGATAGAGATCGTAGGAATCGTTCAGGGGAATGCCGGTCTGCAGATGCGTCTGGTAGTGATACCAGCCGACGAAATCGATGGCGTCGGCGAAGTTGGTGCGGCTCGCGGTCCAGTTGCCCGTCTCGCGCTTGTATTTGTCCCAGGTGCCATCGAGGGCCTGCGAATAGCCGTAGGCGGTCGTTGGACGCTTCCAGGGAATGAAGCCGAGCAGGTATCGCCTTGGCGGACGGGCGCGTGGCCGAAAGCCGGATTCGGTGTAAATCGTCGCCATCAGGATCGGCACCGGCACGCCGTATTTGCGCTCCGTGCGTTCGGCTGCCCGCTGCCAATTGTTGAACCAGCCGTCCCGCTGGTCGAAGATCGCGCAGATGTTGCGGGTGCGCGAGGGTGCGGTTGCGCAACCGGCCAGCACGCCGAGCAGCAACACAGCCAGAATGGAAAGCACGCGGGTACGCATAACTAGAACCTCTTCGATAAGAAGATTGCTAGCGCGGAATAATTAAAAACGGGTTGTTCGCCTGTGCCGAAATGGGGCGATTTCAGGGAGTTTTCATGGATTTGCTGCGTCGCATCATGCCATGCGCGCCATGTCCTCGCGGCGGATCGCGTGGAGCAGCGGCCTACCCTCGATGAAACGAATGGCTTCTTCGACCGCCATCTCGCCGAGGCGGGTCCGCTCGAGGCCGACGGCGCCGGCGATATGCGGCGTCAGGAAGATATTCGGCAGGTCGTAGAAGGCGGAATCCGCCTCCGGGATTTCCGGATCGGTGACATCGATGATCGCATCGATGCGGCCGGTCTTCAGCGTGGCGATCAACGCCGCCTCGTCGACCAAAGCACCGCGCGCGGTGTTAATAAAGGTCGCCCCCTCTTTCATCAGCGAGAGGCGCCGGGCGTCGATCATGTGCCGCGTCGCCGGCAGGGACGGCGCGTGCAGCGAGATGATGTCGGCTGATGCCATCAAGGCGTCCAGCTCGGTCTTCTCGGCGCCGAGGCGCGTGGCTTCTGCCTCATCGACCATGGGATCGTAGAGCAGGACCCGGTAGTCGAAGGGCGCGAGCAGTTCGATCACCCGCCGACCGATGCGCGAGGCGCCGATGATGCCGACCGTGCGGCCGTAATTGCCGATGGCTTCCGCCTGGATCGGCTGCGTTCGTTTGCGGTTGCGGTCGGCGACATAGAGATCGCGGAAGCGAAAGATCTTCTTGCCGGCAAAGATGATGGCGGCAAGCGTGAATTCGGCGACCGGCAGGGCATTGGCCTGCGCCGCATGGCTGACCGATATGCCGCGATCGAACAGGCTGTCTCCGAGGAGGCCCTTCACGGTACCGGCGGAATGAGCCACCAGCTTCAGATGCGGGGCCAGCGCCAGCGCCGCGGCATCGATCGCCGGCGAGCCCCAGCCGGTGATCAGGATTTCGGTTTCGGCGAGCAGTTTGCATGCTCGGTCATCATCGAAGCGCTGCATCGGCGTTGCATCCAGCACGCGGCCGACCGTATCGAGGCGCTGGATCAGCACCTCCGGCAGGACGTGTTGCGTGCGGGTGGGTTGCATCGCAAAGGCAATGGCGGGACGTGTGGAGACGAATTGCGTCATGGCAGGCGACCGGGCGCCTCGATGGCGCTGACCGTGATGCCCTTGTCGGCCACGAGCGCGCGCAGGGCATCGATATCGGGCCTGGCGGGCGGCTTCGTCCAGATGCCGCCGACGGAGGAGGGATCCTTTTCAGCCAGAACTGCGGAAACGAGAATGGTTTGCCCTGATGGGATCGTGGCGCGCAGCTGCGGCACCAGCGTCTTGGAAGCGATCAGGTTGGTGTTCGGCGGCGCCTTCTGCGCCAGCCCCTTGCGCTCGGTCGTCGAGCCGAGATCGAGGATGCCGCTGAAATCCTCCTCGCCGATGACATAGGCCGCACCCGTCTCGGAGGAGAGCGTATCGACCTCGAAATCGCGCCGCGCGATGGCAAAGCCGCCTTCCGCCGTCTGAAGCGGCCGAGGCGTAGTGATCCTGTGAAGGCGGATGTGCCAGGGCGAGGCGGGGATGAGCCAGGTCTCCACGGTCACATCAGCATAAGGCGACCATTTTGCGTAAAGCGTATCGCCGGCAAGCTTCGCCTCCTCGTTGGTCTCGCGGACGCGATAATGCAGACCGTTGTCGCTGAAGGCGAGCATGCTGTCGAACGCGCCGCCGGCAAAGATGCGCTCGTCGCTCTCGACGCTGAAGCCGTAGCGGGCCGAATAGGCAAACTTCGCGTATTTTTCGGCGCCGAAGCGCATCTGCTGGTTTTCCTGGCCGCTGGAGAGCGCCACGACATCGGCCTTGCTGCGCATCATCACCATGCCTGGGTGCTTCTGCGGGACGATAGCCGGCTCATTTTCCAGCGGCTTTTCTTCTGCTGCCCAGAAGGGATGTGTTTCGGGAAGCGCCAAAGGCAGGAAGGCCTTGAGGGCCCAATAGGGCGAGCCGGCGGAATTGTAGTTTTCCGACATCAGCAGGTTGGGATAGGCATAGCCGATCGGCAGGGTGCCGTCGCGATTGGCGATCGGCTTGTCGGCCCACCAGCGCAGGTGCCGTAGGCAAAGCCCCTTGATCTCGCCCCAGGGCAGCGCCTCGACATCGGCAAAGGCGAGCGCCGACCAGAAGCCGGCGCAGGCGAAGCGATAGGTCAGGCTGCGGCCGAAGGGGACGGTGGCGCCATCTGGTGCAAACCAATGGCGGAAATCTTTGGCGAAGAGCATGGCGCGTTCGCGGTAGCGCTCGGCGCGGTCGTCATTGACGAGCTTGGAATAAATCAGCCCGTAGAAGTGCATCGCGAAGGGAACGTAATGGTCGATGCGCCTGATATCGCCGTCGCGATACCAGCCGTCGGCGATATAGAAGCCATCCAGCTCCGTCAGATAATTCTCCGTCAGGCTGCGGTCGAAGGAGGCCCCGAGCCGGTCGAGCGCGATATCCACGAAGATGCGGAAGAATTTCCAATTGTTGTCGGCATAGTCGAAGGTGCGAGCATGCTTGAGATAGGCGATGAGATTGTTGCGGGCTCGCGCATCGAGCGGTTCCCAGATCTTTTCGGGCACCAGCGCGAGCGCAAAGCCGAGCGCTGCAAGCTCGACCATGCGTTGATCGCGGCCGTTGACAGTGCCCCAATATTCCGGATGGTCGGGATCGACGCCATTGGCGAGCCCCTCGGCATAACGGTCCCAATGACCGAAATCGCCGCCGCCGGCGCCGAATGGCGCAAGGCCCCAAAGCGGGCGGGCGAAGCCTTCGAGATCGGCGGCCGCCCGGTCGAAATGGGCGCCTGCCGCGTCGATGCGGACACGGGCATTGCCCTCGGAGAAATAGGGCAGGAGCGGATCGAACAGGTCGGTCAGCGCCCGCCGCATGTCGGTGAGGTTCTTCAACGGGTTGCCGGCAAGCGGATTGGTGCTGGCGGGGTCGTAGATCATCGGTGTGGCTCTCTCGATTGGTTCCGCTGCGGGGAAGGCTCAGGTTTCGGGTGGAAGCGTACCGCCGGCGATCGGTTGAACGCCGTGGCAAACGTGGCGTGCCGGCGCATCGCGGTCGCGGAAGCGGGCAATCATCAGGCTTATGGCTTCCCGCCCCAGCGCTGCGCGGTCGACACGCATGGTCGCCAGCCTGGGATTGGTCATCAGCGCGCAGGGCAGGTCGTCGAAGCCGACGATGGCGAAGTCCTTCGGCACGCGCAGGCCGGCTTCGGTCACGGCGTCGAGCACACCGACGGCAATGAAATCATTCATGCAGAAGGCGGCTGTAAAGCCCTCATCCGCAGCGAGGATCGCGGCCGTTGTATCATGGGCCTCCTGGCTGGAACTGCCCCGGAAGTTCATCGGCACGATACGGCCATGCGCTCCCTCGATGGATGCGATTGCGGCCTCGAAGCCACGGATGCGCTCGCGGATGGTCTGGCGATGAGAACCGGTCAGGTGCAGGATGTGGCGGTGGCCGGCATCGAGCAGCCGCCGCGTCGCGTTGTAGGCGCCGAAGAAATTCGAGGGTGAAACCCCGTCGAAGCGCAGTTTCGGGTCCGTGCCGTTGACGAGAACGGTGGGCGTGCCGCTTGCCTCGAGCCATCGGCACAGCTCCTCGGAGGGATCTATGCCGACAAGGAAGAGGCCCTCGGCGCCGGCAGCCTGCAGATATTCCTTCACCAGATCCGGTTCGGTGCGGGCCTCGCGGATGAGGCGAATGTCGAAGCGCATGCCGCGTTCGGCGGCGCCGGCGCGCAGGCCTTCCAGAATGCCCTCGTAGAAAACGCTCAAGCCGCCTGTGACACTATCGCTGGCGATCAGCGCCAGGCCGCCAGCCTCCGCCTCTACAGCCGTCTTCAGCGGGTAGCCGAGATCACCAGCCACCTTGAAGATATGCTGGCGGATCATGTCGCTGATTCCGGGTTCATTGGTCAGCACGCGCGACACCGTCGAAACGGAGACGCCGGCTGCGGCAGCAATATCGGCTTGCCTGATACGTTTGGATCGAACATTGCTCATATCGCAATTGTTATGCAAAATTGTGCAAATTTGCAATAAAGAGTTTTTTATTGCACAGCGCAATGAAGTTGCATATCTTCGCCCGGAATTGTCCGCTGAAGACGTCGGGAGACCGTCGCGGATGACAACGCAAGAGAAGGAGGAATCTCATGCGCATGAAGCGCCGCTCATTCATGATCGGAACTGCCGGAGCTGCTGCGGGTCTCGCGTTCGGGGGATGGGCGATGCCGGCCTTCGCCGACGCCACGCAACTGCGGGCGATGTGGTGGGGCTCGCCCGATCGCGGCAAGCGCACGGTCGCCGTCGCCGAACTGTTTCACAGCAAGAATCGCGATCTGTCCGTCATCGGCGAGAGCATCAGCGGTGACGGCTACTGGGCCAAGCTTGCGACTGGCATGGCCAGCCAGAACATCGCCGATGTCTTCCAGCTCGAGCCGAGCACGATTTCCGATTATTCCAAGCGCGGCGCCTGCATGCCGCTCGATCAGTTCGTGCCCTCGACGCTGAATGTCGACAGTTTCGGCAAGGATGTGCTGAAGCTCACGACCGTCGACAGCAAGCTTTACGGCGTCGGCCTTGGGCTCAATTCCTTCGCGATGTTCTATGACGAGGACATGTTCAAGAAGACCGGCCTGACGCCGCCGGGCCCCACCACGACATGGGCAGACTATGCGGATCTTGCCGTTGAGATGACCAAGGCGGCCGGCAAACGCGGCTATTGGGGCGGGCCTTACGGCGCGCGCTACAATTATGTTCTCGATGTCTGGCTGCGCCAGCGCGGCAAGAGCCTTTTTACCGAGGAGGGCGGGCTCGGCTTCGGCGTCGACGATGCCAAGGAATGGTACAGCTACTGGGAAGAGCTGCGCAAGCGCGGCGGCACAGTCTCCGCCGATGTCCAGACGCTCGACCAGAACGTCATCGAAAGCAATTGCCTGGCTCTCGGCAAATCGGCCATCGGCATGGCCTATTCCAACCAGCTCGTCGGCTATCAGCTCGTGGTCAAGAGCAGGCTCGCCGTCACGATGCTGCCGCGCGAAAAGAAAGACGGCCCCTCCGGCCATTACTATCGCCCGGCGCTGATCTGGAGCGTGGGCGCCACCAGCAAGAACGGCGAAGCGGCGGCGAAATTCATCAATTTCTTCGTCAACGATGTCGAAGCAGGCAAGATCCTCGGCGTCGAGCGCGGTGTGCCGATGTCGCCAGCCGTGCGCGCCGCCATCCTGCCGACGCTTAATCCGGTAGAGCAGCAGACGGTGCAATATATCGAGCTGCTCAAGGATCAGGTCGGCACCTATCCCGTGCCGGCGCCGCTCGGCTCCGGAGAATTCGACCAGAACGTCGCGCGTCCCGTCGCCGACCAGCTCGCCTTTGGCAAGATCACGGTCGCCGAGGCGGCCAAGAGACTGGTGGAGGAAGGTGCGACGAAGCTGAAGCGGAAGAGCTGATTGAAGGCCGGCTATGTGAGTGGATGACGGTCAGGCTGGTTCGGCTTTGCCTTGATTCTGTGCCTGGCCTCTCACCCCAACCCTCTCCCCGCAAGCGGGGCGAGGGGGTTATCATGCCTGACTTAGCTTCAGTCTCCCTGAAGATCGGCGGTTTCTCGATCGTCCCTTCTCCCCGCTTGCGGGGAAAAGGCTAGGATGAGGGGCCAGGCACTAAGGTTCCACAGACTTGAACGTGCCTGACAATCACCCTCGAACGATGGCTACTTCCCATCCCAGGGCTTCAGCGCATCCTGCTTCAGCTGGCGTTGCTTCTCGGGCGGCAACTTGTAATCCCCCTTGTAGGGGGCGCTCTCGAACGAGCCGTAGGTCGGGTTGGCGATGGCGATCCAGTCGTGGCCGAAGTGGGCGGCGTTGGCTTCGAAGACCTTCTGGCGCTCCTCGACCGTGCCCTTGTAGTCGTCGGTGAAGTCGCCGAAATTGTCGCCGAACATCAAGAGGATGCGGTAGTTCTTGGCGATGAAGGCGCGGCGCGTGCCCTTGGCGGAGCCCCAATCGGGCTGTTCCTTGGCGCTGAGGAAAGTGTCGACATTGTCGCCCATCGGAAAGCCGAAGCGCTTCATTTCCTCGACGGTCGGCTTTTCTTCATCGGCAGTGCGGTTGGTGACGTAGAAGACCTTGACGCCCTTCGAGGCTGCATATTGCGTGAAGTCGACCGCGCCCGGGATCGGCTTGTCCTGCTGGGCATTCACATATTTCGTCCAGCTATCCGGCGTGAAGCTGGTGCCCGCCGTGATGTTGTGCGCCTGATAGGGCGAGGTATTGAGCACGGTGTCATCGACATCGAGGATGATGGCCGGCGGGAAATCCTGGAAACTGCCCGTTTGCTCGACCGGTGCTGCCGTCCAGTTCTTGTCGGCAAGCGCTTCGTCAAGCCGGAGGCGGGCGAGCGCATAGGCGCCAAGCGCATTGGCCTGGGCTTCGACCGAGGTTTGGTCCCAGAGAACGGCGTTGAGATTATCGTCCGGCATGGCGGCCGGCACATCGGCGGCAAAAGCCGGCACGGCTGCAGCGAGGCCGAACACGAATGCCAGGCGTCCAAAGTATCTATTTCTCACTCCGTTCTCCTTTATGAAATTCTGTAAAATCAACGGGCCGCATCAACGATTTCAAACAGGCGTGAAAGTCTTGATCCGGGTAAGGATAGTTTGCGCGCGGATGGAATGTGTCAAGCATATGACAACTGGTTGCACCCCGATTCGGCTGATTTTGGTTGATGACTCCGCCCGAGCCCATCGCCGGGGTGCCGTACCAAGGTCCCGTTGACGCGCGCCTGAGAAGTGTTTGGGCTGGGAACAGCAAAATGCCGGGGCCTTTTCAGACCCCGGCACAGCCGCATCTCCTCAATCGATCGATCGGGTTTATTTGGCCGAGTCGGCCCAGCTCTTCACCAGTTCGTCGTAGTTGACGGTGACCGGCTTTTCCTTCTCGGTCGCGATCTTCAGCTGCGGAGCGAGATGGCCGTTCTTGACGGCATCGGCGTTCCAGTAGGCGAGATCGTGTTCCTCGGCGAGCTTCGGGCCGATATCGCCCTGAACGCCGGCGCGTTCGATGCGCTGCATCACCTTTTCCTGGTCGGCGCAAAGGGCGTCCATGGCGCCTTGTGCGTCCTTGGCACCCGATGCGGCATCGCCGATCGCCTGCCACCAGAGCTGTGCCAGCTTCGGATAATCAGGAACGTTCGTGCCGGTCGGCGACCATTGCACGCGTGCCGGCGAGCGGTAGAACTCGATCAGACCGCCGAGTTCCGGCGCACGCTTGGTGAAGCTTTTGTCGCGGATGGTGGATTCGCGGATGAAGGTGAGGCCGACATGGCTCTTCTTCACGTCCACCGTTTTCGAAGTCACGAATTGCGCGTAGAGCCATGCGGCCTTGGCGCGATCGACCGGCGTCGATTTCATCAGCGTCCAGGAACCGACGTCCTGATAGCCGAGCTTCATGCCGTCCTTCCAGTAGACGCCATGCGGAGACGGTGCCATGCGCCACTTCGGCTTGCCGTCGGCGTTCATGACCGGCAGGCCGGGCTTGACCATGTCGGCGGTGAAGGCCGTGTACCAGAAGATCTGCTGGGCGACGTTGCCCTGCGCCGGAACCGGACCGGATTCCGAGAACGTCATGCCCTGGGCTTCCGGCGGTGCATAGGCCTTCAGCCAATCGAGATATTTCTGGATGGAGTAGACGGCAGCGGGGCCGTTGGTGTCGCCGCCGCGGGCGACGCAGGAGCCGACAGGGCGGGAATTGGCATCGACCTTGATGCCCCATTCGTCGACGGGCAGGCCGTTCGGCAGGCCCTTGTCGCCGTTGCCGGCCATGGAAAGCCAGGCATCGGTGAAGCGCCAGCCGAGCGATGGGTCCTTCTTGCCATAGTCCATATGGCCGAAGACCTTCTTGCCGTTGACGTCGCGGCCGGTGAAGAACTGGGCGATATCCTCGTAGGCCGACCAGTTGACCGGCACGCCGAGATCGTAGCCGTACTTGGCCTTGAAATCGGCCTTGTTCTTCTCGTCGTTGAACCAGTCGTAGCGGAACCAATAGAGGTTGGCGAACTGCTGGTCGGGAAGCTGGTAGAGCTTCTTGTCCGGAGCGGTGGTGAAGCTGGTACCGATGAAATCGGGGATATCGATGCCGGGATTGGTGACGTCCTTGCCTTCGCCCGCCATCCAGTCGGTCAGGTTGCGCACCTGCTTGTAGCGCCAATGGGTGCCGATCAGGTCGGAATCGTTGACCCAGCCGTCATAGAGGTTCTGGCCGGTCTGCATCTGCGTCTGGATCTTTTCGACGACGTCGCCTTCCTGGATGACGTCATGCGTGACCTTGATGCCGGTGATGGCGGTGAAGGCCGGTGCCAGAACCTGCGATTCGTACTGGTGGGTCGTCAGCGTTTCCGAGACGACCTTGATCTCCATGCCCTGGAAGGGCTTGGCCGCGTCGACGAACCACTGCATTTCCTTTTCCTGGTCGGCGCGCGAGAGCGTCGAGAGGTCGCCGATCTCCTTGTCCAGGAATGCCTTGGCTTCGTTCATGCCGGCATGAGCCGTGCCGGCCAAGGCCAGCAGGGCGACTGCCGTCGTCGTTAAGAGATGTCTTCGCATAAATTCCTCCCTACAGGTTGCGAGTATATTCCCAGGCGGCCAGACCCCCGGCCTCCGTACCAGTTTGCTTCAGACCAGACGGAAGACGCCGATGGCGTAGACCACGGAAAGAGCAAGAGCCCACCACAGGCTGGGGCCTCCCAGGCCCAGCCAGGCGATGTGGATGAAGGCGGCGCCAAGCAGCGAGATGAACAGCCGGTCGCCGCGTGTCGTTTCGAAATGCAGGATGCCGACGCGCGGATTGCCGCCGGGCGAAACATATTCCCAGACCGCCATGCCGATCAGCAGCACCAGGATCGTCGAGAAAAACAGCGCTGTCGGCAGCGTCCAGGCCATCCAGGAAAAATCTGTGTTCATGGCGGTTTCCCTTCAGACGCGGCCGAGCGCGAAGCCCTTGGCGATGTAGTTGCGGACGAAATAGATGACGAGCGCGCCGGGGACCAAGGTCAGCACGCCGGCGGCGGCAAGCAGGCCCCAGTCCATGCCCGAGGCCGAGACCGTTCGCGTCATGATGGCGGCGATCGGCTTGGCGTCGGTCACCGTCAGCGTGCGGGCAATCAAAAGCTCGACCCAGGAGAACATGAAGCAGAAGAAGGCGGCGACGCCGATGCCGCTGGCGATCAGCGGAATGAAGATCTTGATGAAGAAGCGCGGGAACGAATAGCCGTCGATATAGGCTGTCTCGTCGATCTCCTTCGGCACGCCGGACATGAAGCCTTCGAGGATCCAGACCGCGAGCGGCACGTTGAACAGGCAATGCGCCAATGCCACTGCGATATGGGTGTCGATCAGGCCGAAGGCGGAATAGAGCTGGAAAAAGGGCAGCGCGAACACCGCCGGTGGCGCCATGCGGTTCGTCAGCAGCCAGAAGAACACGTGCTTGTCGCCGAGGAAGCGGTAGCGCGAGAAGGCATAGGCCGCGGGAAGGGCGCAGGCAACCGAGATCACCATGTTCATGACGACATAGGTGATCGAGTTGATATAGCCCTTGTACCAGGACGGATCGGTGAAGATGATCGTGTAATTGCGCAGTGTCGGCGCGTGCGGATAGAGCGTCAACCCGTTGACGATCTCCTCGTTGGTCTTGAAGCTCATGTTGACGAGCCAGTAGATCGGCAGGAGCAGGAAGACGATGTAGATCGCCGGCACCAGCCAGGACCATCGGCCCTTCTCGCTCTGCCTACGCGCAACCTGCGCGCCGGCAGCGGCGGCATTGCCTGTGGTCGCACCGGAGACTGCCATCTTGTGCAGCGCGGCGTCGTCGGCCGTGGTGGACAGGGGTTTGCCGCTCATTGGCTTGCTCCCGCATCGTAATTGGTCATGACGGTGTAGAAGACCCAGGACAGAAGCAGCACGATAAGGAAGTAGACGAGCGACATGGCCGCCGCCGGACCGAGGTCGAACTGGCCGAGCGCCATCTTCACGAGATCGATCGACAGGAAGGTCGTCGAGTTGCCGGGGCCGCCGCCCGTGACGACGAAGGGTTCGGTATAGATCATGAAACTATCCATGAAACGCAGCAGCACGGCGATCAGCAGCACCCGGTTCATCTTCGGCAGCTGGATGTAGCGGAAGACGGACCAGCGCGAGGCGCCGTCGATCTTGGCCGCCTGGTAAAAGGCGTCGGGAATGGAGGCGAGGCCGGCATAGCAGAGCAGCACGACGAGGCTCGTCCAGTGCCAGACGTCCATGAGGATGATCGTCGCCCAGGCGTCGACCGGATCGGAGACGTAGTTGTAGTCGATGCCGAGGCCGACGAGGACATAGCCCATCAGGCCAATGTCGCTGCGGCCGAAGACCTGCCAGATCGTGCCGACGACGTTCCAGGGGATCAGCAGCGGCAGGGCCATCAATACGAGGCAGACCGGCACGCCGACACCCTTCTTCGGCATATTAAGGGCGATGAAGATGCCGAGCGGCACTTCGATCGCCAGGATGACGAAGGAGAAGATCAGGTTGCGGAACATCGCATCCCAGAAACGGCCCGAATGCAGGATCTGCTCGAACCAGCTGGTGCCCGCCCAGAAGAAGACGTTGTTGCCAAAGGTATCCTGCACCGAATAGTTCACCACCGTCATCAAGGGAATGACGGCGGAAAAGCCCACCAGCAGCAGAACGGGAATGAGCATGAACCAGGCTTTGTTGTTCCAGGTCTTGTCCATCGTCAGGCTCCCATCTCGATGCGCCAGGAGTCGGCGTAGATATTGATGCCGGCGGGATCGAAGGCGATATGCGGCTCGGCCGGCACCGCCTGGTCCTCGCCGATGACAGCGACGATATCCTGACCATCCAGCTTGGCGCGGACCACCTTGCGGCGGCCGAGATCCTCGACCTTGGTGACGGTGGCGGGAATGCCCTCACGGCCGATGCGGACGAATTCCGGACGGATGCCGAGTTCGGAGCGGCCGGCGCGTTTTTCCAGCAGCGCGCCGGGCAACATGATCGTACGGTTGCCGAGGCGCGCGTTGCGGCCTTCGATTTCGACCGGCATGACATTCATGCCCGGCGAGCCGATGAAATAGCCGACGAAGGTATGGCGCGGGCGTTCGAACAGGTCGTTCGGCGTGCCGATCTGCACCACCTCGCCATTGTACATGACAACCACCTTGTCGGCGAAAGTCAGCGCTTCCGTCTGGTCGTGGGTGACGTAGACCATGGTAAAGCCGAAGCGACGATGGAGCTGTTTCAGCTGCGAACGCAGCACCCACTTCATATGCGGGTCGATGACCGTCAGCGGTTCGTCGAAGAGGATGGCGTTGACATCGGAGCGCACGAGACCGCGGCCGAGCGAGATCTTCTGCTTGGCGTCAGCCGTCAGCCCGCGCGCCTTGCGGTGGGCGCTGTCGGAAAGGCCGATCATTTCGATGATCTCATCGACCTTGCGCTTTACGTCGGCTTCCGGAACATGCCGGTTGCGCAGCGGGAAGGCGAGGTTGTCGTAGACGGTCATCGTGTCGTAGACGACCGGGAACTGGAAGACCTGGGCGATGTTGCGCTCCTGGGTCGATAGCCGGGTCACGTCCTTGCCGTCGAACAGGATGCGGCCCTCGGAGGCTTGCACCAGGCCCGAGACGATATTGAGCAAAGTGGTCTTGCCGCAGCCGGACGGTCCGAGCAGCGCATAGGCGCTGCCGTCTTCCCAGCTATGGTTCACTTCCTTCAGCGCGTAGTCCGCATCGGATTTGGGATGGTCGTTGTAGGCGTGCCTGATGTGGTCAAGATCGATACGTGCCATTGGCGATGTCTCTCCTCAGGCGGCTTGTTGCAGGTCGGGAGCGACGGCGGCGCCATCGGTGTCGAAGACCATGATGTGGCGGGGGTCGATATAGACATCGATCGCATCATCGACGTCGATATCCTGGACGCCCTGGGTCAGCATCACCCAGCGCCGACCGAAAAAATCGAGATGGATGAAGCTTTCCGAGCCGGTGATCTCGGTTACCATCACTTTCGCCGGCGCGGCAACGGCTTCCGGCGTCTGCGGCGCAAGGGCCAGGTGATGCGGCTGGAAGGCGATCGTGTAGCGGCCGTCCGGCTGGCTTTCGAGGCCTTGCGGCACGGGCAGGTGGATATTCTCGTCCAGCACGAATTCCCTGCCGCGCTTGTTCAGAATTATGGTGTTCAGCGGCGGATCGGCGAAGGTGGTCGCGGTGATCAGGTCCTTCGGATTGCGGAAGACTTCGATCGTCGATCCGAACTGTGTGATGCGTCCCTCCGACAGGGTCGCGGTATTGCCGCCAAGGAGCAGCGCCTCGGAGGGCTCGGTGGTGGCGTAGACGAAGATGGCGCCGGATTCGGCGAAAATCTTCGGCAGCTCGGCGCGCAATTCCTCGCGCAGCTTGTAATCGAGATTGGCGAGCGGTTCGTCGAGCAGCACCAGCCCTGCCTTCTTGACGATGGCGCGGGCAAGCGCCGTGCGCTGCTGCTGGCCGCCGGAGAGGCTGAGCGGCAGGCGATCGAGGAAGGGGCCGAGCCGCAGGATGTCGGCGGCCTTCTTCACTTCCCGGTCGATGGTTGCCGCATTCGCGCCGCTGAGGCGCATGGGCGAGGCGATATTGTCGTAGACCGTCATGGCGGGGTAGTTGATGAACTGCTGGTAGACCATGGCGACGTTGCGGCGCTGTACCGGCAGGCCGGTGACGTCGGCACCGTCGACATGGATCGTGCCCGTGGTCGGCTTGTCGAGGCCGGCCATCAGCCGCATCAGCGATGTCTTTCCCGAAAGCGTCGGCCCAAGAAGCACGTTCAGCGTGCCGCGCTGCAGCGTCAGGTTCGTTTCCGCGATATGCGTCTCGCCGGTGACCGACTTCGAGACGCCTTTGAGTTCAAGCACGATAGATTCCCTCCATGCGTCGCAGGCCGATGCCGCCACGAGGATTTCAAGAAGACTGATCCGTCCGGATCGGGCTATGCCTTCACCGGGTGCCGTCTATTGCCGAGGCTATGGTCGTAGAAAGAATTGCATCGATCCGCCTGCGCAAACGTCGTGGCAGCGAAAACCAAGGTGCGCGAGGTTGATGGCGGCGGTGCGGCTTGCTGTGCCGTACTTCGTGCCATTTCCGATGCGGATCTGATGTCTGGACAATGATACCTCCCCCGTTTCGATTTGCACCCCTCACGCGAAAACCGAAACAAGAATGACGATAAATGAAGATAAAGGAATGTCAAACGAAAACTGGTCGCGTTTCAGTTTCGCTTCATAAATCTCGCCCAGGTCTTATCTTAGCAAAAAATAACAAAACGGATAACCGATTGATCGGGATTGGAAATATAAGGAAACCATATTTCAGACCCGAAAGGCGGGTGGATGGTTTCAGGCTGCTCAGGCACCTTTGATCGCCTGGCCAATGCTCGGCTCGTCGGCCGGGATTGCCTGCTGCCTATTCGAAAGGATTGCCTGCGCCATGGGCTTGGCCGAACCGAGAGCCGGGCGTTAAAGCCAGTTGATGCGCTTCAGCACCCAGAGGGTGGCGATCGATGTGATCGTCACGAAGAGGACGATGACGACGAAGGCCCAGGTGTCGTTGACGCCGGGAATGCCGCCGACATTCATGCCGAACAGGCCGGCCACCACGCTCGGCGGCAGGAGCAGGGCAGCTAGGGCGGCGAGGCGGTTGGAATTGCGGGCGATGCGCTCGCTGATGACGGTCGACAGGTCGTCATGCAGGATGCTGGTGCGATCGCGGATGGCGTCGAGATACTCGATATAGCGCATCAGCTTGTCGATGACCTCGCGCAGGCGCAGCTTATCGCGTTCGGCAAGCCAGGGCGCGTCGTCATGTTCGATGCGGTTCAGCGCATCGCGTTGCGGCGCCAGGTAACGGCGAAGCTGCACGGCGCGGCGGCGCAGCAGCTTCAGGCGTTCGCGCACCTGGCCGGCCTCGCCGTGAAAGATCAGCTCATCGAGCTCATCCACCTCTTCGTCCATGGCGTCGAGCACGGGTTCGAGATCGCGTACCAGCTTGTCGGCGATCAGGGCGAGCAGTTCACCGGAACGCTGCGGCCCCTTTTTCTTCTCCAGCGACAGGCGGATATCGCGCAGCGCCGTGATGTAGTGGCCGCTATCGCGCAGGGAGACGATGCGATTGCCATCGACCCAGAGATGCAGAGGCACCAGATCGATATCGGCGGGCTTCTGCGTCGTGCCATCGGGCGATGTCGCGCAGACGCCGCGCAGGATGATCAACAGTCCGTCGCCTACCGGTTCGACACGCGGACGCGATTCTTCTTCCAGCAGCGCCTCGACCACGAAAGGATCAAGATTGCTCCTGTGGGTGATCCAATCGGCGGTCGCCGGATGGTCGCGCTCAAAATGCAGCCAGGTGACGCCCTCTCCGGGCTTGTAGGAACCGACCTGATCCATGCTGAGCTGCCTGCAGCCACCATGCCCGTCGAGCAGGGAGGCGAAACGCAATCCCGGTTCGGTGCCGTAGCTGACCGACGAGCTGTTGGGTGCTTCCATGGCGCCTTAATCCATCCCACCCCCATGGCAACGAAAAGCGCAAGCAGCACAAGAGTTTGTGGCTTGCTGGCGGTATTTTATCAGTTCGGGTCAAGGTAGCAAGGTGAAGGGTGACCGGCTTCTCATGCCGGTATGAGGTATGGGGCCACTAAAGTTCCTGAAGCCTCCTAGGCCCCTCATCCAGCCTATCGGCCACCTTCTCCCGGTCGGCACGGGGAGAAGGGGATGGGGCACCCGCAGCCTTCCTTCCAGCCTATCGAGAGGCGAGGGACCGGGATCGTCCCCTCTCCCCGCGCGCGGGGAGAGGGGCAACTCTTGCTCGCATTAAATGAGGGGCAATCCTTGCCAGAAAGAGGCAGGCGCCCTCAGCGCGCCGCCCAGTTGGCGCCGCGGCGGAAGATCGTTTTCATCTGAGGCACGTCGAATTCCTTGGCCTGGTGGCCGAGCGAGGAATAGAAGACGCGGCCCTTGCCGTATTTGCGCTTCCAGGCCACCGGCATGACGACGCCGTCGATCCAGTAGGCGTGCTCGCCGGTGAAGGTCGTGGTCGCCAGCACCTCGTTCGACGGGTCGACATGCATGTAATATTGCTCGGACGTGTAGGGGAAATCGGTGATCCCTTCCATGATCGGATCGTCCGGGCGGGTGACGTTGACGGTATAGTCGATGATGTTGCCGGGATGGGCGACCCATTGGCCACCGATGATAAACTGGTACTCGACGCTCTCTCGGAATGAGTCGCCGGCGCCGCCGTGATAGCCGGCGATGCCGACGCCGCTCTCGATCGCGGCGGCAAGGTTTTTCACCTCTTCCTTCTCGATCTTCGACATGGTGACGATCGGCACGATCAGGCTGAGATCGTGGATCGAGGGATCGGCAAAGGCTTCGGTGCTGTTTTCGAGATAGACCTTGAAGCCGTCCTCCTCCAGCATGTCGCGGATGATATGGGCGCATTCCTGCGGCTCGTGGCCGCTCCAGCCGCCCCAGACGATAAGTGCTTCACGCATGATATTCCTCCTGAAATTGCGCGGTTAGCGGCCGATTTTTCCGTCCACGAGGGATTCGGACAGCGGGGCCGGACGTTCCGTTTGCGTCGTTATGGTAACCGTGCGCCCGCTATCGGACGCGGTCTGGAAGGCTTCCATGACCTCGAGCACGTGCAGCGCCAGGCTGCCATTGGCCCGGTGCGGACGGTTCGAGCGGATGGCATGCGCCATATCGGCGACGCCGAGAGAGCGGTAATTGCCGTCGGCATAGGGAGCCGTGATTTCGCGCTCCGCGAACTCGCCGCCTTTCTTCAGGAACTCGACGGGGCCGCCGAAGCGATTGGGGTCGGGCACGATCAGCGTGCCCTCGGTGCCGTAGACTTCGAGCGGCACATGCTTGTGGCCGGCGACGTCGAAGCTCATGCCGATCTGCACGACCGCGCCATTGGCAAAGGCCATGACGCCGGCGACGTGGGTCGCGACATGCACGGGGATGTGCTCGCCATTGCGCGGCTCGCTGGTGATGATGCGCTCCTTGCGCGGCGTCACGGCAAAACCTGCGACCTGTGAGACGGGGCCGAGCAGATTGACGAGGTCGGTGATGTAGTAGGGCCCCATGTCGAGCATCGGGCCGCCGCCGATTTCGTAATAGAAAGCCGGATTCGGATGCCAGCGCTCGTGGCCGGGACACATGAAGGTGGCGGTGCCGCCGACCGGGATGCCGATTGCGCCTTCGTCGATGATGGCGCGGGCCGTCTGATGGCCGCCGCCGAGAAAGGTATCGGGCGCCGCGCCGATGCGCAGACCCTTGGCGGCAGCCGCGTCCGCAAGCTTCTTGCCTTCGGCGAAATTGATGCCGAGCGGCTTTTCCGAATAGGTGTGCTTGCCGGCATCCAGCGCCTGCAGGCCGACCGCGACATGCGCCTTCGGGATGGTCAGGTTGACGATGATCTCGACCGTGGGATCAGCGAGCAGGGCTGCGATCTCAACCGCCTTCAGGCCGAATTCGGCGGCCTTTGCCTCGGCAAGCTCGCGATTGAGGTCGGCGACGCCTTTGATGTCGAGAATGGGAAAGGATTTCATGGCGGTGAGATAGGCGCCGGAAATGTTTCCGCAGCCGATAATGCCGATGCCGACCTTGTTCATAGACTTCCTCCAGATAATTGTCTTTGCCTGTCCCCGAGGATCAGAGGGCCGGTGCCGGCCCTGTCGTGCCCCAGGGCGATTCGTAGAGTTCGCGCAGTGCGACGACGGCTGCGCCCTGCGCCCAGGTCTCGTCGGTCGATTGGTCGAATACCAGTTCGGTCACCCCCTTGATCGACGGCGGGATTGCCAGTGAATAGGCCTCCCGCAGGCTGTCGAGGAAGGGCTGGCCGAGCGCCAGGCTCGATCCCACAAGAATGACGCGCGGCGGGGCAAACAGCGTGACGATATTGGCGAGCGCCGTGCCGCAGGCTTCGCCGGCGCGGACCGCCGCGCCGATCAGCGTATTGTCTTCCGCCGCAATCAGCGTCTTGGCATGCGCCATGCCCTGCCCGAGGCGGATCGCCTCGGCGAAGCGGCCGCTCGGCTGATCGCCGAGAATGGCGCTCTCGCCGGCAAGGCTCGCCAGTCTGACCGTGCCCTGCGGCCCGATGCCGAGAACGAGGTCACCGAGATTGTGGCTGAGGCCGCCGGCCCCGCGAAAGAGCTGGCCGCCGTGAAGTACGCCCAGCCCCAGTGTCTGTTCCAGCGACACCAGCACCATGTCGTCAAGGTCTCGTGCCTTGCCGAACCAGTGATGGGCGAGCGTGATGGCGTGCGCGTCGCTTTCGACGATGGTGGTGACGCCCAGCCGTTCGGACATTTCCCTGGCGAAATCGACGCCGGTTTCGCGGAAGATCGGGCTGGTGCGCACATGGCCGGTGCGGTGTTCGACGACGCCGGGCAGGCCGAGACAGACCGAATCGATTTCATCAAGCGCCAGGTTGGCGTCGACGACACAGCGGCGCACGCCGTCCTCGATCAGATCGGCGATGACGCCGATCGGCTGCCGGTCGACGCGGAGCGCCAGCGTCAGCGTCGAAAGCACTTCGCCGCGAAAATCGGTGACGACGAAGACCATGCGGTTGGCGGCGATCTTCGCGCCGACGACGCGGGCGGCATCCGGATTGAGTTCCAGCATGACGCGGGGCCGGCCTCGGGCGGCGGCCTCGCGCAGGTCGCCCTCCGTGCGCGCCAGGATCAGGCCGTCATCC
Source organism: Rhizobium sp. SG741 (assembly GCF_012275435.1). Lineage (NCBI taxonomy): Bacteria > Pseudomonadati > Pseudomonadota > Alphaproteobacteria > Hyphomicrobiales > Rhizobiaceae > Rhizobium > Rhizobium sp. SG741. The sequence goes on from NZ_JAAZQP010000005.1 coordinate 136,758, forward strand.
AGCAAGGACGCTGTTATCGCCGAGACCGTGGTGGTCGAAAGCTGGGTGCGCTCGCTGATTTCGATGCGTGCGATGGAGCCCGCCCGCCGGATCGTATCCAGCACGTTGAAGCGGTTTATCGCCCGCATGAGTTCGGGATCTGCTGTTTTCATGAGAATGGTGCCGGATGTCGGACCCGCTCGGCGGCGGCCTGGTATTTTTAACGGAATGCGTATTAAATAACCTATGCCCATTGCCCAATGTCAAGCCGTTTTACCGACGATCTGCCGAAAATTTAGCGATGGTGGTTGACATTTCAGCAAAGCTCCGTTGAATTAATCCGCATAAGGGAAAAAATATTGAGGCTCTTGGTTCCCTTGGGAGGAGAAAATCATGATCCATCTACGTGGGGCCAAGGCCCTTCGCATCGCCGCTATTGCCGCAACGACCGGATTGGCGATTCTGGCCGGCGTGTCGAGCGCTGCCGCCGACACCGTCGTCAAATGGCTTCATCTGGAAACCGATCCGACTTATGTTGCCGTCTGGCGCAAGATCGCCGATCAGTATGAGGCCAAGCATCCCGGTACGAAGATCGAGATGCAGTTCCTGGCCAACGAGGCCTTCAAGGCGAAACTGCCGACACTATTGCAATCGAAGGACGCTCCCGATTTCTTCTTCAGCTGGGGCGGCGGCGTGCTGAAGCAGCAACAGCAGACCGGAACATTGCAGGACCTCACTGCGGCCATGAACGCCAAGGACGGTGCGTGGTCGAAGAGCTATAATCAGGCCGCCGTCAAAGGCCTGACCTTCGACAGCAAGATCAGCGCCGTGCCGTACAAAATGGGCACCGTTTCCTTCTTCTACAACAAGGCGCTCTTCGCCAAGGCTGGCGTCGACGCGAGCGCTATCAAGACCTGGGATGACTATCTGGCCGCGGTCAAGAAGATCAAGGCGGCCGGCATCGCGCCGATCGCCGGCGGCGGCGGCGAGAAGTGGCCGATCCATTTCTACTGGAGCTATCTGGTGATGCGCGACGGCGGCCAGCAGGTCTTCAGCGATGCCAAGAATGGCAAGGGCAACGGCTTCAACGATCCGGCAATCATCAAGGCCGGCGAGCAGCTCGCCGAACTCGGCAAGCTCGAGCCCTTCCAGCCTGGCTATCTCGGCACCACCTGGCCGCAGGCGCTCGGCGTCTTCGGCGACGGCAAGGCTGCCATGATCCTCGGGTTCGAGAATACCGTCGCCAACCAGCGCACCAATGCCGGCGATGGCAAGGGCCTGGCGAACGACAATGTCGGCCGCTTCGCCTTTCCGGCCGTCACCGGTGGCGCTGGCCTTGGGACCGATACGCTCGGTGGCCTGAACGGTTGGGCCGTCACCAAGAAAGCTCCGCCCGAAGCGCTCGATTTCCTCGCTTATCTGACCAATGCGGAAAATGAGCGCACCATGGCGCAGGCCGGCATGATCATCCCGGTAGCTGTCGGCGCTGAAGACGGCGTCAAGGGTCCGCTGATGCATGAGGCTGCCGACCAGCTGGCGCATTCGACCTGGCACCAGAACTTCTTCGACCAGGATCTCGGCCCGTCCGTCGGTCGCGTGGTCAACGACGTGGCTGTCGGTATCGTCTCGGGCCAGGTCACCCCGAAGGATGGCGCGCAGCAGGTTCAGGAAGCCTTCGAGCAGGATCAGCTTTGATATCTTAGATCTTCGCCCCAACGGGGAGAAGGTGGATCGAGACGCTGAGCGAAGTGAAGCGGTGAGAGACCGATGAGGGGGGTGCGGCATATTCTTTGCGGCCCTTGCGGTGCAACGCCCCCTCAACCTGCCCTTCGGGCGTCCTTCTCCCCGGCGGGGAGAAGGTGAAATGTGCCCTAGCGCCAATTTGTGGAATTCATCTGAATTTTGGCGTGACAATTGATCGGGTGAGCCGGCTCCTAATACCGGCTCGCCATTCCAAGACGACGTAGGCTTCCCTGGAACTTCAGGGGTCAGGATTATCTATGACCGATGTCAGCGCCACGACCGCCATGCCCTCCGTCGCACGGGCGAAGCCCGCAGCGAAGCGAAAGTCGCCCGCCGCACGCGGCCGCATGCCGGTCATCCTACTGTTCCTGCCGCCAGCGCTTCTGCTTTTCACCATCTTCGTCATCCTGCCGATGGGGGAAGCGGCCTGGTATAGCCTCTATCGCTGGGACGGCTACGGTCCGCCCACTGAATTCGTCGGCCTGCGCAATTTCCAGGTGCTGTTCAAGAACGGCGCGTTCCTGACATCGCTCAAGAACAATGCGCTGATCATCGTGGTGTCGATCGCCATTCAGGTGCCGCTCGCGATCTGGCTGGCAACGATGCTCGCCAACCGCATCCGCGGCGTCGTGCTCTTCCGGCTGATCTTCTTCCTGCCCTATGTGCTGGCCGAAGTCGCTGCCGGCCTGATCTGGCGCTTCGTCTATGACGGTGACTACGGCCTCTTCGCCGCGATCGCCCATTTCCTCGGCACGCCCACGCCTTACGTGCTCGCCGACAAGGATTTGGCGATGTACGCGGTGCTCGGCGTGATCGTGTGGAAATATTTCGGCTTCCACATGATGCTGTTCATCGCCGGCCTGCAATCCCTCGACAAGAGCGTGCTGGAAGCCGCCGAGATCGATGGCGCCACCGGCTGGCAGAAGTTCCGTTACGTCACCCTGCCACTGCTCGGCTCGACGCTGCGTCTCTCCGTGTTCTTCGCCGTGGTGGGATCGCTGCAGCTCTTCGACATGATCATGCCGCTCACCGGCGGCGGACCGTTCAACTCGACGCAGACGATGGTGACCTTCCTCTACAATTTCGGCGTCACCCGCATGCAGGTCGGGCTCGGCAGCGCCGTCGGCGTCGTGCTGTTCGTGATCTGCGTCACCCTCGCCTTCGGCTACAAACGGATATTTATGCGCAATGACTGATATGGCCACATCCGTTCGACTGAGCACCGGCACGAAGATCTATCTCTATGTGTCGCTCACCATCATCGCCGCCATCGTGCTGATCCCGCTGCTGACGACCGCGCTCGGCGGCTTCAAGTCGCTCGGCGATCTTCGCACCAATCCCTTCGGCCTGCCCGCCGAGTGGCATTTCGAGAATTATGCCGGCATCCTGTTCGGCGACCGCTACTGGCGGCAAATGATGAACTCTTTGATCATCGCCGTGTTGACCGTGTTCCTGACGGTATCGGTCTCGGCGATGGCAGCCTTCGCCTTCGCGCACGTAAAATTCTTCGGCTCGAACTTCCTGCTGAACTATTTCCTGATCGGCCTGATGTTTCCGGCCGCGACCGCCATCCTGCCGCTGTTCATCCGCATCCGGGATCTCGGCCTGCTCAACACCTATTGGGGCGTGGTGCTGCCGCAGGTCGCCTTCGGCCTCGGCATGAGCATTCTGCTTTTTCGCAATTACTTTCGCAACCTTCCGGAAGAATTGTTCCAGGCGGCCTTCGTCGATGGCTGCGGCTATATCCGCTTCTTCTGGCATATCTCGCTGCCGCTATCGCGGCCGATCATCGCCACGGTCAGCATCATTTCCTTCGTCGGCAGCTGGAACAGCTACATCCTGCCGCTGATCATGCTGAACTCGGATTCGATCTATCCCTGGCCGCTCGGCATGATGGTCTATAGCGGCGAATTCGGCACGGAGTGGGAGCTGGTGCTCGCCTTCATCACGCTGACCATCCTGCCCACCATCATCGTCTTCTTCCTGGCGCAGAAGCATATCATCGCCGGTCTTACCGCCGGCGCGGTGAAATCCTGAGCCCTATCGGAGCAAAAAGCATGGCATCCGTCGAACTGCACAATATCCACAAGGCCTATGGGGCGCTCACGGTCATCCACGATATCTCGCTGGCAATCGATGACGGCGAGTTCATCGCCCTCGTCGGCCCCTCAGGCTGCGGGAAATCGACCCTTTTGCGCATGATCGCCGGGCTTGAGGAAATCACCGACGGCGATGTGTCGATCGGCGGGCAGGTGGTCAATGGCATGACGCCGCGCGAGCGCAACATCGCCATGGTCTTCCAGTCCTATGCGCTCTATCCGCACATGACCGTCGCCGAGAACATGGGCTTCAACCTGAAGCTCTCGGGTGAGCCGAAGCCGGTGATCGAGCAGCGCGTCAACGAAGCGGCGCGCATGCTCGATCTCACCAAGCTGCTCGACCGCAAGCCGGCGCAGCTGTCCGGCGGCCAACGCCAGCGTGTCGCCATGGGCCGCGCCATCGTGCGCAATCCGGCCGTCTTCCTGTTCGACGAGCCGCTGTCCAACCTCGATGCCAAATTGCGGGTGCAGATGCGCTCGGAAATCAAGGCGCTGCATCAGAAGGTGCAGACGACGTCGATCTACGTGACCCACGACCAGATCGAGGCGATGACGCTTGCCGACCGCATCGTCGTCCTGAACCAGGGCAAGATCGAGCAGCAGGGCACGCCGATCGAGCTTTACCGCAAGCCGGCCAATCTCTTTGTCGCCGGCTTCATCGGCTCGCCGGCGATGAATTTCCTCGACGGTGTGGTCGATGGTGTGGATGGCGCCCCGGCCGTGCGGCTGAAGGATAGCACGTCGGTGCGCATCGCCGGCGAGCGCAAGGTGAAGCCGGGCCAGAGCGTGAAGATCGGCCTGCGGCCCGAGCATCTGAGCCTTGCGAGCGGCGGTTCGCCGCTCAGCGGCCAGACGCTGCTGGTCGAGCCGACCGGCGCCCAGACGCATGTGCTGTTCGACCTCGCCGGCGAGCAGGTGACGGCCGTCGTCGATGGCGAGGCGCCGGTGCGCTATGGTCAGCCGCTGAATGTTACCGTCAGCCCGGACCTGGTCTACGTCTTCGATGCGTCGAGCGGTCTGGCGCTTTAGGTGATGATGTCGATCACGTCGACCCGATCAGGGTAGAAGGCCATGTAGTCCTTGATCTGGCTTACCGAGGGATAAGGGTTCTCGTAGGTCCAGATCGCGTTCACAGAACGCTCGCCGCCGGCGGGGATGCTGTAATAGGAGCAGTCGCCCTTATAGGGGCAGTAGGTTTCGTGGCTTGTTCTTTCCAGCAACGACAGATCGACATCCTTGCGCGGGATATAGAGCACAGCCGGATAGGATGCCTCCTTGAGGGACAGCGCTTCGTGGGTGTCGGCGATCATCTTGCCGGCGACGGAAACGGTGACATGAGCATGCTTCTCTTCGATCGTGATGGGATGATCGGGACCGGGTGTTTTGACTGGCTTTTGCGACATCACGGGGCTCCTGGGTTGAGCGATGGTCGGGTGTGTCCGCCGATGTGGCGCTTTGTGCTTGGCCCTCTCCCCGCTTGCGGGGAGAGGGCTAGGGTGAGGGCCAGGTACAAAGCCGCGGCAACGGCGGAGGGCCTGACGATTTGCGTTCGGAAAGGGATATAGGAAGCGCACCGCCGATTGTCAGTGCTCGGTCGTAAATCTGCGCAACTGCGTCCGCAATCAGCCGAGCGCGCGACGGAGGCTTAACGTGCGCCGAAGTGCTTCGGTCCCGGGCCGCCAGGCCCAGGTCCCGGCTCAAAGCCCGGGAAGGGCGGTGGCGGATCGTCGCGCGCCGGCGGCACGTCGAGATAGCTCATGATGTTTTCGACGTGGTTGACCTGCGAGCGCAGGCTGTCGAGCGATTTGCCCGTGAGATTGGTGCCGGCGGGCAATTGTGCCGTCAGCGGATTCTCATAGCGGCCGTTGACGCGCAGTTCATAGTAGAGATGCGGGCCGGTGGAGTAGCCGGTCGAGCCGACATAGGCGATGGTCTGGCCCTGGGTGACGCGCTGGCCGACGCGCAAGTCCGACGGTGTTGCGGAAATATGGGCATAGGTGGTCTCATAGCCGCCGTCGTGGCGGATGCGCACATATTTGCCGTAGCCTGTTTCCCAGGAGATCTTTTCGACGACACCATCGCCGGCGGCCTGGATCGGGCTGCCCATCGGTGCGCGGAAATCGACGCCGTTATGGAATTTCTTCACGCCGAGAATGGGATGTATGCGCCAGGCGAAACCGTCGCCAAGCGTGCCATTCGGCACGGGACGGTGCACAAGCGACTTGGCGATCGAATGGCCGCCTTCATCGTAGAATTCCGAGGGCTCTTCGCCGCTATTCTTGTGCAGATAGAAGCGGTGCGTGTCGCCGTCGGCATGGAACTCGATGAACATCAACTCGTTCTTGCCTTCCTCCGCCTTGCGGAAGAGCAGATCGACGCTGTCGGGCGCATCTTCGACGCTCGTCAGCGAAATGCCCTTGGCCTTGGCAAGCTTGACGAGCTGCGAGGCGCATTCTCTGGTCAGGCCTGCCTTCTCGAGCTTGGCGCTGATTGTCGTCTCGTCGTTCCCGTCAACGTCCTTGAGGTCGACGGCAGCTACCTCCGTCGAGGCAGGCAATTCGGCCTGGCTTTCGCTATAGAGCGTGGAAAACAGCTGGTCATTGGCCATCGGCACAAAGCTGTCCGCATCGTCGCGCGCGACGACGCGCTCGGGCGTCTTGTCGCCGCTGAGGCGGGCCATGATCAGCTTCGGGCGTGCGTTCGGTCCCTTCTTCTCCAGCAGCAGTTCCAGGCTGTCGCCGGGGGAAACCGTGTCGGTCTCAAGCGCACGTTGCAGCTCATCGCCGGCGTCGCTGCTGAGGCCCGCGGATGCCAGGATGTCCTGCAGATCCTGCTTGTCCTTCGGCATGGAGACGAGCTTGTGGAACTCGCGGCCAGACTCGCCCGTGGTTGCCCTCGAAACGCTGACATTCAGCGGAACGCCGCGAACGGGGAAGCGCGAGCGCCGAACAGCATCATAATGCGTCGTCTGCGGATAGATACCATGGCGGATATCCGACAGCGACGGCGGCGAGAACACCACCTCCTCGGCACGTTCGCCGCCATAAGAGGCGTTGATGGCACCGAGATTGCCGTCTGAGTTTGCGGATTCCGCCGATTTGAAAACCAGCGTCGTGCGGTGATAGGTGAAAATGCGGGTTTCGCCGCTCGAGGTCTTCTCTGCCACCTGCGCGAAACGGGCACCATCGAAACGCTGTTTTGCAGCGGCGATGCGCGTGCTCTTGCGCAGCGCCGGCTGCGGGCGCGCAAGCTGGGCGGTGCGCATCGGCACGGCCTGCTCGATGGTATGATGCGCCAGTAATGGATAGAGCACGCTTGCGAGAAGGCCGAAGGAAGCGGTGCCGGCCAGGCTGATCGCGATCAGATGGCGAAGATGTGGGGAGCGAGGCAGAAACGGAATGTGAAATTCATGATGCGGCCGCGCCTGCATCGCAGCTTCTGCAGGAAATTGGACGCGCAATGGACTTTCGACCATGAAGTGAGGAACCCTGCAGACTGCGGTGGGCCCAAACTAGGGCAAATCATGGCGAAATCTAGGCAAATATTACGAGTCTGTTAATTGCCGTGATCGTCCACAGGTCCAGATTCGCGCGTTCCGGATGATTCGTCAACCGAAGATGGTGTCGTAGAGAAGCTTGAAGTTCAGCACCAGAATGATTGCCGCGACCAGCCAGGAGAGAATGGCAATACTTCTCGAGACGACGAATTTGCCCATTTTCTCGCGATTCGTGACGAATTGGACCAGCGGAATGACAGCAAAGGGCAGTTGCATGGACAGGACGACCTGGCTCAGCACGAGCAGATTGGCAGTACCTTTTTCACCATAAATAGCGGTCACGAACACAACCGGAATAATTGCGAGGCCGCGGGTCAAAAGTCGCCTTGCCCAATGCGGAATCCGCAGGCGGAGGAAGCCTTCCATCACGATCTGGCCCGCGAGCGTCGCCGTAACGGTCGAATTGAGCCCGGAGGCGAGCAGCGCGACGGCAAACAACGTGGAGGCGATGCCGAGGCCGAGCAGCGGCGACAGCAGTTCGTATGCCTGACCGATCTCGGCAACGTCGGCATGGCCGCTGGTGTGGAAAGCGGCGGCAGCGACGATCAGGATCGCGGCGTTGACGAAGAGCGCCAGCATCAGGGCGATGGTGCTGTCGAGGGTTGCCCATTTGATGGCGTCGCGGCGGCCTTCGTCATTGCGCTTATAGGCGCGGGTCTGCACGATCGAGGAATGCAGGTAGAGATTATGCGGCATGACGGTCGCGCCGATGATGCCCATGGCGATGTAGAGCATCGCGGGATTGGTGACGATCTCGGGCGAGGGGATGAAGCCGTGGAGGATGCCTGCGACCGGAGGCGCGGCAGCGACGATCTGCACGGCAAAACAGGTGGCGATGACGACCAGCAGCGCGATGACGAAGGCTTCGAGATATCGGAAGCCCTTGTTCATAAGAAGCAGCAGCAGGAAGGCGTCGAGCGCGGTGATCAATGCGCCGCCGATCAGCGGAATTCCGAAGAGCAGCTGCAGAGCGATCGCCGTGCCGATGACTTCGGCGAGGTCGCAGGCGATGATGGCCAGTTCGCAGGCAAACCATAGAGCCAGGTTGACGGGCCGCGGATAGTGATCGCGACAGGCCTGGGCAAGATCGCGGCCGGTAACGATGCCGAGCCGGGCCGACAGTGCCTGCAGCAGGATCGCCATCAGGTTGGACAGCATGATGACGGCAAGCAGCGTGTAGCCGAATTGCGAGCCGCCCGCGATATCCGTCGCCCAGTTGCCGGGGTCCATGTAACCGACGGAGATCATATAGCCCGGTCCGAGGAAGGCGATCAGGCGCCGAACCCAGGTGCCGGTATGGGGAACCTTGATGGTGGAATTGACTTCGGGAAGGCTTGGGCGGTCGTCCTCGTCGACGCTCGCGAATTTCCATGCGCGGTCTTGCGCGGCGGCTTCCTGAATTTGCGTCATGCGGACTCCGGGAGGATCGAATTTTGAAGTGACTAAACAAATATGCTGGATATCAACATTATGCAATAGGCTATATTTCATGGTTTTGGCATTTTATCGGGCAGCAAAGCACCTTGCCTATGCCGTTGCCGCCGGAGTTGACGTCGCTGTTATTGTGGGGAGGAGAGGGTTCCACGCTCGTGGAAGGAGGGTCCGCCGTCGGAAAGATGGTCGTCGACTATAGGCGATAACGACGCGCCTTGTGAGGGGGACATATATCGCGCCAACCCCACTGTCGCGCTTGTGCGCGGGCAGTGAAAACCTTCCGTCGCGTGATGCCGCGCGGCGGAAGGTTGCTTTCAGCCGTCGCCTATTCGGCGGCGTCGTGCTTGGAAATGGAATCCCGGACCACACCATATTGGCTGCCCCAGCGATCTGTCATCTCAGCGCGGATATCCCAGAGATCGGGAAAGAAGCGGTGACGGGCGCCGGCCTGCAACAAGTCAACCGGCCGGCCTTTCAGGGATTTGGAGCCGAGCCCGATGGAGCGCTGGATGAGATAGATGTGGTTGGCGCGAAATTTCTGGAACAGTTCGTCGAATTCCACCAGGGCTTCCGCGACCACGTAGCTGTCGCCGTGATCGTATTTGCCGTCGTAGATATCCTCGATCGTCAGTCCGGCGGCATCGAGATAGTGCGCCTTGAAGGCGTGCCAGAGATCTGGCGGCATGCGCAGCAGGAACTTGAAGCCGGGCGATTCCTGGCCGCTGCCATTGCCGAGCTGCAGGCGGATTTCCTGGTATTCCTTTGGCGACATGGTTTCCAGGAGGTCGAGCTGGGTCGTCATCATGCGCATGAGCCGATGCACGCGGCCCATGAGGGTTACGACGCGGTGCGTGTTGCGCTCCTCCATGAAGCCGATGACGTCGACCAGCGTGTAGGCGATGAGCTTCATCCAGAGCTCTTCCACCTGGTGAACGATCTGAAACTGCAATTCATCGCCGTTGACCATGCCGCTCAACGGCTTTTGACAGGCAAGCAGCTTGTCGCATTGCAGGTAGACGCCGTAGTCGCGCATGTCGGGCGCTTCGATACGGGCGTAGTATTCTTCCTTTTGCATCTTCGTTCCCTTTTCATCCGGCCCGCGGCCGCCAAGCATGTTTGCTCCTATCGAAGGATACGAAATTTCAGCTTGAACATTGTTCCAATTTGTCACCCAAAATTGGAAAACAGGAGTACGATCGATCATTTTCAGCGATATGGAAAGAACGATGAAATTAGACGCACTGGATCACAAGATCATTGCCGCGCTGGAGGCGGATGCCCGGATCTCGTTTGCCGCTCTCGCCGAGCTGGTCGGCCTCAGCAAGACGCCGTGCTGGAAGCGGGTGAAGGCGCTGGAGGAGGCGGGCGTGATCAGGGGGTACAGGACGGCGCTCGATCCGGCCCGGCTGGGTTTCGGCCTGGAGGCTTTCGTGCAGGTCTCGATCGATGTCGAGCGTTTCGATGTCTTCGAAGCCGCCGTGCGACGCCATCCGCTGATCTGGCGCTGTCATGCAACCACCGGCGAGGCCGATTATCTCCTGCATATTCTGGCCACCGACATGGCGGCGCTCGACTGGCTGCTGCGGCAGGAGCTCAACAGGCTGCCCGGCGTGCGGCACACCGTGACATCGATGTCGACCCGGGAGATCAAGTCGGACATCTCTCTTGCCGAAGCCATGCGGCACGCCCGCGAATAGTTACCGGTCTTGGCTGCGCCGCATCGAGCCGATCAGGCTGCGCACCAGCTTCTCGCCGACATCGACCACCGGAAACGACTTGCCCGATCGCAGCCATTCGGCAAAAAGACCGTTCATCGAGCATTGGAAGGCGCGGGCGGCGGTGTCGACGGTCCAGCCGCTCGCGAGCTTGCCTTGCTGGTCTGCCATATCGATCAGCTTCTGCAGCTTTTCGTACATTTCGGCGTTGGCCGTGATGATGCGCTGGGCAGTCTCGGAGGGATCCTCGGTGAATTCGCAGCCGAGGATCATAATGGCAAAGACGCGCTGCTGATGCTCGTCATTCGCCAGGATATGCACGACCTCGATCGATGCCTGCTCGATCAGGCCCAGAGGATCGTCGTGGCCATGTTCCAGCGCATGATCGACGATCGCCTCCTGCGGCAGGCGGATTTCGCTATGCAGCGCCGTCAAAACCTCGGCCTTGTCCTTGAAATGCCAGTAGATCGCGCCGCGTGTTACGCCGGCACGCTGGGCGATCTTCTCGAGGCTGGAGCCGCTTACGCCGTTTTCATAGAAAACCGCGGCGGCAGCGGTCAGGACTTCCTCTCTGGTCTTGGCGGCATCTTCCTTGGTTCTGCGCATGCTCCTCCTCGAAGCCTCCTTGAGGCGAAAGGGGGTCATCCGCCTCATTCTATGTATTTGATTTCATACGCTAATATCTAAGCGCCAATGCGCGGCACACGATATCGAGCAAAAAGTCACGTCGATTTGATGTTTACAATCATTCATGGATGTTTGTATATTGCGGTGCAACAAAAATGTCTGAGATCGCGGTGATTTTCCATGACGATGCATATTTCCCTCCTCCTGCGCAGTAGTCTCGCCGCAGCCGGACTGTTCATTTTCGGCGCATTTCCCTCCCTCGCGCAGCAGGCCGGACAGATGCCGCCGCCGCAGGTGACGGCAATCGAGGTCAAGCCCCAGACCGTATCGCTCTCCTACGAATATGCTGCGCGCATCTCCGCCTTTAGGCAAGTCGATGTGCGGGCGCGCGTGGGCGGTATCCTGTTGAAAAGAAACTTTGTCGAAGGTGCCGAGGTCAAGGCTGGCGATGTGCTGTTCCTGATCGATCCGGCGACCTACCAGGCAGCGCTCGCCCAGTCGCAGGCGCAGCTTCAGCAGGCGCAGGCGCAGCTCACTCAGGCTCAGCGCGAGGAAAAGCGCAACATCAACCTGTTCGACCAGAATGCAGCCACACAAAAGGCTCGTGACGACGCCATTTCGGCGCGGGAGCTGGCGGAAGCGGCGGTCGCGGCCGCGCGGGCACAGGTTCAGACGGCGCAGCTCAATCTCGATTATACCAAGGTGACCGCACCGATCGGCGGCATCACCAGCCTGGAGCAGGTCTCCGAAGGAAGCCTGATCGGCACCACGGGCGATACCGGCCTGCTCACCAACATCACCCAGCTCGATCCGGTGTATGTCAATTTCTCCTTCTCGGATTCCGAGGCTGCCGAAGTGCGCCGGCTCGTCGACATGAAAAAGGCCAAGGGCGAGGCGCCCAATCTCGGCGTCAAAATCTCCTTCGGCGACGGTACGAGCTACGATCATGACGGCGTCGTCGACTTCACCTCCTCCACGATCGACGTGTCGACCGGCACGCTGCAGGCCCGCGCCGTGGTCGACAATCCCGATCGCCGGCTGCTGCCGGGCCAGTTCGTGCGCGCGCGGGTAACGGGCGTGTCGCTCGACAATGCCATCACGATCCCGGAAGTGGCATTGATGCAGAGCCCCCAGGGGCAATTCGTCTACACGATCGACCAGGACGGCAAGGCGCACGTCAATCCGGTAACGCTCGGCCAGAAGGTCGGCAGCAGCTGGCTGGTGCTTTCGGGCCTCAAGGCCGGCGACAAGCTGATTACCGAAGGCATCATCAAGGTGCGCCCGGGCGCAGCTGTGCAGGCGACGGCGGATGCAACGCCCAAGGACGCGAAAAAGGTGGCGCAGAACTGATGTTGGGCAACAGATTCTTCATCGATCGCCCCGTTTTCGCGGCGGTGATCTCGATCGTCATTCTGCTTGCGGGCGCCGTCTGCATACGCATTCTGCCGATCGCGCAATATCCCGAGCTGACGCCGCCGCAGGTGGTGGTCACCGCGACCTATCCCGGCGCCAGCGCCGAGACGGTGGCCCAGACCGTTGCAGCTCCACTGGAGCAGCAGATCAACGGCGTCGAAAACATGCTCTACATGCAGTCGACGAACTCCAACAGCGGCGCGATGCAGATCACAGTGACCTTCGCGCTCGGCACCGATCCGGACCAGGCTGCGATCAACGTCAACAACCGCGTGCAGCGTGCGGTCTCGACCCTGCCACAGGACGTCACACGTCTCGGCGTCGTCGTCACCAAGCGTTCGACCTCCATCCTCGGCTTCGTGGCGATGTATTCCACCGACAGCCGCTACGACCGCACCTATGTCGGCAACTACGCGCTTCTGAACGTCATCGACGATCTCAAACGCATTCCCGGCGTCGGCGACGTCAACCTGCTCGGCGATGTCGATTATTCGATGCGCATCTGGCTGCGGCCGGACAAGCTGGCGCAATATAATCTGACGCCGAGCGATGTCGCGACCGCCATCCAGGAGCAGAATTCGCAATTTGCCGCCGGTCGCTTCGGCGACCAGCCCAGCAACAATCCGCAGGCTTTCACCTATACCGTGACGACACAGGGGCGCTTGCCCGATGTCGACGGCTTCGGCGAAATCATCCTGCGTTCGACGGCCAATGCCGCGACGCTGAGGCTGAAGGACGTGGCGCGCATCGAACTCGGCACCAAGAGCTATTCCATCCAAAGCAGCCTCAACGGCACGCCGGCAGTTCCGATCGCCGTTTATCTGCAGCCGGGCGCCAATGCTTTGAATACGATGGCGGCACTCAAGGGCCGTCTCGACGAGTTGCAAAAATCGTTCCCGCATGGGGTCGCCTATCAGATTCCCTACGACACGACGAAGTTCATCCAAGTATCGATCGAGGAGGTGGTGCACACCTTCATCGAGGCGATCCTTCTCGTCATTGTCGTCGTCTTCGTCTTCCTGCAGAACTGGCGCGCAACGCTGATCCCTGTCATCGCCGTGCCGATCTCGATCATCGGCACCTTTGCCGGCATGTATTTGCTCGGCTTCTCGATCAACCTTCTGACCTTGTTCGGATTGGTGCTGGCGATCGGCATCGTGGTCGACGACGCCATCGTCGTGCTCGAAAATGTCGAGCGCCTGATGTCGACGGAGAAGCTGTCGCCGAAGAAGGCGGCCATCAAGGCGATGGGCGAAGTCACGGGCCCGGTCATCGCCATCGTGCTGGTGCTCTGCGCCGTGTTCATCCCGGTCTCCTTCATGGGCGGGCTGGCGGGCCAGATGTACAAGCAGTTCGCGGTCACTATCGCGATCTCGGTCACCCTGTCCGGTATCGTGGCGTTGACGCTGACGCCGGCACTCTGCGCGCTGATCCTGAAGCCCGGCCATCACGAGCCGGTACTGCCCTTCCGTATCTTCAACCGTGCTTTCGAGCGGCTGACGCTGGGCTATGCGGCCGGCGTCGCCTTCTTCCTGAAGCGCGTCATCGTCGGCTGCGTGCTGGTTGCCGGCCTGCTCGGCGTGACCGGCTATCTCTTCTATACGCTGCCGGGATCGCTGGTGCCGGACGAGGACCAGGGCTCGCTGTTCCAGATCGCCATCCTGCCACCGGCGGCTTCGCTGACGCGCACCCAGGCCGTCATGGATGAGGCGCTTGCCAACACCGAGAAGCTTCCCGGCGTCGAGAACGTCTTTGCGGTCTCCGGCTTCGACCTGCTGTCGGGCGGCCTGAAGAGCAGCGCCGGCGTTGCCTTCGTGACGCTGAAGGACTGGAGCGAGCGCAAGACGCCCGAACTCGACGCCCGCAATCTCGCAGGCCCGATGATCGGCGCCAACATGGGCATCAAGGACGCCATGGTGCTTGCCTTCAACCCGCCGCCGATCCAGGGCCTGTCGACGACAGGCGGCTTCGAGGTCTATGTGCAGGACCGCAGCGGCAAGGGCGTCGCGGGGCTTTCGGAGCAAGCGCAGAAGCTTGTCGCGGTCGCCTCCAAGCGGCCGGAGCTTGCGGCGGTGCGCACCACACTCGACACCAACGTCCCGCAGTTCCGCGCCGATCTCGACCGTGAGAAGGCCAAGGCGCTCGGCGTGCCGATCAACTCGGTCTTCGATGCCATGCAGGCGACCTTCGGCAGCCTCTACGTGAACGATTTCACGCTCTACGGCCGCAACTATCAGGTCAATCTGCAGTCGGAGGCGCCCTTCCGCGAATCGCCTGACGATCTGCGCCAGGTCTTCGTGCGCTCCGACAGCGGCAAGATGATCCCGCTCGATGCGCTCATCAAGGTGTCGCGCGTCATCGGGCCGGACCAACTCGAACGCTACAATGCCTTCAACGCCGCCAAGATCACCGGCAATCCGGCGCCGGGCTATACATCAGGCGATGCGATCAAGGCCATGCAGCAGGTGGCGGCCGAGACCTTGCCTGAGGGCTTCCAGATCGCCTGGACGGGCTCTGCCTATCAGGAGCTGGAGACCAGTGGCGCGGGCACGCAGGCGATGATCTTCGGCGTCATCATGGTGTTCCTCATTCTTGCCGCGCAGTATGAAAAATGGAGCCTGCCGCTCGCCGTCATCACCGCGATCCCCTTCGCGCTGTTCGGTGCGCTGCTCGCCACCTATCTGCGGGGGCTCACCAACGACGTCTACTTCCAGATCGGCATGGTGACGCTGATCGGCCTCGCGGCAAAGAACGCCATCCTGATCGTCGAGTTCGCCGTGCTGAAACGCAAGGAAGGGATGAGTGCGGCTGACGCGGCACTCGAGGCGGCGCGGCTGCGCTTCCGCCCGATCGTGATGACATCGCTTGCCTTCATCCTCGGCGTCGTCCCGCTCGCCATCAGCACCGGCGCCGGTTCGGCCAGCCGTCATGCAATCGGCACCGGCGTCATCGGCGGCATGCTGGCGGCAACCTTCATCGCCACTTTCTTCATCCCGATGTTCTACCGCCTGATCGCCTGGAAGCAGCCGAAACCGGAAGACGACGAGGACGAGGCGATCGATCATCGTCCGCATGCGCAGGCGGCGGAGTAGGGTTTCCTGCTCCGCGCTTAGGTCGTTGGACTGATGAGCGTGAGTGACTTGAAATAAGTCTGGAAGCGCTTCGTGTCGCGGGTCAGCAGGGACAGGCCGCTAACGGCCGCATGAGCACCAATGAAAAAATCGGGCGGGACACCGCCGCGTGTCCCGCCCGGTTTGCGATATTGGGTGAAAACCTTGGCTGCGAGGAAGAGCGCTGCCCGCGGGATGGGCATGATCTCGATGCCGGTTTCCGCGAGCATGGCGTCGAGATCTTCTATTCTATCCTAGCGAACCGAGATCTCGGCATAGACGACATCGTTGATGCAAAGAGGGCCGAGAAGGCTTGCGCCATCAAGCTGCGCCAACGACCAATCAAACCACACCGGATCATTCGTGATGATATCCAGGAGGACGTTGGAATCGACAAGGATCACGTCAGCCATCGCCGCGCGTCAATGCCATGATCTCGTCGGTGCTCATGCCCTTTCCGGAATGCCCGCGAAACTTGGCAAACCGGCTGACTTGCTTGCCGGCCGGCGAAAATCGACCTGGCTGCCAGGTCCGATTCCCAGCATGTCGCGAACGGCCTTGGGAATCGTGACCTGTCCCTTTGCTGTTACGGTCGTGCTCATGCGCGCCTCGGTAATGATCTCTGAAGCAGAGGTCTTACTTTTGGAGGCCGAGTTCAAGGCAATCGCTCAGTGTGCCGGTTCGCCTGGCGATCACATCGGCGGCACGGTGCCGTTGAGGCCGACGGCGACGCGGTCGGCTGATACGGTCGTAGCGTCAGTTTGCTCTCCGGTGATGAAAACACCGGCACCGGGCTTCAGATCCGCTTTCGTGGCGGTTGCCAGCGTCACGACGGGCGTGCCCTTGGGAATGTTGATCTTGCGCTGTCCGCCCTTGTAGGTGAGCGTCAATGTCGGGCCATTCACCGAGGTCACGGCATTGGCGACCGTCGCATTGGTCATGGAGCTGTTCGGCTTTGAATCCCAGGGGCGATCGCCCTCTCCCGTTCCCTTCAATGCTGCCGGGAAGATGACGACTTCTATGGCGCCGTTGATGCCGCTGTCAGTCGGCTGCGAAGCGATGCCGACGAAATCGCCCGGCTTGATGTCATCGACGGCTGCCTGGACGACGCCGCTGACGTTCCAGCCGGATTTCAGCGCAACCGTCACGTCATTGCCGTCACGGGATTTGACCTTGAGCGTGTCGCCATCGAGGCTTTCGACGGTGCCGCGTACCCTGACGCGTTCGGCGGCATCAACGCTTTGCAGCGCGGCGAACATTGCGACGGTGAGCGTCAGCGCACCCGTGATCAGGCGTTTGCGATGCATGGCAGTGTCTCCTTGAGATATCGGCCGAGCGGTGAGCCGGTCGTGTTTGATGCGATGCTAAGCCGGCCAGTGGGATATCCTTGCGGGGATTGGCGGGCGGGGCCATCGACACAACGATCCTATGCGCCGGCTCTGCCGTTCGCCATTCAAACAAGCGTGAGATGAGGGCTATGTTCCGCCCGAGAATTGATTGGAAAAACCGGAATAAGTGCGGAAACATCAAACTTTGCTTAACGTTTGACGTTAGACTGGGGTGGTTGTCTCGAAATCCCTGTCGCGCCGTTGCGCTGGGCTGGGGAGGTTGGAGAACCGATATGACCGCGATTCGTCCACTTCTGATCGGTATCATTCTGATTCTGGCGCTGGTGTTGATTGCGCTCAGCATCCTGCTGGTCGATCCCGCTCAGCCGCTGCGCCAATCCGACAGCCTCATACCCATGCAGACCGAGCCTACGCAGCAGCGGCCATAGCGGGCGGTGTCGGTCAGCTCGACGGGGTAAAGCGCGCTACCAGGCTGTGACGATCGCCGGGATAGGTAAGGCGGACATGGGTTATCGGGCCGGTGGAACTCCATGTGCGCCGTTCGACGACAAGACAGGCGGTCCCCTTGGGAACGTCAAGGCTCGCGGCGGCCTCGCCCTCGGCGGATATGGCACGGATTTGGTGTTCGGCGGTGCTCCATGGCACTTGGTTCAGCAACCAGGGGCCCGGTGGCAAGGTCGCGAAGTCGGCTTTGGCCGCCTCCGGCACGGCATCCAGGTTGATGACACGATCTTCCAGGCAGAAGGGTCGCGGGCCGGCATAGTGAATGCAGCTGATTTCGAGCACCGGGACGGAGCCTGCAAACTGCAGCCGCCGCGCGTCCTCCGACCGGTCGCGCCGCTCGGTGCGTTTCACGAGTTTGTGCGAATAGGGCAGGTTGAGCGATTGGACTTCCGATTTGATGTCGTGGATTTCCAGCACGGCCGATTGCGCCAGCGGATGGGTGACGAAACTGCCCGAGCGCTTTCTCCGCTCGATCAGGCCGGCACGGGCAAGCTGGGTCAGCGCCTTGTTCACGGTCATGCGCGAGCAATCATATTGCTCCGCCAAGGCCAGCTCGAATGGGATGCGATGACCCGGCGGCCAGGCGCCCGAGACGATCTGGCCCTCGATATCGTTCAGGATACGCTGATGCAGGGTCGCCTCTTTACCCGTGGTCATGCCGCCTGCCATCTCCGTGTAAGACATGGGAATTCCCGTGAATTATTTAAGGGCCAATCGGCGGGAGGAAAAGTGGTTTCTCAACCGATCAGCTCGGCCATTGCCTGCCGGAACCGTGCAGAGATCGTCTCTCTCTTGATGTGGCGACCGCCTTCGACCTGCTTGCGGCCCAAAACCCAGACGCAGTCGACCGTGACACCACCGGCAAATGTCCAGTGATCGAGAACGCGGTCGCCGGACAGATACGGCACGGCGCTGGCATCGAGGGAAACCATGTCGGCGTAGTTGCCGACGGCAAGCCCAGCCGGCGCTTTCAGGGCTGCGCCGCCGCCTGCCAGCGCGCCATCGAACAACATCCGCGCCGTCGAGCCGCCTGTTGAGGCGATGACGTTGCGGGCGCGCAGTGCCAGTCGCTGCGAATATTCCAGTTGCCGCAGTTCTTCCGGAACGGAGATCAGGATGTTGGAATCCGAGCCGATGCCATAACGGCCGCCTTCCCCCAGGAAGAGAGGGGCGGCGAATGCGCCATCGCCGAGATTGGCCTCGGTGATGGGGCAGAGGCCGGCGATCGCGCCGCTCTTCGCCATCCGCCGGGTTTCATTCTCGGTCATATGGGTGGCGTGGATCAGGCACCAACGGTCATTGACCGGAGCATTGTCGAGCAGCCATTCCACCGGCCGCGCGCCGGACCAGGCAACGCAATCCTCGACTTCCTTCACTTGTTCGGCGACGTGGATATGGATTGGCCCGTCACCGGCCATCGGCACGAGCTTTACAAGTTCTTCCGGCGTCACGGCCCTCAGGCTGTGCGGTGCGATCCCAAGTTCGGCGCCGGGCAGGCGGCTTGTTACCGAGCGGCAGCCGGCCATCAGCGCCTCGAAGCTTTCGAGCGAATTGATGAAGCGGCGCTGGCCGTCGATGGGGGCCGCGCCGCCGAAGCCGGAATGGGCATAAAAGACGGGGAGCAGCGTCAGCGCGATGCCGGTTTCGGCGCTGGCCGCGCCGATGCGCTCCGCCAGTTCGGCGATATTGGCATAGGGGCTGCCGTCCTTGTCATGGTGCAGGTAATGGAATTCGCCGACGCGGGAGAAGCCCGCTTCGAGCATCTCCATATAGAGCTGCGCGGCAACGGCCTCGACATGATCGGGGGTCATCGACAGCGCGAATTTATACATGACGGTGCGCCAGCTCCAGAAGCTGTCATTTGCCGGGCCGCGGACTTCGGCAAGGCCGGCCATGGCGCGCTGGAAGGCGTGGCTGTGCAGATTCGGCACCGCCGGCACGAGAATATCCTGCCTGTTGTCGCCGCCTTCGGGCGCGACATCAACGGCGATATCGGCAATGCGGCCGCCTTCGAGGGTCAGCCGCACATTTTCGTGCCATCCGTCGCCAAGCAATGCCGAGCGTGCGTGAAGTGTCGTCATGGTCTCACCCTTTCCTTTCGGACTTGGAGTCCAAAATCCCTCTTGTCAGCCTTTTTAATATGTATATACATTATGAGCCAACGATGAAAGGCGTAAAGCTGATGCGTGGGAACAATTTTTCCGAAGATAGCACGGCAAGCGACGGCGCAATCCGCGTCTGGCGCAATGCCCGTTTGGCGACCTTGAAAGAGGGCTCGGCTCGGCTTGGTACGGTCGAGAAGGGTGCGATCCTGACGAAGGATGGCCGCATCGTTTTTGCCGGCAGCGAAGCCGATCTGCCCGATGTCTCCAACGCTGATGCTATCGATCTCGAGGGGCGCTGGGTCACGCCCGGTCTGGTAGATTGCCACACGCATATCGTCTATGGCGGCAATCGCGCCCGCGAATTCGAGATGCGGCTGGAGGGTGCTAGCTACGAGGAGATCGCCCGCGCCGGCGGTGGCATCGTCTCCTCCGTCAACGCTACGCGCGCGCTGTCGGTGGATGAGCTTGTTGCCGTCGCGCTGCCGCGGCTCGATACGCTGCTGGCCGAAGGCGTCACCACGATCGAGGTGAAGTCCGGCTACGGTCTCAATATCCCATCCGAATTGAAGATGCTGCGGGCCGCTCGCCGGCTCGAAGAAGTTCGCCCGGTCCGGGTCGTCACTTCCTATCTCGGCGCGCATGCGACGCCGGCGGAGTACAAAGGCCGTAACGGCGACTATATCGACGATGTCGTGCTGCCCGGATTGAGGCAGGCGCATGCAGAGGGTCTCGTCGATGCCGTCGACGGCTTCTGCGAAGGGATTGCCTTCTCGACGGCGGAAATTGCTCGCGTTTTCGATCTTGCCCGGTCGCTCGGCATTCCGGTGAAGCTGCATGCGGAACAGCTTTCCAATCTCGGCGGCGCCAAGCTTGCGGCCTCCTATGGCGCACTTTCCGCTGATCATGTCGAATATCTCGACGAGGACGGCGTCAAGGCCATGGCGGCGGCGGGAACGGTTGCCGTGCTCCTGCCGGGCGCCTTCTATGCCATCAACGAGAAGCAGAAGCCGCCGGTCAAGGCTCTGCGCGAGGCGGGCGTTTCGATCGCTATCGCCACGGACTCCAATCCAGGTACGTCGCCCCTGACGTCGTTACTTCTGACCATGAACATGGCTGCCACACTTTTCCGCCTGACGGTCGAGGAATGCATCGCTGGCGCCACCCGCGAAGGCGCGCGTGCCCTTGGCCTGCTGTCCGAGACGGGGACGCTCGAAGCCGGCAAGTCGGCCGATTTTGCTATCTGGGACGTCGAAAGCCTTGCGGAGCTGGTCTATCGCATCGGCTTCAATCCGCTCCATGCTCATGTCTTCAAGGGAAAAAGGTTCAACCGATGACTGTCGTTCTCCATCCCGGCTCCGTTTCGCTGCAGCAACTGGCGACGATCTATTGGACCGGTGAGCCGGCTAAGCTCGATGCCTCCTTCGATGCGGGCATCGCCAAGGCCGCCGCCCGGATCGCCGAGATTGCCGCCGGCAATGCGCCTGTCTATGGCATCAACACCGGCTTCGGCAAACTGGCATCGATCAAGATCGACAGCGCCGATGTCGCCACGCTTCAGCGCAATCTCATCCTCTCCCATTGCTGCGGCGTCGGTCAGCCGCTGCCTGACAATGTCGTCCGTCTCATCATGTCGCTGAAGCTGGTTTCGCTCGGGCGCGGCGCCTCGGGCGTGCGGCTGGAGCTGGTACGGCTGATCGAGGCCATGCTCGACAAGGGTGTCGTGCCCGTCATTCCGGAAAAGGGTTCGGTCGGTGCATCGGGCGATCTTGCTCCGCTCGCGCATATGACCGCCGTGATGATGGGCCATGGCGAAGCCTTTTATGCCGGAGAGCGCCTTTCCGGTGCTGCGGCACTCGAAAAGGCAGGCTTGAAGCCGGTCGTGCTCGCCGCCAAGGAAGGGCTGGCGCTGATCAACGGCACGCAGGTTTCGACCGCGTTGGCGCTCGCCGGTCTCTTCCGTGCCCATCGCGCCGCCCAGGCGGCCCTCATCACCGGCGCCATGTCGACGGATGCGGCCATGGGCTCCTCCGCACCGTTCCATCCGGATATCCATACGCTGCGTGGCCACAAGGGCCAGATCGATACCGCCGCCGCCCTTCGCGGGTTGCTGGCCGGCTCGGTGATCCGCGAGAGCCATATCGAGGGCGACGAGCGCGTGCAGGATCCCTATTGCATCCGCTGCCAGCCGCAGGTCGACGGCGCCTGCCTCGATCTCCTGCGCTCTGTGGGACGCACGCTCGAAATCGAAGCCAATGCAGTCACCGACAATCCGCTTGTGCTGTCTGATAATTCCGTCGTCTCCGGCGGTAATTTCCATGCCGAGCCGGTCGCCTTCGCCGCCGACCAGATCGCTCTTGCCGTCTGCGAAATCGGCGCGATCGCGCAGCGCCGTATCGCGCTGCTCGTCGACCCCGCGCTCAGCTACGGCCTGCCGGCGTTTCTCGCCAAGAAGCCGGGCCTGAATTCCGGCCTGATGATCGCCGAGGTGACCTCGGCGGCGCTGATGTCGGAAAACAAGCAGATGTCGCATCCGGCTTCGGTCGATTCGACGCCGACCTCCGCCAATCAGGAAGACCATGTGTCCATGGCCTGTCACGGTGCGCGCCGCCTGCTTGGCATGACTGACAATCTCTTCGGCATCATCGGCATCGAAGCGCTGACCGCCGCCCAGGGCGTCGAGCTGCGCGCGCCGCTGGCGACCAGCCCGGAATTGACCCTTGCCATCTCAGCGATCCGCACTGTCGTGCCATCGCTCGAAGAAGACCGCTACATGGCAAACGACCTCAAGGCCGCCAGCGACCTCATCGCATCAGGCGCGCTCAATGCCTCGATTTCAACCGACATCCTGCCCTCCTTGGAGATGTGACATGACAAACCCACGCCATAATATCCGCGAAATCCGCTCCCCTCGCGGCCCGGAGCTCAACGCCAAGAGCTGGATGACCGAAGCGCCGCTGCGCATGCTGATGAACAACCTCGATCCGGATGTGGCCGAAAATCCGAACGAGCTGGTCGTTTATGGCGGCATCGGCCGCGCCGCCCGCACCTGGGACGATTTCGACCGCATCGCCGCGACGCTGAAGACGCTGACCGAGGAAGAGACGCTGCTGGTGCAATCCGGCAAGCCGGTCGGCGTGTTTCGTACCCACAAGGATGCGCCGCGCGTGCTGATCGCCAATTCCAATCTCGTGCCGCACTGGGCGACCTGGGATCACTTCAACGAGCTGGATAAGAAGGGCCTTGCCATGTACGGCCAGATGACGGCCGGCTCGTGGATCTATATCGGCACGCAGGGCATCGTGCAGGGCACCTACGAGACCTTCGTCGAGGCAGGCCGCCAGCATTATAACGGCAACCTCAAGGGCAAGTGGATCCTGACCGGCGGTCTCGGCGGCATGGGCGGCGCGCAGCCGCTGGCGGCCGTCATGGCCGGTGCCTGCTGCATCGCCGTCGAGAGCGACGAAACCCGCATCGATTTCCGCCTGCGCACCCGCTATGTCGATGAAAAGGCAAAGACGCTCGATGAAGCGCTTGCCATGATCGACAAGTGGACGAAGGCCGGCGAAGCCAAGTCCGTCGGCCTGCTCGGCAACGCCGCCGAAATCTTCCCCGAGTTGGTGAAGCGCATGAAGGCCGGCGGTCCGCGTCCCGACATCGTCACCGACCAGACCTCGGCCCACGACCCGTTGAACGGCTATCTGCCGCTCGGCTGGACCGTGGCCGAAGCCAAGGCGAAGCGCGAGAGCGACCCGAAGGCCGTTGAAGCTGCCGCCCGCGCCTCAATGAAGGTTCATGTCGAGGCCATGGTCGCCTTCTGGGATGCCGGCGTGCCGACGCTCGATTACGGCAACAATATCCGCCAGGTCGCGCAGGATGAGGGCCTCGAAAACGCCTTTGCCTTCCCCGGCTTCGTGCCCGCCTATATCCGCCCGCTCTTTTGCCGCGGCATCGGTCCGTTCCGCTGGGCTGCCCTGTCCGGCGATCCGGAAGATATCTACAAGACCGATGCCAAGGTGAAGGAACTCACTCCCGGCAACACCCACCTGCATAACTGGCTGGACATGGCGCGCGAGCGCATCGCCTTCCAAGGCCTGCCGGCGCGCATCTGCTGGGTCGGCCTCGGCGATCGTCACCGCCTCGGCCTTGCCTTCAACGAAATGGTCAGGAACGGCGAGCTGAAGGCGCCCGTCGTCATCGGCCGCGACCATCTGGATTCCGGCTCCGTCGCCTCGCCGAACCGCGAGACGGAAGCGATGAAGGACGGCTCGGATGCCGTTTCCGACTGGCCGCTCTTGAACGCGCTGCTCAACACTGCTTCCGGCGCCACCTGGGTGTCGCTGCACCATGGCGGCGGCGTCGGCATGGGCTTTTCCCAGCACTCCGGCATGGTCATCTGCGCCGACGGCACGGATGATGCCGCCCGCCGTCTGGAGCGCGTCCTCTGGAACGACCCGGCGACCGGCGTCATGCGTCATGCCGATGCCGGCTACGACATCGCCATCGATTGCGCCAAGGAGCAGGGCCTGCGCCTGCCGGCCATCCTGGGGAACTGAAGATGAAGCTGCTGCGCGCCAGTGACCACAAGCGCATGCCCTGGAAGAACGGCGGCGGAGAAACGGTGGAAATCGCCGTTTCGCCCGACGGCGTCGGGCTTGCCGACTTCGACTGGCGCGTCAGCATGGCGACGGTTGCCACGGATGGGC
The DNA here is from genome assembly GCF_012275435.1 of Rhizobium sp. SG741. Lineage (NCBI taxonomy): Bacteria > Pseudomonadati > Pseudomonadota > Alphaproteobacteria > Hyphomicrobiales > Rhizobiaceae > Rhizobium > Rhizobium sp. SG741. The sequence goes on from NZ_JAAZQP010000005.1 coordinate 161,095, forward strand.
CGTTTTCGGTCTTTCCCGGTATCGATCGCACGCTATCCATTCTCGAGGGAGAGGGAATGACCCTCTTCATCGAGGGCCGCGAACCGGAGCGTCTGACGCAGGCAAGCGATCCGCTATCCTTCGCGGCGGATGCGCCGACTTCCGCGACTTTGATCGACGGGACGATCACCGATCTCAACGTGATGACGCGGCGGGGACGCTTCACGCATTCGGTGCGGCGCATTTCGGTTGATGGAAATGGCAAGGTTGAGCTTAAGAGCAAGACCGCATTGATTCTTTGCCATCGGGGAACTGCCGAAATCAATGGCGCGGTCCTGGTTGCAGGCGATTGCCTAGCCCTCTCGAACGAGGCTTCCACGCGACATCCGATTTCGGGTTCGGCGCAATTGTTCCTCATCGAAATCGAGGCAATATAGTCGGCTATCGGCCGCTCTTTGACTTGACACGGACATGGCCCGGTTATCCTATTTCCGTGCACCAGAGAGGGTACCCCGATGAGCGACGATCAGATCCCCGCCGATAGCAAGCTCACAACCTCCAAGCGCCGCTGGGCGGCGGAGGGCAAGTTTCTGACCGGGCGCATCAGCCGGCCTGAGACCGAGCGGTTGCCGCCGGGTCAGCATCTCGTCAAGAACTGGCCGGTGCTCGATCTCGGGCAGCAGCCGCAGGTTTCGCTGTCGAGCTGGCGGCTCGATGTGTTCGGTTTCGTGGAAAAGCGGCTCAGCCTTGATTGGACCGCCTTCCAGGCGATCGAACAGAGCACCCGCATCAGCGACATTCATTGCGTGACGACCTGGTCGCGCTACGACAATCGCTGGGAGGGAGTGGCGACTCGCGATCTGCTCGATCTCGCCATGCCGACGGCCGAGGCCCATCATGTGCTGCTGACCAGCTATGACGGCTATACCACGAACCTGCCGCTGTCGGATTTTGCCGCGGAGGATGCGATCCTCGCAACAACCTGGGAAGGCCAGCCGCTGACGCGCGAGCACGGCGGGCCGATGCGTCTCGTGGTGCCGCATCTCTATTTCTGGAAAAGCGCCAAGTGGCTGAGCCGCATCGAGTTCATCGGCGCCGACAGGGCCGGCTTCTGGGAGAAGAATGGTTATCACATGTATGGCGATCCCTGGCGTGAGCAGCGTTATTCCAACGATTGAAGCCTGCTCGATGTTGGAGGGCAGAGGGTGCCGCCGAAGCAAATCCGGCAGAGATCGCGGTTTCTTATGTCACCGTGTCAATTTTTGATGGCTCCCGCATGGGTTTGCGGCTTTGCAAGCCGCAATGATGGGCGTATTCAATGATCGTATGATTGCCGTCGGCGGAGTCCGACCACGCCCTGAACCCCATTCTTTGAAATTCCATGCCATGACCGTTGTCCGGACCACAGAGCATCCTTCCGAGACCAGTTTCGGCCGGCAATCCCGCATTATCGCCTTCGTCGTCGCCGTCGCCTTCTTCATGCAGATCCTCGACGGCACCATCGTCACGACGTCGCTGCCGCAGATGGCGAGCACATTCGGCGTCGAGCCGGTGTCGATGAGCATCGGCATCACGGTCTATCTCCTCACCATGGCGGCCTTCGTGCCGCTGGCCGGCTGGGCGGGCGACCGCTACGGCGCGCGGCGGGTGTTTCTGGCATCGATCACCATCTTCACCGTGGCATCGCTGTTTTGCGCCCTTTCCGGCAACCTCGCCGAGTTCGTCATTGCCCGCGCCGTTCAAGGTATCGGCAGCGCGCTGATGACGCCTGTGGGACGCATCATCGTGCTCAAAAATGCGCGCAAATCCGATCTGGTGCATGCGATGTCGATGATCACCTGGCCGGCGCTGACGGCGCCCGTCATCGGTCCGGTGCTCGGCAGCTTCATCACTACCTATCTGAGCTGGCACTGGAACTTTCTGATCAATATTCCGATCGGCATCATCGGCTTCGGCCTCGTGCTGCGCTTCGTGCCGGATCAGCGCGAGGAGAGGGTTGCGCCGCTCGATTTCATCGGCTTCCTGCAGTCGGCAGCGGGATTGACCTTCCTGCTCGCCGGTCTCGAATTCGTCGTCCAGGGCACGACCGCTCTCGTGGCCAGCGTCGGGCTGATCGCCGCCGGCGTGGTGTTTTCCGTCATCGCTACCCGGCATTTCATGCGGGTCGATGCACCCCTGCTCGATCTCTCCGCCTTCAAGGTCCAGACTTTCGCCATGTCAACGCTGTCGGCCGGTACGGCGAGCCGGGTGGCGATCAACGCCACGCCCTTCCTGCTGCCCCTGCTCTTCCAGGTGGGCTTCGGCCAGACCGCGATCAACGCCGGCACTTATCTCCTGTTCTACTTTGCCGGCAACCTCGGCATGAAGGCGATCACGACACAGATGCTGCGAGCCTTCGGCTTCCGCAATGTGCTCGTGGTCAACGGTCTGATCTCGTCCCTATGCATCGGCGGTTTCGCATTTCTGTCGCCATCGACGTCGAACTGGCTGATCTATTGTCTGCTGCTGGCGGCCGGCCTGTCACGATCGATGAATTTCACCGCGCTGAATACGCTCGGCTTTGCCGATATCCATGCTTCCCAGCGCAGTTCCGCCTCGACCCTGTCAAGCATGCTGCAGCAGGTTTCGCTGCTGCTCGGCGTTGCCGTTGCCGCGGCTGTTCTCAATCTCTCGCGCACCATTCATGGTGGCGCCACGCTCTCTCCTGTCGATTTTCGCTGGGCTTTCCTCGTCGTCGCCTTGATCGGCGCCGTCTCTTCGCTGCGTTTCATCAGCCTGCCGCACGATGCCGGCGCGGAGGTGTCGCGGCACAAAATCAACACGTCGTCAAAACCTTCAAACTCTTAACGATATTGAGATACAAGCCGCTGTAAATCGGTTAACGAGTTCCCATATAAATGGAGCTTTAACCCCCCCCACAGGAGGCAGTCTCATGCTGCTCAAAACTCTCGCTATCTCGGCCCTCGTCATTGGCATGTCCAGCGGCGCGATGGCGGAACAGGTGCATAAGCATCACCCCAAGAACCTCAAGGTCGAGGCGCTTCAGACCGACGTCGGCAATGTCGACCACTCGAAGGACGCTATCCTTCCAGACGGCACGATCAACACCGACCCGTCGGTGACCGGCCCGATCCGCGCCGGCGATTCGATTTCCCGACTGCAATGCGCTGTCGCACCGAACTCGGTCGGCGCGCGCTCGAACACCTATTCCTCAGGCTCGGCCTCGCTTTGCCCTTGACGGCAGCATCGCATCGGGTGGCTCAGGCCATTTCGATATCGGTTTGATTGAACCGGCCGCTTTTCGACAATAGCGGCTGGCGATAATAGTGGGCGCAGGCATAGGTCATGCAATCGTCGAGGCTAAGGCGCCCCGCGCGGCCGCCCTCGCCGTAGCGCTCATATGCCTCTGCCGCCAGAAAGGCGACACGGGGCGGAACGGCGAGAATCTGGATGTTCATGAGCTGCAGGAACGCGCGCACCGCTTCCGCAGACTCGGTTGGCGAGAGCCCCAGGATGGTGGAGATCTCGATTGCCGCCCGCGCTGCCGCAAGCGGTGAGGTCATCCGCGCTGTTGCCGGCTGCATGCGGATGGCAAGCGCCCGCGCCTCTTCCTCGTCAGTCATCATTGCCGACAATACCGAAGCGTCGATAAACATCAGGCTTCTCCCGTCGTATGATCGCCCTCGGCTTTGGCTGTCGCCTTTCGCTTGAGGTTGCGGCAGAAGGCGACGGCGACATCGGCAAGGACGGGTTTGGTCAACTCCTCATCCAGCGCCTTCTGCAGTGCGAGCCTCACGGCTTCGGTCTTGGTCGACGCTTTCGTCAGCGCTTGGTAGCGCCGAGCCAGCCGGTCGATTGTGTCGTCCTTGATGTAAAGTGGCATGAGATATCCATTTCGCTATGCTGGGATATCCATAGGATATGTCTCCAACGAGGGCAATCGCGCCTTTATGCCATCAGCGTCGAGGCGATTTTGGCGGGTGATATTTTCGCGATTTTTAGATGACGAACATCATCTAACGTGCTAGCAATGGGTTAAAGCATATCGTTTGCTGACCGTGAGGAGATGTCATGCCCGCTATTGATCCCGTTGTCATCGTTTCGGCCACGCGCACGCCGCTTGGTCGTTTTCAGGGAGAGTTGTCGTCCTTGCAGGCGACCGAGCTCGGTGCGCACGTCATCCGCGCGGCACTGGAGCGTGCTGGATTGTCGGCTGACAGGGTGGATGAAGTTCTGTTCGGCTGCGTGCTGCCGGCAGGGCAGGGGCAGGCTCCGGCCCGACAGGCGGCACGCGGCGCCGGTTTGCCGGATGCGGTAGGCGCCACGACGATCAACAAGGTCTGCGGCTCCGGCATGAAGGCGACCATGCTGGCACATGATCTGATCCTCGCCGGTTCGGCCTCGATCGCGGTCGCCGGCGGCATGGAATCGATGTCGAATGCGCCCTATCTGCTGGCGAAAGCACGTGGCGGTTACCGCATGGGTCATGACCGCATCTTCGATCATATGATGCTCGACGGGCTGGAGGATGCCTATGAGAAGGGCCGCTCCATGGGCGACTTCGGCGAGATGGCGGTGGAGGCCTATCAGTTCAGCCGCGACGATCAGGATGCTTATGCAGTCGAAACGCTGTCGCGCGCCCGCGCCGCGAGCGAGAACGGCGCCTTCACGGCCGAGATCACCCCGGTTTCGGTCGCGGCCAAGGGCGGGCCGGTGACGATCGCCAAGGACGAACATCCGCAGAAGGTCTCGCCGGAAAAGATCCCGACACTGAAGCCCGCTTTCCGCAAGGACGGGACCATCACGGCGGCCAGCGCCTCGGCCAACGCCGATGGCGCGGCTGCGCTGATCCTGACGCGTAGCTCGGTTGCCGAGCGCGAGGGGCTGCCGATCCTCGCGGAAATCAAGGCGCATGCCACCCATAGCCAGGAGCCGGCCTGGTACACTACCGCGCCGATCCCCGCCATCCGCAAGGTGCTCGATAAGACCGGCTGGAAGGTCGGCGATGTCGATCTCTTCGAGATCAACGAGGCCTTCGCCGTGGTCGCCATGGCTGCCGCTAAGGATCTCGGCATTGCGCGAGACCGCCTCAACGTCAACGGCGGCGCCTGCGCCCTCGGCCACCCCATCGGCGCCACCGGCGCGCGGCTGATCGTGACCCTGCTGCACGCCCTCGAACGCCGGGGCGCGACGCGCGGCATCGCCGCACTCTGCATCGGCGGCGGCGAGGCGACGGCAATTGCGGTTGAGCGGGTTGGGTGAGTGGAATGATGTGGGAGGCAGGTCAGGCGCGCTTGCCAACGCCGCGCTTGCCGGCATGGCCCTCATCCTAGCCTTCTCCCCGCTAGCGGGGAGAAGGGACGATCGAGCAAAACAGCGGGTTTGAGGAGAACGCCGTGAGAGGCGCGAGTAGCTCCCTCGCCCCGCAAGCAGGGAGAGGGTTGGGGTGAGGGGCCAGGCACATCGTTCCGGCATCGACGCATTCGCCTGACCTGCCGCCACAATAATCTCACCCCTCCGACAGCTCCTCCAAAATCGGGCAATCCGGCCGTTCGTTGCCGTGACAGGCATGGACCAGATGTTCCAGCGTGCGGCGCAGTTCCGTCAGTTCGCGGATCTTGCGGTCGATCTCTGTGAGTTTCGCGGTGGCGATGTCCTTGACGTCGGCGCTGGCGCGGCTCTTGTCCTCGTAGAGCGCCAGCAACTGCCGGCATTCCTCGACCGAGAAACCGAGGCTGCGCGAGCGATGCAGGAAGCGGAGCTTATGCACGTCGCCGGCGCGATAGTCGCGATAGCCGTTGTCGCTGCGGTCGGGACGGATGAGGCCGATATCCTCATAATAGCGGATCGTCTTCGCCGGCAGGCCGGAGCGGTCGGATGCTTCGCCGATGTTCATATAAGTTCTCCCTATCTTGCCAGCCGCAGCCTGAGCGCGTTGGCGATGACCGAGACCGACGACAGGCTCATGGCGGCCGCGGCGATCATCGGGGACAGAAGCAGACCGAAGATCGGATAGAGCGCGCCGGCTGCCAGCGGCACGCCGAGCGCATTATAGCCGAAGGCAAAGGCAAGGTTTTGCCTGATGTTGCGGATCGTCGCTTCCGACAAGCGCCGGGCCCGGACGATGCCGTTGAGATCGCCCTTCACCAGCGTGATGCCGGCGCTTTCCATGGCGACATCCGCACCTGTGCCCATGGCGATACCGACATCGGCGGCGGCGAGCGCCGGCGCGTCATTGACGCCGTCGCCGGCCATGGCGACGATGTGGCCCTTCGCTCGCAGCTCATCGATCAGCGCCTTCTTGCCTTCCGGCAGCATGTCGGCGCGGACCTCGTCGATGCCGAGCTGCTTGGCGACAGCGTCTGCCGTGCGGCCGTTGTCGCCGGTTGCCATGACGATCTTCAAGCCGCTTTCATGCAGTGCCTTGATCGCGGCCGCGGTCGTCGGCTTGATGCGGTCGGCAACGGCGACGAGGCCCGCCAGCCTGTTGTCGATGGCGACGAACATGACAGTCTTGCCCTCGCCGCGCAGGCGCTCGGTCTCGGCTTTCAATTCGTCGATCGAGATGGCGAGATCCGCCATCATGGCAGCGTTGCCAAGCGCAATCGCGGTATGGCCTGCACGGCCTTCGACGCCCTTGCCCGATGTTGCCGAAAAGCCGGAGACCTCGACAAAGCTGGCTCCGCGCTCTTCGGCGCCCGCAACGATCGCTTCGGCGAGCGGATGCTCGGAGCCGCGCTCGAGGCTGGCGGCGAGCGACAACAGATGAGCTTGCTCGATGCCGTCAGCTGTGACGATGTCGGTGAGGTTCGGTTTGCCTTCCGTCAGCGTGCCGGTCTTGTCGACGATCAGCGTATCAACCTTGGCAAAGCGTTCCAGCGCCTCGGCGTCGCGCACCAGCACGCCTTCCTGTGCGCCGCGGCCGGTGGCGATCATGATGGACATCGGCGTCGCCAGTCCAAGCGCACAGGGGCAGGCTATGATCAGCACCGCGACGGCGGCGAGCAGCGCATGCGCCAGTCGTGGCTCCGGTCCGACGAAGGCCCAGACGGAAAACGCGATGATGGCGGCCGCGACCACGGCGGGCACGAAGACCGCGGATACACGGTCGACCATCGTCTGGATCGGGGCGCGCGAGCGCTGCGCCTTGGCGACAAGCTCGACGATGCGCGACAGCGTCGTGTCGGCACCGACCTTTTCGGCCAGCATGATCAGCGAACCGTTCCTGTTGATCGTGCCGCCGGTCAATGCATCACCCTTGGCCTTTTCGACCGGCAGCGGTTCGCCCGTGATCATCGATTCATCGATGGTGGATTGTCCTTCGACGACCGAGCCGTCCACGGGCACGCGCTCGCCGGGGCGAACACGCAGCCGGTCGCCGGCCTCAATCTGGTCGACAGGCACATCCACTTCGCTGCCGTCGGTGCCGATGCGTCGCGCCGTCTTGGGCGCGAGATCGAGCAGGGCGCGGATGGCGGATCCCGTGCGTTCGCGCGCCTTCAGCTCCAGCACCTGGCCGACGAAGACCAGCGCGATGATGACCGAGGCGGCCTCGAAATAGACGGGTATGGCCTCGCCATGACCATGAAAGCTCATGGGAAACAGGCCGGGCGCGAGCGTGGCGACGAGGCTGTAGAGATAGGCGGTGCCGACGCCGAGGCCGATCAGCGTCCACATATTCGGGCTGCGGTTGACGAGCGAATTCCAGGCGCGACGGAAGAAGGGCAATGCTGCCCAGAGCACGACCGGCGTTGCCAGCACGAGTTCGATCCATGTGGCGGTGGGTTCGCCGATCCAGCCGCGTACGGGCAGGCCGAACATCGGACCCATGCTGATCACCAGCAGCGGCAGCGACAAGGCTGCGCTGATCCAGAGCCGGCGCGTGAAATCGACGAGTTCCGGGTTAGGTCCTTCATCGGCGGAGGGGACGCCCATGGGCTCCAGCGCCATGCCGCATTTCGGGCAATCGCCGGCATGGTCGCTGACGACCTCGGGGTGCATCGGGCAGGTATAGAGCGTGCCCCTCGGTACCGGTTTCGGCGAGGGCTTGTTGCCGTCGAGATAGGCTGATGGATCGGCTTCGAATTTGCCCTTGCAGCCGGCGGAGCAGAAATAGAATTTCTCGCCTTCGTGCTTCAGGAAATGACGCGCGGTGGCGCGGTCGACGGTCATGCCGCAGACCGGGTCCTTGGCGGAGATATAGCTTTCCGGTGCGGCTTCGAACTTCTTGCGGCAGCCGTCGCAGCAGAAATGGAAGGTGCGGCCCTGATAATCGAGCGACGGCTTGCCGGCGGGATCCACAGTCATGCCGCAAACGGGATCGCGGGTGATCGTCTCCTGCGGCTGTCCGTCGTGGTGGTGATGATGACCGTGGCCGTGATGGCTGTGATCGTGTTCGTCGTGCAATGCCATATCAAACTCCATTGCTCCGATGGGAGCGTCGGATAGCTTATGAACCTTCCTGTCACTGGAAGGTCAAGGCATAAAATGGGGATTGTCATCCACAGTTCACAGGGGTCTCTTCCTATCCCGCCGGATGCGGCGATGATAAGTTCCGTAAGAATGATTCAATGATGTGATTCCAATGCGATATGATCTGACCACCCTCCCGCTGACGACGCTCCTGGCTGCCATCATCAAGGCGGAAGACATGCTGGCGCGGCTGGACGAGCGTGTCCTCAGGCATGCGGTGGCGGACGGTTTTCGCGAGCGCGGGCATTTTTTCGACGCAGCGGGCGCGCTCTGGGTCGGTGGCGAGCTGGTGCATGTGGAGGATCTGGTCTTGCACGATGCGCGCATGGATGCGCGCACGCCGACACATGAGCTGACCATCGCCCACGCCGTGCTGCGGGTCAGGCGTCGTCTGTGGAGCGCGGAGCCCTCCTGGGGGTTGGAGGCGGCCGGACTTGCCGCATTGCGGGGCGATATCGGCGAGGCCAAGGACGTCATCCAGCTGCGTCCGCCGCCGCTCGGTGAGCCTAATGACGGACAAGAGGATGGGGGGGATGATTTCGGCGTCGATTTCGCCGAGATCGACGCCATTCTTGCCCGATCCGACAAGATCCTGAACGGCGGCGTCCCAGATGCCAGGCCGGAGACGATCGACGATCCGTTTGCCCTGGTTCGCGACGAGGATTGGGATGAAGGCGAGCGGCTGGAGAGCTGGCGCGCCCTGATCCGCGAGGCCGATCTGTTGCCGCCGGTTCTTGGCGCCGCCGTGCTTTTCGACGCCTGGGAGCGGATCGAGCCGCTGCGGCGGCAGCATTGGCTCGGCGGCCTGCTGGTCAGCGCCTATCTGCGCAGCCGCGGCAAGGTCACCTCGCATCTCTTCTGCCTGAATGTCGGCCTGAAATCCGTGCGGCACGAGCGGCGGCGTGCGTCGGATCGCACCACACGGCTGTTGGCCTTCCTGGACGCCATGGCGCTTTCGGCCGATTCGGGTCTCAAGGAACTCGATCGGCTTTCGCTCGCCAAGCTGCAGATGGAATTGCGGCTGAAGGACCGGCGATCGAACAGCAGCCTGCCGGAGGTTATCGATATCGTGCTGTCGCGACCGATCGTTTCGGCGAAGATGATCGCCCGCCATGTCGGTGTTACCCCAAGAGGCGCGCTCAATCTGGTGGCTGATCTCGGCCTGCGCGAGATGACCGGTCGCGGGCGCTATCGCGGCTGGGGGGTGCTGTGATCACAGGGGACAGCGTGCGCTTGCGCAGCCGCTGATCTTTTGCAACTACAACCCTAGTTTTTGTCCAATGTTACAGTTTGTTACGCTAAGTCGCGCTAAAATGGACAAAATTTAATGGCCATACCAAATTCCTAAGTGGCGCGATGCAAGCTAGAGTCGCGCCCTGTGATGCTGGCGGGTCGTGAACCGTCGAAGGCTTTGAAGGAAGGTATGTTGATGGCTCGGACCTTTCGGGTCGTAATGTCGCTGGCGGTAATCGGTGCAGTGGCCTATGGCGCCTATGCCACTCGCGATCTCTGGCTTGGCAGCGCCGAGCGGCTGCTCGGCTATCAGAATGCGTCAGCACCTGCCCAGCAAGCTCAAGGTGAGCGTCGCAACGGCCAGGGCCAGGGGAGTGGCGGCAGCGGAAGACGGCGCGGCCTCTCGCAATTCAGCGGTCCTGTTCCGGTGCTTGTGGCCGACGCGAAGGCGGCCGATGTGCCTGTCTATATCGATGGCGTGGGTTCGGTGAAGGCCCTGAACACCGTGACGGTGCGCGCCCAGGTCAACGGAAAGATCGTGGAAATCGATTTCGACGAAGGCCAGGACATCAAGAAGGGCGACGTAATCGCCCGTATCGATGACGGCGTCTACAAGGCGCAGCGCGACCAGGCGGTCGCCAAGAAGGCGCAGGACGAAGCCCTGCTCGCCGGCGCCCAGCGTGACCTTGCGCGCTATCAGCTGATGGTGAAGAGCGCCTCGGGCACCCAGCAGCAGGTCGACACCCAGCTGTCGCTGGTGGCGCAATATACGGCGCAAATCCAGGTCGATGTGGCAGCCATAGAAAGCGCCCAGGCGACGCTCGACTATACGACGATCAAGGCGCCCATCGACGGGCGCACCGGCATCCGCAACGTCGATATCGGCAATCTGGTCAGCTCGTCCGACACGACCGGCATCGTGACGCTGTCGCAGATCCAGCCGATCTCCGTCCTCTTTTCCATTCCGCAGCAGCAGCTTGCACGCGTCAACGCGGCCAGCCTGGCCGGAACGCTCGCCGTCGAGGCGCTGGGGAACGACGGCCAGACGGTGGTCGACAATGGCTCGCTTGCGGTGGTCGACAACCAGGTCGACCCCACGACAGGCACGATAAGGCTGAAGGCCAATTTCCCGAACGACAAGCTGGCGCTTTGGCCGGGTGCTTTCGTCAATGCGCGTCTTCTGGTCGAGACGCTGAAGGGCGTGACGACCATTCCGAGCGCCGCCGTGCAGCGCGGGCCGAACGGCACCTTCGTCTATATCGTCAACCAGGATGAGACCGTTGCCATGAAGGCGGTGAAGGTGCGCCAGCAGGATGACACGCTGGCGGTCATCACCGACGGTGTGTCGCCCGGCGACAAGGTGGTGACGACCGGCTTCGCGCGGCTTCAGGATAAGTCGAAAGTCCAGATTTCAGCCAGTCCGGTTCAGGCAACGCCGAATGCGCCGGCAGCGAATGATCAGGGGCAGCCGGTCGCGGAGAACGATCCGCAAAGCGGCCAAACCAACAATGCCAATGATGGTGAGCGGCCGCATCGTCGGCACAACGGTGAGGGCGGCAATGGCAGCCATCGCGGCCAGCATGCCGCCGGCGCCGGCCAGGGTGCGGATGCCAGTGGCAGCGCTGCCCCCGCCACGTCGCCCACAACGCCGACACAGCAACAATGAACGTTTCGTCGCTCTTCATCTCCCGGCCTATCGCCACCTCGCTTCTCGGGGTCGCGGTTCTCCTGGGCGGCATTCTCGGTTTTCTCTTCCTGCCGGTCGCGCCGCTGCCGCAGGTGGATTTTCCGACGATACAGGTGACGACGCAGCTTCCCGGAGCCGATCCCGATACGATGGCCGCCCTGGTGACGGCGCCGCTCGAGCGACCGCTCGGACAGATCCCGTCGCTGGCGTCCATGACCTCGTCGAGCGCCTTCGGCATCAGCCAGATCACCCTGCAATTCGATCTCGGCCGCAATATCGATGGCGCCGCACAGGATGTGCAGGCGGCGATCAATGCCGCCGGCTCGACGCTGCCGCGCACCTTGCCCTATCCACCGACCTATTCGAAGGTGAACCCGGCCGATACGCCGATCGTGACGCTGGCATTGCATTCCAACAGCTATTCGATCCGCGAACTCAGCGACTTCGCCGATACGATGATGGCGCAGCGGCTGAGCGAGGTTTCCGGTGTCGGCGACGTCAACATCCAGGGCGGCGTCAAGCCGGCCATCCGCATCCAGGTCGATCTGCCGCGTCTCGCCTCCTACGGCCTGGCTCTGGAGGACATACGCTCGGCGATCACCAATGCCAGCGTTGCCGGCGCCAAGGGTTCGCTTGACGGCACCCAGCAGAGCTTCACGCTTGCGGCCAACGACCAGATCGTCGATCCCAATGTCTATAAATCCGTCATCATTGCCTATCGCAACAGCGCACCGGTGCAATTGAAGGACGTGGCAACCGTCGTCGAAGGGCTGGAGAACAATCGTGTCGGCGCCTGGTATCAGGGACAGCCCGCCGTCATTCTCGATATCATGCGCCAGCCAGGCGCCAACGTCATCCAGACGGTCGAAAGCGTCCTGCAGCAGTTGCCGAAGCTGAAGCAGGCGCTGCCCGCCGGCATCTCGCTCGACATCGTCAACGATCGCACCGAGACGATCAGGGCTTCGATCCACGACGTGCAATGGACGCTGGTGATCAGCATCGGTCTGGTCATTCTCGTCGTCCTGCTTTTCCTGCGCACGGTGACGGCGACATTCATTGCAGGCGTCGCCCTGCCGCTGTCGTTGATCGCGACCTTCGGCGTCATGTGGTTTGCCGGCTTCAGCCTCGACAATCTCTCGCTGATGGCGCTGACCATCGGCACCGGTTTCGTCGTCGACGACGCCATCGTGATGATAGAGAATATCGCCCGCCACATCGAGGAGGGCGAAAACCCGATGCAGGCGGCGCTGAAGGGCGCCGGCGAGATCGGCTTCACCATCATTTCGCTCACCGTCTCGCTGGTTGCCGTCTTCATTCCCCTGTTGTTCATGACCGGGATCGTCGGGCGCATGTTCCGCGAGTTTGCGCTGACGCTCACCATTGCCGTGGTGGTGTCGGCAGTCGTGTCCCTGACCCTGACTCCGATGATGTGCGCCCGAATCCTGCGAAAGCCCAGGGAGCGCAAGGGCGGCATTCTGGCCGGAACCGACCGTTTCATGGAGCGACTTGTCGAGGGCTACAGACGCAGTCTCGTTTGGGCTGTGGACCGGAGTGCCCTGACGCTGTTGGCAACGGTGGTGACGCTGGCCGCGACCATCGCGCTTTATGTCGTCATTCCCAAGGGCTTCCTGCCGGCGCAGGATACGGGGCTGATCACGGCCGTCATAGAAGCGGAGCCGACGACCTCCTTCGAATCCATGACGACGATACAGGCGACCGTGGCCGACCGGCTGCGCAAGGATCCGGACGTGAAGGGCATCGTCTCCGTCATCGGTGCCAGCGCCAGCAATCTGACGCTGAACACAGGCAATCTCAGCCTCGTGCTGAAGCCGAGGAACCAGCGCGACGTTTCCGCCGATCAGATCATCGACCGGATGCGCGGTGAAGTCGACGGCCTGCCCGGCATCCATGTCACCTTCCAAAGCGTACGCGACATCTCGATCAGTACCCGGGCAAGCCGCGCACCCTATCAATACACGCTGACCGGGACGGATACGGCCACGGTGGTCGACTGGGCCGCAAAGCTCACTCAGCAGCTGCAGGAGAGCCCGAAGCTCATCGACGTCACGTCCGAGGTCGAAATGGGCGGCGGCCGCATCTTCGTCGATGTCGATCGCGAAACCGCCTCGCGGCTCGGCGTGTCGATGCAGGCCGTCAGCGATACTTTGAATGACGCGTTCGGCCAGCGCCAGATCGCCACGATCTACGGCCAGGCGAACCAGTATCGCGTCATTCTCGAGGCCGCGCCGCAATACCAGTCGGATCCGAAGTCGCTCAACAAGCTCTACGTTGCGGGCGCCAGCGACACGCAGGTTCCCCTCAATGCGTTCACCACAGCGACATTCACGACGGCGCCCCTGGTCATCAGCCATGACGAGCAGTTTCCGGCCGTGACGATCAGTTTCGATCTCGCCAAGGGCGCTTCGCTGAGCGAGGCAGTTGCCGAGGTCAAGGCGGCCGAGCAGGACATCGGCATGCCTGATAACATCCAGCGCAAATATTCGGGTGATGCGGAAGAATTTGCCTCCTCGCTCGCGGGCGAACCCTGGCTGATCCTCGCGGCCGTCGTGACCATCTACATCGTGCTCGGCCTGCTCTACGAAAGCGCCGTGCATCCCGTTACCATTCTTTCGACGCTGCCTTCGGCCGGCGTCGGCGCGCTGCTCGCACTGATGCTGTTCGGGCAGGACCTGTCGATCATCGCCTTGATCGGCATCGTGCTCTTGATGGGTATCGTGAAGAAGAATGCGATCATGATGATCGACTTCGCGCTGGAGGCGGAGCGCAAGGAAGGCCTTCCGCCGCGCGAAGCCATTCTCAAGGCCTCTATCCTGCGTTTCCGCCCGATCATGATGACGACACTGGCGGCACTCTTCGGTGCGCTGCCATTGGCCCTGGCGCAGGGCACGGGTGCCGAACTGCGCATCCCGCTCGGTATTACCATCATCGGCGGCCTCGTGCTTTCCCAGCTTCTGACGCTCTATACGACGCCGGTGATCTATCTGGCTTTCGAGAGCCTGCGCGCCCGCATCGTCGGCCGCACCAGCGGAACGCCGAGTCCAGAGATGAACGAACTGGCGGGTGGTGAGACATGAACCTCTCCGAGCCGTTCATCAAACGCCCTGTCGGGACGACGCTTCTGGCGATCGGGTTGATGATCCTCGGCATCGTCGCCTATCGGTTCCTGCCGGTGGCAAGCCTGCCGACCGTCGATCTGCCGACGATCGTCGTCTCCGCCGGCCGGCCGGGCGCCGATCCCGCCAGCATGGCGGCAAGCGTCGCAGCGCCGCTCGAGCGCCATCTCGGCACCATTGCCGGCGTCACGCAGCTGACCTCGGTCAGCTCGCTCGGCTCGAGCACCATCATCGCGCAATTCGATCTCTCGCGCAGTGTCGATGGCGCGGCGCAGGATGTGCAGGCGGCGTTGAATGCGGCGGCAATCGACCTGCCGGGCGATCTTCCGACATTGCCTTCCTTCCGCAAGATCAACCCGGCCGCGGCTCCTGTCCTCATCCTGGCGCTGACATCAGACAATGTCGCGCCGAGCGCCATATATGATGCGGCCGATACGGTGGTCGTGCAGCGTATCTCGCAGGTGGATGGCGTCGGCGGCGTGACGGTCAGCGGCGCCGATCAGCCGGCGGTGCGCATCAGGCTGGATCCCGACCGTCTCTCGGCCATGGGCCTATCGCTCGATGCCGTCCGTACGGCGATCGTCAACGCCAACGTGCTCGGTCCCTTCGGCTCCATCGACGGCGCCAGCGGCGCCTTCTCTCTTGCCGTGAACAGTCAGCTGCGGACGCCGGAAGCCTATGGAAGGCTTGTCGTGCGGAGCGGCGACGGCACGGCCGTCCGCCTCTCGGATATCGCCACCGTCGAGCCGGGCGTGCGCAACAGCCGCTCCGATGCTTGGTACGACGGCAAGCCGGCCGTGCTGCTCAACATCACCAAGCAGGCGGATGCGAACGTCATTGCCACCGTCGATGGCGTCAAGGAGCTGATCCCCGAGCTGCAGAGGCTCATCCCCGCCGGCGTCAAGATAGCAGTCCTTTCCGACCGCACCACAACGATCCATGCCAGCGTCAACGATATGCAGTGGACCCTGCTCGCCACCATCTGCCTGGTCATGGCCGTGGTCTTCGTCTTCCTGCGGCGCGCGACGCCGACCCTTGCAGCCGGCGTCACCGTGCCGCTCTCATTGGCCGGAACCTTTGCCGCGATGTGGCTATTCGGACTGTCCATAGACAATCTTTCTCTCATGGCGCTCGCCGTCTCGGTCGGCTTCGTCGTCGACGATGCCATCGTCATGATCGAGAACATCTATGCCAATCTGGAAAGCGGCATGAAGCCGATGCGGGCGGCGCTCGAGGGGGCGAGGCAGATCGGCTTCACGGTGGTTTCCATCAGCCTGTCACTGCTCGCCGCCTTCATACCGCTGTTCTTCATGGGCGGCATCGTCGGCCGCTTCTTCCAGACCTTTTCGCTGACGCTCGGATTCACCATCGTTGTCTCAACGCTGGTGTCGCTGACGCTGACGCCGATGATCTGCGGCCATCGCCTTCGTCAGCACGACATCGATGCGCGGCCAGGTCCGTTCGGCCGCGTTATCGAAGGCACGCTGGGCGCGATCATCGGATTTTATGGCCGTACTTTGAAAGCGGTGCTGCACCACCGCGTGCTGTCCGTGCTTGTTATCATCGCCTGCGTCGTCATGTCGGGCTATCTCTACGTCAAGGTTCCGAAGGGTTTCATTCCGCAGGACGATACGGGCTTCATCCAGGGTGGGACGGAGGCTGCGACCGATATCTCCTATCCGGCCATGGTCAAATTGCAGCGGCAGGCGGCTGATATCGTCGCCCAGGACCCTGCGGTCTCGGGTCTTGGTTCTTCCCTGGGCGGCGGCGGCTTTTCCAGCTCCATCAATCGCGGGCAGCTCCTCATTTCACTCAAGCCGGAATCGGAGCGGGCACCGACGGCCGACGTCATCGACCGGCTTCGCAAGCAACTCACGGCCGTTCCAGGGCTCAGCACCTTCCTGTTTTCGCCTGGTGACATCCGCGCCGGGGCTCGCCAGTCGCAGTCGCAGTATCAGTTCACGCTCTGGGGCGCGAATTATGACGAGCTGGTGTATTGGGCGCCGAAGGTGCTGGAACGCATGCAAGCTCTTCCGGGGCTGACCGATGTCGCGACCGACAGGCAGCCCAACGGCCTGCAGGCGACCGTCAATATCGACCGGAGCCTCGCTTCACAACTCGGGGTCAACATCCAGTCCATCGATGCCGCGCTGAACAATGCCTTCGCTCAGCGGCAGATCTCGACGATCTATACGCAGCGCAACCAGTATCGTGTGGTGCTGGAGGCCAATCCGAACTACGCCCTCGATCCGCACGATATCTCCAAGCTCTATGTGCCGGCCTCCGGTGGCACGCAGGTCCCCCTCAGCGCCGTCGCATCGGTCGACCGGACGCTTGCGCCGCTGGTGGTCAATCATCAGGGCCAATATCCGTCCGTCACCATTTCCTACAATCTGGCGCTCAACACGCCGCTGCAGGTGGCGAACGACGCCATCCAGAAGGCGGTGCTCGACATGCACCTGCCCGACACGCTGCACGCGGATTTCGCCGGCGACGCGGCAAGCGTCACGCAGTCGTCCAGCAGCCAGCCGCTCCTGCTTCTGGCAGCGCTTCTGACGGTCTACATCGTCCTCGGCATTCTCTATGAAAGCCTGGCGCATCCGCTGACGATCATCTCGACGCTACCATCAGCCGGCCTGGGCGCCTTGCTGGCGCTGGTCATCAGTGGCACCGAATTGACGATCATCGCCTTCATCGGCATCATCCTCTTGATCGGCATCGTCAAGAAAAACGGGATCATGATGGTGGACTTCGCCCTGCAGGGTGAGCGTGTGCTCGGCCTGTCCCCGGAGGAGGCGATCTATCAAGCCTGCCTCAAACGCTTCCGTCCGATCCTGATGACGACGCTGGCCGCATTGATGGGCGCCATTCCGCTGATCATCGCGACCGGCCCAGGTTCGGAGCTTCGCCGTCCGCTCGGTATCACCATCGTCGGCGGACTGGTCGTGTCGCAGGTGCTGACGCTCTACACCACGCCGATCATCTACCTGATGCTTGCCAAGCTGCATGCACGATGGTCGCCGAAGCAAGAGCCGGCACCGCCGATGTCTTCGCTATCAACTTGAGTTGGCGGCATATGGATCGGATCAGTCCCGATAGTTCCACGGATTGACGATCGCTATTCCGGTGTCCAGGAAATCCGGCACGTTGCGTGTTGCAAGCGTCGCTCCTCGCGACGCCGCAACTGCGGCGATCTGAGCATCGAACTGGTTGATTGGCCTGCCCGCCCGCAGCGGCGATGTTGCAAGAATGGCAGCTTCCAATTCGCTTCGGCGCCGGCCCTCGGGCAAGAGCCGGAGGCCGTAAGAGGAGGTTGGGCGGCGAGCCATGCTTCAACCATTGGCGAT
Source organism: Rhizobium sp. SG741 (assembly GCF_012275435.1). NCBI lineage: Bacteria > Pseudomonadati > Pseudomonadota > Alphaproteobacteria > Hyphomicrobiales > Rhizobiaceae > Rhizobium > Rhizobium sp. SG741. Next base: position 178,947 of record NZ_JAAZQP010000005.1, read on the forward strand.
GGTGATCGCGCCCGTAGTTCCGAAATGACATTCGTGTCGAGAATGATCATGGATCGAGATCGACCGGGCGGATTGGTTCACGTGGGGCAATATCCAGCACAACCCCACCGCTTGCAGCCATGCGACGACGAATTGTCTCGGCCAAATTGGGCTTACGCTTTTCTTCGGTCGATAAGGCCGCCCGCAGAATGTCTCGCGCCTCATCCTCCATCGATCGCCCGTGTGCGGCGGCGCGAATGCGCAGCCGGGTCTTTAGATGATCATCGATATTGCGGATCGTCATACTGGCAATACAAATATTCTGTCATCAATGATTGCATATTAATCATTGATGACAGATTGGGCAAATCAAGCCGAAGCAGCCGATCCGTGATCGAGGTCTCGACCGCCCGCTCCTTTTTTCGAGAGCGAGTGAGAGGCCTTAATGCGCCACGTCAGGGTTGGCGGCCTCCGGCGCTGCCGTCGATCGAACATTGCCCTTGAAGATGCGGCGGACCGAAACGAACAGCAACGGGATGAAGAAGACGCCGAGCACGGTCGCCGAGATCATGCCGCCCATGACGCCGATGCCGATCGAGTTCTGGCTGCCCGATCCCGCGCCATTGGCAATCGCCAGCGGCATGACGCCGAGAATGAAGGCGAGCGAGGTCATCAGAATCGGCCGCAGGCGCTGGCGAGCGGCCTCCAGCGTCGCCTCGATCAGCCCCTTGCCGTGGTTTTGCTGCTCAATGGCGAATTCGACGATCAGAATGGCGTTCTTGGCGGCCAGACCTATCGTCGTCAACAGGCCGACCTTGAAGTAGACGTCGTTCGACTGGCCGAAGATGGTGGCGGCCAGCAGCGCGCCGAAGATGCCGATCGGAACCGACAGCATGACGGCGAGCGGGATCGACCAGCTTTCGTAGAGGGCCGCCAGCGCCAGGAAGACGACCAGGATGGAGATTGCATAGAGCTGGGTCGCCTGGTTGCCGGAGAGCTTTTCCTGGGCCGACAGGCTGGTCCACTCATGACTGAAGCCGGGGGGCAGGGTCGCCATGATCTTGTCGATCTCGTTCATGGCATCGCCCGACGAGACGCCCGGTGCTGCCGCGCCCTGGATTTCAACGGCCGACGAGCCGTTATAGCGCTCCAGCCGCGGCGAACCATAGGTCCAGTCGCCGCTGGCGAAGGCCGAGAATGGCACCATATCGCCGCCGGAGTTGCGCACGTACCAGCGGCCGAAATCCTCGGGCTGCATGCGGAAATTCTTGTCGGCCTGTACGTAGACGGGCTTGACGCGGCCGCGATCGATGAAGTCGTTGACATAGGTGCCGCCCCAGGCCGTCGACAGCGTCGAGTCGATATCGGACAGGGTGATATTGAGCGCGCTCGCCTTTTCCTGATCGATGTTCACGGAATATTGCGGCGTATCTTCCTGGCCGTTCGGGCGAGTGCCGAAGAGCTTCGCACTTTTGCCGGCTGCGCCCAGCAACTGGTTGCGGGCCTGGATGAGCGCGGCATGGCCGGCGCCGTTGACGTCCTTGATGAAGAAGTCGAAGCCGCTCGAACTGCCGAAGCCCGGAATCGCGGGCGGTGCGAGCGCAAAGACGCTGCCGTCCTTGATCTTCGAGAAAGCACCCATGGCGCGACCGGCGATCGCCTGCGCCTTCGATTGCGGCGTCGAGCGCTTGTCGAAGTCCTTCAATCTCACGAAGACGATACCGACGTTCTGTCCCTGACCGCTGAAACCGAAGCCCGCCACGGCGAATGCGCCGTCGACATAGTCCTTCTCGGTGTTGAGATAATAGTCCCTCACCTGATTGAGCACAGCCCAGGTGCGGGAATCCGTGGCGCCGGGGGGAAGCTGAATGGCGGTCAGCAGAATCCCTTGATCCTCCTCCGGCAGGAATGAGCTGGGAAGACGATTGAACAGATAGGCGACGGCGCCGCCGATCAACGCGAACACCAGCAGGAAGACGATGGAGTAGCGGATCATGCCGTTGATGCTGCGCTGATAACCTCGTGTTCCCCGCTCGAAGTTGCGGTTGAACCAGCCGAAAACACCGCGCTCCTTCGAGCCGTGTGCGGGCTTCTTCAGAATGGTGGCGCAAAGGGCCGGCGTCAGGATCAGCGCGACGATGACCGAGAGCACCATCGCCGAGACGATCGTCACCGAGAACTGGCGGTAGATGATGCCGACCGAGCCGGAGAAAAAGGCCATCGGGATGAACACGGCCGATAGGACTGTGGCGATGCCGATCAGCGCGCCGGTGATTTCCTGCATCGACTTGATCGTCGCCTCACGCGGCGACAGTCCCTCTTCCTCCATCACGCGCTCGACGTTCTCGACGACGACGATGGCGTCGTCCACCAACAGACCGATGGCGAGCACCATGCCGAACATAGTGAGCGTATTGATCGAATATCCGAACAGCGACAGCACGCCGAAGGTGCCGAGCAGGACGACCGGGACGGCGAGCGTCGGGATCAATGTAGCGCGGATGTTCTGCAGGAAGACGAACATGACGATGAAGACGAGCACGATGGCTTCGAACAGCGTCTTGACCACGTCTTCGATCGACAGCTTGACGAACGGCGTCGTGTCATAGGGGTAGACGATCTCGACATTCGGCGGCAGGGTCTGGCTCAGATTGTTAATAGTCGATCTGACCGCCTCCGCCGTGCTGATGGCGTTGGCGCCGGAAGCGAGCATCACGGCAAGACCTGCCGCGGGATGGCCGTTATAGGTGCTCGACGTGGTATAGGACGACGCGCCGAGCTCGACGGTGGCGACATCGTTCAAACGCACCAGCGAACCATTGGACTGGCTCTTCAGGATGATATTTTCGAACTGCTCAGGCGTCTGCAAGCGGCTCTTGGCCGTAACAGTCGCGTTGAGCTGCTGACCCTTGCGTTGCGGCAGCGCACCGAGCTGGCCGGCGGAAACCTGCGAGTTCTGAGCCTCGATCGCGCTGGTGACATCGCTGACCATCAGCTGATATTTGGCGAGCTTGTCCGGATTGACCCAGATGCGCATGGCGTAGCCGGCACCGAAGATCTGGGTGTTGCCGACGCCGTCGATGCGCTTCAGCGTATCGTTGAGCGTGCTGGAAACATAGTCCGCCAGGTCGTTGGAGTTCAGCTTGTTGTCTGACGAGACGAAGCCGACGACCATGAGGAAGTTCGACGTCGATTTTGAAACGGTTATGCCGGTCGATTGCACGGTCTGCGGCAGCTGTGCGGTAACGAGCTGCAGCTTGTTCTGCACCTGCATCTGCGCGACGTCCGGATTGGCCTTGTTGGTGAAGGTCACCGAGATCGAGGCCTGGCCCGTCGAGGTCGAGGTCGACGTCATGTAATCGAGATTGTCGATACCTGTCATGCCCTGCTCGATGACCTTGGTCACCGAGTTTTCGACGGTTGCGGCATCGGCGCCGGGATAGGTGGCGCTGATGCTCACCGTGGTGGGCGCGATTTGCGGATATTGCGAGATCGACAGTGTGAGGATCGACAACGCGCCCGCAAGCATGATGACAATGGCGATAACCCAGGCGAAGATCGGCCGGTCAATGAAAAAACGAGACATCGTCTAATCTCACTTCTGAGCGCCGGAGGCGGCCTTGATATCGGTTTTTTCCAATTCGGCCTGCTGCTGTGCCGGCTTGGCGTCGGCTGCTGCCTGCTTCACCTCGCCGGTCGCATCATCGATGGTCACGGGAGAGACGTTGACTTCCTGGCCGTCGCGGACACGCTGGCTGCCTTCGACGATCACGCGGTCGCCGTCCTTCATGCCCTCATTGACAAGCCAGCTGTTGCCGATGCTGCGCTGTACCTTCAATACGCGCTGCTGCACCTTGCCGTCGGCGGTCACGAACATGGCCGTAGGCTCGCCCTTGGTGTTGCGGAAAACAGCGCGCTGGGGCACGAGGAAGCTGTTTTCGGCAATGCCCTCCTGAATGGTGGCGCGCACATACATGCCGGGCAGCAGAATGCGGTCCGGATTGGGGAAGACGGCGCGTACGGTAATCGTGCCGACGGTTTCGGCCACCGAGGCTTCAGCAAACTCGAGCTTGCCGGCTTCCTTATATTGGCTGCCGTCTTCGAGCGTCAGATGCACCGAGACGTTGTCGCCGCTGGTCTTCAATCTGCCTTCCGCGACGGCGCGACGGAATTCAAGCAGGTTCGTGCTCGACTGCGTGACGTCGACATTGATCGGATCGAGTTGGCGGATGGTGGTCAGTGCGGTCGTCTGGTCCGCGGTGACGAGAGCGCCAACGGTGACTGCGGAAGCATCGACACGGCCGCCGATCGGCGCGCGCATCTTGGTGTAGTCGAGATTGATGCGCGCTGTTTCCAGGGCTGCTTTGGCGGATGCCACGTCGGCATTCGCCTGAGCCAAAGTGGACACAGCATCGTCCAGATTTTGCTTGCTGACCGCGTCCTGTGCCGTGAGGCTCTTATAACGATCCACCTTCGACTGAGCGCTCGGCAAGGCCCCTTCCGCCTTCTGTAAGGAAGCGACCGCGCTGTCATAGGATGCCTGGTAGGAGGCCGGGTCGATCTCGTAGAGCACGTCGCCCGCCTTCACCTCGCTGCCTTCCTTGAAGTTACGGCTGCGAATGATGCCGCCGACCTGCGGTCGCACTTCGGCGACGAGATAGGCGCTGGTGCGGCCGGGCAGCTCGGCGGTGATTGCCACCGATTGCGGATGCAGCGCCATGGCGCTGACTTCGATCTTGACGGCCGGCATACCGCTTTGAGCACTCTTCTGCTCATTGCAGCCGACAAGCAGCATCGTGGCAGCGACCCCCGCAACGATCATCGCGCTTCGGGTGGCCAGAAGGCGGCTGGATATCGCAGGATATGTGGATTCGGAGGTGAAAGAGGCAAGCTTTCGCACGTTGCTATTTCCTGTTGCCTTATTTACAGTACGATGTCGTACGGAAAATATTTGTATTGCTCCAAATGTCAATCTCATTCGGCTGTTGAGGTCAAGATGGAAGTGCGGACGAAGGAACGGGGAGGCAACGCGGAACAGGCTGCGATACGCCGCCCGCGCGGTCGTCCGAAAACCGTGAACGACGATACGCGGCGCGCGGAGATCGTCAGCGAGGCTCGCTCGACATTCTACGAGCTGGGATATGGCGGAACGACGATGGATCTGGTTGCCGCCCGATGCAGGATCTCCAAGCAGACCCTTTATCGATTGTTTCCGCGCAAGACCGATCTCTTCATGGCGATCATCGCCGACCATCGTGCCTCGATGCTGGCCTTGCCGCGTGACGCGGATGAGAATCTGCCGCTCGGCGAGACGCTTGAACAGATCTTCATGATCAATATCGACGAGACCAAGGAGCGCGAACGCGAGGCCTTCATTCATCTCGCCATCAGTGAATCGCAGCAATTTCCGGAGGTTGCAACACTGATGCACACATACGGCGCAAAGCAATCGCAGCAGATGCTTGCCGATTGGCTTAGCCAGCAGCAGCAGCGCGGTCTTATCGAGATTGCCGATGTTGCAAGCGGCGCGCGCATGCTGATGAGCATGATCTTCGGCGCCATGATCTCAAAGCCGGGCCATCCGAATGACTGGCCCGATCGGGAAACGCGCTTGCGACACCTGCGTCAATGTATCGCGATCTTCGTGGCAGGTGTGCAGCCGCGCACGAGCGGTGTTTAGCTGGAGCATTTCCAGGAAAAGTGCGAAGCGGTTTTCCGTCTGGAATGCGTAAAGAAACAAAACGCTCTAGGTTGGTCTTGCTCTCTGCTCCTCAACAAAAATGCCGGCATGGCTTGCTAACCATACCGACATTTTCTCGGGTCCCCCGCCGAAACCCGCACCGGTGCGCTCAATGCGCAACGGCCATGTTTGCCCTGTCCGTGCCCTCTTCGAACAAAGGCATCTGCAATCCGTTTGCATACATTTCCTGCAACACGGCTCCGAGCGCCAGATCCAGGCACCAGACCGGGAATTCCGCGTTGAGATTTTTGGCACTTTGCCGCGCATAAGTGATGAGTCGTGCGATCGACGCCAGTTCCTTAAGTGAATCCGGATCCTGGTTTGTCATTTCGATCGAAAGTACTGCAGTCATTTCACACCCTCTATTGCCCCCTGTTCGCGGTGGTGAATTGCATCCTGCCGAGAACATGAGCAGACCTTAACTTATGTTCCTGGGGTTGGCGCGTGACATGCAGCGTGACACGAGGCGTGATTGTGCAATAATCCTACCTATGCAATTTCAGGACGTTAGAATGAAGAAATGCGCCGGTCAGCGGCCGGAAATATTAGGTCTCCAAGCTCGATTTCCGGGCATATGCATCGTCACAGCAGATGCAGGGATTTCGAAAGCGCCCTGTGGCCGTATCGGCGCTTGCGGTTGCCCGGTGGGTTTTCGAGCTCTGGTATCACGATCTTTGCAACCGAGAAGGGCAAGGAGGTGTGCGCCAGAGGAAGCGCTATTGCAGAGGCGATGCCTGCGTGGCGCATGTGATCGATCGTCAGCTCCAACAAGGCTTCGGCGCCTTTCGGCAAGGGGGCATCGAGCCTTGATGCGGGTTTTGGGGCAGCGTCGAAGCAGCTTCGGATGCTATCAGGCAGTTCCCGGGTAAAAGTTTCCGGCTCTATATCGTCGCGGCCGCCGCTGATGAAGGTGAGCCGCGACTGCGCGGCTTCCGTCACCGCGCGGATCACTGCCCGGAGCGGCGATGGATGTGCGCCGCCGCCGACCGTGACATCGAGATAGCGCACGCGTCTCGCCGCGGCGATGTCGCTGGGACCGAGCAGAGCGGTGACGGCCGGGATGCTGATATCGCTGGTGATGTCAAAGAGGCGCAATGTCAGCCCGGCGGAGTCGATCCTGGCCGTCAACTCGTTCAGCACCGGATCGTGGAAGGAGGCAGGGTCGATGCAGGCGTCCATGCGCTGCTTCAATGTGGAGATGTCCCAGAGTACCACGGCGTCGCGCTCGATGCGCTCCAGCACGCCGTGCAGGATGGCCTCGGCGAAGGTGTTGCCGGAAGCCAGCCCGTCGGATGATTGCCAGAAGCGTGCAACTCGGATGGTGCGATCGAGTGCTACGGCTTCGACGGGAATCCAGACGGCCTCTCCACTGATGAGATCGCGACCCTCGGCCCAGGCGATGTCCTCGTCATCGGCGATATCGGTCTGGCCGCCGGCAATGAGCTGCGGCAGAGTATCGGTGTGGCGTCCGTCGGCCATCAGCCGCTCGCGACTGGTGTTTACGGTTTCCAGGGCGGGCGTACTGGCCGTGGCCCGTTCCAGTGCCTCCATCGCGGCCGAGACTTTGGCATCGAGATCGGTGATGCCCTTGCCGTTGTGGACGACGATCGAGCGGGCGTTCGGGCTGATTGCCTGCCAAACGGGAATGCCGAGCCTGTCGAGCCCCGTCAGGCGCGCGAGACGGGTGACGCCGTGGGCCAGGAGACACGGCTCGATCCGCCGAAAGGTTTCCTCGGCTGAGCAGGCGCGATCCGAATAAGGAGATGCGGCGAGTGCGGATGCCTGCCTGCCCGAATGTCCGGCAAGAAATTCGGCTGGGGAAGGATCCACGGTCATCATTGCCGCCGAAGGGTTAGATTATTGACCGGCCGGGTATCACAGCCTCCCAATTGCCCATGCCACGCGCCGGCTTTCGAGGGGAAACAGCGTCAGCACACAGCGCAGCTGCGACTGTCGAGGCGACCACCAGCGCTTCTGTTGGGTTCGCGCCTCGACCATGTTCGATGCGGCAAGGCTAAAGGTCAGTTGCGAAGGCCTATCGATGCGTCGGCCGCTTGCGGCACATGGCCCGCGAGCGGTTCGGAGGCGTTTGACAATGACTTGATCAGTGTCAGCACGGACTGACGTATGCCGGGATCGTTGATCTTCATGAACGCCTTGTTAAGGCTCAGACCTTCCTTGGAGGTCAGAAACTCCGACAGATCCTCCAGGCCGTTGATCGCGCCCAGACCATCCGTGTTGAGCGGCTGCGTATTGTCTTGCTGGAAGAAGAAGGCGACCGGTACGGCCAGAACGTTGGCTATCGCCTGCAGCCGGCTGGCGCCGATGCGGTTGGTGCCCTTTTCATATTTCTGCACCTGTTGAAAGGTGACGCCGATCTGTTCAGCAAGCCGCTCCTGGCTCATGCCGAGCATCAGTCGACGTGTGCGAACACGGGAGCCGACATAGGCGTCGATCGGATTCGGTACTTTTGCACTCACTGCGCAATCTCCTTTTCAAACAGGGGACCAGGCGGATGCCACCTTAGCTGTGACACTATAGGGGCAGGGAACCTTCGTCCAATCTGCCCGTACAATGTGTGTTAAATATGGGTAAAATTCAACCAAAAGTCTTTTTTGTAAAGTTTTTGTGGCAGTGAAGGCCAAATAAACGCAGAAAGACGCGGCGCGTCAATGCGGATTGAAGACGGAAGAAGATCTGCAATTATGGACTGGGCATTGCGGGTTGTCCCTGGTCGGGATGAAGGTGCGGGCCGCATAACCACTTATGCCGCATTGCGCGTCATCGGAGACATACCGGTCATACAATATAATGCGGCCGTTACTCGAGGGATAACGCAATATGACGGCGCGTTCGCCGGCAATGAGCTGCTGCACGGATGCGCAGCTTCGGCTCAGCGACTCGTAGCGAGAGATGGCCCAGGCCGGCCCAGCGGTTGCGATCGTCGTTAGAATCAGCGCTGCGGCTACGCTTCTCATCCGTCATCCCCCAATGAACATACGATGTTCTAGATATGTCGCTATAGTAGAAATGCCAGGATCGGAAGATGCTTCCCCGTTGCAAGGGGCGATCACAACGGTATCTTGACGATGGCGGCAACCGCCATTGTCCCTGTGCCGTTTTTTCAAGCGTGCGCCAAAAGCCCTTTCAGCTCATTGAAAAAAAAATTTGTAATGTCGCCTTTTGAGCTTGCGCACTGAAAGCTGACTGAAAGGTTGCACGCGCTAGGTTCGTCGAGCTTCGTGGAGGAAGCAGATGTTCTGCGGCGTCGGGCGACGCAAGCACCAAAACAGGAGGAGACATTTGATGCGTTCATCGCGCGCCTTTTTTCATACCGTAGCCCTTTCCCTCGGCATGACTGCTGCTTCACTTGCAGCCACGGCGGCACAGGCCGCCGACAAGATTTCCATCATGGTGGGCGGCTACGAGAAGCAGATCTATCTGCCGGCCAAGCTTGCCGAAGGGCTCGGCTATTTTAAGGATGAAGGCCTCGAGGTCGAGCTTCTCAACGAATCGGCCGGCGTCGATGCCGAAAACCAGCTGCTGGCCGGTGCTGTCCAGGGTGTCGTCGGCTTCTACGATCATTGTGTCGACCTGCAGGCCAAGGGCAAGTTCATCAAGTCGGTTGTGCAGTTCAGCCAGGCGCCCGGCGAAGTCGAGCTGGTCTCGGCCAAGCATCCGGAAATCAAGTCCTTCGCGGATATGAAGGGCAAGAGCGTCGGCGTTACCGGCCTCGGTTCTTCCACCAATTTCCTGACGCTCTACATGGCATCCAAGGCCGGCCTTTCGCCTGCCGACGTGACCCCGGTTCCGGTGGGTGCCGGCCAGACCTTCATCGCCGCCATGCAGCAGGACGCCATCCAGGCCGGCATGACCACCGAGCCGACGATCTCGCGTCTGCTGAAGACGGGCGAGGCCAAGGTTCTCGTCGATCTGCGTACGCTCAAGGGCACCGAGGAAGCGCTCGGCGGCACCTATCCGGCCGCATCCCTCTACATGGATGCCGCATGGGTCGATGCCCATAAGGAAGAAGTGCAGAAGCTCGCCAACGCCTTCGTCAAGACGCTGCGCTTCATCCACACCCATTCCGCCGCCGAGATTGCCGACAAGATGCCGAAGGATTTCTACGTCGGCGACAAGGATGGCTACATCAAGGCCCTGGACGCCGGCAAGGAAATGTTCACGCCGGATGGCGTGATGCCGGAAGATGGCCCGAAGACCGTTCTCGCCGTGCTCTCGGCGTTCTCCAAGAACGTCAAGGGCAAGACGATCGACCTGTCGAAGACATACACGACGGAATTCGTCAAGAACGTCAAGTAAGCAGTCACAATGCCGCTTCCGGCAGGCGTTGGAAGCGGCAGTTCACCGGGCTTTGCGTGCACGCCCCAAGGCACGCGTGAGGATCAGCACCATGCAACAGGATGGACGCCGGACATCGGCGATCGAGCTCATCAATGTCAGCCGCCGTTTCGTTTCACCGACCGGCAAATCGCTGACGGCACTTCGTGATTTCAACATGACCGTCGAACGCGGCGAATTCGTCGCCGTCGTCGGCCCGACGGGCTGCGGCAAGTCGACGACGCTCAACCTCGTCACCGGCCTTGCCAGGCCCAGTGCCGGCGAAGTCCGCCTGATGGGCGGCCCGGTCAACGGCATCGACCCGCGTGTCGGCTTCGTCTTCCAGACGGATGCGCTGTTCCCCTGGAAGAACGTTATCGACAATGTCATGTCCGGCCCGATGTTCCGAGGCAAGTCCAAAGCGGAGGCCGAGAAGAGCGCCAAGGACTGGCTTGCCCGCGTCGGCCTCACGAAATTCCTGCATCACTATCCCCATCAGCTCTCGGGCGGCATGCGCAAGCGCGTCTCGCTGGCGCAGACCTTCATCAACGAGCCGGAAATCCTGCTGATGGACGAGCCGTTCTCGGCTCTCGACGTGCAGACCCGCACGGTCATGCATGAAGAACTGCTGAAGCTCTGGGCTGAACGGCAGGCTTCCGTGGTGTTCGTGACGCACGATCTCGAAGAGGCTGTTGCACTGGCTGACAAGGTCTATGTGCTGACAGCGGGACCTGCGACGGTGAAGTCGGTCTACAAGATCGACCTGCCGCGTCCGCGCGTCGTCTCGGAGATCCGCTACGAGCAGAACTTCATCGATTATTGCAAGACGATCTGGGATGACCTTCGCGAAGAGGTCGAAACCAGCTATCGCCGTGCCGCCCAAGCGGCATAAGGGGAGGATTGATCATGGCAAACACAGCCCTTGAGACAGGCAATGCGCCGATCTTCCGCGCCGGTACCTCGGATGCGGAAATCGAAGCAGCAGCGATGAAGGCAATGTCACGCCGCAAATATGTCGTGCTGTTCTGGCAGGTCGCGATCCTCGTGGCGATCCTTGGCGTCTGGCAGCTTGCTTCGGATTTGCACTGGATCGATCCGTTCTTCTATTCCAGCCCGACCGCCATCGGCTACAGGCTCTATGATTGGGTCACGGAAGGCACCGAAAACGGTTCGCTCTGGTATCATCTCGGCGTCACCATGGAAGAAGCGTTGATCGGCTTCGTCATCGGTTCGATCACCGGCGTTCTCGTCGGTGTCGCTCTTGGCCGCAACAGGCTGGCCTCCGATATCCTGTCGATCTACATCAAGGCGATCAATTCGATCCCGCGCGTCGTGCTGGCGCCGATCTTCGTGATGATCATGGGTCTCGGCCTGCCTTCCAAGGTGGCGCTCGCCTTCATCATGGTGTTCTTCGTCGTATTCGCCAATGCCTTTCAGGGCGTGCGCGAGGCCGACCGCAACATGATCGCCAATGCCCGCATCCTCGGCGCCTCGAACTGGCAGGTCACCCGCAACGTCATCCTGCCGTCGGCGATGAGCTGGATCTTCGCAAGTCTGCACGTCTCCTTCTCGTTTGCCATCATCGGCGCGATCGTCGGCGAATTCGTCGGCTCTCTGGCCGGCGTCGGCTACCTGATCTCGATCGCCAAGGGCACCTATGACGCTGCCGGCCTCTATGCCGCGATCATCCTGGTGATGCTGGTGACGCTCGGCGCCGAATATGTGATGACCCTGGTGGAAAACCGCATCACCCGCTGGCGTCCGCAACAGCATATGGACGCGCAATAAGCCGCGACTTTTTTGGCGCCTCCCAAGGCCGAGGCCGGGCATCTTGCCCGGCCCTTTTTGTTGCGCTGGCGTGAGAGACCCCCTCTCCCCGCGGGCGGGGAGAGGGGACTATCCCGCAACTATCGCATCCCAGAACCAAGGATCGCGACGTAAATTCCCGACTTAACTTCGCAGTTCAAACCGCCGGCAGCCGCACGCTGACCAACAGCCCGCCGCCGGCCGCTTCGCCAAGCGCGACCGAGCCGTCGGCGCCGTCGACGACCTCGCGGACGATGGCTAGTCCAAGGCCGCTGCCTTCGGGTTCGGTGCCCATGATGCGATAGAAGCGCTCGAACACCTGGGCACGCTCGGCTTCCGGAATGCCCGGACCGTTATCCTCGACCCATAGGAGGGCCGTATCGCCTTCCCGTCCGATGCCCACCGTCACGCGCCCGCCTGGCTGCGTGTACCGCAAGGCATTGTCGACGAGGTTGACCAGCATCTCGCGCAGCATGGTGCCGTCTCCCTCGATGCGCACCGGCATTTCGCCGGCTTCCAGCCCGAGGTCGATATTGTGCCGCAAGGCCTCTTCGGCAAGATTTTCCAGCACCCGCCGGGCGGTATCCGCAAGGTCGATCGTGTCGTCCCGTGGCCGGCGGCTGCCGGGTTCCGCACGCGCGAGGGTGAGAAGCTGGCTTGCAAGCCGGGTGACCTGCCGCGTGCTCGAACGCAGCGCCTGCAAAGCCTCGTCGCGCCTGGCGCTATCCGTCTCGCGCGCGGCAACGCTTGCCTGCGTCGAAATCAGAGCGAGCGGCGTGCGCAACTGATGGGCGGCATTCGAGACGAAGCGGCGCTGCGCCGCCATCTGGTTCTGCACGCGCTCCATGTGATCGTTGAGGGCGTGAACGAGCGGCCGCAGCTCGTTCTGCACCATATCGGGCTCCAAAGGATCCAGGCGCTGACGCCCGCGCTCGCGCACGGCGTCGCGAAGTCTCAGCACCGGCGTGAGGCCGCGCTGCAGGCCGATGATGGTCACCAGGCCGGCGACCAGGACGAGAACGAGCTGCTTGGTGAAGTCCGACAGCCACAGCCTGCGGCGCATGGCATATTGGCTGTTGTGGGTGACGGCGACGGTGACGGAAACCGGGCCGTCCTGGTTGAGGCCGACGACGGGATGGCTCAGCATCAGGGCCCGCATCCCGTCGGCCCGAAAGGTCGTGTCCTCGCCGACCTGCTCCCGTTTCGGGTGGGGCAGGTCGGGATAGCCGGCGATGAGGTTTCCCCACGCGGTCACCACCTGGTAGAAGACACGGTCGCCATAGCCGGTATCGAACATTTCAAGCGCCGCCGGCGGGATATCGATCTGCACGGTGCCGCTGCCATCGACATGCACGGCTTCGGCGATGACGCGGGCCGAGGCGAGCAGCGTGCGATCGGTGACGAGATCGGCCGTGGCGTCGGCCGAGCGGAAGCTGAGATAGAGGTTGATGCAGATCGCCCCGATCAGCGTCAGGACCACCCAGGCAAACAATTGCGCCCGCAGGCTGTTCGTCAGCGCGCTTACGGTGCGGCCCAGGCGTCCTTTCGGCGGGGGAGCGTCCTTATTGTGCATGGCGGAGGAGATAGCCCAGGCCGCGCAGCGTCGCGATCTGAACGGTGCTGCCCTCGAGTTTCTTGCGGACGCGATGCACATAGATTTCGATGGCGCTGGTATCGGCGAGATCGTCGAAGCCGAAGACGCTTTCCGACAGCGTGGTCTTGGTCACGGTCGTGCCAGCCTTCATGACCAGGTGTTCGAGCACGGCATGTTCGCGCGGCGTCAGCGCCAGGGCCTCGCCGGCGAGATAAAACTGCCGCGTTCCGCCATCGAACAAAAGGTCGCCGACGGCGATCTCCGGCGCGGCGTGATCGTGGCCACGGCGGACGGCGGCGCGGATGCGGGCTTCCAGTTCGGCAATCTCGAAAGGCTTGGCGAGATAATCGTCGGCACCGCTATCGAGGCCGGCAATCCGGCCGTCGAGGCTGGCATTGGCCGTGAGGATGATGACCGGCACCTTGTTGCCGCTCTGGCGCACGTGCTTCAACAGGGTCAACCCGTCCATTTTCGGCAGCGACAGATCCAGGATGACAGCGGCATAGGCTGCGACCCTCAGCATGTGCTCGGCGTCCTCGCCGTCGTAGGCGATGTCAACGGCATATTGCGCCTGACGCAGCGCCTTGCCGAGCCAGGACGCCAGTTCGCGGTTGTCTTCGACGATCAGCAGCCTCATGCTGCAACTATACAACAAGTGCCGGATATGGCGAGTATTTCCGGCTGACGTTACGGTCAGATTTCATCGCCTGCCGAGCCTCAATCCCATCTCCCTGACCTCTCGCAGATACACCTTGCGCGCATAGGGCGGGGTGAGATTGTGGTCTGCCTCGGGGATGATGGTGAGGCGGATGTCCGGAAAATGCTTCAGGCCGGCGGCGTTTTCGCCGAACTGCTCGTGGAGGTGATCGAGGCCGATATCATGGGCGCTGTAGATCAGGGAGATGTCGACCCGGCGCTTGGCGAGCGCGTGGAAACCGCTGATGACGGGTTCGCGCGCACCGGCTAAGAAGGGAAAGAGACTGAACAACGGACGACACAATCGCACCGCGCGTCTGGCGAGCACGATCGCCATGTTGCGTATCGCGCTTCCCGCATCGATCTGGCCGCCATAGAGCCGCTTCAGCGTTTCCAGCTGCAGGAATTTCCGCCCGTAGGTTTCGAGCGACCGTGGCGCGAATCGTAGGGCTTCGTCGACCGATCGGGTCTCGTCCCAGAAGAAATTGTAAGGGTTGGCGGTGATCAGGCCGTTGCACCTGATGTCGCGCAAGGCGGCTTGGAAGGCGAGGTAGCCGCCGCTGCAACGGCCGACGACAAACGCCGGCAGCAGGTTTCGCGCTTCCAGCAGGTCGAGCGCGTCGGCGACATCCCGTTGCTGGTCGCGCGAATACAGCACCTGCTCCGGAGCATCGGGAAGCGGTGGGCTGTCGCCGACATTGGCCGTGTCGAAGCGCAGGGAAGCGATGCCGTCGTGGGCAAGCGCGCGTGCCATGGCAACCGACATCCGGCCCCAGCCGGCATGGCGGTCGTAGGCGGTGGTCAGGAGCAGTGCCGTCGCGCCGGTGCGAACGCCCATGGGTTCGCAGAGCACACCGTAAATGCGTTCGCCGGCGCCGAAACGCACCGGCGTCTCGCGAAAGCCGTCACCGACGAGCGGTTTGGCATCGGGCCTCATAAGATTGATAGAAACCGCCGCTGTGGGCTTTACGACAATCGACTTCACCCACTCGAGGATCCTGTGGCCCGCAACGGTCGGCATGACGGCGACGGTGGGGTTCGACACCAGGTCGTCGTAACCCTCGTAGGGAGCCTGCTCGACATGCGGGGCGAGCGTCTCCAGGTGGCGGTAAAAGTCCGCGTCTCCCGGCCGGCCGGGCCGGGTCAGCACGAGGCCGTTCGGCGCGCCGAGCCCCGAGAGCGTCATCAGATTGAGCTTCTTGACGGCATCAGCGATGCTGTCCGGCATGCGCAGGCTGGCAACGGTGACACCTTCGGTCTGACGCTGCGCCTCCGCAAGTCCCATGCCCTCGTCGATCATCTTCGACCAGACGGTCAATTCACGCAGATAGGCACGGCCGGAAACGACCGGCGCGAGGAAGGCGATCCCATCTACATCGGACAGGCGCTCGGCGAGCGTGGCGGCTATGCTGCCGCCGAGGCCCTGGCTGATGAGAATCAGCCTCTCGAAGCCGGCGAGCGACTTCAACGTGGAGACGGCGGCGAGCGCGGTTTCTTCCCACAACACCAGGCCCCGGCCGTCATCGGCGACGTCAAGCGCATCACCGGTGCCGGCATAGTCGAAACGCAGACTGGATACGCCGATATCGGCAAGATCCTCCGCCAGGATGCGCCAGAACTTGCGGACGCACATTTCCTCGAAGCCCCAAGGGCTGAGGAATAGCACGGCAGTTGCGCTTGGAGATACAGCAGCCGGCGTGAATAGGCCAACGGTACCCGCGAAGGTCACCGGCACGGCTGCCGCCTTCATGCGCTTCGATTTATCGTGTTGTTCGGCGGCTCCCCAACCAGCCATGACGGTCTCCTTATATTCGGCGGGGCGCCAGTAACGCCAGAGCTTGAACGGCAATCGGATTGATGCGGGCGGGCAATCGCGCCGCGATTTTCTGCAGGACGTCGACGTCCTCCGTGGGCACGGCTTTCAGCAGCCTGAGCGCGATGCCATAGGCCAGAGCGCCGGCGATGACGGCGCCCGCCAGGCCTGCGACGCCGGATAGGGCTTGAACGAAGCCATAGGCGGCGGCGGCACAAAGAATGGCCGCAGCCGTCACCTTGGCGAGGTTGACGAGCATGCCCCGCGTCGATCCCTCGAATTCCATGCGACGGACCATCAGGAGGCACATGACAGTGAAGACCAGCAGGCGAACCAGCGCGGCGCCTTCGCCGCCGTAGAACGGCACCGCGATCAGGCAGCCGACCACCATGACGACGCTGGCGATCCCACCGATGATAGTGCGTTCGCGCGCGCGATCGAGGGAATAGAGATATTGCGTGCAGATCTGCATGACGACATAGGGCACCGCGGTCAGCGACAGCAGCGCCACCATGCCGCCGCTCGGAGCGAACGGCGTGCCGAAGATCGTCACCACCAGCTCAGGCGCGATGGCCGCAAGGCCGAAGCTCATCGGCAGGGTGATATAGGCTATGCTGCGCGCCACGCCCGCGAAGACGTGAACCGGCAGCTTGTCGGATGCCCGCGCATGCATCTGTTCTGAATAATAGGGCAGCAGGCTGCCGCTCAGTTGCACCGGCAGCTGCAGCGCCAGATTAGCGAGCGACAGGCCGACGGCATAAAAGCCGACCGCTTCGATGCCCCAATAATGCTGCAGGAAAAGCAGCTCGATGCGGTTGAGGAAGATCGAGCTGTTGATGAGTTCGATCGAGAGGACAAGGGATGAACTGATGAGAGAGGCAAGGCCGACGCCGCAGTTGTTTTTCCGCGCGATGGCGATCCTGAGGGTTGCGATGAACATCGGCAACTGGCCGATGGCATAGCCGGCAAGCGCGCCGCTGACGCCGAAGAAGATGGCGCCGGCGAGCACGGCGGCGAGCTGCAGCACCGAACTTGTCACGGTGATGCGCAGGAACGTGCCGAGCTGTTGCTCGCCGATCAGGTAGTTCTTGCTATAGGCGCCGAATGACTGGAGAACGAAAAACACGCCGGTGATGGCGATGACGGCGGACGCGTCGCCGGCCCAATGCAACCGCCCCGTATCCCAGTAGTAGGCAACATAGCCGGCGAGCAGGATCAAGGTTGCGAGGATGGTCGGCTGCAGGAGATAGGCGGCAAAGCCCAGTCGTTCCTCGGCCGAATAGCCCCGTCCCTTCAATTGCGGCAGGATGCGCAGCAGCGTGACGCCGGCGCCGAGTTCGGCGATAAGCGCTCCCGTCGTCGTCAGCCACAGCGAGAAGGCGATGATGCCGTTGGCTTCCGGGCCTAGCAGGCGTGCTGCAATGATAGAACAGGCAAAGCCGGTCGCGAGCAGGGTCAATCCCGCCGCCGCGTTCAAAACCGAATTTGCCATGATGCTCTTCGTCATGAAGACAGACCGTTCCTCAATTCGCCGAAACCAACGCACATATCGGCTCTTCGTGGGGATAACGTCTGCTCTATTTCATATGCCTTAATATTTAGCGTTTAATGCTGCTGTAAGTTGATTTTTTACTTCGGCTAATATTCATTCCTTCTGATGTTGGCCGTCTGGGGCTTGTCCGGAGGGTTTCGTTGTTCAGCCTCATCGTCTGCACGATCGATCGTTTTGACCAGCTGGAGCGGTTGTTCCGGTCGCTGGCCGAACAGCGCTACAAGGATTTCGAGGTCGTTCTTGTCGATCAGAACGCGGATGATCGACTATCCGGGCTCATCGGCCGTTTTTCGTCTCTCTTCGCGATCCGGCATATCCGCTCGCCCAACGGGCTTTCGCGGGCGCGCAACAATGGTCTGGCGGCAGCCACGGGCGACTATGTCTGCTTTCCCGACGATGATTGCTGGTACGAAGCCGATACGCTTGCCGCTGCCGGGACGCTGTTTGCCGCGCACCCCGAACTTGCGATCGTCACCGGCCGTACCCTCGACGCCGAGGGGCTGGCCTCCGTCAGCCCGACCGGCGAGACGCGGCGTGCCCTCACGCGCTGGAACTATCTGAAATGCGGCAACTCAAACGGCATCTTCGTGCGCCGCGCGGCGCTTGCCGATATCGGCGGCTTCGATGAAAACCTCGGCGTAGGCTCGGAATCACCCTTCCAGAGCGGCGAGGAGGCGGATTTCCTGCTGCGCGCGCTTGCCGTCGGCAAACGGGCGATGTTCTTCCCGGAGCTGATCGTCCATCACGATCAGGTCACGAGCGAATATGGTCCGCGGCAGGTGGAGCGGGCGCGCAAATATGGCCGCGGCTTTGGCGCCCTGATGCGCAAGCAGGCTTTCCCGCTACCCTATGTCTGTTATCGGCTGTTCCGGCCCGTTGCCGGCTGGCTGGCGGCGCTCGCCAGATTCAATCCCGATGCGGCGCGCTACAAGCGCGCCTGGCTTCTGGGCATTCTGGAGGGTTATGCGACCTGGCCGCGCTGGCGCAGGAGCTGAGGCGATTTGCCCTTGGGCGTGATGGTTTCGGCATAGACATCCATGTAGCGCTGAGCGACCTCATCCCATGCATAGGCGCGAGCGTCGCTGAGCAGCTCCTGCCTCAAGCTCAGGTCATCTGCCTCAAGGCGCTCGAACGCCGCGGTGAGGGTATCGGCAGCCGTTTCCGGATCGGAGAAATCTGAAAGCATCAGCGCCGGGTGGGTCTCGGCCAGGGCCTTGTAGGCGTCGTTGGCATTCAGCACCGGCAGCAGGCCGGCGCTCATGGCCTCGATCGCCACCAGGCCGAAACCTTCGTATTCGGAGGCCGAAGCGAAGAGCGAAGCGCGGGCGATGATGTTGCGGATCGAGCCGTCATCGATCGCCACATGCAGGGAGACGTTTCGTTCGAGGCCGCGTGCGGCAATTTCCTTCTCCAATGTCGGCTGATCGAGATCCGACACGGCGCCGATGATATCGAGATGCCAGTCGGCATGGCGCGCCGCGAGCGCCTTCATCACGTCGAGCATGCGGTCGAGCCGCTTGTTGACCGAGAAGCGGCCGATGGTGACGATGCGGCGACGGGCTTCCAATGCGGCGCAATTGGCGAACTTGCTGACATCGGCGCCGTTTTCGATCAGGCGGACGCGATTTCTAGCGATATTGGAAAACAGCCGCGCGTCGGACTGGCTGCAGCAGATGAGATAGTTGTAGCCTAGCGCCGATAGTCGTGTAGCGGTATTGAACCAGACTTTTTTGATGGCGGCATATTTCGGCGTGTGGAAGAAGCCGCCATGCGTGGTGGCAACCATGGGGCGCCCGTGCATCAGCTTGCCCCAGGCAAGCGCATCGAAGAAGAAATCGACGGCGTGGACATGCACGAGATCCGCATCGGCAACATGGCGGAACACCTGCGGCGCCAGCGGATAACGGCTGGAGCCGGACCAGGGGATACGCACGACCTCGATGCCATCGATCGTTTCGGTCGGCGGCAGCTGGCGGCCCGGGTCTGAAAACAGGCTGTCGCAGGTGACGACGCGCACGTGATAGCCGCGGGAGATCAACTGCCGGCAGAGATTGGCGACGACGTCTTCCAGGCCGCCCTTGTTCGGCAGGAACTGGCGCACGACATGCACGATCAGCGGTCCGGCCTGCTTGTTTGCCTGATTGTCAGCAATAGCCGATGTCATCGATCCACCTTAAACCCCTATGCTGCGCCAAGCGACAGCAATCCGGCGCTACGGCGCGCCGCCCGTTGATCAGTCGGCGAAGCAGATCATCCGGTCGGTTAAAAAAGGCTTAATCGCGGGTCGAAAGCCAAGCGGCTTTAGGCAAGAGGGTTAATATCGGAGCGTTGCGCAAGGGGATTGTGCTTGTCAGGCGAGTGTGTTG
Organism: Rhizobium sp. SG741; assembly: GCF_012275435.1. Lineage (NCBI taxonomy): Bacteria > Pseudomonadati > Pseudomonadota > Alphaproteobacteria > Hyphomicrobiales > Rhizobiaceae > Rhizobium > Rhizobium sp. SG741. Next base: position 198,831 of record NZ_JAAZQP010000005.1, read on the forward strand.
ATGCCGGATTACAGTGCGTGGCGCCTCACCCTAACCCTATCCCCGCAATGCGGGGAGAGGGAACTGTTCCAGTGTTTGCCGTGCGATCGTGCCCGGGCCACAAAACGCAGTGAACTCTCTCTCCGTCAGAACGGGGGGAGGGTTGGGTGAGGGCAATCCTGCGAATGCAGCTTTAACCGTGGCGCATGCTGATCCGAAATCTGGATCTCTCAAAACGCTCGGAACGTCAGCGTCGTCAACGAGCGGACAATGCCGGGGATATGGGCGATGTTATCGTTGATGAACTTGCCGATATCCTGCTCTTCCTTGATGTAGACCTTCAGCAGCAGGTCGTAGTCGCCGCTGGTGGAATACAACTCCGAGACCAGCTCCGTCTGGTAGATTGCGTCGGCGACCTCGTAGGTCTTGCCGGGAGCGCATTGGAGCTGAACGAAAATGGGCTTCATGAGACTGTCCTGCTTCTGTCCGCGACCGCGATGGCGGCGTGCTTTTACCTGCAACCGCGATGGCGGTCGGCATTTTCTCTATAATGGCCGAAAGCACCATGGCCATGCAAGTTTTTCTCTGTCCACCGGATGTCGCTCTTGCCGCTTCCGCAAGTTCGAACGTGGCGCTAGATTAGCGGGATTGCCTTCATCGATTGGACCGATCTCATGCTGAATGACCCACGTTCCCACGGTCTTTGGGAAAAGACCGCCCCGCCACCGCCGGTGACGAAGCCGCTTGCCGGCGAGGTTTCCACCGATGTCGTGGTGGTCGGCGGTGGTTATACCGGATTGTCGGCGGCGCTGCATCTCGCCGAGGCAGGTAGCCGTGTCGTGCTGCTGGAGGCCAATGAAATCGGCTTCGGCGGTGCCGGGCGCAATGTCGGCCTGATCAATGCCGGCATGTGGGTGATGCCGGAAGACCTGCCGGGCGAGCTCGGCCCCGTTCATGGCGAGCGGCTCCTCGATCTACTCGGCAATGCGCCGAAGCTTGTCATGGAGCTGATCGACAAGCACGGCATCGCCTGCGAGCTGGAGCGCAATGGCACGCTGCATTGCGCTGTCGGCCCCGAGGGCTTGAAGGAGATCGAGGAGCGGGCGCGGCAATGGAGCAAGCGCGGTGCGCCGGTAACGGTTCTCGACGCGAACGAGACAGAGCGGCGCGTCGGCAGCTCGGCCTATGCCGGGGCCTTGCTTGACATGCGCGCCGGCACCCTGCAGCCGCTCGCCTATGCGCGCGGCTTGGCGCATGCCGTGGTCAAGGCGGGTGTTGCGGTTCACACCGGCAGCCGCGTGACATCTACGGAAAGGAGCGGCGCGAAATGGGTGGTTTCGACCGATGGCGGCAAGGTCAGCGCCGACTGGATCGTCGTTGCGACGGACGCCTACAGCACCGGCCCCTGGGAGACGGTGCGAAACGAGCAGGTGCATCTTCCCTATTTCAATTTTGCCACCGTGCCGCTCGGCGACAACTTGCGCAAATCCGTCCTGCCCGGCCGGGAGGGGGCATGGGACACCAAGGAGGTCCTCTCGTCCTTCCGCATGGATCAAGCCGGTCGACTCGTTGTCGGCAGTGTCGGGGCGTTGCGCAATACCGGCCTTGCCGTGCACAAGAACTGGGCGCGCCGGTCACTGAGAAAGCTCTTCCCGCAGCTCGGGGACATTCCTTTCGAATGCGAATGGTACGGCAAGATCGGCATGACCGACAACGCGCTGCCGCGCTTCCATAGGCTTGCGCAGAATGTCGTCGGCTTTTCCGGCTATAATGGTCGCGGCATCGCGCCGGGCACGGTGTTCGGAAAAGTGCTTGCAAGCCATATCCTCGGCCAGATCTCCGAGGCCGAGCTGCCGCTGCCGGTGACGGATATCGTGGAGCCCGGCTTCAGGGCCGTCAAGGAAATGTGGTACGAGGCCGGCGCCCAGGCCGCGCATTTTGTCGGCGCAAGAGTTTAAGGCAATTCCAGGAAAAATGCGCAGCGGCTTTCCGTCCGGAATTGCGGAAAAGCAAAGAGATAGAACGGCAACCGAATCATCATTACAGGAAGAGGAAACGAGATGACCGCGACACTCGATCTTGCCGCCGAGACCAAGGCGATATTGACGGAACTCGGTGTTGCAGCCGATCGCTATACGGGCGGAACGCTCGCCATCACCTCTCCGGTGACCGGCGCCGAAATCGGCCGGCTCAAGGAGCATTCGTCCGAAGAGGCGAAGGCTGCGATCGACAAGGCGCATGAGGCGTTTCTCGCATGGCGCGACGTGCCGGCCCCGAAGCGCGGCGAGCTGATCCGCCTGCTCGGCGAGGAGCTGCGCGCCGGCAAGGCGGCGCTTGGCCGGCTGGTTTCCGTCGAGGTCGGCAAGATCACCTCCGAGGGCCTCGGCGAAGTCCAGGAAATGATCGATATCTGCGACTTCGCCGTCGGTCTCTCGCGCCAGCTCTACGGCCTGACCATCGCCACCGAGCGCTCAGAACACAGGATGATGGAAAGTTGGCATCCGCTTGGGCCGATCGGCATCATCTCCGCCTTCAATTTCCCGGTGGCCGTCTGGTCGTGGAATGCGGCGCTTGCCGTGGTCTGCGGCAATTCGACGATCTGGAAACCCTCGGAAAAGACGCCGCTGACGGCTCTTGCAGTGCAGGCTCTATTCGAAAAGGCGCTGAAGCGTTATGTCGCCGAAGGCGGGGAGGCGCCGGCCAATCTCTCGACACTGATCATCGGCGGTCGCGACCTCGGCGAACTGCTGGTCGATCATCCGAAGGTTCCTCTGGTCTCGGCGACCGGATCGACGGCCATGGGCCGCGCCGTCGGTCCGCGCCTCGCCGGCCGGTTCGCACGCGCCATCCTCGAGCTCGGCGGCAACAATGCCGCGATCGTCTGCCCGACGGCTGATCTCGATTTGACGTTGCGCGGGGTTGCTTTCTCGGCCATGGGCACCGCCGGCCAGCGCTGCACGTCGTTGCGTCGGCTCTTCGTCCATGAGAGCGTCTACGATCAACTCGTGCCGCGCCTGCAGAAAGCCTATGGTTCGGTGACGATCGGCAATCCGCTGGAGGCGGGAACGCTTGTGGGTCCGCTGATCGACAGACATGCCTTCGACAGGATGCAGGCGGCACTCACTGAAGCCAAAGCGGCCGGCGGCAAGATTACCGGTGGCGAACGTGTCGAGAGCGGATCGGCCGAAGCCTTCTACGTCCGTCCGGCGCTGGTCGAGATGCCCGAGCAGACCGGCCCGGTCGAGCAGGAGACCTTCGCGCCGATCCTCTACGTGATGAAATACAGCGATTTCGACAGCGCCGTGGCGCTGCATAATGCCGTGCCGCAGGGCCTGTCGTCCTCGATCTTCACCAATGACATGCGCGAGGCCGAGACCTTCGTTTCGGCGCGCGGTTCGGATTGCGGCATCGCCAATGTCAATCTCGGCCCCTCCGGTGCCGAGATCGGCGGCGCTTTCGGCGGCGAGAAGGAAACGGGCGGCGGCCGCGAATCCGGGTCGGATGCCTGGAAGGCCTATATGCGCCGGGCGACCAATACCATCAATTACGGCCGCACCCTGCCGCTGGCGCAGGGCGTCAAATTCGATGTGGAATAGCCAGAGTTTTGTTGCATTGCGATGAGGAGGGCGAAGGCGTAGAAAGTCTTCATCCTCCTCATTTGTTCTCAAGGTCTCGTCTCATGCATCTGTCGCTTGCCGAAGCTGAAACGCTTGTCGTGGAGGCACTGCAGCGAAGCACGGTGAGCGCTGACAACGCCCGCTCCGTGGCCGTGGCGCTCGTTGCGGCGGAGGCTGCGGGGCAGAGCGGTCACGGCCTGCGGCGCGTCCTTGCCTATGCGGGGCATGCGAAGGCGGGCAAAACCGATGGTTTCGCCGTGCCGCAGATGAGCCGGCCCTTTCCCGCCGTTCTGCGCATCGATGCCGGCTATGGCTACGCTTATCCTGCCCTCGATCTTGCCGTCGGCGAGCTTCCGATCATCGCCCGCGAGCAGGGGATCGCGCTTGCCGCCATCAGCCGCTCTCATCATGCCGGCGTGATGGGCCTGACGGTCGAGCGCTTCGCCGATCAGGGCCTGGTGGCTTTGATGGTGGCCAATGCCCCGGCGTCCATGGCGCCCTGGGGCGGCAAGACGCCGGTCTTCGGCACCAATCCCATTGCATTTGCCGCGCCGCTGCCGGACGACGACCCGATCGTGATCGATCTGGCGCTATCGAAAGTGGCGCGCGGCAAGGTGATGGCCGCGCGGCAGACGGGTGCATCCATTCCCGCCGATTGGGCTTTCGACCGCGAGGGCAGGCCGACTACCAATGCCGAGGAGGCGCTTGCCGGCACGATGATCCCTGCCGGCGATTCGAAAGGGGCGGCGCTGGCGTTGATGGTGGAAATTCTCGCCGCCGGTCTCACCGGCGCCAGCTATGCTTTCGAGGCTTCGTCGCTCTTCGACGACAAGGGTGCGCCGCCGGGGCTCGGCCACACGATCATCGCCATCAATCCGGCGGCGATGAGCGTTGCCGACACGGCACAGCGGCTTGCACTGCTGGCAAGCGAGATCACCCAAGATCCCAACGTCCGTCTGCCCGGACGGCGCGGGCAGACCTCGCGACGTGAAGCAATCGCCAATGGGATTTTGGTTGAGGACGAGGTAATCGAGGCGATCAAGGGGCTTTGAAGCGCTGAAGATGATGGTCAGGTGAATGCGTTTCGGCCGCGCTCTTACGCTAAGATGAATTGGTGCAAGGAGGCAGCTCCTTCTCCCCGAGGGGAGAAGGGTTGCGCAGCAACGTTGCCATGTCGACGAGGATACCTGATGGCTACCGGCGATCAAAATCAGGCGATCGCGGGCGTCGCCTGTTTCTCGTCGAGCCAGCCGCCGGTGAAGCCCGCTCGTTCCAGGCCGTGGCGAAGGATCGGCGATTGCCGCATGAGGTTCCAGATCAAGCCGGTGCGGGCATTTTCGATCATCATAACCAGCAGGCCCTGGTCGATGGCGACCGAGCGGTCGTCCACCCAGCCCTCCGGGCCTGGGCCTTTGACGCTCGGATTGAAGCCGCCGGGAAAGCGGCCGTCGAGCAGCAGGCTGGGATAGGTCGAAAGCAGCGCCTTCGTGCCGTCGAGCGCAGCCTGACGGTCGAAAGGCAGGCAGGACAGCGGCCCCCAAGGGGCGATCGTGCCGTCGTCGGGGCCGAGTGGCGCACCGCGCGCGGCATAGCCGAAAACTCTCTGGCCGTGTCGCCGGCTATGTTTCGTTCCGGTCGGGTTGGGGCCATCGCAGGCCGAAAGCCCCCAGATATCCTTCGCATAGCCGAGGAAATGGCCGGGATTGCGGTCCGTATAGTCGCGCTGAACGGCGATTGCCGTCTGCGTGTTGCGAAAATAGTCGATGTCCTTGTCGGCCACGTGCTTGTCGCGGATGTCGCGAAAATCGATCCAGGCATGGGAGAACAAATGGATGAACAGCGGCCCTGCATAAAGGAAAGGCGTATCCTTGAACATCATCCAGGTGTAGGTCGAGGCGAAGGCGTCGTAGCTCGAGGACGGGATCGGATGCGTGGGCGAGGCGAGCGCCATGACATAGAGGAAGATCGCCTCGTCATAGCCCTGGTAGCGCCAGCGCAGGAAACCGCTTGCCGGTTTCCAGCCCATGCTGATCGTCGGTCCCTTGTTGAGGGCCCAACGCCAATCGCAGCGCTCGTAGAGAAATGTCGCCTGTTTGCGGATGTCCTGTTCGGTCTGGCTGGGGCCATCGAAGTAGGCGGCAGCCGTCAATACGCCGAGCAGCATCAAGCCGGTGTCGATCGTCGAAAGCTCGCTGTTCCAGGCGCGCTTGCCGGTCTCCATGTAGAGGAAGTGGTAGTAGAAGCCGCGATGGCCAGTGGCGCCGCGTTCGGTGCCCTGCTGGCTGTCGGCGAAGAAATCGAGCGTGGTCAGCACCCGTGTCGCTGCCTCGGCGCGGTCGATCCAGCCGCGCTCGACGGCGACCGGATAGCTCGACAGCGCAAAACCGACGGCGGCAATGCTGCAGTGGCTTGTCTTGATTGACGTATCGGCCACCAGCCCATTTTCCGGATTGGTGTGAAGCATGAAATAATCGAACGCGGAACGTTGCAATCGATCGATCAGCGCGTTGTCGGTGTCGTTTACCTGCTGCAGCATCTTCTACCCATCTCCTGGATGCTCCCATTCCCTGCTGATGAGCACAGGAGCTCGGATAGTTGCAAATCAAACATGATTAACGCTGCCACGCTTTTATGGAGGATTATTTAAGATCAGCGCTTTGGCGCGCAACTCATCGTTAGTATTGATGGCGGAAGGCACCGTTTCTCGGACATCGCGCAATAAGATGTGACCCCCCTGCGTCAGGGTCAAGGCGCTGTCGCCTATCAAGTGATTCGCGCCGCGGGGCTTTTTATTCGACTGCCGCTCCCAGCCGCTCCTTCAGCCGCGCCAAGGTGCGGCCGAAAATCGCATCATCCCCAAGCGCCCTTGCCAGCGTCAACGCACCCTGGATGCCGACCACTGCTTCCTCGGCAAGCACTCTTGCTTCCGCAGCAGCCAGGCCGGCTCTCGTCAAGGCGCCGGCGAGTGCTTCGATCCAGCGCAGGAAATAGTTCTGAATGGCGCTCGGGAAGCGATCGCGCGTTTCGTCCAGCGCGAAGGCTCCGATGAGGCAGACACGGCGGCCGGAGCGGAAATAGGTGTCCGTCGTCTCCCACATAGTGAGGATGGCGGCGCGAGGGTCATCCTCTTCGAGCGGCCTGAACACTTCCGTGACGAACCAGGCATCGATATGGGCCATGATCTCGGCCGCCATCTGTTCCTTACCCCCGGGAAAGAAATGATAGAGGCTGCCCTTCGAGAGTTTGGTGCGCGCCGTGATGCTGCTCATCGACGCGCCCTCGTAGCCGAGCTCGCGAAAGACCTCGGCCACAAGGGCAACGGCATCGGGCTTTTCGAAGACGGTGCGCGTCATTTCAAAGGCCGAGATCCGACAGGCCGGGGTGATCGTCGGGGCGCCGGCCGAGCGGCCAGTGGAACTTCCGCTCGTTTTCCTTGATCGGCATGTCGTTGATGGAGGCAAAACGGCGCTGCATCAGCCCGTCGGCATCGAATTCCCAATTCTCGTTGCCGTAGGAGCGGAACCAGTGGCCGCTGTCGTCGTGCCATTCATAGGCGAAGCGGACGGCGATGCGGTTGCCCTCGAAAGTCCAGAGTTCCTTGATCAGTCGGTAGTCCAGCTCCCTTGCCCATTTGCGCGTGAGGAACTCGACAATCTCCTTGCGGCCGCGCGGGAATTCGGCGCGGTTCCGCCATTGGCTGTCTTCCGTATAGACCTTGGAGACGCGCTCGGGATCGCGGCTGTTCCAGCCGTCTTCTGCCATGCGGACTTTGGCGATCGCGGTCTCGCGGGTGAAGGGTGGGACAAGCGGGGTCGGCATGATGTGCTCCTTCTAAACCGATTGGTATTTTATAGACCGATCGGTTTAGAAGATCAAGTCGGCACACGGCCGTCTGATACGAGTGCCTCAGCGCGCGAATTTCCGGGCGCCGGCGACGCAGGCGACGACAGCAATCGTTACAACGAGCATGGACCAGCTGACGCTTTCCTTGAGCAATGCCGCCGCAAGCGCGAAGCCGAAGAATGGCTGCAGGAACTGCAACTGGCCGACGGCTGCGATGCCGCCTTGCGCCAGTCCGCGATACCAGAAGACGAAGCCGATCAGCATGCTGAACAACGAAACATAGGCGAGGCCGATCCAGGCCGGGCCGCCGATGCCGTCGATAGTATGCGGCATGGTGGCGATGCAGAGCGCGACGGTGACCGGCAGGGACAGAACCAGAGCCCAGCAGATGACCTGCCAGCCGCCGAGCCGGCGCGACAGCACGGCACCTTCGGCGTAACCGAGTCCGCAGACGAGAATGGCTGCGAGCATCAGCAGATCGCCGACCGGCGAGGCCGATACGCCCTGCGTAAGGGCATAGCCGCTGACGAGGGCGCTGCCGATAGCGGAGAATATCCAAAAAGCCGGCCGTGGTCGTTCGCCGCCGCGCAGCACGCCGAAGATGGCGGTCGCAAGCGGCAGCAACCCGATGAAGACGATCGAATGGGCTGATGTGACATGCTTGAGCGCCAGCGCCGTCAGCAGGGGAAAACCGACGACGCAGCCGAGCGCGACGATCGCCAGGGACACGATATCACTGCGGGCGGGGCGTTTTTCGCGAAAGGCAAGCAGCAGGCATAGGCTCAAAAGGCCGGCGATGACGGCGCGGGCGACGGTCAGGAACAGCGGATCGAAGTCCATGACGGCCACCCGCGTCGCCGGCAGCGATCCGCTGAAGATCACCACCCCTATCAGCCCGTAGATCCATCCTATCGTTGCCTTGTCCATTGCGCATGCTCCTTCTTGATGCCAGCGGTATCGGCGAAGCCGACTGGCTATTCCAGAGACAGTGCAGTACAATTTACGGGAACTGTTATGGTATGAGGTACAGTACGGATGGACGATGCATTGGCTGTGAGCGCGGTCGGCGGCACGCGTATCGAAGCCGTGATGGCTGCGATTTCCGATCGAATAGCCACCCGTAGCCTGGTGCCCGGCGCACGGCTTCCCTCCGTTCGCAGCCTCGCCAAGACCATGCAGGTATCGGTCTCCACCGTGGTCGAGGCCTATGAGCGTCTTGCCGCCGAGGGGATGATCCGTTCGCGGCCGGGCTCAGGGTTCTATGTATGCGGCCCCCTGCCGCCGCTTTCATTGTCTGAGGCCGGCGCAAGATCGGACCGCAATGTCGATCCGTTGTGGATTTCGCGGCAATCGCTTGAGATGGGCGACGATGTCTTGAAGCCCGGCTGCGGCTGGCTTCCCGCATCCTGGTTGCCGCAGGCGGCGCTACGCCGTGCGATGAGGACGCTGGCGCGCGGAGACCTCGAAACGCTCGCCAATTACGCCACGCCGCTCGGCTTGCCGCCGTTGCGGCAGCTGCTCGCCAGGCGGCTGGGCGAGCACGGCATCACCGTGCCTCCGGACCAGATCATGCTGACCGAATCCGGCACGCAGGCGATCGATCTTCTCTGCCGTTTCCTGCTGGAGCCCGGCGACACCGTGCTGGTGGACGATCCCTGTTATTTCAATTTCCATGCGCTGCTGCGTGCGCACCGGGCCAATGTCGTCGCCGTGCCCTTCACGCCGACGGGACCGGATGTCGAGCTGTTCGGCCAGGCGCTCGAACGGCACAAGCCCCGGCTCTACATCACCAACTCCGCCATCCATAATCCGACGGGTGCCGTGCTGTCGCCCGTGACGGCGCATCGCCTGCTGAAGCTGGCGGATGCGTCCGGCCTGGTTATCATCGAGGACGATATCTTTTCCGATTTCGAGAATGTCCCGGCACCGCGGCTTGCCGCTTACGACGGGCTCGAGCGGGTAATCCATATCGGCAGCTTTTCGAAGACGCTCTCGGCCTCGGTGCGGTGCGGCTTCATCGCCGCGCGGCCGGACTGGATCGACGGACTCGTCGATCTCAAGGTTGCCAGCAGCTTCAGTTGCGGACAATTGTCAGCGGAGCTCGTCTATCTGGCGCTGAAGGACGGCAGCTATCGCAAGCATGTCGAGGCGCTGCGCATCCGGCTTGCCAAGGCCATGAGCGAGGTGACGGCGCGGCTGGAGGCTATCGGCATCACGCCCTGGCTCAAGCCGCAGGCGGGCATGCTCCTCTGGTGCCGGCTGCCGGAGGGCCAGGATGCGGCCGATGTCGCCCGCGCCTGCCTGGCCGAAGGCGTCATCCTTGCTCCCGGCAATGCCTTCAGCGTGGCCGATAATGCCGGCAGCTTCATGCGGTTCAATGTCGCGCAATCGACCGATGGCCGGATCTTCGACGTGCTAGAAGCATCCATGCGGAGGCTGAGCACGGATCGTCCGACTGTCGGCGGAGCTCGCGGTTCTTCGAGGACGTAGGAAAACCCTGCGATATGAGCGTTCAGCCATTCCTGGGCGCTCACATCGCGGGGCTTAATGCCTTACTTGGCAAACAGGCTGTTGATGTCGGCGAAGGCCTTCATCTCGATGGCGTTTCCGCTTGGATCCTTGAAGAACATGGTCGCCTGTTCTCCAGGCTCGCCCCGGAAGCGGATATAGGGCTTGATGACGAAGTCTATGTTGGCCTTGGTCAGCTTCTCGGCCGCCGCCTCCCATTCCTCCATCGACAGAACGACGCCGAAATGGCGCACGGGAACGCCGTGACCATCGACCGCATTCGCCGCCACTTCTCCGGTTTCTCCCGGAGCCAGATGGGCGACGACCTGATGGCCATAGAAATTGAAATCGATCCAGTCGGGGGAGCTCCGGCCTTCAGGGCAGCCAAGAAGGCCGCCATAGAACGTGCGGGCCGCCGCAAGATCGTTGACGGGAAATGCGAGATGGAAAGGGTGAAGAGGTGCTGCACTCATGATCGTCTCCAGATGTGCGAACTCGATGCAGCGATCAATAAGGTACATTATTTCCTATGAAAAATTGTATATTATAAGGCTGAGTCATAGGAAAAATTATGCATCATGATACCCGAACTGAAAACGCTTGTTGCTGTCGCCCGCTTCGGGACATTTGCGGCCGCTGGTGATCGGATCGGACTGACGCAAGCGGCCGTCAGCGGTCAAATGAAGCGTCTCGAGGAAAGGCTCGGCGTCCAATTATTCGAGCGAACCGGCCGTTCCGCCACATTGAATGCCGCGGGCTTGCGAACGCTGGAACGTGCCAAGGGCATCATAGCGATGTTCGAGCGCATCGCCGATCCGGCCGATGAGGTTTCGGGCGGCCAACTGCGCATCGGCGCCATTGCCTCTGTTCAATCGACGGTGCTCGCGCGTGCGCTCGTGCCGTTCCGGCAGCGGTTTGCGAACCATCATGTTCATATCGTTCCGGGTGTCTCCCTTCATTTGCTCGATCTGCTCGATGCCGGCGAGCTTGATCTGGCGGTACTCATCGAGCCTCCCTTCGGCATACCCAAGGATCTTGTGTGGCAGCCCCTGCTGCGGGAGCCCTATGTGCTGGCGGTTCCCGAGCGGGTGGAGGGCGATGATTGGCAGACATTGCTGCGGGAGCAGCCATTCATCCGCTATGATCGCAGCTCGTTTGGCGGCCGGCAGGTTGATCGGTTCCTGCGGTCCCATGCGATAGCGCCCAACGAATCCGTAGAGATCGATGACATAGCCGCGTTGCTGGCTCTGGTCGGGCAAGGGCTCGGGGTGGCGCTTCTACCGATCGTCGATGGCGGCCCGCCCCTTATGCCGTCCGTGCGTGCGGTGTCGCTCGCTGCGTCGACATTCTATCGCGAGATCGGGATATTGCGGTCGCGCGACGGCAACCCCGCGAGCGCGTACCTTGCCGATTGCCTGATAGGGTGCGGCTCTGAGGTTGCCTGACGGGGCGATTTCATCCTTCCGAACCGGCGGCGCAACCTTCGGGAGGGTGATGCACTCCCTCGGCTCTTGCCAAGCGGAAATGATCCGTCATAGCTTTGCCACAAGGTCGCTCCAATTGCGGCTCACATCGGCTATGAAATTTTCTCGGCTACATGGGGTCGATCGTGCGCGTTCTGCTTGTTGAAGACGACAATATCCTCGGCTCATCGCTGAAGAAGGCCCTGGAAAAACATGCCTACGGCGTCGACTGGATGCGGGACGGCGAATCCGGCCTCGAGGCAGCCGAGCATTCCCATTTTGCGGCGATCGTTCTCGATATCAATTTGCCGCAGCTGAGCGGTATGGAAGTTCTGCGGCGGATCCGGCAGCGTGGCAACGCGGTGCCCGTGCTGCTGTTGACGGCGCTCGATTCCGTGCGTCAGAAGGTCGAGGGGCTCGATGAGGGCGCCGACGACTATCTGGTCAAGCCGTTCGATCTCGACGAGTTGCTCGCCCGCCTGCGCGCGCTCATCCGCCGGCGCGACGGCCGCACCGAGAGCGTCATTCGATGCGGCGATGTGGAGGTCGATCCTTCCGCCATGGTCGCTCGAAAGGGAAGCGCGCAGGTGCATACCACGGCCAAGGAGTTCCATCTGCTGAAGCTGCTCATGGAGCGTAGCGGCCGCTATGTGACGAAGAACGATATCGAGTACGCGCTTTATGACGCCGAAAACACCGTCGAGAGCAATACGATCGAAGTCACCATCTACAATCTGCGCAAGAAGCTCGGCACCGACTTCATCAAGTCGATCCGCGGTGTCGGCTACATGATCGAGCGATGAACAACTCAACGCTTACCCGCAAGCTGTTTCTCCGGATCGCCCCGGTCGTCGTGGTGACGATCGTGGTGATTGCCGCTTTTGCGTTCAACAGCGCGACCCGGGAGATCAACAATATCTATGATGCCCAGCTTATCGATGACGCGAACGTGATCTGGAGCCTGCTGCGCCGACCCCTGGAAAAGGCGCCGGACCGCGCGGCAAAGCAGATCGACGACATTGATTTCAACATGGACAATCAGCTGGCCTTCAACGAGGACGCCGACGATTATGCCGAGGCGCATATGTTTCGCGCCTGGGTCGACGGCAATATTCGCTTCTACAGCAGCACGGCCTTCCCTTCCGACGTACCGCAACAGAAAGTTGGGTTTACGACCCTGACATATGGCGGTGAGGACTGGCGCGTCTATTCGCTGCCAATCCCGAACACGAGCATCGTGATCGAGCTTGGCGAGAAGATCGCGCTTCGCGAAACGCTCGTCTCCAACATACTCCTTAATCTCTTCTTCCCGCTGCTGATGCTCGTGCCGGTCATCGGCTTCCTTATCTGGCTCGGCATCAACAGCGGCCTGCGAACGATTCACGGGCTGGTGCGGCAAATCCGCACCCGATCGCCCGAGGATCTCTCAGCCATTCCTGTCGAAAGCTTGCCGCGAGATCTCCTGCCGCTCGGCCGCTCGATCAACCAGCTGCTGGAGAAGCTCGGCCAGTCGCTGACGCTCGAGCGGCGCTTTTCCGATCTTGCCGCGCATCAGCTGCGCACGCCCCAGGCCAGCGTGAAACTGTTGCTGCAGATGCTTGGAAACAGCGACAGCGAGCATGAACGGCAGGCGATCGTCGCCGACCTCGTTGCCAGCAACAACCGCGCCATTCATCTGATTGAGCAGCTGCTGCGGCTGGCAAGGGTCAGTCACCATCCCCTCAATCCGACGTCGGTGACGCTCTATCATCTGGTGGCGTCGGTGCTTGCCGAATTCGGCAATATCATCACCAGCCGCGAGCTCGACGTGGTGCTGCAGGGAGACGAAGCACTGCAGGTCCAGACCGACGAATCGCTGATCCGCATGATGGTCAGCAACCTCCTGGACAATGCCATCAAATACACGCCCGTCGGAGGGGAGATCAAGGTTTCGATCACGTTGGAAGACGGTTTCGGCCGGATTTCGATCAGTGACAGCGGGCCGGGTATTCCGCCCCAGGAAAGGGAGGCGGTGTTCCAGCGCTTCTATCGGCTCAATACGCTTCACACGGAAGGCGCAGGCCTCGGTCTCGCCATCGTCGCGGATACGGCAGACCGGCTCTCGGCGACGGTCGAGCTTTCAACGCCGCGTTGGAGCAAGGGTCTCCAAGTCGACCTGAGATTGCTCGCAAGTTAAAAATCAACTTCCTGTCTGTTTTCATTTTCGCATCATTTTCAGCTCATGCCTGGCTCATCCGCGGTTGTTAGACGCAACTAGGGATATGGTGAAAGGGTATTTCATGCAGGTGTTTTGCGATTTTGATGGAACCATATCCATCGAAGACGCGACGGATATGGTGTTGTCCCGTTTCGCCGGTTCCGAGTGGGAAGACATAGAGCGGCTCTGGAAGCAGGGGCAGATCGGTTCCGGCGAGTGCATGCGCCGGCAGATCGCTCTCATTCAGGCAAGCAGGGCGGAGCTCGATCAGTTTCTCGACACGGTGTCGATCGATCCGGGTTTCGAAAGCTTCCTGTCCTATTGCCGCCGCGATGAATTGCCCGTGACCGTCGTCAGCGATGGCGTCGACTATTTCATCCGCCGCATTCTGGCGCGTCATGGCATCGAAGGTCTGCCGATCGTTGCCAACGTGCTCACCTGCAGCTTCGGCCAAGGCGCTGAGTCCTATTCGCTGTTCCCGCCGTTTACGGCAACGGGCTGCGTGTCCGGGTCGGGCGTCTGCAAATGCCGCGTTGTCGATAGCGCCGATCTGCAGGTCTACATCGGCGATGGGCGAAGCGATTTTTGCGTTTCCGACAAGGTGGACCTCGTTTTCGCGAAGGCCAAGCTTGCCGACTACTGTGACGAAAACGGCATTCCCTATGTCGCTTTCGAGGACTTTTCCGATCTGCTTCCGAAAATGGAAGCCGTTCTTCCAAGCGTCGTACGGCGCCCCCGTGTGCTGCCGCATTCCAAGACAGCATGAATCTGACTGAGAGGCATTGAATGAAAACGAATGTAGCCGAAGCCTTCAGTGGCGACACGCAAGCGCCCGTCCGTTCCGAGGAGGAGTTGCGTGTCCTCGAAGAGACCTACTGCTCGCACGGCGACACGGTCCACTACACGGACAAGCCCAAATTCTTTGAAGAATGCGAAGGCTCCTTTGTCTACGACCGCACAGGAACACCGTTTCTGGATCTGCAGATGTGGTATTCCGCTGTCAATTTCGGCTATCGCAACGAGCGCCTGAACAACGCTGCGCATCGTCAGCTCGATCGGCTGCCGCAGGTCGCATCGCAATATCTGCATCGTGAAAAGGTGGAGCTTGCGGCGATGATCGCCCAGGATGCCGAACTCAAGTTCGGGCACAAGGGGCGCGTTCACTTCAACGTCGGCGGTTCGCAGGCCGTCGAGGATTCGCTGAAGCTGGTGCGCAATTACACCGGCGGCAAGAGCCTGATGTTCGCCTTCGAGGGCGGCTATCACGGCCGCACTCTCGGCGCTTCGGCGATCACCTCGAGCTATCGCTATCGCCGCCGCTACGGTCATTTCGGAGATCGGGCGCAGTTCGTCGAGTTTCCCTATCACTTCCGCGGCCCGAAGGGCATGTCGAAGGAAGAATACGGGCACTACTGCGTCCAGAAGTTCGCCCGTCTGTTCGAGAGCGAATATAACGGTGTCTGGGATCCGAAGGCGGGCAAATCGGAATATGCCGCGTTCTATATCGAGCCGATCCAGGGTACGGGCGGCTACGTCATTCCGCCGATGAACTTCTTCGTCGAGCTGAAGAAGGTGCTGGACGAACACGGCATCCTGCTCGTCGTCGACGAAATCCAGATGGGCGTCTACCGCACCGGCAAGCTCTGGTCGATCGAGCATTTCGGTGTCTCGCCCGATATCCTAGTTTTCGGCAAGGCCATCACCAACGGGCTCAATCCGCTTTCCGGCGTATGGGCAAGGGAGGAAATGATCAATCCGACCATCTTCCCGCCCGGCTCGACGCATTCGACATTCGCCAGCAACCCGATGGGGACCGCCGTGGCACTCGAAACGATGAAGATGTTGGAGGAAGAGGATTTCGGCGCGGCCATCATGGCGAAGGGCGCCTATTTCCTCGACGGGCTGAAACAATTGCAGAAGCGCCATGCCATCGTCGGCGAAGTCGACGGGCTGGGCCTGGCCCTGCGGATGGAAATCTGCAAGGACGACAGCTACACGCCCGACAAGGCCACGATGGACTGGCTCTGCGATGAAGGCATGAAGGGCGACCTGCAGGTCGGCGCGAAGATGTACGGCCTGGTGCTTGACGTCGGCGGCTATCACAAGAACGTCATCACCTTCGCGCCCAATCTGCTGATCACCCGCGAAGAGATCGATCTGGCTCTTGCCCTGCTCGATCAGCTTCTAACGCGCGCCGCCCGGAGATAAGACGGTGCAACTCCTGCTTCTTCATCTCGATGATGCGTTGGAGTTGCAGCCGGATTTCGTGCGCGCCTGCAAGTTTGCGGGCGCGTACCAATATTTCGACAAGGATACGGGCCGAGAGATTCGGCTATGGGGCAAGCAGAATGCTCTTGCGGAGCTCGGCCGCAAAATCGTCAAGAATACGCCGGCGCCGGCCAAGGATCCGCAGCTCTGTTTCATGGGATCCGGCGATTTCCATCACATCACGGCGATGCTGCTAGCCGGCGCGTTGGAGCGGAAATCCGGCGCGGCGACGTTGATCCATTTCGACAATCATCCGGATTGGGTTACCTTCGACGGCGGCATGCATTGCGGCTCCTGGGTCAATACCGCCCTTGCCAATCCCAGTATCCAGAAGGTCATCACGATAGGCGTCTGCAGCCACGATCTTCGCAGCCCGGAACGCAAAGGGGCGAACCTGCACTGGCTCGGCGAAGGCAAGCTCGAGCTCTATCCCTACGAACATCCGCCGAGCCGCGTGCTTGCCGATTATGGCAGCGGCGCCAGCTATCGGCAGGAAAAGGGTGCGCTGCACTGGAAATCGATCTCGGAGATCGGCGAGGAAAATTTCATCGACCGCATGCTCAGCCGTATTCGCACCGAGGCTGTCTATGTTACCATCGACAAGGATGTCCTTGCCGCCGACGATGCCGTCACGAACTGGGATCAGGGCCGCATGCGGCTGCCCTATCTGCTGGCACTGATCAGCGAAATCGGCAGCCGTCATCGCATCATAGGCGCGGATGTCATCGGTGACTATTCCGCTCCGAGCTATGCCGGCAGCCTCAGGACCCAGCTGATGAAGCGAGCCGAGATCTTCATCGATCAGCCGCGCGTCCGGCAGGGAGCTGAAACGACCAGAAACATCAACAGCGCGGCCAATCACGCGCTGCTGGAAGTGCTGGCGGAGTACATGCAATGAGTGGCATCCTGACCCTTCCCATGCTTGGGCTCATACTCTTCTGCGTGCTGGCGGAGACGGCCCGCGAGGTTTGCTTCAAGCAATCGGCCAGCGAGCATACGCTGATTTCGGCAATGGCGAAGCCGATTACCTGGCTCGGTATCGTGTTCTGGGCCGTGGAGCTTTTTGCATGGACGGCCGTTCTGGAGCAGGTTCCGCTCACCATCGCCTTTCCCCTTATGGCGTTGAGCTATGTCGTCATCGTGTTCGCCGGTGCCGTGATCTTCAAAGAAAACATCAACCTACGCCATGCAACGGGCGTGTTCTTCGTGACCGCCGGCGTGGCCTGTGTGGGAGTTACCGGACTATGAAAATTTTCGCGCACACCAGATGGGATGTGGCGCCGGTTCTGGCCGCCGTCGCGCATCTTGCTTTCGATGTCTATCTGATCGTCGGCTTCGAAAGCCGTCCCCTGTGGCTCTCGGCGGTCCTCGGCTGCCTGTATGCCGTATCGATCTCCTGGAACATCAACAGCATATCCCACAATTTCATCCACACGCCCTATTTCAAGCCGCGCTGGATGAACTACGCCTTCAGCCTGTTGGAGTCGGTCGCGATCGGCTTTTCGCAGACCTATTATCACTGGGTGCATATGCGCCATCATTCCGGCAACAGCGACAGGCCGGACGAAAAGGGCGATACCATCGATCTCTTGTCGATCTATCGCCACGGTCGTAACGGACAGCCCGAGAATGTGTGGTCCTACACATTTATGAGCTTCTTCCGCGACAGTCTCGGCGATATTCATAAGGCTATCTCCCGCAACCGTCCGTTCGATGCTGCCTGGGGTCGGTTCGAGCTCTTTTTCTTCCTCGGCCTTGCAGCCATCGCGCTCCTCTATGACTGGAAAGCGGTGCTGTTCTTCGTGCCGTTCTATTATCTCGGCAATTGCCTGTCGTCCCTGAACGGCTACTACGAACATCTGAACGGCGATCCGGACGAGCCGATCGCCTGGGGCGTTTCCAGCCACAAGTCATTCTACAACTGGCTGTGGTTCGGCAACGGCTATCATGCCGAACATCATTACCGGCCGCGCACCCACTGGACGAAACTGCCGACACTGCACGAGCAGATCAAGGAAGAGCAGGAAAAAGCCGGTACGCATGTCATCAGCACCTGCCACGCCCTCGGCTTCATGGCCAAGGAGAACCGGCAGTCGGAGCTCTCTCATGAAAGCTGATGAGTTGAGCTTCTTCATGGAGGGCTCAAATGGAAAAGGCGTGCTTCTTGTACACGGACTGACGGGCGCACCGGCGGAAATGAAGCTGATCGCCCGCCAACTCAATCGCAAGGGTTACAGCATCTATGCACCGTTGCTGGCCGGCCATGGCGTCGATGCCGGCACGCTGCGGCGCACCCGCTGGGAAGATTGGCTCGATAGCGTCGTCGAAGCCTCGGCGTTGCTCGCCACGCGAACGCAGGAGGTTTTTGCCGCCGGCATCTGCGTCGGCGGAAAGCTGGCGCTGCTGGCCGCCGAACAGCAGCCGAAGGCGATCGACGCGGTGGCTATCTACTCGCCCTGCTTTCACTATGACGGCTGGGATGTTCCCTTCTACTATCCGTTATTGTCGTCGCAGATCGGCTGGCTGTCCCGTATTCCTTTCCTCGATCGCCTGAGCTTCAAGGAGACGGCCTCCCTCGGGATCAAGGACCAGCGGATGCGCCGGCTGATCGAGGGCATGGCAGGCGAGGGCATTCTCGAGAAATTCCCCGGCAAGGGGCTGGTCGAGATGCATCGGCTGGGCAAGACCCTCCGCGGCATGCTGCCGAATATCCAGACGCCGACGCTAATCCTGCACGCCGAGGACGACGACCTCAGCAGTCCGAAACACGCACGCTACATCTCCGATCACATCGGCGGCCCGCATGAGCTGAAATGGATCAAGGACAGCTATCACATGATCCATGTGGACCGACAGCATCGCCAGGTGGCCGATTTCACTGCGGATTTCTTCGAGGCGCGCCATGTCGCAGCCGCTGCTTAAAACCGTGCCCAAACCGACGGGCAATCCGGTGGCCCAGGTTCACTTCAGCATCCGTGCGATCGGCCGCGATGCCTGGAACGCCTGTTTTCAGGGTCAGGTCGAGGATTACGATTGCCTGCTTGCCATCGAGGAAGCCGGCATCGAGGGCTTCGAATGGCGCTATATCACCGTCGTCGAGGACGGGCGGGTGAGCGCCGCCATGCCGGCTTTTCTTTGCCTCTATGCCTTGGACACGACGCTGGAAGAGGGATTTCTGCGCAGGTCCGTGCGGCGCGTGCAGCGCCATTTCCCGAATTTTCTGAAGCTGCGCCTCGCCTGCCTGGGGTCACCCTGCACCGAGACGGGCGCGATCGGCTTTCACCCCGACGTGCCGGACGAGCGCCGTGCCGTGCTGTTTGCGGAGATGCTGTCTTTCTTCGAGCAGTTTGCCGTCACGGAAGATTGCGCGCTCGTCGGTCTAAAGGATATTCCGGAACAGGTTTCCGCCGAGCTTGGCGATCCGCTTTCCGCACATGGCTATGCCTCGATCGGCGCTTTGCCGACGGCGTGGCTCGACATCGATTTCAAGACGATCGACGACTATCTCGCCAAGCTTTCCTCCGGCACCCGCAAGGACATGCGGCGCAAGCTGAAGTCCTTCGAACAGGTCAGGGTCGAGATCAGGACGGATTTCGGTGCGTTCCTGCCCGAGGTGATGACGCTCTATCACGACACGCGAAACCGCAGCGACTGGCAGTTCGAAGAGCTCACCCCCGAATATTTCGAGGGAATTCTCACCCGCATGGGCGGCCGTTCCTACTGCGCCTTCTACTTCGTCGAGGACCGGCTGCTTGCCGCCAATCTGATCGTGCATGACGAGCATGTCGCCATCGACAAGTTCTTCTGTATGGATGGCGAAAAAGGGCGGCCGTACAATCTCTATTTCCTGAGCTGGTTCACCAACCTGCGCTATTGCCTGGATCATGGCATAAGCCGCTATCAAAGCGGCCAGGCCTACTATGAAAACAAGATCAGGCTCGGCAGCAAGCTGACGTCCAACGCCATGTTCTTTCGCCATCGCAATCCCGTCCTTCAGAGACTGCTGCGGCTGGTGTCGCCGCTGTTCTCGACAGATGAGGCGGGTGCGTGATGCCGATGCGTTTTTCCTGGCTTGCCGTGCCGGTGCTCAACACGCTGTTCCAGTTCTTCATCAAGCATGGGGCGGAACACTTGGGCGATGGCGGCGCGGAGGCATGGTTGTGGCAGGCGCTTTCCTCCTACTGGATATTGGCGGCGATCGCCGTCGAGATAGCCTGCTTCTTCATCTGGATGAATGTTCTTTCCGAGCTCGATCTCAGCCGGGCCTTTCCGCTTTCTGGTATCAGCTACGTGCTGATCATCGCGACCGGCTGGTTCGTCTTCGGCGAACGGATCGTTGCCCTGCAGGTGATCGGCAGCGGCTTGATCCTGACGGGCGTCTGGCTGATCGCGAGCGCCAACGTGGAAGCCGAGGATCACGGCGACTGGAACGCGAAGCACGACGCACCGCGCACCGTTGCCGGCAAGGATAGATGATGTCCAACCCGCAAGCTGAAAATCGCCCCAGGGGCAAGGGTTATGCCGTTTTCTCCAGCCTTGTGGACTGGTGCCTGAAACGCGCTCTTTCGTCCATCGTCACGCGCGGCGCGCTGACCGTGACGACCGCAAGCGGTCGTGTCTTCACATTCGGCGATGGCACCGGCGAGCCGGTGCGTGTCCGTTTCACCGATGACCGGGCGCAATGGGCTCTCCTGATCGATGCCGATAAGAGGCTTGGCGAACTCTACATGGACGGCCGCTTCATCGTCGAGCAGGGCTCCCTCTACGACTTCGTCGCCATGATGCTGCGGGAGGCGCAGAACAGCACTCACCCGCTGATCGCGCGCGTCATCGATCATGCCCGAACCAAACTGCGGATTTTCCGTCATCGCAATCTTCCGGGTCGTTCAAGGGCCAACGTTGCGCATCATTACGATCTCGACGGCCGGCTTTATGAGCTCTTCCTCGACCCCGACCGGCAGTATTCCTGCGCCTATTTCGAACATGCCGACCAGTCTCTGGAAGAGGCGCAGATCGCCAAGAAAAGGCATCTGGCCGCCAAGCTCGTGATCGAGCCCGATAACAGCATTCTCGATATCGGCTGCGGCTGGGGCGGCCTCGCGCTGCACCTGGCCGAACATGCGCCTGGAGGTTACGTTCTTGGTGTCACGCTGTCAGAAGAGCAGCACGCCTACGCCTCCAAGCGCGTGGCCGACAAGGCCGGCGGAACGCCGGCGGAAGTTCAATTCGCGCTCAGAGACTATCGCAGCCTGACCGGCCGTTTCGACAGGATCGTCTCGGTCGGCATGTTCGAGCATGTCGGTCTCGCCTCCTATCGCACGTTCTTCCGCAAATGCGCCGAACTGCTCGAGGATGATGGCATCATGGTGCTTCACACCATCGGCTGCTCGGCGACGCCCGGCTTCACCACGCCATGGCTCGACAAATACATCTTCCCCGGCGGCTATATTCCGGCACTTTCTGAGATCGTGCCGGAAATCGAGGCGGCGGGGCTTGCGATCACCGATGTCGAGGTGTTGCGGCTGCATTATGCGAAGACGCTCGAAAGCTGGCGGGCTCGTTTCATGGCGCGCTGGCCCGAGGCCGCGCAGCTCTATGACGAGCGCTTCTGCCGCATGTGGGAATATTATCTTTCGACGGCGGAGGCTGCCTTCCGCTATGAGGATCTTGTGGTCTTCCAGATCCAGATAGCCAAGCGCAACGACGTCATTCCGCTTACGCGAAACTACATCGCCGATCATGAAGCGCGCAGCGCCTCAAAAATTGACGTTGAAGGTTCTGTTGAGGGTAAAGCCGATAATATTCTGATCGGGTGAGCCGAACTTCGAGGTGATCGGGCTGTCGGCAGCATCGCCCACCAGACGGTTATATTTCTCGTAGACCTGCACGCTCCACTCGGGCGAGATCGTATAGGTCGCAGCCACCGTGAAACCGACAGATTTCACGCCGGCACCGGCGTCGAAGGCGCTGACATGACCGTTCCTCGCGGCTTGACCCGCCGAGATGCCAAAGTTGCTGCGCATGTAGACGGAGTTTGCCAGCGATAGGCGAGGCCCAGCGGACAGGAGCCATTTGTCGCCGACGGGCTGAAACCAATCGAGCGCGAGATCACCGACCAGGCCATCGCCGCCCCAAAGGGACTGGCGCACTTCCGTCCGAAACCGAAGCTGATTTTGCATCAGCCAATATTGTGCGAAGCCGCCGGCATCGAAATTCCAGCGCACCCTGCGCTGGCTCCGCAGCTGCAAATTGTTGAGATCAAAACGGTCATCCCTCAAGCCGACCACAGGCCCGATTTCGAGGCCGTGCAAGTCGAAGAGAGTATAGTCGAAATTATCGTCCGGAGCGCTGTATTCCGTGGCCTCGCCGAGGCGATGGAAATCGAAAGAGGGCAAGGCGCCGAAGGTGTAATGCTTCGATCCTTCGTAGCTCGGACCATACTCCACGGTAGCGCCGAGCGTCACGACCCAAGTGCTTGATGAAGGCTTTGCGGCATCCTCGGCCATGGATGATGCGGGAAACGCGCCGATGGCTGATGTCATCAGCACCCCCAAACCGGCCATCGCCAGCAACCGGGCGGAGAAAGATGTCCCAACACTTAACACTCTGACTACACCCGATCCCTGATCGCCCTTGCGGGACTATTATCACAGCTCAACGTTCCGAAAATAGCAAAAATTTTTGCGGCAATCATTGTGCCTGGATGACGGCCGAAACGTTTTGCATCGTTTGTGGAAGATGGGTCGCGGCGCTCATGAGGTTTCATTGCTTGCCACCGGGAATCTCGATCCTTGGCCGCGAACCGGTCTTGGCGCTGTTGTCGTGTTCTCTTGCGGGCAATCGAGATGCACCTCGTCATGAACGAATAAATCCCCTGTTACCGTCGGCGATTGTAGAGCGCGCGGACGAGAATAGAGGCGCAACATGTCATGAACCTGAAACGCCCTGGCGCCAAACGTGGCGTGATTGTTTTTTCCCCGCGGTTGGAACCTGCCGATTTTATCCCTAGATAGCCATCGTCCCGTTACGGAAAGAACTCCGGTCCGGACGTTTTCAGGACGACCGGCTTTCGGTGCGTCACGATTGTGCAAGCCGAGGCTTTTCGATTGGTGCGGAGCTTGGGCCGAAGATAGATTTCTTTCCAGATATGGAAGAGGCAACGTGAAAATGCGACAGGCAGGCGATACGGCATGAACGATCAACGGTCTCGCAAACCAGGCATAATGGGATGGTTGAGCCGCTTTGAGCCCCTGCTGCTCGTGATGTTCGCCGCCCTTTCGGGCGGAGTTCTTCTGTTCGTCTCTCTGACGGGCGAGGTTCTCGAGGGAAGTACAAGGGGGTTTGACGAGGCGATCTTGCTGGCGCTTCGCCAGCCTGGTGACCTGTCTATTCCCATAGGACCGAGCTGGCTGACCCATGCGGTTAAGGACATCACAAGTCTCGGCGGCATCACTGTCCTCATGATGATGACGGTCCTGGTGACGGTCTATCTGTTGCTCGACCGGCAGCGCGCCGTTGCCATCCTCGTATTAGCCTCGGTGCTTGGCGGATGGGCGCTGAGCACGACGTTGAAGCTCGGCGTTGCGCGGTCGCGGCCGGATATCGTGCCGCATCTGGTCGAGGTTCATGATCTAAGCTTCCCGAGCGGCCATGCGATGGTATCGGCGGTTACCTATCTGACGCTTGCAGTGCTCATTTCCGGTACGCGACGCTATCGCTCGACGCGCATCTTCACCATCGCGGTCGGCATCCTGCTGACATTGATGATCGGCGCGAGCCGGGTCTATCTCGGCGTGCACTATCCGACTGATGTTCTCGGCGGCTGGTGTGCCGGGGCGACCTGGGCGCTCGGCTGCTGGATCATCGCCCGCCGCTATATCTCGCTATCCCGAGGCACCGAAGGTTCGGCGCGAATCGATGCCGGCTCGCCTGATTAAGGTGATGGCGTCAGGCTGGGGGCAGTCCCCCGCGCAGCATCAGCACTGAACTTCCAGCCTCGTTGCCACGAGCAGCGAGTAGTCCGTGCCCTTCGGATCACTGAAGAACATGCTGGTGAGGGCTGCCTGGTTCTCCGCCATGACTTCCTTGGGGTTGGGCCTCACAACCTTGCTTTTGCAGCGGCCGAAGGCTGCTCCGGACGTCGCTATATCGTTGTCGGTGGCGAAATCGACCGCCGTGTAGAGCGTCTTGTCATAAATCCCGAAGATCGTGGTACCCTTGAGAAAGGTCTTCTGCTCGGGCTTCAATGAAAAGGTAAGGGTCAGCGAGCCGTCCTTGTAGTCTGCCTGGATCGC
Source organism: Rhizobium sp. SG741 (assembly GCF_012275435.1). NCBI lineage: Bacteria > Pseudomonadati > Pseudomonadota > Alphaproteobacteria > Hyphomicrobiales > Rhizobiaceae > Rhizobium > Rhizobium sp. SG741. Next base: position 223,000 of record NZ_JAAZQP010000005.1, read on the forward strand.
GTCGGGCTTGGCCATCGGCACCGCTTTGCCGTTGCTGGTGACGTTCGTATAATATCCGTACTGCGCAAGCGAATCCCGGACCGTCTTGCCGACGGCCTTGAGTTCGCTCGCGCTGAGCGTCTGGTTGCCAGCCTTGTCGTAATCCATGAGGACCGAGGAGGAAAACACCTCGTCGAAGCTCCAGACGTTGCGCAGCTCGCTGATGGAGCCGTCGGGCGCCGCCACGACCTCGAACTTGGCATCGATGAAGATATGCGGATGGGCAAGGGCGGGCACAGGCAGAAGCGACAGCATCGCGATCAGCAGGGGCGTCTTTCTTTTCATGCGAGCAATACCGCGTTCTGTCCGTCAATTCGAGGTGCAGACCTGAACGTCAATTGAGACTGATTTGAGACCCGCATCCCCTAGTGGCTCAAGGGACGATCGGCAAGGGGCGAAGCATGTCTGCGGTTACAGCACCAGGCGAGATAGCCGTTGGCTCCTATCCCCGGCCGATGGTTCCCCGTTGGCGAAAGGCGATGGACCGGGCGCAGACATGGTACCGCCGCTGTGGACGATGGTCGGGCTGGGCTTGGGATCTTCCGAAATCGAAGTGAGCCAGGGATTCCAATCCCTTTACGGCGACGGCACGTGAAGAAATGCATGATGCCTCTCTCACCTTCAGCACATTGATGAATCGGGCACATAAGTCCTAGTAGAAATAGGCCAATAGTCGGCAGACGGCAATTCTCTAGATGATGTCTGTCACCGGACAAAATTGCAGGCCGGCAGGCCAGGAGAAATGCCGTATGGCATGGGAGAAGGAAAGGCTCAAGCAAATCGCCGAAACGGACGATCTGCATATATCGCCGTTCAGAGATGACGGCGCGACCTATGGCACGCCAACATGGATCTGGTCGGTCGCTGTTGAGGGCGGCCTCTATGTTCGCGGATATAGCGGCGCGAGATCTCGGTGGTATCAGGCAGCAATCCACCAGAAGGCAGGCCGGATCACTGCGGCCGGCATGGTGATCGAGGTTCTGTTCGAGGCCGCAAAGGGCGAGATCAACGACAAGATCGACGATGCCTATCGCACCAAATATTCGAAGAGCACTTATCTGGCTCCCATGATCGGGGAGCATGCGCGTGCAGCGACCATCAAGATCACGCCGCGCGATTAAAGGAGAATACCGACATGCAAAAACGCACGCTGGGCCAGGGCCTCGAAGTCTCGGCACTTTCCCTGGGCGCCATGGGATATGGAGCGGCTCGAGAACTGCCTGACCGGGACGACATGATCAAGCTCCTGCGGACGGCCGTCGAAAGGGGCATGGACTTCTTCGACACCGCCGAAGTCTACGGTCCGTTTACGAATGAGGAGATGGTCGGCGAGGCTCTCGAGCCTCTTCGCGATCAGGTCAAGATCGCCACGAAGTTCGGTTGGGACGTCGATCCGGATACGGGCGTCAATAGCGGCAATGTCAACAGCAGGCCGGATCACATACGAAGGGCGATCGAAGGCAGCCTCCGGCGGCTGCGAACGGACCATATCGACCTTCTCTATCAGCATCGGGTCGACCCCGACGTACCGATGGAGGATGTGGCTGGTGTCGTGAAGGATCTCATCGCGCAGGGTAAGGTCCGTTGGTTCGGTCTATCCGAGGCTGGGGCGAATTCCATACGCCGTGCCCACGCCGTCCAGCCCGTCGCGGCCCTGCAGAGCGAATATTCGCTTTGGACCCGCGAGCCGGAGGCCGAGATACTTCCAGCGCTTGAAGAGTTGGGCATCGGCCTCGTCCCCTTCAGCCCGTTGGGTAAGGGATTCCTCACCGGCAAGATCGATGTCGATACCTCCTTCGACAAGTCGGACATGCGTAACAGCATTCCTCGCTTCGCCCCCGAAGCAAGGGAGGCGAATCGGAAGCTTATCGATCTTATCGGGCGCATCGGTGGTCGCCATGGCGCCACGCCGGCCCAGGTGGCGCTTGCCTGGCTGCTTGCGCGGAAGCCCTGGATCGTGCCGCTCTTCGGGACGAGAAAGCTCGAGAGATTCGAGGAAAACGTCGGCGCAATCGACGTGCATCTGACGATGGAAGACTTGAACGAGATCGAAGCCGCGAACATCGAGATCCAAGGTGCGCGGTATCCGGAGGAACATATGAAGCGTGTCGGGATTTGACGCGCTGCCCTCATGATCAACGTCGTCGGTTGCGAGAGCATCGTGTCCTCTGCGATGCCGGGGCCGCTCATGTGCCAGGCCCATAAGCCCTATCAGCAACGGACATCTAATCCCTGAGATGTCGGCACCCATCTGTCAGCATGGGTGCCGAAACGTTTCGGCCCAGTCTCGCTGTCGAAAAGGATAAGGATATGAACAAGCTTACCGCGACTGCCCTGTCAATGACGCTGGCCGCATCAACGCCAGCCTTGGCCGAGGACGACAGGAAAGGGCTCGCCTCCGCACCCATCACGATGGGTGATGTCCAGGCCGTCTCGCCTGCGCTTGCAAAATACACGCAAGACGCACTGCTCGGCGACCTCTGGAAGCGTCCGGGTCTCTCGCCTCGTGATCGCAGCGTCGTGACGGTGGCGGCGCTGATTGCCCGAAATCAGCCGATCGAGATGCCCTACCACTTCAATCTGGCGCTCGACAATGGCGTGACGCCCGCGGAACTCTCGGAGATCATCACGCACCTCGCCTTCTATTCCGGCTGGGCCAATGCCATCACGGCTGTCGCCGTCGCCAAGGACGTCTTTGCCGCCCGCGGCATCGGCGCGGAGCAGCTACCCGAAGTGTCGCCAACCCCTCTGCCGCTGAACGAGGTGGCGGATGCTCAACGCGCTGCGAGCGTGGAGCAGAACGTCGGGCCGGTCTCGCAAGGCGTCGTTCAATATACAAACACTCTGTTGTTCAAGGATGTCTGGCTGCGGCCTGGCCTCGCTCCCCGCGACCGCAGCCTCATCACCGTCACGTCGCTGATCTCCTGCGGCCAGGTGGCGCAGATTACCTACCATCTCAACCGGGCCATGGATGCCGGGCTGACAAGGGAACAGGCGTCCGAGCTGCTGACGCATCTGGCCTTCTACGCCGGTTGGCCGAACGTCTTTTCGGCCGTTCCTATCGCCAGGGACGTGTTCGAAAAGCGGGAAAGCTGAGGGCACAATAGGCTCGCGGCGCCTGTTTCCATCAAGTTGGGGCGGGCGCGATCGAGACAGGAAGCCGGGTTGCTACCCCCGGTCCCGCAGCGCATCCACGACGACATTAAATGCCGCTGACGACTGCCGTCGGCTGGGGTAATAGAGGTGATATCCCGGATAGTACGGGCACCAATCGCCCAGAACCTGAACCACGCGTCCGGCGTCGATTTCCGGCTTTGCCAGACCCTCCGGAACGAATCCCAGCCCATAGCCGTCAACCGCCATCGTCAGGATCTGCGTGATGCCGTTGCAGGTCAGCTGGCCGTCGACCCGCACCCGCAGCTCCTCGCCGTCCTTCTCGAACTCCCAGGCGTAGAGACCGCCACGAGTCGGCAGCCTGAGATTGATGCAATTATGCCTAGGCAGCTCCTGTGGCGTCACTGGGGCCGGATTTCGCTCGAGGTAGTCCGGGGAGCCGATGACGATCATGCGCTGTTCCGGGCTGATACGGACGGCGATCATGCCCTGCGACACGATCTCGCCAAGGCGTACACCTGCGTCGAAACGTTCCGCGACGATGTCGGTCAGGCCATAGTCGATGACGAACTCGACCTTGATATCCGGATAATTGTGCAGGACCTTGCGAAGCTTCGGCCACAGGACATGGTCGATCGCGAAATCTTCGGCAGTGATGCGAATGGTGCCGGCCGGCTTCTCCCTGAGATCGGTCAGCGCGATCAGTTCACCTTCGATCTCTTCGAAACGCGGACCGATCGTCGTCAGCAGACGCTCGCCTTCGGGCGTCGGCGCAACGCTGCGTGTCGTGCGTGTCAGCAGCCGAAGTCCGAGGCGCTCTTCGAGGCCGCGAATGGTGTGGCTTAGGCCAGACTGCGATATGCCGAGCTTTGCTGCCGCTTTCGTAAAGCTTCGCTCACGCGCGACGACGAGGAAGGCGAGCAGATCGTTAACGTTTTCGCGAAGCATTATGGACCTCTCGCATAAGTGCGAGGGTATTCTAGCACAGATTATGGCTGCGGAGGCATGCAATTCATGTCTGCAGCCCATAAGTCTTTGCGGGATTTTGGCTCTAATCCTGCTGAATGGGCACACCTATGTTCTCGCAGGATAGGAAGCCGAAAGGAATGAACCATGGAAATCACCAGAAACGGTAGCAGCCCCTCCGGCAAGTGTCCCGCGAGCTGGTTCACCGGCACCGTGCGCGTCGATCTCTTGTTTGCCGCCAACGAGGCACGGCGCGGTTCGGCGGGCACCGTGACATTCGAACCCGGAGCCAGGACAGCCTGACGGCGCGGCTAGACTCGTATCGCCAAATAGGACGGACGAATGGGTGAGATACGGGCCGTGACGCGCATTGCGGGCCGTGTCTTACTGAGGTCTGGCCCATGCAAACTCTGGATAGGACAGGCCGTTCCGACACAAATGAGTTGCCAGTGATTTCCGCTTGGTCCACAAGCGTTAAAGGATTATCGGAAGGCGGTTATGCGGTATCTGAGGACAGGGCCGCGGCGGGCACAGGTTCCCCTCACGGACATCAAACGCGGTAAGACGGTCGGTCTGCGTTCCGGCGAAATTGCCGACCGAAACATCCGCGTCATCCTGGAAGCGATAAGGCGTCATGGTCCTCTGACGCGGCTCGAGCTTGGGCAGCATTGCGGACTGAGCGGTCCGGGAATCACCAACATATTGCGCCGACTCGCTGATGATGGCCTGATCAGCTCCAACAGGCGCAATCATCATGTTGGAGGCGCGTCGTCCTCCGAGTTTGCCTTGCGGCCGGAAGGGGCTTTTTCGATAGGCATCCGCCTGCGCCCGTCGCACGGCGAAATCGTCCTGATCGATCTTAGCGGCCAGGTGCACGAGCGCCGGACATTCAGCGTGACGGATGCGGCCGTCGATACCGCAAAGACCGCCGTTGACGATCTCATGCAAGGCGAAGCCAAATCCTTGCGGATCGTCGGGCTCGGCATTGCCGCGAATGGCTGGACCGACGAGCAGACCGACCGGCTTGCCGCCATGGTGACGCTGCCGCGCATATTCGTCGAGAACGAATGCACGGCCGCCCTGCTTGCGGAGCGCACGATGGGCAATGCCGTGCCGCTGGACGCGCTGGCGATGATCATCATCGATGAAGATGTCCAGGCTGGCTACCTCATCCGCGGAATACCCTTTTCAGGCGTTCATGGCAGAGCCGGCAGCATCGGCGAAATGCACACCGGCGCCGACAACGTTCCCCTCAATGGCGCTGTCGGTTTCGGCGCCTTGAGGGCGGTGTTGAGCCAAGAGGACTTCGAACGCATGCGCGAGGGACGCGAACTGCCGAGATCGCCGGCGCTCGACAAATGGGTTCGCAGCGCGGCCGGCCATCTCCTTGACCCGATCCTCGCCATTGCCGGCTTCATTGCGCCCAGCACGATCATGATCGGAGGGGATTTGCCGCGCGGCCTCATCGAATCCCTCATTCATCAACTGTCGATCGAACGCCGGGATACCACCGTCCGCCCATTTCTGACCCCCTGGATTTCGCCGATGAAACCCGCAAGTTTCAGTGGCGGCGGTATTGCACTGGGCGCCGCCCTTTTGCCCTTCCTCGACACATTGCTGCCGCCGCCGGCGGCAGGCTAGGGCATGCGAAATTGAAGAACCGGAGCGTGGCGACCATTCGAACAAAAGACCATCACGCTCCGGTGGTTACAAGCTTGGTCGGCGATGTCAGGCAAGCGCCTTGTCCGCATGGCTGAGATCGGAGGCGATCGCTTGGTCGAGAACCTTCTGGATATTGCCTGCGCGCCGGAAGGACGGCTCCTGGGTCTTGCCCGCGCGCACGGCCTGGACGAAACGCTGATAGTTGGTCTCGACCGGGTCGAACGCGACATCGCGCCATGTCGCCGTGTGAACATCGTCTCCAAGGCAGGCGCGCAACGTCGACTTGCCGGTATCGTATATGATCTCGATCGAGCCGGTCTCGCCATAGACGCGCAGCCGTAGCTGGTCCATCTGGCCGGCCGCCGTCCGTGTCGCCTGGATCGTGCCGATTGCGCCGCTGCTGAAATCGACGTTCATGGTGAAGCTGTCGTTCGCGTCGAGATCATATTCACCGATCTTGTTACCCGGGGCCTTGTTGAATGTCTTCAGCCGGGCGAAGACATGCGCCACGTCGAGCCCGGAGCCGTAGGACGTGAAATCGACGATGTGGATGCCGATGTCGCCGAGCGCACCGTTCGAGCCATGCTTCTTGCTCAATCGCCACAGCCATTTGCTTTCCGTCTTCCAGTCGCCCCAGTGCCGGCCGACCAGCCAGCTTTGCAGATGCGAGGCTTCGACATGCCGGACTTCGCCGATTTCTCCCGCCAGTACCATCTGGCGTCCCTTCTGAAGGGCCGGTGAATTGCGGTAGGTGAAGTTGACCATGCCGACCTTGCCCGAACGCTCCATCGCGTCGGCCATCTCCATGGCTTTGACGGCATCCGTTGCCAGCGGCTTTTCGCAGAAGACGTGCTTGCCGGCGGCGATCGCCTGCAGGGTCGTCGGATGGTGAATGCGGTCCGGCGTCACGTTGGCGACGGCATCGAATTCTCCCCACGCCAAGGCTTCCTCCAGCGAGCCGAAATGATTGGGAATACCGTGCTGCGAGCAAAATGCCGCGAGACGTTCGGGGTCTATGTCGACACCTCCCACGACGCTGACACCGTCAATTTCCTTGAATCTTGTGGCATGCTGGTTGGCCATGCCGCCGGTGCCGAGAATGAGCAAACGCATAATGTCCTCCTGGATCTAACAGCCGGCTATCGTCGTAGCCGGAGGAACAATATCTCCGTCGCGACCGCAGCATCCGCGGTTGCGTGTTTCGCTATCTGGGAAAGGGCATTCGTCCCTTCAGCTCGTGTTGAAAGCCGCCATCCTTCGATCCTCCATCCCACGGCTCGACATCAAATCCTTGACATCAAATCAAAGTAACTTAATCTATTTAATGCAGCATGGAAATGAGGAGAGGTCAACCGACCACCAGGCTGCATCCATTCACAATGGGGAGGAGACCCATCATGATCAGAGCAACCGTCAGCGCGCTTGCGCTGGGTTCAGCGTTGTTGTCAGTGCATGCCGTCTTCGCACAAGAATTGGCGACGAAAGACCGGATCGGCCTTGCCGATGCGCCCAAGACGCTCGTCGTCCGTCTGACGAACGATAGCCCGAACAATGCCGATCCGGCGATTGCCGACGGCTATCGGAAGCTGTTCGTCGATTTTATCAAGAAGCATCCGGACTGGAAGCTGCAGCTGCAGTTCATGTCGACAGACATCGGCACCGAGCAGGCGAAAATGCTCGAGCAGGCCAAGGCCGGGAATGCGCCGGATTGCGCCGCGGTCGATTCCTTCGTCCTGTCGCAGTTCATGGTCAATCACGTCCTCGCCGATTTCACGCCGTATTTCTCAAAGGATGAAGTCGCCGACCTCTTCCCCTTCATCCGCACCGGCATCCTCGACAAGGACGGCACGATCCGCGCCTGGTGGTGGGATACGGATCTTCGCGTGCTCTATCGCAACAAGTCCATCGTTCCCGATGCGCCACAGACCTGGGACGGACTGAAGACAGCGGCGCTCTCCTCCGTCAAGCAGGGAATGGAAGGCGTCCTTTTCAACGGCGGCCGCTACGAGGGAGCCACTTTCGATTGGCTTGCGAACTACTGGGCCCTTGGCGGCAAGCTGGTGGATGACAGCGGCAAGCCTGTGTTTGGCGAGGGGGAGAACAAGCAGAAATTTCTCAAAGCTCTGAATTACTACAAGGATCTCGTCGCTTCCGGTGCTGCGCCGAAACGGGTGACCACCATTGCCAACTATGATGATCTGAACGCTGCCGCCGCTGCGGGCACGACTGCGCTCTTCATCGGCGGCAACTGGCAATATGCGCAGCTAAAGGCAACGCTGGACGAGGCCGATTTCAACAACTGGACGTTCTCGCCGATCCCCGGCCCGACCGCGGATCACCGCTCTACCGGTACCGGCGGATGGACGATTGCCGCCTTCAGCAAGGACAAGGACAAGGTGGAGATGTGCGCCAATCTTGCTCGTGACGTCTATATGGGCCCGGCAAACGCATTGCAGCAACAGCTTCCGACCAGGAAGTCGCTATTCGATAAATATCCGGTCTTCGCCACGGATGCGAACAAGACCTTCTCGCAGGCATTGGCCGACGGGCAAGCGCGCCCTGGTGTGCCGATCTATCCCGAGATCTCCAACCAGATCCAGATCATGATGGGGGATGTCCTCTCCGGCACCAAGCAGCCGGAAGAAGCGCTCGATGGTGCCTTCAAGGCGACAATGGAGGCTTACAAGCGTCTCTAGCCGAAGCAATTCGGACGAAAGCGCAATGCGGCTTTCCGACCGGGATTGTTTGATGAAGGGATCGGCTCTGCGACCCGGTGATGGTTTGAGCCGATCCAGCCGCGGCGATGTCTCCTTGGGCGTCGTCAATCGCCATCAAAACGCGGATAGAGAAGCTCATGAGTCCCATTGCAATTGAGGCAGCAAGTCCGTCTCCCAGCAGATCGTTCGCGCGTCGCTTTGCCGGTGCGCCGCTGCCGTGGATGATGCCGGCAATCATCGTCATCGGCCTGTTTTATCTCTATCCGGTGTTCGACGTCTTCCGCCTGTCGCTGACCAATGCCACCCTTATCGGCGACAGCCAGCAATACACGCTGGACTCCGTCGTCAACACCCTGAGCTCCCCGCAGCTTCCCGACATTCTCTGGGCGACCCTCGTCTTTGTCGGCGGCAGCGTCGTAGGGCAGCAGGTTCTCGGCCTTGCAGTCGCAGTGGTCGTCATTCGCGGCGAACACCGCGGCCTGTTCGGCACCGCCATCTTGCGGACGACAGCGCTGGTCGCCTGGGTCGTGCCGGGGATTGCCGGCGGCATCATCTGGCAGATGCTGTTTTCCGAGGCGCCTTATGGCGCCCTCAACAGCATCCTGCGTCTCATGCATCTGCCCGCCGTCGCCTGGTTGTCCGATCCGGCGATAGCGCCCTGGTCGGCGCTCTTGTCCAACATCTGGCGCGGCACGGCATTCTCCATGGTGGTCATGTATGCGGCGTTGAAGGCCATCGATCCCTCGCTCTACGAGGCTGCGGAAGTCGATGGCGCGACAGGGTGGCAACGGTTCATATTCGTGACCTTGCCGCAGCTGCGTTCGGCCATTCTCGTCAATATGATCCTCATCACCATCATGACGGTCAACACCTTCGATGCCATCATCACGCTGACAGGCGGCGGGCCTGGACGGGCAACCGAAGTCATCTCCCTCTACGTCTTCAACATCGTCTTCAGGAATTATGATCTGTCCGGGGGCAGCGTGCTTTCGGTGCTGATGCTGTTCATCAGTCTCGGCCTCGCCCTTGTCTACGCATCGTTTCTGCCCAAGGAGGAACAGCAATGAGTGTCAGAACGGGCAGCCGTCTCGGCGATGTCATCAGCTATCTCTTCATGCTGGTGATGTTCGTCTTCTTTGCCGGACCGCTTTCCTACCTGCTGTCGATGGCGATGCGAGACCGTCGGGAAATCTATCGCGGCGTTGCGAGGTACATCCCGAACAATCCGACCTTCGAGAATTTCGTGACCGTGCTGAACAACAGCTATTTCCAACTTTATCTCTGGAATGGCCTGAAGCTTGCGGCCTTAAGCGGCCTCGGCGTTCTGATCGTCGCGCTTCCGGCTGCCTATGCCTTTTCCCGCTTCCAGTTCCGCGGCAAGGGCCTGTCGATGATGGGGCTGTTGATGTTCCAGATGATCTCGCCGCTTGTGATCATGGTTCCTCTCTATCGCTATATGAACCGGCTCGGCCTGCTCGACACGCATTTCGCCGTTGTCATGGTCTATGTCGCGCTCGGCGTGCCGGTGGCGACATGGTTGTTGAAGAATGCGGTGGACAGGATACCGCGCAGCCTCGACGAAGCGGCGATGATCGATGGCTGCAACAGTTTCTCGGTTTTCTGGCGCATCATACTGCCGTTGTCGGCACCGGGGATCGCATCGGTCTTCATCATCACCGTCATCGCGGGGTGGTCGCAATTCCTCGTGCCGTTTCTGCTTCTCACGCAGAACAATCTGATGCCGATCGGCGTCGGAATCTTCAATTTCAAGGGAATGCAGACCGATTCATCCGTCCAGTTGCTGGCGGCGGCCTGCCTGATCTCCGTTGTACCCGCGATCATCGCCTTCCTGTCACTGCAGCGGCTGATCCTTGGGGCGATGACCAGCGGGGCGGTAAAGGGCTGATGATGCTGACTGAAGGCATTCCAGGAAAAGCGCTTGTGCGGTTCTCCGTGCGAGATTGGAAACAACAAGGAGCGGTTTTGAGATTTCGTGACGAGCCGAACTGCCCTAACGGATTGAGTAAGGATTTCGGACGAGGGAATATTCAAACATGACGCAGACCGACGACGGGCACATCTTTCTCAACCTATCTGGCGCAAATGTCGGGGACGCCGGTGAGCACAACCGGGCCGTCGTGCTTCGCTGCATTCACCGCCAGGCACCGATTTCGCGCGCCGAAATTGCCCGCCAGACCGGCTTCACCAAGCCCGCCATCGCCCGGATCGTCGATCGGTTGCTGGATGAGGGCCTGATTATCGAGGCGCGCAGGCGGCACGGCCTCAGGGGCCAACCGGCCATCGAGCTGGAGATCAATCCCGACGCCTATTTTGCGATCGGCGTCAACATCGATCGTGATCATCTGACCATCCTTGCCGTCGATGCGGTGGGCAACGTTCGGGCGCGCGTCCACTATGAGAAACGTTTCATCCTCCCTGGCGAATTTATGCAGCTCACGGCCGATGCCATCTCCCATTTCCAGCGGAGCCGGCTGATCGACGAGGCTCGCTTGGCCGGGATCGGTCTGGCCATGCCCGATTGGCTCGGCGAAATCTCGCTGCTTGGAAAGCCGCCGGAATACGAGGAATGGACGGCGTTCGACGTACGCGCCGCGCTGGAAGGATTGACGCCGCATCCGGTTTTCATCGAAAACGAGGCCAATGCCGCAGCGCTCGCCGAGTTGGAATACGGACTTGGCGCGGAGAGCAGCAGTTTCTTCTACATCGCCATCAACGCCTGCCCCGGCGGCGGCCTCGTTCTGGACGGCAACGGCCACCGGGGCGCGATGGGTCTGAGCGGAGAGATCGGCTGGTTGCCGATCGTCGATTCCACCCATAGCAGCGCTACCCGGGTGCAGCTTCTGGGTCAGATTTTCTCGCTGTTTTTTCTCTACGATTTTCTGGAAAAGCATGGTGTGCGGGCCCGCACGCCACAGGATCTCGTTGCCCTCGATTCCGATGGGCGGCGGCTGGTCTCGCAGTGGCTGATGGAGATGAGCGTTCATCTTGCCGTCGCCGTCAAGCATATCGGCGCGATCGTCGATCCGGATGCTGTCCTGGTCGGAGGCAGGCTGCCAATCCGCATGGTCGATGAATTGCTGCGTTACGTACACGAACATCTGCATCGATCGGACGCCAATCTGCCCTCGATCCACCGCGCCTCGCTGGGGGAGGATGCGTCGGCATTGGGAGCCGCGGCAATGCCAATGGCCACAGCGCTGATGCTTGCTTCGGCAAATCCCGCGCAGCGCACCCGTTCGCCGCTCAAGTTCATGGACCGTCTGACCGCCTAGGACCATTCAAGATCATTAGGGAGGATTTCGATGAAGATCGGCTTTTACACATCAACATTCAATGATCGGCCTTTGGAGGAGGTTGTCGACTTTGCGGCGGCCGCGGGCTTCGATGCGATCGAGATCGATGTCAGAGGCCATATACAATCGCCGGAGAAAGTTGCCGCGGCCGTCGCGCTGGCGCGCGGCCGCAATCTCTTCGTCTCATCCGTGGCCTATTTCGGCAACCAGCTCGATCCCGACCCATCGAAACGGGCTGAGCTGCATGCCATGACTGCGGAGTTTGCACAGGCGATCGGCGAGGCGGGCGTTCCGATATTCGTGATCTTTCCGGGGCGCGACGATACGGCAAGCGACGCCGAAAACTATGATGCCTTTGCCGAACACGTCAACGGGCTGATCGCGGCGACGCGATCGAGCGGGCTCATATTCGCCATTGAGAACTGGCCGGGTCCGCACGACAATTTCGTCGGCACGACGCCAAGTGGCTGGAGGGAGCTTTTCGACAGAATTCCTGATCGCCGCTTCGGCCTCGAATTCGATCCGTCGCATCTGATCCGCATCGGGATCGACCCATACAAGGCCCTGGAGGAGGTCCTGGATCGGGTTGTCATCCTGCATGCCAAGGACACGGCGATCGATGCGGCCGCGCGGCAGGCCGTCGGTTACCATGGCAAGGGATGGTGGCAATACAAGCTGCCCGGCAAGGGCGTGCTCGACTGGCCGCGGTTCCTGGGTCAGGCGCGCGCCGCGAACTTCGATGGAACGCTCTCCATCGAACATGAGGATGCCGCCTATGGCTGGCCGGGCAAGGATCTCGAAGCCCGCAGGGAGGGGGAGCGGCAGGGCCTCGCTTATCTGCGAGGCGTGATCGGCGCTCTCTAATCGCCTGCAACCCGGGAGGATGAATGGCAATGGCACATGTCTTGGTCAACAATGCGCGTAAGGACTATGGAGCGTTCAAGGCGATCAAAGGGGTGTCCGTCGACATAAAGGACGGCGAGTTCGTCGTCCTCGTCGGACCGTCCGGCTGCGGGAAGTCGACGCTCCTGCGCATGATCGCCGGCCTGGAAGGTATCACGTCGGGCGAGATCCATATCGGCAAGCACGTCGTCAACGAACTGGCGCCGAAGGACCGGGACATCGCCATGGTCTTCCAGAACTATGCGCTCTATCCGCATATGACCGTGGCTCAGAACATGGGATTTTCGCTGCGGCTGAAGCGGATGCCGAGAGCCGATATTGCCGCTCGTGTGGGCAATGCCGCACGGATCCTGGGGCTGGAAAGCCTCCTGGAACGATATCCGAAGCAACTTTCGGGCGGACAGCGCCAGCGCGTCGCGATGGGCCGCGCCATTGTTCGCGATCCCGCCGTGTTTCTGTTCGACGAGCCCTTGTCCAATCTCGATGCCAAGCTGAGGGTTCAAATGCGCTCGGAAATCAAGGAGCTTCATCAGCGCCTGAGAACCACCACCATCTATGTCACCCATGACCAGATCGAGGCGATGACGATGGCCGACAAGATCGTTGTCATGAAGGATGGCCGCGTCGAGCAATCCGGATCCCCGCTCGACCTCTACGACCGGCCGGGTAACCTCTTCGTTGCGGGTTTCATCGGCTCGCCGGCGATGAACTTCATCAACGGAACCATGACGCCCGAGGGATTCCGGACCGCAGACGGCATGGTCTTGCCAAGCGACCGAACGATGGCGGAGGCGGTGACGTATGGGATTCGCCCCGAGGATATCCGGCTCGATCCGGCGGGTGTGCCTGTCTCGATCGTGGTGGTCGAGCCTACGGGATCGGAAACGCTCGTCGTGGCCAAGCTGGGTGAACAGACCATCAGTTGCGTGTTCCGGGAAAGGATCAAGGCGAAGCCCGGGGACCTGCTGCACGTTTCGCCGAACCGGCCGACGATCCATCTCTTCGACAGGGAAGGGAGCCGTCTCGGGGCGGGCGAGGCCGTGACGTCATATTGAACGTCTCGATGTCGCTGCGCGAGGCTCGGCGCGCAGCCGGCTGCCGGCTTATACGCGCAGTTCATCGTTCCGTTACCCGCCGAACCGGCCCGTTCGCTCGAAGGCCGGCGGTTACGGATATTGTCGATTCGACGCGCGAACGGCAGCGTTTGGAGCCGCGGCTGCGATCAGGCATTAATGATCTGGGCTATATCGATTTGGAACGGAGGACTTTGCAAACCATCGACAACCGGTTCGGCACGAGGTCGTCACCCCTGTCTCGGGGGACAACCGTTATCTATGTCTTCGTATAGACAAAAGAGAAACTGGAGCGGGCGAAGGGATTCGAACCCTCGACCCCAACCTTGGCAAGGTTGTGCTCTACCCCTGAGCTACACCCGCTCATCTCCGCAGTAGTCCGGGGTAGTGTGTTGGACCGCTGGGCGTCGTCTTGCGGCGACGGGCGCTATATGGCCTAACCGTTTTTCAAATGCAACAAGGAAATGACGAGTTGGCGAAGAAAAATTGCGGGTTCTTTTCGGTAGCTGCCGGAAAGCCCGGAAACGCCGCTCTTCGTCGTCTGGAAGATTGCAATGGAATTGTGGGCGACGTATCAGGGGCGGAACCATTTCCACTGCGAGACGCCATGACCGAGACCAGCCCGAAAGACCGCGACGATCTTTTCCTCTTCCTGGATAGTCTCGGCATTGTCCACAGCACCAAGGATCATGCCCCGGTCTTCACCGTCGCCGAATCGGTGTCGCTGCGCGACGAGATTCCCGGCGGCCATACGAAGAACCTGTTCGTGAAGGACAAGAAGGACAATTTCTTCCTGTTGACCGTCGAGGAAAACGCGACGGTCGATCTGAAGACGGTGCATACGCTGATCGGCGCCGCCAGCAAGGTCTCCTTCGGCAAACCGGAAAAGCTGATGGAATATTTGGGCGTTGTTCCCGGCTCGGTGACGGCGTTCGGCGCGATCAATGATACCGAAAAGAATGTCACCTTCGTCCTCGATGCCGATCTGATGGCGCATGACATCGTCAATTGCCATCCCTTGTCGAACGATGCGACGACGTCGATTGCAAGCGCCGATCTCTTGCGTTTCATGGAAGCAACGGGTCATGTGCCGCTAGTCTTGAAAGTGACGGGCTAACGTACGATTTTAGCGCTAAGATCAGAGCGATCCGACTTCTCTTCGAATTGTCCGATCGCTTAGGCTATTTCATCGAGCGCGATGCCATGCAAAGCCGGTCGGCTTGCATGAGGATCGTGCTTCCAAAGTTCAGGATGCCGGCAGGCGGGAGATACTCATGAGCGGTCCGAACAATCCCTACAACGCTTCCTTCGGCGGACAGATGTCGGCCTCGGCTTCCTACGGGGCTGCGCCTGCGGCATCCGGGACTTCGCCGATCAAGGACACCACGACAGCGACCTTCGCCAAGGATGTCATCGAGGAGTCGCGCAATCAGCCCGTGCTCGTCGATTTCTGGGCGCCCTGGTGCGGTCCGTGCAAGCAGCTGACGCCGGTTCTCGAAAAGGTCGTCAACGAGGCCAATGGCCGCGTCAAGCTGGTCAAGATGAACATTGACGACCATCCGTCCGTCGCCGGTCAGCTCGGCATCCAGTCGATCCCGGCAGTCATCGCCTTCGTCGATGGCCGTCCGGCCGATGGTTTCATGGGTGCTGTTCCCGAAAGCCAGGTCCGCCAGTTCATCGATCGTCTCGGCGGTCCCGCGGGCGGTGCCGACGATCAGGCAGCCGAGATCGCGGCCGTTCTCGAGGAAGCCGGCGGCCTGCTCGCAGCCGGCGACGTCAATGGGGCGGCCGAACAGTTCGGCGCGGTGCTGCAGGCCGATCCGGAAAACCCCAAGGCGCTCGCCGGCATGGCGGAATGCATGATCGCCGCCGGCCAGAGCCAGCGGGCGCGCGAAGCATTGGCGGACCTGCCCGAGACGCTTGCCAACGATGCCGGCATACAGGCCGTGGTGAAGAAGCTCGACCAGATCGACGAAGCCCGCAAGCTCGGCGACCCCGTCGCGATCGAGCATGAACTGGCGACCAATCCCGACAATCACGAGCAGCGCATCAAGCTTGCCAAGATCCGTAACGTCGAAGGCAAGCGGGAGGAGGCGGCCGAACATCTGCTTCTTATCATGCGCCGAGACCGCAGCTTCGACGACGATGGCGCCCGCCGCCAGTTGCTGGAGTTCTTCGACGTCTGGGGCCCGAAGGATCCGGCAACGATCGCTGCCCGCCGCAAACTTTCATCGATCCTGTTTTCCTGAGCGTGCAATGCTTGCGCCAAACCTCCCTTACGACAGTTCGCTAGGCGGTGGTCGTAGGTGGAGGGGAAGCGGGAGGTATCGCCGTTTTGACTCGAAATACTCTTGTGTTTTCGGCAGATAGGGCCACATTGTTCACTGGTGCGGCGTGAGATGGGGCGCGGCCGCGACTGTGTGTCGTTCCTGCGCGGCCCACTGCGGCGCGTGGCGCAGTGATCTAGCGGGATGGAAAACATGCAAGTCGGAAATGCCAGATATCTGAAGCCGAGCGATCTGCCTGAAACTGTGGTCGTCTTTCCTTTGTCTGGTGCCTTGCTGCTGCCGGGCGCGCAGCTGCCGCTTAATATTTTCGAGCCGCGCTATCTCGCCATGTTCGACTCGGCCATCGCCGGAAACCGGTTGATTGGAATGGTGCAGCCGGCGCTGGGCGAGCCGGCGGACTCTTCCAATCTATCGCATGTCGGCTGCCTTGGGCGCATCACCTCGATCGCGGAAACCGGCGATGGCCGCTATATCGCGTCGTTGACCGGGATCTGCCGCTTCCGGCTGATGGATGAAGTCATCGGCCACCAGCCCTATCGCAGCTTCCACATCACGCCCTTCATTTCCGACCTCAAGTCGCGCGACGAGGAGGATACCGTCGATCGGGCCGAGCTGCTGTCGGTTTTCCGGGCCTATCTGGACGCTAACAAGCTGGAAGCGGATTGGGAAAGCGTGGAGCGGGCGAGCAACATGATGCTGGTCAATTCGCTGGCGACGATGGCGCCCTTCGATCCCGCCGAGAAACAGGCGCTTCTGGAGGCGCCCGACCTGAAGACCCGGGCCGAGACCTTCATCGCGATCGTCAAGATCGTACTTGCTGGCTCGGGCGAGACCGATTCCATGCTGCAATAGGAGTGGTGTGATGGATATCACGGTCAGCAAGGTGGATCCGAAACTGCTTGAACTGCTCGTCTGCCCGCTCACCAAGGGGCGGCTCAGCTACGATCGGGAAAAGAACGAGCTGATCTCCGAAAAGGCGCGCCTCGCCTACCCGATCCGCGACGGTATTCCGATCATGCTGATTTCGGAAGCGCGACGCATCGAGGATTAACGTCCGCACCATGGCGCCTCAGCCGCGCCGAGCTGCTTCGATCACCCCGACGTCGATCTTGTTCATGGTCATCATCGCATCGAAGGCACGCTTTGCCTGATCGCCGCCTGCCGCGAGCGCTTCAGTCAGGACGCGCGGCGTGATCTGCCAGGATACACCCCATTTGTCCTTGCACCAGCCGCAGTTGCTCTCGCGGCCACCATTGCCGACAATGGCGTTCCAGTAGCGGTCGGTTTCTTCCTGATCGTCCGTTGCGATCTGAAATGAGAAGGCTTCACTGTGTGTAAACGCGGTGCCGCCGTTGAGGCCGATGCAAGGAATACCGGCAACCGTGAATTCAACGACCAATACGTCTCCCTGCTTACCGTCCGGATAGTTTCCGGGTGCGCGGATGATGGCACCGACTGCGCTGTCGGGAAAGGTCTCGGCGTAGAAGCGGGCAGCGGCCTCGGCGTCTTTGTCATACCATACGCAGATCGTGTTCTTTGCCATTGCATGGTCCTTTCGCTCGTCGGGTTCCCAATTCCCTGCTTAAATAAGAGGCAAACTGTCTTTCTCCAGTCCATGGAAGCGATTTTACACCCTTAAAGTGCTCGAGGTGCCCGCTTCGGGCCGACGGAAGGCATGCCGATGGGGATTTCGGCTTCGGCCGTTCAGATGGCCTCTCCGGCGAGCAGCCGTGGATTGTCCTTGGCGGCCGTGCCGGCGGCCTGGCCCATGAAGAAGGACTTCAGGCTCGGCAGCCGGTCGACGATCCCAAGCCCGAAATCGCGGGCGACGCGCAATGGCGTGATGTCGTTGGAAAACAGCCGGTTCAGGGCGTCGGTGGTCACCCCCATGCGGAAGGTGTCGAAGCGCCGCCAGGTCTGGTAGCGCTCGAGGATGTTGATCGAGCCGATGTCGAGGCCGAGGCGGTCGGCTTCGACGACGGTTTCGGCAAGGGCTGCCACATCCTTGAAGCCAAGATTGAGGCCCTGGCCGGAGATCGGGTGGATGCCATGGGCCGCGTCGCCGGCGAGCGCGAAACGCGGCGCGACGAAGGCACGGGCGAGCGTCAGGCCGAGCGGAAAGGCACGACGCTCGCCGACGGCGTGCAGCGCACCGAGCTTGTGGCCGAAGCGGCGCTCCAGCTCCTCTTCGAAGACAAGATCGTCCGAGGCGACCAGCCGGTTGGCATCGGCGGTGCGCTCGGTCCAGACGAGGGAGGAGCGGTTGTTCTTCAGCGGCAGGATGGCAAAGGGGCCCGACGGCAGGAAATGCTCCTCGGCGCAGCCGCCATGCGGGCGCTCATGCTCGACGGTCACGACGATGCCGGACTGGCCGTAGTCCCAGTTGACGGTCTTGATGCCTGCCATGTCGCGCAGCTTGGAGCGTACCCCGTCGCAGGCGACCAGCAGGCGTGTTTCCAGCACGCTGCCGTCCGAAAGGGTCAACGCGACCTTGGCATCGTCGGTCACGAATCCGGTGGCGCTGAGGCCGTGGCTGATGGTGATATCGAGGCGTTCGCACGCGCGGCGCAGCGCGGCGACCATGGCAAGGTTCGGCACCATGTGGGCAAAAGGCTGGCCTTCGGCCACTTCGCCGTCAAAGGTGAGGAAGACGGGACGCACGGGATCGCTGGTGCGCGAATCGGTGACGATCATGCGGGTGATCGGTTCTGCTTCCGGCGCGATCTCGTCCCAGACGCCCAGGACTTCAAGCATCTTCGAGGCGGCAGCGATGACCGCCGAGGCGCGCATGTCCTTCTTCCACGCGGTTTCCGGAGCGGCTTCCACGATCATGACGTCGAGATGGGGGGCTGCCTGCTTGACGGCCACCGCAGCGGCAAGACCCACATATCCGCCACCCACTACCAGCATGTCCAACATAGCGCTTCCCTGTGTCCCACTGTCATTTCCTGCTCTATATAGAGCATCCTGTTCATGGTTCCTACCATCGGAGTTCAACCAAAATGTCGCGAGAGAGCGAGAAGCCGACCCCCATGGAAGCCGTGCTTGCGACGCTCGATCTGGAAACGATCGAGATGAACCTGTTTCGCGGCAACAGCCCGCAGGTGGGCTGGCAGCGCGTGTTCGGAGGGCAGGTCATAGGCCAGGCGCTGATGGCGGCGCAGAGGACGGTGGCAGACGATCGCTTCGTGCATTCCCTGCATGCCTATTTCATGCTTCCGGGCGATCCCGCGGTTCCGATCCTCTACCAGGTCGATCGGCTGCGCGACGGTTCCAGTTTCAACACAAGGCGCGTGCTGGCCGTGCAGCATGGCAAGGCGATCTTTGCGTTGACGGCCTCCTTCCAGTTCGACGAGCCCGGCTTCGAGCATCAGGGCGAGATGCCGCAAGTCCCTATGCCGGAAGAGCTGATGGATGAGGAGCAGGTCAAGGAGCGCTATCTCGCCCATGCGTCCGAGAACGTGCGCCGCTATTGGGAGCGCAAGCGGGCGGTCGAGATCCGGCCGGTATCGATCGAGGGCTATTTCTCCCGCTCGCAGCCGAGCCAGCGGCAGAATATCTGGGTGCGCCTGACCGGCCCCGTGCCGGACGACCGGCTCTATCGGAACGCCGTGCTCGCCTATCTTTCGGATATGACGTTGCTCGACGTCGCGCTCAACGCGCATGGCACATCGGTTCTGGATCAGGGCATTCAGGTTGCGAGCCTCGACCATGCCATGTGGTTTCACCGCCCGTTCGAGCTCGACGACTGGCTGCTCTACAGCCAGGAAAGCCCCAGCGCCTCCGGCGCGCGCGGGTTCACCCGCGGCAGCCTGTTTACGCGATCCGGTGTCTTGATTGCGTCTGTCGCGCAAGAGGGGCTGATTCGTAAAAAGGCAAATGATTAAATAAGGTGCAAATTTATAAAAATGCACTTTATTTGTGCAGAGGCCGCGCCGCGAACTGCCGCTTTATTGGGTTTATTCGATAAATCTGTTAGATTTCAATATGTTATAATTGTGTCACGAATCTGGCACGCCCCTTGAATGTGTACCCACAGTCGCTGCTGAAACATTCGTCGGCGGCAAGGAGAGTCGGCTCCATGCCGAGGGTAAACAAAGGATGGGAAACCAGATGAAAATTGTGATGGCCATTATCAAGCCGTTCAAGCTCGATGAGGTCCGTGAGGCCCTCACGGCTGTCGGCATCCAGGGCCTGACTGTGACCGAAGTGAAAGGCTACGGGCGCCAGAAGGGGCATACCGAGATCTATCGCGGCACCGAATATGCCGTCAGCTTCCTGCCGAAGCTGAAGATCGAGGTCGCGGTCGCATCCGAAATCGTCGACAAGGCTGTCGAGGCCATCGCGTCGGCCGCCAAGACCGGCCAGATCGGCGACGGCAAGATCTTTGTCTATTCGATTGACCATGCCGTGCGCATCCGTACGGGCGAAACCGATTCAGAAGCGCTGTAAGACACGGCTGATCAGGGAGTTATTTGCAATGACATCTACCAAGCTTTCCTCCACCTTCGCGCGGGTGGGTGCGCTTTCTGCGGCCTTGCTCGCGCCGGCGATCGCTTTTGCGCAGACCGCCGCTCCGGCAGCGGCAGCCGCTGCGCCGGTTCCGGACAAGGGCGACACCGCCTTCATGTTCATCTCCACCATTCTCGTGCTGTTCATGCTCGTGCCGGGTCTGGCGCTGTTCTACGGCGGTCTCGTCCGCGCGAAGAACATGCTCTCCGTTCTCATGCAGTGCACGATGATCGGCGCCGTCGTGATGATCATCTGGGTCCTCTACGGCTACTCTTTCGCCTTCGGCGGCGGCACCAGCCCTTATTGGGGCGGCACGGCCAAGATGTTCCTCTCGGGCGTCTCGACCTCGACCACGGCTGCGACCTTCTCCAAGGGCGTCGTCATTCCTGAATTCATCTTCATGCTGTTCCAGATGACCTTCGCCGCCATTACGCCGGCCCTGATCATCGGCGCCTATGCGGAGCGCATCAAGTTTGGCGCATCGGTTCTCTTCTGCGCACTGTGGGCGACCTTCGTCTACTTCCCGATCGCTCACATGGTCTGGGATTCGAACGGCATGCTCTTCAAGATGGGCGCTCTCGACTTCGCAGGCGGCACCGTCGTTCACATCAATGCCGGTATCGCTGGCTTCGTCGGCGCTCTCCTCGTCGGCAAGCGCGTCGGCTTCGGCAAGGACATGATGGCTCCGCATTCCATGACGCTGACCATGGTCGGTGCCTCCATGCTCTGGGTCGGCTGGTTCGGCTTCAATGCCGGCTCCAACCTCGAGGCTTCCGGCGGCGCGATGCTCGCAACCGTCAACACCTTCATCGCAACTGCAGCCGCCATCATCTCCTGGTCGCTGGTTGAAACCTTCACCCGCGGCAAGGCCTCCATGCTCGGCGGCGCTTCGGGCATGGTTGCTGGCCTCGTCGCCATCACGCCTGCAGCCGGTATCGCCGGCCCGATGGGCGCGATCGTCATGGGCCTGATCGTCTCCCCGCTGTGCTACTTCTTCGTGTCCGTCGTGAAGAACAAGTTCGGCTACGACGATACGGCTGACGTCTTTGGCGTCCATTGCGTCGGCGGCATCTTCGGCGCCATTGCAACCGGCATCTTCGCCAGCGCATCGCTCGGCGGCGTCGGCTATGCCGATGGCGTCACCATGGGCAGCCAGGTCATGGTTCAGCTGACCGCAGTCGTCACCACGATCGTTTGGTGCGGCGTCGGTTCGGCGATCCTCTACAAGGTCGTCGACATCATCATCGGTCTGCGTGTCACCCCGGAAGCCGAGCGCGAAGGTCTCGACCTCGCTTCCCACGGCGAAGCTGCTTACCACAATTCCTGATCAGAGCTTGCGATGCCGGAGCAAGGCCTCCGGCATCGCTAAACATCCCGTCGCGGCGTATTTCATCGCAAATAAGCCGCTCTTGGCCCGAACCTTGGTTCGGGCCCTTTTTGTTTGTGCGGTAATATCCGGCGGCAAAAGCTGTTGATTCGCCAGGCCTGGGCGCATGGTTAACATGCCATTAACCCTCCTCTGATTAGGTAGGGCTAACCTGCCGGCGAGTGGGCATAGACCGATTCGCTTGGGCTTTCGACAAGGAACGGGGCTGGATATCATGGGCAGAAGCAATTCGGCGGCGTTGAGCGGTCGCCCCGACCGTTTTTCGCTTTCGGCTGTGGTGTGGCGTCAGATCAAGGGTCTGGCGGGCTTTGGGCTGCTGTTCCTGCTGGCGCTGGCCGTCGCGGCGCTGGCGACCTGGAACGTCATGGATCCGAGCTATTCCTACGCCACCGGCAATGCGCCGACCAACCTGCTCGGTTTTCCCGGTGCCGCCTTTGCCGATATCATGATGCAGGCGCTCGGGCTTGCCTCCGTCGTCGCGCTGCTGCCTGTCGCCGCCTGGGCCTTTGCTTTCATTTCCAACCGCAAGCTCAATCGCGTGCCGTCGCGCCTTGGCGCGTGGCTCGGCGGCTGCGTCGTCGCGGCCGGCTCCATCGCCTGCTTTCCCGCGCCGCCGACCTGGCCGATCCCGAACGGCATCGGCGGGGTCGTCGGCGATATTCTCCTGCGCTTTCCCGCCCTTTTCATCGGCACCTATCCGAGCGGCGTCGTCGCCATCGTGATCGGTTCGGTTCTGGCTGTTCCCGCGATCTGGCTCATGCTTTTTGGCGCGGGCGTGATCGGTGAAAGCCTGGTGGAGGACGACGAGGACGAAGACGATTATGAGAACACACACAGCCGCGCTCGTCGGGTAGGCGATGAAGACGAGGACGACGATCGCACCGGCTTTTTGGGCAACTTTATGGCCTTCGGGGCGGTCATGCATGCATGGTATAATGCGCATGCTCGTCTCCGCCGCCTGTTCGGCATGGGTCCGCGCAAGCGCCGCGACCACGCCTTCGATGCGCCCTATGATTTCAATGATGACGAATTCGGCACGCTGAACGAGCCCGTGCGCGCCAAGACGCCGATGGCCCGGGGCGATCGCGTCGAGCCTTCGCTCGGAGGCTCGGCTGCGCGCCGTGTCGTTTCCGCGCCCTCCATCAGCCTCAGCGATGACGACGATGAGGACGAGGATTCGTCCTATGAGCGCGATCCGCGGCGCCCGGCCGATATCCTGCCCGATGATGAGGACGAGGATGAATGGCCGTTGCGTCCCGCTTCGCCGAAGGCGGCAGCCGGCCAGCGCATCATTCCGCCGGCCGCGCGTCCGAAGCCCGGCGTGCGTGCGGAGCGTGAGGCACAGACCTCGTTCATACGGCCCTATGGCTTCCAGCTGCCAGCCGTGCATTTGCTCGCCGAGCCGAAGACCGTCGCCCGGGATACGACGCTTTCCGCCGATGCGCTGGAGCAGAATGCCCGCATGCTCGAAGGCGTGCTGGAGGATTTCGGCGTCAAGGGCGAGATCATCCATGTCCGACCCGGCCCGGTGGTGACGCTCTATGAACTGGAGCCTGCACCCGGCATCAAGTCCTCGCGGGTCATCGGCCTCGCCGACGATATTGCCCGCTCGATGAGCGCGATCGCCGCCCGCGTCGCCGTGGTTCCCGGCCGCAACGCCATCGGCATCGAACTGCCGAATTCCACGCGCGAGACCGTCTATCTGCGTGAACTTGTCGCCAGCCGCGATTTCGAGACCTCCAAGGCCAAGCTTGCCATGGCGCTCGGCAAGACGATCGGTGGCGAACCCGTCATCGCCGATCTCGCCAAGATGCCGCATCTGCTCGTCGCCGGCACCACCGGCTCGGGTAAATCCGTCGCCATCAACACCATGATCCTGTCGCTGCTCTATCGCATGACGCCGGAGCAGTGCCGTCTGATCATGATCGACCCGAAGATGCTGGAACTGTCTGTCTATGACGGCATTCCGCATCTGCTCTCGCCTGTAGTCACCGACCCGAAGAAGGCCGTCGTCGCGCTCAAATGGACCGTCCGCGAGATGGAGGAGCGCTACAAGAAGATGTCGAAGATCGGCGTGCGCAACATCGACGGGTTCAACATGCGTGTCGAGCAGGCCGTCGCCAAGGGCGAGGCCATCAGCCGCACTGTCCAGACCGGTTTTGACCGCCAGACCGGCGAGGCGATCTACGAGACGGAAGAGTTCGATCTGAAGCCGATGCCTTACATCGTCGTCATCATCGACGAGATGGCCGACCTGATGATGGTCGCCGGCAAGGATATCGAAGGCGCGGTGCAGCGCCTGGCGCAGATGGCGCGCGCGGCCGGCATCCATGTCATCATGGCGACGCAGCGTCCGTCCGTCGACGTCATCACCGGCACGATCAAGGCAAACTTCCCGACGCGTATCTCTTTCCAGGTGACGTCGAAGATCGACAGCCGCACCATTCTCGGCGAACAGGGTGCCGAACAGCTGCTCGGCATGGGCGACATGCTCTATATGGCCGGTGGCGGGCGCATCCAGCGCGTCCATGGCCCGTTTGTCGCCGACGGCGAGGTCGAGGACATCGTCGCCTACCTGAAGACGCAGGGTTCGCCGCAATATCTCGATGCCATCACCGCCGATGACGATGAGGACGATGAGGGCCATGGCCCTGCGGGGACCTCCAATCTCGCCGATTCGGACGATCCCTACGATCAGGCGGTCGCTATCGTTCTTAGCGACGGCAAGGCCTCGACTTCCTATATCCAGCGCCGCCTCGGCATCGGCTACAACCGCGCCGCCTCGCTGATCGAACGTATGGAGGAAGAAGGCGTGATCGGCCCGGCCAACCATGCCGGCAAGCGCGAAATCCTCGTTCCCACCAAGGCGGACATTCTGGATCGCTGAGGCAATCCGCCTTTCCGTGTCACATATCCCGCCTATGTTCAGGGAAATTTGATTGTGGCCCGCAGCCGAACCCGGGCCGCCGCGCCATGAAGACGCCGATTTTGCGCGCCATGGACAAAGCATGAAGGAGAATTCGATGAAAAAGATTGATGCGCAGCCCATGAACCGATTTTCACTGACCCGCCGGCATTTCCTCGGCGCCGTGGTCGCGGTCGGTGCGGCAGGCGCTCTACCGGTTTCGGCTCTTGCGCAGGCGCAGGCTGCCGCCCTCAATCCCAACATTGCCCAGGCCATCGCCGATCACTTTTCGTCCATCAAGACGATGAAGGGCGGCTTCCTGCAGATCGGGCCGCGCGGCGACCAGATGAGCGGCTCCTTTTTCATCCAGCGGCCCGGCAAGATGCGCTTCAACTACGATCCGCCGTCACGCATGCGCGTCATCTGCGATGGCAACAACGTCCAGGTCATCAACGACCAGACGAATACGAAGAACATGTACCAGCTGTCGAAAACGCCGCTGAGCCTGTTGCTCGCCAACAAGATCGACCTTTCCGCCGACATGGTGCGCAATGTCGATTCGCAGCCGGATCTGACCAAGATCACGCTCGGCAACCGCACCGTCTTCGGCGATTCCACAATCGCGATGATCTTCGATTCGAAGAGCTACGACCTGCGCCAGTGGACCGTCATCGACCCGCAAGGCAAGACGACCGACGTCATCATCAACAACGTGAAGACCAATGTCGCCTTCGATGACAGCGTTTTCCGCATCGATTATACGCGCTGATCGTCGTCTCCATTTCTGGCAACGGGAGAAGCGCCGAATGGCGCTTTCCTTTCCGTCGCAGCCGGTCTAAAGCCTTACCCTGACTAGAGCGTTTCACGGAATCGCTGAACCGCTCTAGCTGTCTGTTTTGACACAATTCCGGACGGAAAACCGCTGCGCACTTTTCCTGGAATTGCTCTCAGGGAAAGGCTTGGGCATGGGATTTTCGATTGCGACCTGGAATATCAATTCGGTGCGGCTGCGCATGCCCATCGTCGAGCAGTTCGTGATGCAGGCCCGGCCTGATATTCTCTGCCTTCAGGAGACCAAGGTTCCGAACGAGCTTTTCCCGCATGCGCCGCTGAGGGCGCTCGGCTACGAACACATCATTATCCATGGCCAGAAGGGTTATCATGGGGTGGCGATCGCCTCGCGTTTTCCGCTGACCGAGGATCATCGGCAAGATTATTGCAACGTCGGCGATAGCAGACATATCTCGGCGATCTTCGAGCGTGGCGGCCGGCGCATCCGGCTGCATAATTTCTATGTTCCGGCCGGCGGCGACGAGCCCGATCGCGCCATCAATCCGAAGTTCGGCCACAAGCTCGATTTCATCGAGGAAATGAAGCGGCTGCATGCAAACGCCGAGCCCAACACCTCGGCGATCCTGGTTGGCGACCTCAACATCGCGCCGTTGGAGCATGACGTCTGGTCGCACAAGCAGCTGCTCAAGATCGTCAGCCACACGCCGGTCGAGACCGATGGGCTGATCGAGGTGATGAAGCGGGGCGCCTGGCTCGACCTGATGCGCCAGCAGGTGCCCGCCAATGAGAAGCTCTATACATGGTGGAGCTACCGCGCCAAGGATTGGGAGGCTGCCGATCGCGGCCGCCGCCTCGACCATATCTGGTCGTCATCCGATCTTGGCCCGCACCTGCAGCGCATCGAGATCCTGAAGGCGGCGCGCGGCTGGGATCGCCCATCCGACCATGTGCCGGTAACAGCGCATTTCAATCTCTAGAGCGTTTTCGCTTTTCTTCGAATCGCGAAAACGCCCTATCTTTTTGTTTCTTTACGCGTTCCAGACGGAAAACCGCTTCGCACTTTTCCTGGAAATGCTCCAGAGTATATCGCGCAAAAGTGTGCGGCGGTTTTGCGATAACGGCATGCGAAAAACCAAGGGCCTAAAGCGCAAGGAGCGAACCTGAAAGATCGCGACGCGCTTTAGAATGATCTGGCTAAAACCGGATCGCCGCGCGGGGTCAGGAAAACCGGCCGAGAAGCGCGGCTGCCTGCCTGGCCAGTGTCGCGAAGTTCTCGCGGATCCTATTCTGGATCAGCAGGCCGGCATCGGGATATTCTTCGATCAGCCGGTGGAAGAGAGCGCGCGTGATGCGGATCACGTCGGACTCTTCGGCCGCGACGGCCGTATATTTCCGCTCCACCAGCGTCACCAGCGCCAGCTCCGAGAGCATGGTGCCGGCCTGTATCACCGCTTCCACCTGCTTCTCCCCGGCATTGTCTATGGTGCTGAGTTCGAAGCTGCCGCGCGCGACGACATAGGCGCATTCGGCCGGTGACTTCTCCCTGAACAGGGTCTGGCCTTCGGCCACGTGGCGGCGGTCGGCGCCGAAGGCAATCAGCCGCAGCGGCTCATCGCCCATGCCGTGAAACAGCGGCAGTTGCGACAGCAGGCGGATATCGTCGTTCAGCGCCATGTCTGTTCCCTAGGGGATGATCTTGTAGCCGCCGTTTTCCGTGACCAGGATTTCGGCGTTGGAGGGATCGCGTTCGATCTTCTGTCGAAGGCGATAGACGTGGGTTTCGAGCGTATGGGTGGTGACGCCGGAATTATAGCCCCATACCTCTTCGAGAAGGATATCGCGGGTTACGACCTTCTGGTCGGCGCGATAGAGGTAGCGGATGATGGCGGCTTCCTTCTCCGTAAGGCGGATCTTCTGCCCGTCTTCGGTGGTCAAAAGTTTCTGGCTCGGCTTGAACAGATAGCGGCCGACGGTGAAGGTCGCATCCTCGCTCTGCTCATGCTGGCGCAGCTGCGCCCGTATGCGGGCAAGCAGCACGGCGAAGCGGAAGGGCTTGGTCACGTAGTCGTTCGCGCCGGCTTCGAGGCCGAGGATGGTGTCGGAGTCCGTGTCGTGGCCCGTCAGCATGATGATCGGCGCCTTGAAGCCGTTCTTGCGCAGCAGCTTCACGGCTTCGCGGCCGTCCATGTCGGGCAGGCCGACATCCATGATCAGGAGATCGACAGGCACGGTACGCGCGGTCTGCACGCCTTTTCCGGCATTCACCTCCTGCAGAACGTTGAATTCCTCGTAAAGCGATAATTGCTCGACCAACATTTCGCGCAGGTCGTTGTCATCGTCCACCAGGAGAATGGTGCGTGCGGTCATGCCGTTCGGATCCTCGTTCTAATCCCTTCTAAGTCCTACGCCAAATTGCATTTTTAGCAAGTCGCGACGCGGCTCAGGCTTGGTGGTTTGGTTGAACCTGCTATGATTTCAAATGAAATCACGTGCAAAGCAAAAACATGTGAGGAAAATGGAAAAGACAAGGGCAGGGGCCAAGCGGGCCGCTTCCACGGTCGTCGTACGTCCTGCGCCGGGTAAGAAGACGCGTGCGCTGGTGCGGGTCGGACCGCTAACCGTGCCGGCGGCGATCGGCCGATCCGGGCGCAGCATTTTGAAGCGCGAGGGCGACGGCGCGACACCGATTGCCGATATGAAGCTGCTTTATGGCTTCACTCGCGGCGACCATGTTCGCTTCCTTCGCACCGCCCTGCCGATGCGGCGCATCGGCAGGGATATGCTCTGGTGCGATCAGCCTGACAATGCCAATTACAACAGGCTGGTGAAGGCTCCCTTCACGCCGAGCCACGAGGAAATGCGGCGAGGCGACGGCCTCTATGACATATGCCTGGTGCTTGATTGGAACATCCGCCCGCGACGGCGTCACCGTGGCTCGGCGATCTTCTTCCATCTGATCAAGCCCGGCTACGAGCCGACGGCCGGCTGTGTCGCGGTCAGCCTTCGCGACATGCGGCGCATACTTCCAGTGCTCCGAAAAGGTACGGTGCTTCGGGTTGTCTGAGATGTCGCTTGGGGTTAAAGTCCCAATATTCTCCACTATATAGATTTTCGACCGGCGCTTCCCGCGAGCCAGGCCGGAACCTTTTCTTTCCGGATTTGAATCACGCCTTCACCCCACCATCCATCATCTGGAGACTTATCGTGACCACGCAACCGACAATTACGTTCAACGACGGCAATTCCATTCCGCAGGTCGGCCTCGGTGTCTGGCAGACGCCCGAAAACGTTGCCCCGATGGCGGTCAGCACAGCCTTGAAAGCCGGCTATCGCCATGTCGATACCGCAGCCATCTATGCAAACGAAGATGGTGTCGGCGAAGGCATGCGCCAGTCCGGCGTCGCCCGCAAGGATATCTTCCTGACCACAAAGCTCTGGAACGAGGCCCAGGGTTTCGATTCCACACTCAAGGCCTTCGATGAAAGCCTGAAGCGGCTCGGTACCGACTATCTCGACCTCTATCTCATTCATTGGCCGTCGCCGCACCGCGACCGCTACCTCGACACCTGGAAGGCCTTCGTGCGCCTCAAGGAAGAAGGCCGCGCCCGCTCGATCGGCGTTTCCAACTTCGCTAAGGAACACCTCGACCGCATCATCGGCGAGACCGGCGTCACGCCCGTCCTCAACCAGATCGAGCTGCACCCGACCTTCCAGCAGAAGGCGCTGCGCGAAGTGCACGACAAGCTCGGCATCAAGACCGAGTCCTGGAGCCCGCTCGGCCAGGGCAAGCTCCTCACCAACGCCGCAATCGGCAAGGTCGCCGCCAAGCATGGCCGCACGCCGGCGCAGGTCATTATCCGCTGGCATATCGAAAACGGCCTGATCGTCATTCCGAAATCGGTCACGCCGAGCCGCATCGAGGAAAATCTCAAGGTTTTCGACTTCAAGCTCGACAGCGACGATCTGGCTGACATCGCCAAGCTCGATTCTGCCGGCGGCCGTATCGGCCCGGATCCAGTGACGGCAACGTTCTGATTCAACTCGCCGGATTGCATTGTACAGGAGGCTCGGAGTGAAAGCTCCGAGCCTCCCTTGTATCGAGCAGGCTGCATTGCCCCGGCGTCACGACGCCTGCTCGGAAAGTGCAGTGCGCTTCGCGATGGCGAAACCGGTAAGCGCGACGACGAGTGCTGCGACGATCAGCAGGGCGGCGATCGCGAAGGTGACCTGCATGCCCGTTGCAATGGCCTCGGGGCGGGCCGCGGTGATGCCTGTGGTTCCCGATGCCCGCGTGAAGACCGCGCCCATCACGGATGCGCCGGTGATCAGCCCGAGGTTTCGCGACAGGCTTAGCATGCCGGAGATGACGCCGCGTTGGTCCGGACGGATATTGGTCATGATCGTGGTGTTGTTGGCTGCCTGAAACAGGGCGTAGTTCGCCGTCACAAGGGCAAGCGGCCCGATATACCCGACGACACCGAACCTGCCCTGCATCGCTGCTACCAGGAACAGGCCGATGATCATGGCCACGAGGCCGGTGATGGTCATACGGTGAGCGCCGAAGCGATCGACGATGCGGCCGGCCGGCACGCCCGTCAGTGCCGCCACCAGCGGACCGGCGGACATCACGGCGCCGACATGGGCGGCATCGAGGCCGAGCGCGCGGGAGAGATAGAAGGGCCCGACCACCAGCGTCGCCATCATGACGGTCGAGACAAGGGTGCTCATGGCAAGGCCGACGCTCAGCGCCGAATCGCGGAACATCGTGAGGCGCACCAGGGGCGATTTCACTTTCGCCTCGGTAAAGGCGAAGAGCGCGGTGCCGAAGGCTGCGGCCAGCAGCAGGCCGATGTTCAGCATACCGAAGCTGCCATGCCCCATCGTCATGGCGAGCGCATAGGCGGCAAGCGTCAGGGCCAGCAACAGCGTGCCGATCGCATCCGGGCGTCCCTGGCCGACTTTTCGGTTGGGGCGGTCCACTGGCAGGAAGCGTGCGGCGAGAAGGAAATTCGCGATCCCGAGCGGCACATTGACCAGGAAGAGGGTTTCCCAGCCGAAGCCGGCAATCAGGACGCCGCCGAGCGACGGGCCGAGGGTGGTTCCGATGGCGGACATGGTGCCGAGCAGGCCCATGGCGCTGCCGGTCCTTTCCTTCGGGACTGTCTCGCCGACCATCGCCACCGTCAGCGCCATCATCATGGCGGCGCCGAGGCCCTGCAAGGCTCTGGCAGCGATCAGCAGCCACAGCGTCGGTGCTATCCCGCAGAAGAGCGAGGCGAGGGTGAAGAGGCCTATTCCGGCGAGCAGCAGTCGGCGGCGACCGACGATATCGCCCAGCCGCCCGACGCCGACGATCAGCGCGGTAATCGCGAGCAGATAAGCAAGCACGATCCACTGCACCTGCTGGAAGGAAGCGCCGAAAGCCTCTGCCAGCGTCGGCAGGCCGACATTGGCGATGCTGGTATCGAGCGAGGGCATCAGCATGGAGAGCGAGAGGCTGGCGAGCGCCCATCGGATCGAAGGTGTGGCTTTCGTCCGCCCGGCTTCGGTCTTGTCCGGTCTTTCAATAATTGGTTTCAACATGAGCTCCGTTTCTGGCGACGTTTGAGAAGTCCTGGCAGAAAGGTAGCTCTTTGCCTGATATGGCGGAACGCGCACCATTTGCATCTTATTCGTGCGTTTGACGCTATGCTTCGGCGAAATCGTGTTATGGTCGCGTCATGTCAACGCCCGATCTCAACCTGCTTGTCACTCTCGATGTCCTGCTTGCGGAAGGCAGTGTTGCGCGTGCAGCTCGCCGGTTGGGGCTGAGCCCGTCCGCCATGAGCCGGGCGCTGGCACGCCTGCGAGAGACGACGGGCGATCCGTTGCTGGTCAGGGCCGGCCGCGGGCTTGTGCCGACACCGCGGGCGCTGGAATTGCGCGAGAGCGTCGGCCGGCTCGTGCAGGAGGCGGAGGCGGCCTTGCGGCCATCCGAGACACTCAACCTGAAACAGCTCGTCCGGATTTTCACATTGCGCACCCGCGAGGGCTTTGTGGAGAATTTCGGCCCCGAGCTGATCGCTCGCATTGCGGAACAGGCGCCCGGCGTGCGGCTCTACTTCACCCAGAAGCTGGACAAGGACAGCACACCGCTGCGCGACGGTACGATCGATCTCGAGACCGGAGTCGTCGGCGACGATACCGGGCCGGAACTACGAGCGCAGGCCTTGTTCCGGGATCGCTTCATCGGCGTGGTGCGACGCGGCCACTCGCTGAGCGAGGGTGTGATGACGCCGGCGCGCTATGCCGCCGGCCAGCACATCCTCGTCTCCCGGCGCGGCTTGAAGAAGGGGGAGATTGATGAGGAGCTGGAAAGGCTGGGACTGGAGCGGCAGATCGCAACCATTGTCGGCAGCTTTTCGGCGGCGCTGGCTTTGGCCCGCGCTTCCGACCTGATCGTCAGCGTGCCGGAACGCTATACGGGCAACCTGCGCGTTGACATGCATAGTTTCGCGCTGCCGGTGCCGACGTCGGATGTGGCGAT
The DNA here is from genome assembly GCF_012275435.1 of Rhizobium sp. SG741. Lineage (NCBI taxonomy): Bacteria > Pseudomonadati > Pseudomonadota > Alphaproteobacteria > Hyphomicrobiales > Rhizobiaceae > Rhizobium > Rhizobium sp. SG741. The sequence goes on from NZ_JAAZQP010000005.1 coordinate 255,198, forward strand.
CTCGCTGCTCTGGCATCCGCGGCTGGACGCCGATCCGGCGCATCGCTGGCTGCGCGGCTGCATTCGCGATGTTTGCGCGGAGCGGCGTGCGGACCTGTCAGCGAGATTCGAAGCTGGCTAAATAATTGCGCAGCAAGCCGTCGAGGGCAGCTCTTTCCTCTTGCGAGAGGGCGGAAACAAGCCGAGCCTGCGTTTCGACATGCGCCGTCACGGCCGCGTCGATGAGCCTGAAACCTTCCGGGGTCAGGGAAATCAGGAAGCTTCGGCCATCATTCGGGTTCTGGCTGCGGGCGACGAGACCGGCCTTTTCGAGCTGATCGATGCGGTTGGTCATCGTGCCCGATGTCACCATCATCGTATCCATCAGGTCGCTGGGGGAGAGGGTGTAGGGCTCGCCCGAGCGGCGCAGGGTTGCCAGCATATCGAAATTTGCCGCGTTCAGATCGAAGCGCGCAAAGGTCTTCTCCATTTCGCGTGAGAGATGGAGCGTGAGGTTGCGCATGCGCCCGAACAGGCCCATTGCCGTCGTGTCGAGATCGGGCCGCTCGCGGCGCCACTGGTCAAGAATTTTATCGATGCGATCCATGTCGGGATATCGCCACCAATTTATCTTGACGTCAAGATATTTCAGTTTATCTTGAGGTCAAGATAAATTTTGGGGCCAAGGCCATGAGCCGCAATGTCGACCTTCTGCTGACAGCCATCGCGCCGGCGATCTGGGGCAGCACCTATCTGGTGACGACGCAGCTCTTGCCTGCCGGCTATCCGCTGACGGTCGCAACGCTGCGTGCCCTGCCTGCCGGGCTGCTGCTGCTCCTTATCGTGCGGCGGCTGCCGCACGGGATCTGGTGGATCAAGTCCCTTGTTCTCGGGGCACTCAATTTCTCGATCTTCTGGTGGCTGCTGTTCATTTCGGCCTATCGGCTGCCCGGCGGCGTGGCCGCTACGGTCGGTGCCGTCCAGCCGCTGATCGTCATCGTGCTGGCGCGACTGCTGCTCGGCTCGCCGATCCGCAGCCTTTCGATCATCGCCGCGATCGCCGGCATCGGCGGTGTCGCCCTGCTGATCCTCACGCCGAAGGCAACGCTCGATCCCATCGGTATTGCCGCCGGCGTCGCCGGCGCCTTCTCCATGGCTGGTGGAACCGTGCTCAGCCGCCGCTGGCGGCCGGATGTCTCGCCGCTCACCTTCACGGCGTGGCAGCTGACCGCGGGCGGTGCGTTGCTCCTGCCGTTCGCCCTCTTGCTCGAGCCACCGCTTCCGCATCTAACCGGGGCCAATATTATCGGCTTTGCCTATCTCGGGCTGATCGGCGCAGCACTCACCTATATTCTCTGGTTTCGCGGCCTCTCGCGGCTTGAGCCATCGGTGGTTTCGCCGCTCGGCTTCTTGAGCCCGACGACTGCTGTGATCTTGGGATGGTGGGTGCTCGGCCAGCAACTGAGCCCGATGCAGATCTTCGGCATCGTCGTGGTGCTCGGCAGTGTCTGGCTCAGCCAGCGGGCGCAGCAAGGTCAGCCGGCGGTTCAAGCCCCTTCTCCCCGAGCGAGAGAAGGGTTTTTCGTGCAGTGACTTCATTTCCCATGCAATTGCCTTACCCACAAACAAAAAGGGCGGCCGTTCGGGCCGCCCTTTGCTATTCATGCTTTAAGCGGATCAGTTCCACTCGCGGATATCGACGAAGTGGCCCGCGATCGCGGCAGCTGCGGCCATGGCCGGCGAGACCAAGTGCGTGCGGCCCTTGAAGCCCTGACGGCCTTCGAAGTTGCGGTTCGACGTCGATGCGCAGCGCTCGCCCGGCTTCAGGCGGTCGTCGTTCATGGCAAGGCACATGGAACAGCCGGGCTCGCGCCAGTCGAAGCCGGCGGCCTTGAAGATCTTGTCGAGGCCTTCGGCTTCCGCCTGCTCCTTCACGAGGCCGGAGCCCGGAACGATCATGGCGTCGACGGTGGAAGCCACCGTCTTGCCTTCGACGACCTTGGCGACGGCGCGCAGGTCTTCGATGCGGCCGTTGGTGCAGGAGCCGATGAAGACGCGATCGACGTTGATATCGGTCATCTTCGTGCCCGGCTTCAGGCCCATATAGTCGAGGGCGCGCCACTTGGAGGTGCGCTTGTTCTCGTCCTGGATCTCGTCCGGGTTCGGGACGATGCCCTGGACGGAGACGACGTCTTCCGGCGAGGAGCCCCAGGAGACGATCGGCGGCAGGGCAGCGGCATTAAGCGTGACGATGCGGTCGTAATGCGCACCTTCATCCGATGTCAGCGTCTTCCAGTAGGCGATCGCCTGTTCCAGCGCTTCGCCCTTCGGCGCGCGCGGCTTGCCCTTGATGTATTCGAAGGTGATCTCGTCCGGCGCGATCAGGCCGGCGCGGGCGCCGCCTTCGATCGACATGTTGCAGATGGTCATGCGGCCTTCCATCGACAGCGCGCGAATGGCTTCGCCGGCATATTCGATGACGTAGCCGGTACCGCCGGCGGTGCCGATCTCGCCGATGATGGCGAGAATGATGTCCTTGGCGGTGACGCCTGGTGGCAGCTGGCCATCGACCTGCACCAGCATGTTCTTGGCCTTCTTCTGGATCAGCGTCTGCGTGGCGAGCACATGCTCGACCTCGGAGGTGCCGATGCCGTGCGCGAGCGAGCCGAAGGCACCATGCGTCGACGTGTGGCTATCGCCGCAGACGATGGTCATGCCGGGCAAAGTGAAGCCCTGCTCGGGGCCGATGATGTGGACGATGCCCTGGCGCTTGTCGTTTTCGGAGTAGTATTCCACGCCGAATTCGGCGGCGTTCTTGGCAAGCGCCTCGACCTGGATGCGGCTTTCCTCGTTCTTGATGCCGAGGTGGCGATCGGGCGAGGTCGGAACGTTGTGGTCGACGACAGCAAGCGTCTTTTGCGGCGCGTGGACCTTGCGACCTGTCATGCGCAGGCCTTCGAATGCCTGTGGCGATGTCACCTCGTGAACGAGATGGCGGTCGATGTAGAGAAGACAGGTGCCGTCGTCTTGGGCGTCGACGAGATGATCATCCCAGATTTTGTCGTAAAGTGTGCGTGGAGCGCTCATGGCTACAGATCCATATTGGCAGTGTCGAAAAAGGGGGTGACGGATCAGGACCGCCGGCCTCGGGTGTGATCAGCGAAGTCGGCTGTTGAGCGCGCCCGAAATCATCGCAAAGAAGCGTGCCGGCAGGCGCTTATGGTCCTGCAGCACGAAAGCCGTGACGTATCGTCCGTCTTTGCTCATGATCTTACTCATGTCCATGCTCATATCAATTTTCAAAACCTTCGGCAATGGCGAGCGTTCCGGGGGGTGGTTAATCGCGCCAGATTAACAGAAGCCAAAACTACCGCGGCCGCAACCACATCTGCATAGCCGAATTGCCAAGGCTAAAATCTGTCAGTTAAACCTATCACCAAACCTCACTTGCATTTTTCAAAGCTGCGGATCAGATTGCATTTCCGTCTGAAATAAAAAAGCAAAGATATATATGCGGACAATGCTATGTACGTCTTAATGAAAGGCTGCGGCATTCTTGTTGGCTTATCTCTATTTTTCACGGTTTCGACCGTTTTTATCCCGTCCACAATTCAGACGAAGGCATATGCCGACGAAGGGTTGGATCTATATAATGCGGGAGATTACCAACGCGCGCTGGCGTATTGGCAGCCCTTGGCTGAGCGTGGGGATCCTCAAGCCGAGTTTGGTTTGGGGCTGCTTTATGAAGCCGGGCAAGGCGTTGCGCAAAACTTCGATACGGCCCAACGATGGTATCGAAAGGCGGCAGAGCAAGGCTTGTCTGACGCACAAAACGCATTAGGGGCTATGTACGATGTTGGTCGGGGGTTTGCCAAGGATGATGTGCAAGCCACGGAGTGGTATCGCAACGCGGCGGAGCAAGGAAATGTCCGCGCAGAAGTTAATTTGAGCAATATGTACCGATTCGGGCGTGGCGTTCCTCGCGACATAAACCTTGCTATCGCTTGGCTTCAAAAGGCGTCCGACGCTGGTAACCCCGCTGCTCAATCCAATTTGGGCGGTATCTATATTTCAGAGGATGGGGTCAAAGATTATTCCAAAGCGGCAATTCTGTTTCAAAAGTCTGCAGATCAAGGTGACCCAGGAGGGCAAAATGGTCTCGGCATCATGTGCTTTCTTGGGTTGAACAGACCAATAGATCTTGCGTGTGCCGCAAATTGGTATCGTAAAGCGGCGGGGCAGGGTAACCCATCAGCGGAGGTTAATCTTGGTAGCGCCTATTATAATGGCTCCGGGATCGAAAAGGATATCAGCCTGGCGATATTCTGGTATCGAAAAGCCGCGGAACAAGGAAACGTCCGGGCGCAAGAATATCTCCAATACATAGCTGAGCATCGACCTATCCTCAAGGGATAGGTCATAAGGGTGAATGGCAATCAAATCGCAACGATCACACCTGCGCTCCTGGCGGCTGGCCCGCCGCCAGACGGGGGAAGGCGGAGCGGTCGCTGCCGGAGCGCCGGCGCATCCAGGCTTCGAGTTGCCTGAGCAGCAGCGACAGGCTGATCGTCAGCAGCAGGTAGATGAAGGCGAGGATCGACAGCGTTTCGAAATAGCGAAAATTGGCCGAGTAATAGAGCTTGGCGAGCTGGCTGATATCGGCAACACCGAGGACCGAAACCAGCGAGCTGTCCTTCACCATGGCGATGAAATCGTTCGACAGCGGCGGCAGGATGACGCGGATCGCCTGGGGAAAGACGACGAGGCGGAAGCGCTGGAAGCGGCTGAGGCCGAGCGCCTTTGCCGCTTCGATCTGGCCCTGGTCCACCGCCTGGATGCCGGCGCGGAAGATTTCGGCGATGAAGGAGGAATAGGCGATGGTCAGCGCGATGATCGTGCGCCAGACGAAGGGCACGTCGCGGGTGACGAGCGGGCTTGCCCAGCCGGCGGAGATCAATGGCGAGACGACGCAATTATAGACGGCGACAAAGGCCGGCGTTCCGACGAATGCGATGTAGGAAAGCAGCACCAGTATCGGGATGCCGCGCACGATCTCGATATAGAAGCGGGCGACCTGCCTGAGCACGATGAAGTCCGACAGGCCGAGCAAAGCGAGCCCGAGACCGAAGAGCATGGCGAGCGTGAAGGCCACCAGCGTCACGAAGATCGTGACGCCGACGCCATTGAGCAGAAGGGAGAAGATCTGGGCGTAGAGGCCGTTCGCCGCGATTGCGATGGAGACGACGATGCCGAGAACGGCGAGTGCGACCAACCACCAGGGAAAGTCATCCTTGCCTTGGTGCCCGCCCGGGCCTGCGAGCAGGGCCATCAGAGCGGGCTTCCCATATGTCGATCCGGGGAGTTCATTGGCCCATCTTGTAATCGAGGAACCACTTCTTGTTCAGCGCCTCGAGCGTGCCGTCAGCCTTCAGGCTGGCAATGGCGGCATTGACCGGAGCGACGAGATCGGAGCCCTTCTGGAAGATGAAGCCGAAATCCTCGGAGCCGAGCGGGCCGCCGATCAGCTTCAGGCCGCCGTTGGAGGCATCGACATAGCCCTTGCCGGCGGTGCCGTCGGTCAGCACCAGATCGACGTCGCCGGTCTTCAGTGCCTGTACGGTCGCGCCGAAGGTTTCGAAGGTCTTGATGCGCGGGTTCTGCTCGTTGCCGTCGAGAACTTCGTAGACTGCGGTGTAGAAGGGGGTCGTGCCCGGCTGCGCGCCGATCAGGCCTTCCTTGAGGGCGGCGAAGCTCTTGGCGTCGGTGAAGCGCTTCTCGTCGCCACGCACCAGCATGAACTGCTCGGAGCGCATGTAGGGATCGGAGAAGTCGACCTTCTGCTTGCGGTCTTCCTTGATGGTAATGCCGGTCATGCCGATGTTGTACTGGCCTTCCGAGACGGCCTGGATCATCGCGTCCCAGCTGGTGTTCTGGTACTCGACCTTGAAGTTCAAACGCTTGGCGATTTCGTTCATCGCGTCATATTCCCAGCCGATCGCCTTGCCGGATTTGGCATCGACGAATTGCAGCGGCGGGTAGGCGTTCTCAGTGACGACGACGACAGTCTTGCCTTTGAGATCAGGCAGGTCGGCGGCGAAGGACGCGAAAGGTGCAAGCACGAGGGCGCTGAGGCCCAGAAGGAACGAGCGACGGAATGCCATGGAAATCTCCCCGATTAGCGCGCGGAAAAGTGTCATATTTGGAAAGCAGATGGCAAGGCCGTTGCCATGGCCGCGAGCGCAAAAGCGGAAAAGTAACTCTAAAATAAGCGGTTCGCGGCGGAATTTTCTTTCTGCCAAGCTGTCTTCGGCAGGCAGCAAAAAGGCGACCCGAAGGCCGCCTTTAAGCGTAGCGATCCGGATGGATCGAAATTTACTCGGCTGCCGGCTCTGCGGCGGCAGCAGCTGCATCGGCGGCTGCCTTTGCTTCGGCGGCTGCTTTTGCTTCAGCGGCTTCGGCTGCTGCCTTCTCGGCTGCGAGAGCCTGGGCTGCTGCAACCTTCTCGGCTTCGATGCGAGCCTTCTCATCGGCGAAAGCCTGACGCTCAGCGTCGTTGAGCTTGCGGGCGCGAGTGCCGGTGTTCTCGACGATACGGGCAGCCTTGCCGCGCAGGTCGCGCAGGTAGTAGAGCTTGGCGCGACGGACCTTACCGCGGCGAACGATTTCGACGCTTTCGATCATCGGCGAGTAAACCGGGAATACGCGCTCGACGCCTTCGCCGTAGGAGATCTTGCGGACTGTGAAGTTTTCGTGCAGGCCGCCGCCGGAGCGAGCGATGCAGACGCCTTCATAGGCCTGAACGCGGGTACGGTTGCCTTCCGTGACCTTCACGTTGACGCGGACGGTGTCGCCGGCGGAAAATTCGGGAAGCGTGCGCTTGGCTTCGATCTTGGCGGCCTGTTCGGCTTCCAACTGCTGAATGATGTTCATAGTATCAACCTCGTTGTTGCTTCAACAGCCAGAGCGCCCTGAGCGATCTATCCTTGGTCGGACCCTGAAGGTCTCGCCTCGGATATATGCCTGTGAAGGCAGGGGCGAATACGTCTGCTTTTCTTTGGTGGTTGATGGGAAATTTCCCATGCCCGGCGCGCACATATCCTATTGTCACAGCTTTGTCACCCCTTGGCGGCGAATTTGTTGCAGCGCAAGCGGCTTTCAATGACGGTTTGTGGTCCGCCGCCACGAATTCTGTTCAGGCTTTCTTCGGTTTTTTCCGCGTCGATATATTCAGTGCCGCTGCCGCACGAACGAGCGCCTTCAGCGCCTCCTCATCGATATCTTCGTTCTCCCGGATATCGATGGCCCGTCTCGTATTGCCATCGAGGCTGGAGTTGAAGAGGCCTGACGGGTCCTCCAGCGAAGCGCCCTTGGCGAAGGTCAATTTAACGACACTCTTGTAAGTCTCGCCGGTGCAGATGATCCCGCCGTCCGACCAGACGGGAACGCCCCGCCATTTCCATTCCTCGACCACATCGGGATCGGCCTGTTTGATAAGGGTTCGGACTCGAGCGAGCGTCTGGCCCCGCCAATCGTCCAGTTCCTTAATTCTCCCGTCTATGAGATTAGAGGCAGAGGCTCCCTGCTCGTCCTCCGTCGCGCCGCTTTTTGCCATCCTGTGCGTCCTCCCCGCCGCTGTCGTTCCATCGCCCGTTGCGTTTTATCGCTGGATATCATTTGGCACTATCGAAATCGACCTTAACGGCGGCATCCTGTCGTCCGCAAGACTGTGAGGACCGGCCCCAGCCCCGAACGTCGGCGCAGCATATCCCTGCTTGTTCAAGTCCCGAAGCGATCCTGGCGAGGCCATCGGAATTCTTGAATGGCATTCGGCCGATTCCCCCTTAGTGGCGAACGGCGGTTGATCTAACTCGTCAACTTGCCGCCGCCCGGTTTCCCGATGCTATTTCCTTGCCTTCTTTTCCAGCAGATCCGGCCGGCGTTGCCGCGTAAGCTCTTCGGCCTGTTCTCTCTGCCATTTGGTGATGGCGGCGTGGTTGCCCGACGTGAGCACGGCGGGGATCTCGCGGTCTTCCCAGATCTGCGGGCGGGTATAGTGAGGGTGTTCCAACAGGCCCCCCTCAAAGCTTTCGTGCAGGCCGGAAAGGTCGTTGCCCATGACGCCGGGCAGGATGCGAACGATGGCGTCTAACAGGATGAGTGCCGCCGGCTCGCCGCCGGACAGGATGTAGTCGCCGATCGACACTTCTTCCAGGTCGCGCCCGTCGATCACCCGCTGGTCGACGCCTTCGAAGCGGCCGCAGACGATGATGACGCCGTCGCCGCTTGCAAGCTCGCGCACGCGCTTCTGCGTCAGCGGTGCGCCGCGCGGGCTCATCAGCAGGCGCGGGCGGCTGTCGTTTTCGCTGGCATGGTCGATGGCGCGGGCAAGCACGTCCGGCTTCAAAACCATGCCGGCGCCGCCGCCGGCGGGCGTGTCATCCACGGTGCGGTGCTTGTCGGTGGTGAAATCGCGAATCTGCAACGTGTCGAGCGCCCATTGGCCGCGCTCCATCGCCTTGCCGGCAAGGGACGTGCCGAGATGGCCGGGAAACATCTCCGGATAAAGCGTCAGAATGGTCGCCCGAAAACTCATGGCGCAGTCACTTCCAAATGAGGATTATTTCTTCGTCTTGCCTTCCGGCTTCGGCGGTTTCGGCGGCTTGCCGACAAGGTCTTCCGGATTGTCGATCAGGCCAGCGGCCATTGGATCGATCAGGATCTTGCCGCCTTCGAGATCGATTTCGAGCACGGCCGTTTCGGAGAAGGGGATGAGGACCGGACGCTTGCCCGGGCCTTTCAGCTCCAGAAGGTCGCCGGCGCCGAAATCATAGACACCGCTGACCGTGCCGTAGCCGGTGCCCTTGTCGTCGACGGCTTCGAGCCCTTCGAGGTCGGTGTAGAAGAATTCGTCATCGTCGAGCTCGTCGTCCGGCAGGTTGTCGCGCTCGATATAGAGCTCCAACCCGTTCAGCGCCTCGGCGGCGTCACGGTCATTGACGCCGCGGAAGCGCACTACCACCACGTTCTTGGCCTCACGGATTTCCAGCACCTCGAAGCTGCGGCCGTCCATGCTGTGCAGGTGGCCGTAGTCGCCAAGCGCCGCGGGGTCAGACGTATAGGCGCGCGCGCGCACCTCGCCCTTGAGGCCCTGTGCCGCGCCGATTGTCGCCATCAATACCGGGTTTTGCAGTTTCGTCATGGTCTCTTCGCCGATTGCCGGATCACCGCATAATTCCTTAAATCGGAATCGATTTAAGGAATTATGCAGCAGATCTAGAGTGCTTCAACGACCTTTGCGCGTCACATGTGACGCGCGGCGCTGTAGTTGCGTTCTCTCATAGGATGAACATTCCCCGATGGGAAATAAAAAGCGGGCGGCATGTCGCCATGCCGCCCGTTTTTCGATGATTACGAGGGCCGATTATTCGGCAGCGGCGGCGTCAGCAGCCTTCTGTGCCTTTTCGGCAGCGCGCTCCTGAGCCTTCTTGCCCGGCTTTGCCTTTACCGGGTTGCTCTTGACGTCGCGCGTGGCAACGCCGGCTTCGGCGAGGAAGCGCAGAACGCGGTCGGTCGGCTGGGCGCCGTTGTCGAGCCAATGCTTGATGCGGTCGGCGTCGAGTTCAACGCGCTTGGCGTCGTCCTTGGCGAGCATCGGGTTCCATGAACCGACCTTCTCCAGGAAGCGGCCATCGCGCGGCGAACGGGCGTCGGCGACAACAACGTGGTAGTACGGGCGCTTCTTGGAACCACCGCGGGCGAGACGAATTTTCAATGCCATGTTTCTTACTCCTTAGGCTTTTTGTGACCGCTTGATTTTGGCGGCGTGTTTATTTGCTGTTGCTGTTTTTGTGTGTCGCATGATCTCTTCCGAAACCCGCTTCACACATTTCGGGATCATGCTTTGAGATCGGCGGCGATCTGTTCATGATGCCGGATGACTTCCTTGATGACGAAGTTCAGGAACTTCTCGGCGAAATCCGGGTCCAGATTGGCGTCCTTTGCCAGGCGGCGCAGGCGTTCGATCTGGAATTCCTCGCGCGCCGGGTCGGCCGGCGGCAGATTGTACTTGGCCTTCAGCACGCCGACCTCTTTGGTGCAGCGAAAGCGTTCGGCCAGCATGTGCACCAGTGCGGCATCGATATTGTCGATCGACTGGCGGTAGTTGCCCAATTGGGCCTTGACGTCTGGATCAATCATGGGGGTCAACGATCCTTTTCACTTCTTCTTCGGCAAACCGGGCAGGCCCGGGAATCCACCGCCGAGGCCCGGCAGCTTGGCGCCGCCCAGACCAGGCAATCCACCACCGCCAAGGCCGGGCATGCCGCCGGGACGGCCGAGGCCTGCGGCTTCCGCCTGCTTCTGCAAGGCTTCGAGCTGCTTGGGGTCCATGTTCGACAGGTCGGGCATGCCGCCCATGCCGCCACCGCCGAGACCCATCTTGCCGGCGAGGCCACCCATCAGCTGCTTCATCATGCCGCCCTTGCCCTTGCCGCCCATCATCTTCATCATGTCCGCCATCTGGCGGTGCATCTTCAGAAGCTTGTTGATGTCGGAGGCGTCGGTGCCGGAGCCGCTAGCGATGCGCTTCTTGCGGGAATGTTTCAGGAGGTCCGGATTGGCGCGCTCGGCCTTGGTCATCGAGGAGATGATGGCGAGCTGGCGGCCGAAAAGCTTGTCGTTGAGGCCGGCGGCGGCCATCTTGTCCTTCATGCCGGCCATGCCGGGCATCATGCCCATGATGCCGCCCATGCCGCCCATCTTCTGCATCTGGCTGAGCTGATCGGCAAGGTCGTTCAGGTCGAACTTGCCCTTGGCCATCTTGGCGGCCATGGCGGCGGCCTTTTCGGCGTCGATATTCTCAGCGGCCTTCTCGACCAGCGAGACGATGTCGCCCATGCCGAGGATGCGGTCGGCGATGCGGCGGGGATGGAATTCTTCCAGCTCGCCCATCTTTTCGCCGACGCCGATCAGCTTGATCGGCTTGCCTGTCACGGCGCGCATCGAAAGGGCGGCACCGCCACGGCCGTCGCCGTCCATGCGGGTCAGCACCAGGCCGGTGATGCCGACGCGGTCGTCGAAATTGCGGGCGAGATTGACGGCGTCCTGACCGGTCAAGCTGTCGGCGACCAGCAGGATTTCGTGCGGGTTCGACCGCTTCTTGATATCCGCCATCTCGACCATGAGCGGTTCGTCGATATGCGTGCGGCCGGCGGTGTCGAGGATGACGACGTCATGGCCGCCGAGCTTGGCGGCCTGCACCGCGCGGGCGGCAATATCTGTCGGCGACTGGCCTGATATGATGGGAAGCGTATCGATGTTGGCCTGGACGCCGAGCTGGCGCAGCTGTTCCTGCGCTGCAGGACGCCGCGTGTCGAGCGAGGCCATCAGGACCTTCTTGCGGTCGCGGCTCGTCAGGCGGTGGGCGATCTTCGCCGATGTGGTGGTCTTGCCAGAGCCCTGCAGACCGACCATCATGACGACGACCGGGGCCGGCGCGTTGAGGTCGATGCCCACGCCTTCGCCGCCGAGCATTTCGATCAGCTCGTCATGGACGATCTTAACGACCATCTGGCCGGGCTTGATCGACTTCAGGATCCCGGCGCCGACGGCCTTCTCGCGGACGCGGTCGGTAAAGGAGCGCACGACATCAAGCGCCACGTCGGCTTCGAGAAGCGCGCGGCGAACCTCGCGGAGTGCTGCGGAAACATCAGCTTCCGAAAGCGCGCCGCGGCCTGTCAGTCCATTCAGAATGGAACCAAGACGGTCCTGGAGGTTTTCAAACATCAATTCTTCCTTATCGATCGCTTTGGGCTTTAGATTTGCGCCTATTCCTTATCTTCCTCGGCTTTGCCTCGAAAGGGAGATGCGCGGATCCTCGCCCGAAAACGTCGTGCTTTTCCATGACGAAAACAAGACGCAAAGCCAAAAAGCACCCGAGGGCGCGTCGCGCTGTCGGGTGTTGACCTCCGGGATCTCTTTATACCTTTATGGGTCCCGGTCGGTGGCTCGGAGGCTTGTGCTCGTCGCAGATTGCGGGCGATAAACAGGAAAAGGCCGCCAAAGTCAACCCGAGGCGGTGGAAATGCCTGGGATGCATGCCCAATATCGCTATATGAACGTCGTTTTACCGCCAATACGCTCCTCTAGTTATTGTATTGATCCCCGCCAAATCATGTTTCCCCGAGACAGAACTGAATGAACGATGCAGCCCTGACCAATCTTCTTGCCGCGTGCCGCAGCTATGCCGGCGGCCGGGTCGACGCGCGGTTCAACGCCGCGGCGCAGGCCTTCTATGCCGACGCCAAGGTGCAGCCGAAAATCGTCACGCGGGCAGCGCGCGAGTTGCGCAGCCTGCCGCCTCCCGGTGCCGCGATCCTGGCGAATATGCTGGGTACCGTGGTCGAGACCGGGGGTTCGGTGGAGCGTAGCGGTCCCGCCGTGTGGGAGCTTTTTACGACCTGGCTGCCGCAGATCCATCGCGGCTTTGCCGGCCGCAAGGAGCTGAGCCCGCGGCAACAGCAGCTGCTCGAAGCTTTCCAGTTGCTCGGTCAGTCGGTCGTCTCGCACCTCGCGGCGATGCCGAAGGAGCGTGCGCTTGCCGCCGGTGATACCAGCCTGATGGCGCAGCTCGCCGAGCTGCAGGATTATACGCCGGGTGCGGCTTGGGTGCGCCATATGCTTCTGAGCCGCAGCGACCTCTTGCTTGTCCTGCATGTGCCGAGCCGTCGAGGCTTCCGCCTGCGCTATGAGAATATCGTCAACTGCTTTCATCTCTTCACGCTGATCCAGGCGGCTTTCGGGGAGACCCTGCCAGGCGGCCGCTCGCCAAACAGGTTCATCATCGACATGGCGCGTTGCGTAACCGTGGTGGAAGACGGTAACGACGAGCCATGGTGGCGCTATGAAACGGTGCAACCTAATCAGTCTGGCGCTGTGGAGATATCGGGCGAGGCATCCGTCGATACCATCACCCGCATCGATGGCACGCAGGTCATCCTGCTTTCGCCTCCTGTCGAAGGTGCTGCGCTGTGGGACACGAGCTTCTTTACGCCGCAGCTTTTCGTTATGCCGGCCAATGTCGTGCTTGAGCGAACGCTGACGGCGCGCGAGGTCGAGGAGTGGCTGGCGAAGGCTGGCTTGCCTGGCGAAGGGGAAATGATGGGCGAGCAAGGAGTGGACAAGCCATGACAAGCGCATCCGGCTCCGGCAAGAAAAAGAATCCCTATTATCAAGGCCCGGCTTCCGACCATTTCGATGGTCTGCGCTTCTTCAATCCCGGCGGTGTCGGGCCGGGAAGTTCGCTTGATCTGCTGAAATGGCAGTTCGCGGGCGGCCGGGTGCGCTGGCCCAATCCGGTCATCAGCGCCTTTCCCTCGGCAAAGCCAGACCGGCATGTGTTCGGCGATCAAATGCGGGTGACCATGGTCGGGCATGCGTCGATGCTGGTGCAGATCGCCGGCCTGAACATGCTGACGGATCCGGTCTGGTCCGAACGCGTCAGTCCGTTCCGCTCGATCGGGCCGAAGCGCGTGGTGCCGCCCGGCATCCGCTTCGAGGATCTGCCGCCCATCGACCTCGTGCTGGTCTCGCACAATCACTATGACCACCTCGATCTCGCCACGCTGGCGAGCCTGCAGGCCCGCCAGCGGCCGAAGATCGTTACACCGCTCGGCAACGATACGATTATCCGCCGCGCCGTGCCCGACGCCGAAATCGTCGTGGTCGATTGGGGCGATCGCATCGCTGTCAATGGCGGGGTGACCATCGATGTCGAGCCCTGCCATCACTGGTCGGCGCGGGGCATGGGCGACCGGCGCATGGCCCTTTGGGCCGCTTTCGTGCTGACGACGCCGGCTGGCAGGATCTACCATGTCGGCGACACAGGCTTTCACGATGGCATCAACTATGAGGCTGTCAGGCAGAAACATGGCGGCTTCCGCCTCGCCATTCTGCCTTTCGGCGCCTATGAGCCGCGCTGGTTCATGAAGGGCCAGCACCAGAACCCTGTAGAGGCGGTCAAGGGCATGAAGCTCTGCAACGCCGCTTATGTCGCCGGGCATCATTTCGCGACCTTCCAGCTGACGGACGAGGGGATCGATGAGCCCGTTCACGCGTTGGATGCGGCGCTGAAGGCCGAAGGCGTGGAGCCGGACCGGTTTCGACCGCTGAGGGCGGGGGAAGTGTTCGACGTGCCGGTTGTTTGAAGGGGCGCCGCCTGTTCGCACCGAAAACTCCTTCTCCCCTCGGGGAGAAGGAGTTGCGTGCAGAAGCCTTGTGGGTGCCGAGCTTACTGATTGATCTCTGGCTCGACGAGCTTTGCCAGGTTTCGCAGTGATTCCTGCCAGCCGAGATAGCAGGCTTCAGGCGGGATGACGTCCGGCACGCCCGCCTGGGTTATATTCACCTCTGTCCCGACCAGGACCTTTTTCAAGGTCACGGTCACGTCCATTTCGCCGGGCAGGTTGGGGTCGTCGAACCTGTCGGTGTAGCGCAGGCGTTCGCCGGGAATGAGCTCGACATATTCGCCGCCGAAGGCATGGCTTTTGCCCGTCGTAAAGTTGCGGAACGACATCTTGAACTTACCGCCGACTGTCGGTTCGAAGTGATGCACGCTGCAGGTAAAGCCATTGGGGGGAAGCCACTTGGCGAGCGCGTCCGCTTCGAGGAATGCGCGATAGACCTTTTCCGGGCTGGTTGCCAGGACGCGGTGCAGGCGAATGGTATTCGGCATGGTCATGATCCTTCTGAATTGACGGAGTGGACGATCCTAGGACGAGCAAACCTTCTGCAATCCGACACTGGAGCAAATTTTTGTCGAAATAAATCGCGCCGGGCTCAGCGCCGCAAGGTCTTTTGCCGAGATCAGGCAGAGAGCCGCCTTATCCGCCATGGCGATGCCGTCCGCTGGGAGCAGGCGGGATATTGGATGTACGGGTTGTGGGAGAAACAGTCTCTGCGTTCCGCCATGTCCGGATATGCGCGATTTCAAACTATCATTGCGCCACGAGGGTTGCGATCTCATCGTGCGAGAAGCCGGCAAGAAGGTGGGTACTGTTTGTATGCAGGGCTTCACGGGCGGCTGGAAGTCGCCTTCGCGGCCTCCGTCTACGACACCAGAGAGCTTCGGCCGTCCTTGGAATCCGGTGTGCGGCGGCGACCGAACTGCCCCACCCGGGAACCGAGCTGACGCTGATGCACCTGAGAAATCACATGACGGATCGCGAGCAAACCACATCGGTCGCATAGAGCAGGATCGCGGGACAGCTTTGTCGCTTCTCTGTCGAGGTTGAAGCGGTCGTTTGTGTTCGTCAAGCGCGGCCTAAGCCTGGCCATGAGCAGCGAATATCACGGCACTGGTAATTCCCCCGCATTTCCGCCATATACAGCTCGAAAACACTGACGGACATACCACCATGAGCAATATGGTCGAATTCGCGCGGATGAACGGGCTTGGCAACAAGATCCTGGTCGTCGACATGCGCGGCCGCAAGGACGTGGTGACGGCTGAGGCTGCGATTGCGCTCAATGCCGATCCTGCTACCGAGTTCGATCAGATCATGGCGATCCATGATCCGAAGGCGCAGGGAACCGACGCCTGGATCGATATCCTCAACTCCGACGGCACCAAGGCACAGGCTTGTGGCAACGGCACGCGTTGCGTCGTGCAGGCGCTATCAGCCGAGACCGGAAAGAAGGTGTTCACCTTCCAGACCGTCGCCGGTATCCTGAACGCCGTCGAGCACGAGGACGGCACGATATCTGTCGACATGGGTAAGCCGGTATTCGATTGGGACAAGATTCCGCTCGCCGAGGAATTCGCCGACACGCGCCATATCGAGCTGCAGATCGGGCCAATCGACAATCCCGTCCTGCATTCGCCCGCTGCGATGTCGATGGGCAATCCGCATGCGATCTTCTGGGTCGACAAGGACCCGATGTCCTTCGATCTCGCCCGCTTCGGACCGCTGCTCGAAAACCATCCGATGTTTCCCGAGCGCGCCAACATCACGCTGGCGCAGGTGCTTTCGCGGACGACGGTGCGGACCCGCACATGGGAGCGCGGCGCCGGTCTGACGCTGGCCTGCGGCTCCGCCGCCTGTTCTGCCGCCGTCAGCGCTGCTCGCACCGGCCGCACCGGCCGCAAGGTGACGATCGACGTCGCCTCCGCGCCTGCGCCGAGCCAGCTCACCATCGAATGGCGAGAGAGTGACGAGCATGTCGTCATGACCGGTCCTGCCGAATGGGAGTGGTCCGGTATGGTCGATCCCGTGACGGGCAGCTTCACGCGCGATCAGGAGCAGGGGGCTCAGGCGCGGTGAGCGGGGTCGAGGTCATTACCTTCGGCTGTCGTCTCAACACCTATGAATCCGAAGTGATGAGGTCGCAGGCGGAGAAAGCCGGGCTCAACAACGCCATCCTGGTCAATACCTGCGCCGTAACAGGCGAAGCCGTGCGCCAGGCACGCCAGGCGATCCGCCGCGCGCGGCGCGACAATCCGCATGCGCGCATCATCGTGACAGGCTGTGCCGCGCAGACGGAAAAGCAGATCTTTGCCGAAATGGCCGAAGTGGATGCCGTGCTCGGCAACGAGGAGAAGCTGAAGAGCGCCTCCTATCGCGCGCTGCCGGATTTCGGCGTTTCGGCAGAAGAGAAGCTCCGCGTCAACGATATCATGAGCGTGCGGGCGACCGCCCCGCAGATGATCCGCCATATCGACGGCCATGTGCGCGCCTTCATCCAGGTGCAGAACGGCTGTGATCATCGCTGCACCTTCTGCATCATCCCCTATGGCCGCGGCAATTCGCGCTCTGTGCCGATGGGCGCGGTCGTCGATCAGGCCCGTAACTTGGTTGAAAGCGGTTATCGCGAGATCGTGCTGACCGGCGTCGATGCCACGAGTTACGGCGCTGATTTGCCCGGAACGCCAACGCTCGGCCTGCTTGCCAAGACATTGCTGAAGCAGATCCCGGATATCCGCCGCCTGCGCCTCTCCTCGATCGACAGTATTGAGGCCGACAGGCACCTGATGGATCTTATCGCCGACGAACCGCGCTTCATGCCGCATCTGCATCTGTCGCTGCAGCATGGCGACGATATGATCTTGAAGCGGATGAAGCGGCGGCACTCGCGCGCCGACGCCTTGCGGTTCATCGAGGACGTGCGCCGCCTGCGACCCGAGACGAGCTTCGGCGCCGACATGATCGCCGGTTTTCCCACAGAGACGGAAGAGATGTTCGACAATGCCGTTGGCCTTGCCGAACAGGCCGCGATCGCGCATCTGCATGTTTTCCCTTACAGCCTGCGCCCCGGCACGCCCGCCGCCCGCATGCCGCAGCTCGACCGCGTGCTGATCAAGGAACGCGCCGCCCGCCTGCGCGAGGCTGGACAAAGACTGCACCAGACCCATCTCGACAGCATGGTCGGAACACGGCAATGGCTGCTTGTGGAGAATAACGGGCTGGCCCATACCGAAAATTTCACGCTTGTCGCCGCCCCCGGCCTTCGCCCGCGCGACCTTGTGCAGGTCGCAATCACCGGCCACAATGGCAAGCACCTCGACATGCAACTTCTGGCCGCTAACGCGGCCTAATGCTTCAACGGATACTTCATGGCGCTTGGTTTCATTAAAAAAGTCTTCACCTTCGGCCGTGAGAAGCCGGCGGAAGAACAGGCGCCTGCGGAGGTTATTGCACCGGACGTGCCCGCTCCGGAGCAAGAAGCGCCTGTTGCGGATGTTTCGCCGGCTTCCGAGTTGGCCGAACCTACCTCGCCCCCCTCTGTCCCGCCGGGACATCTCCCCCACGCGGGGGGAGATCGGTTGGAGGATGCCGCGCCGGTCGAGCACGAACAGTTGGCTGAAAAGGCTGCAGAGGCGGTTGTTTCGCATGAGCCGGTTGCTCCGGAGCAGGCTGGTAAGAGTGAAATTGTCGAGCCGGAGCAAGCCAAAAACGCTGAGGCTGATGCTGTGGCGGAGGATACCACTCCAGAACCGATCTCCACCCCTGTGGGGGAGATGTCCGAAAAGACAGAGGGGGGTGAGGAAGTTTCGGCTAGCTCGGAGCTCTCGTCGGAAAGCACCGAAGCTCAGACGGACTCGGAACAGTCGCCGGAAACTACCGAAATCCCAGCCGCAGCCCCCATCCTCCCCAAAGGCTTCGCCACGGCCTCCAGCATCCCCGAGCCCGCTCCCGAAGCCCTCAAGCAGAAGCTCTCCTGGTTCCAGCGCCTGCGCGCCGGCCTTGCTCGCACATCGTCGCAACTGACAGGCCAGATCGCCGCGCTCTTTACCAAGCGCAAGCTCGACGACCAGACGCTGCAGGATCTGGAGGATCTGCTGATCCAGGCCGATCTCGGCGTCGAGACGGCGATGCGGGTGACCGATACGCTGGCCTCCGAGCGCTATGGCAAGGACGTGACAAGCGAGGATGTCGGCCGCATCATGGCGCAGGAAATCGCCAAGGTGCTGAAGCCGGTCGCCAAGCCGCTGCAGCTCGATCTCAGCCACAAGCCGCACGTCATCCTCGTGGTCGGCGTCAATGGCACCGGCAAGACGACGACCATCGGCAAGCTGGCGGCCAAGCTATCCGGCGCCGGGCTCAAGGTCATGGTTGCCGCCGGCGACACGTTCCGCGCGGCTGCCATCGAGCAGCTGAAGATCTGGGCCGAGCGCACCAAGTCGGAATTCATCGGCACCAAGATCGGCGCGGATGCGGCCGGTCTAGCCTTCGATGCTTTCCAGCAGGCCAAGGCCAACAAGAGCGACGTGCTGATCATCGATACCGCCGGCCGCCTGCAGAACAAGGCGGAGCTGATGGCCGAACTCGAAAAGATCGTTCGCGTCCTCGGCAAGCTCGATCCGGACGCGCCGCATACCGTGCTGCAGACGCTGGATGCCACCACCGGCCAAAACGCGCTGAACCAGGTGGAGATCTTCCGCAACGTTGCCGGCGTCAACGGCCTGATCATGACGAAGCTTGACGGCACGGCGCGCGGCGGCATCCTTGTGGCGATCTCGGCCAAGCACAAGCTGCCGGTCTATTTCATCGGCGTCGGCGAGGGTGTAGACGATCTCGAGCCGTTCGAGGCCGAGGATTTCGCCAACGCCATCGCAGGGACAGGTGCCGGAAGCAGCCAATGAACGATAAGAACAAATTCGACGATAGCGAAAGTGCCGCAATGACGACCAGCGATAACGAACTCACCCCAAGTGCCGCCGACAAGCATCATCCGCTGTTGAAGCTGGTTCTGGAACTTGGGCCTTTGCTGGTGTTCTTCTTCGGCAATCTGCGCGGCGACTGGTTGGCGCAGCAGTTCCCGGCGCTGTCCGCGCTGGGCGGACCGCTCTTCGTCGCCACCGGCCTGTTCATGGCGGCAACGGTGATCTCGCTCGTCGTCTCGAAGGTCGTGCTCGGCCATCTGCCGCTGATGCCCTTCGTGTCAGGCATCGTCGTCCTCGTCTTCGGTGCGCTCGGCATCTACCTGCAGAATGAAACCTTCATCAAGATGAAGCCCACCATCGTCAACGCTCTGTTCGGTGTTGTCCTGCTTGGCGGGCTCGCTTTCGGCAAATCGTTGCTCGGCTACGTTTTCAACGCCGCCTTTCAACTGGATAGCGAAGGCTGGCGCAAGCTCACGCTTCGCTGGGGTCTCTTCTTCCTGGTTCTTGCCGTGCTCAACGAAGTCGTCTGGCGCCTGTCGAACTGGTATTACCTGCCCGACGTCAAGGCCGCGGATAATCTCTGGGTGAACTTCAAGGTCTGGGGAACGATGCCGATCACCATCCTCTTCACGCTGTCGCAAATGCCGCTGATCATGAAGCATACGATCGAGCAGCCGGCGGAAAGCGGAAAATGACCGAAGCAGTCGACGCGCAAAACCGCTACCGGCAGCAAAGCTTCTGGTTCATCGCCTGCGCCCTTGTCCTGCTCGTGCAGATCGTCGCGGAATATATGATGGGCCGCGTGCCGATCTGCACCTGCGGTTACGTGAAGCTTTTCGAGCCCGTCGTGAAATCCAGCGGCAATTCGCAGCATATCGCCGATTGGTACACGCCGTCTCACATCATTCACGGCTTTCTGTTTTTCGGGCTGACGCATCTGATCATGCGCGGTAAGCCGCTGTCGATGCGCCTGTTCGTCGCCATGCTGATCGAATCCGGCTGGGAACTGCTGGAGAACTCGCCCATCATCATCAACCGCTACCGCGCCGCGACGATCTCGCTCGATTATGTTGGCGACAGCATTCTGAATTCGGCGATGGACGCGGTGTTCATGGTGGTTGGCTTCCTGTTTGCCTGGCGTGCGCCGGTGATCGTCACGATCGCCATCGCCATCTTCTTCGAGCTCCTGACGGGTTACCTGATCCGCGACAATCTCACGCTCAATGTGCTGATGCTCGTCTGGCCGGTCGAAGCGATCAAGACCTGGCAGGGCGGGATTTAGCTTGTTCCCCCTCGCCCCTACGGGGAGAGGGTGGCAATCCTGAGTTTATCGAAGGGGCGCCGGGTGAGGGGCGTTACCGGGAAATTGCCGTTCGCTTGTCGCTTGAGGCCATTGTTGTTTTGCTTTTCGGCCCCCTCATCCGCCCTTCGGGCACCTGACCGGGGTTGAGCCGCAGGTCTCAACCCGTCCTTCGGACCCCCGAGGGAAGAAGGAGTTCAGGATACCGGCTTCCCCTGCGCCTTCGTTATGGCCGGATAGAGCCCTTCCTTCAAACTCGTCGGCGTAAACGGGCCGACCTGTTTGTAAAGGATCGTGCCGTCGGGGGCGACGAGGTAGGATTCCGGGATGCCGTAGACGCCCCAGTCTATGGCGGCGGAGCCGTTGGGGTCGATGCCGATGGCGTTGTAGGGATTGCCGAGTTCACCGAGGAAGCGCAGGGCGTTCTCACTCGTGTCTTTGTAGTTGATCGCGACGATGTTCAGCCGGCCGTCTTTCGCGAGCTCCTTCAGTACCGGATGCTCGTCCCGGCACGGAACGCACCATGAGGCGAAGACATTGACAAGCGTCAGCTTGCCCTTGATGGCCTCATCGGTCAGCGCCGGCAGGTTGGAGCCTTCGAGCGGCGGCAGAGCGAGCTTTGGCGCTTTCGTGCCGATCAGCGCCGAGGGGATGGCGGAGATGTCAGTGCCATGAACCTCCTGGTCGTACATGACCTTGCCGACGGCAAGTGCGATGCAGGCAAAGACGATGAGCGGGATCAGCGCCAGCAGATAGCGCCCGGTGCCGCCGCCCGATTTCGGCTGATCCTTATTGCCGGCATCGGTGGTCATTTCGCATCGCCTTCGGGCGCGCGCTGCGAACGGCGGCGGATGCCTGATGCTTCGAGTGCGGCCAGCTCGCGACGACGCAGGCGTCCGTCGATCCATGTCCAGGCGATGATGGCGAGAATCATGACGGCAGCAAAGCCATAGGAGCCGAAGACGTAGAAGGGATGGGTCATGCTATTCCTCCCGACTTGCCATGCGAGCGGCGATACGGCGCTGCGCGGCAATGCGGCGGCGCCAGATCTCGTTGCGGATCGCCATCAGATGCAGGGTGAAGAACAGCAGGGTGAAGGCCAGCGCCATGATGAAGAGCGGCCAGAGGAATGCGGTGTCGATCGCCGGGCCATCCAGACGCATGATGCTTTCCGACTGGTGCAATGTGTTCCACCAGTCGACCGAGAACTTGATGATCGGAATGTTGATGAAGCCCACCAGAGTCAGCACGGCGGCGACGCGCGCGGCTTTGGACGGATCGTCCATGGCGCGGTTCAGTGCGATCAGGCCGAGATACATCAGGAACAGGATGAAGACCGAGGTCAGCCGCGCATCCCAGACCCAATAGGTGCCCCACATCGGCTTGCCCCATAGCGAGCCGGTGACGAGCGCGATCAGGGTGAAGGCGGCGCCGAGCGGGGCGGCGGTCTTGCCGGCGACGTCAGCGAGCGGATGACGCCAGACCAGCGTGCCGATCGCCGACATACTCATGATCGTGTAGCACATCATCGAAAGCCAGGCGGCCGGAACGTGAATATACATGATGCGGACGGTGTCGCCCTGCTGGTAATCGCCCTCGGTCGAGAAGGAGAGGTAAAGGCCGATCGCAAAGAGTATGGCCGAGATCGCTGCCAGCCAGGGAATGAGACGCGCCGAAAAGGCCAGGAACCGCGTGGGGTTGGCGAGGTCGGAAAATCGGCTGATCGCAGGGCTGATATCGCTCATGCGGCTTGTTTAACCCGATATGGCTTTTCCGGCAATCGACAGCATTGTCTCAGATGGGCGAAACAGTATCTCATCGCGATCAATCCGTCGTGTTCCGCAAGGCAAGGGCGGCAGCCGCCGGGCCGAGCACGGCGAAGAACAGGGTGAGGGCGATCAGGATCAGGAAAGGCGGCAGGAAGGGTTGCGGCCCCTCGACGGCAGCATAGGTCGCGCTGACGCCGAAGATCAGCACGGGGATGGCCAGCGGCAGCACCAGGATCGACACCAACAGGCCGCCGCGCGGCAGCGCCACGGCAACAGCTGCGCCTACCGCGCCGATGAAGGTGATCGCCGGCGAGCCGACGAGCAAGGTCAGGGCCGTGGCGGCGATCGCTGTTTCACTCATATTCATAAAGAGACCGAGCAGCGGCGAGGCAATGACCAGCGGAAGGCCTGTTGCTATCCAATGCGCGGCGCATTTGATGAGAACCGTGAGGACCAGCGGCGTCTCCTGCATGACGAGCAGATCGAGCGAGCCGTCGTCCCGTTCGGCCTGAAACAGACGGTCGAGCCCGAGCAGGCAGGCAAGCAGCGCGCCGATCCAGACGATGGCCGGGCCGATTCGCGACAACAGTTTCAGGTCGGGCCCGACTCCGAAGGGAATGACGGCGACGACGGTGAGGAAGAAGAGTATGCCGATCAAGGCTCCGCCGCCGGCGCGCACCGAGAGTTTGAGATCGCGGAGGAAGAGGGCGGTCATGATGTGGCACCAATCCCCTTCTCCCCTCGGGAAGAAGGTTGCTCGAAGGGCCGGATGAGGGGGTTTCTTCTCCATAAAAGTCTGATCTTTCGCTTCCGCTCAAGATGCTCTGTGCTTCGCTCCTCGCCCCCCTCATCTGCTCTTCGGGCATGGTCTTCCCAAGGGGACAAGAGGAAAATCGTCGTTCTCGTCATCCCCAAACCCCTTCACTCACCCCGGCAAATCCGGTCATCCGCATTTCCCGCACATTATTTAATCCCAGCGGCTGATGCGTCGCCGCAAGGACGATGCCGCCCTTCTTCTGATGTGCCGAGATCAGATCGGTGAAGAGCTGGTCCGCCGAAGTGTCGAGCGCGGCTGTCGGCTCGTCGAGGATCCAGATCTGGCGATGGGCGACCAGGAGTTTGGCGAAAGCGATTCGCCGTTGTTGGCCGGCTGAGAGATAGCCGAAGGGGAGATGGGTGATATCGGCAAGTCCAACAGCGTCCGCCGCCGCCTCGATGCCGAGGCCGGCGCCGCCTGGCATATCGCCGAGGAAGGCTTTCCAGAAGGTCAGGTTTTCGGCTACCGTGAGCTCGTATTTCATTGCATTGCGATGGCCGAGATAGTGGCTGGCCTCGGCGGGTAGGCGGTCCGAATCGCCGTCGGCACCAGTGAATGTGACGCGGCCCTTCTCCTGCCTTAGAAGACCGGCGACCACGCGCAAAAGCGTGGACTTTCCGGAGCCGTTGCGGCCGGTCAGAACGAGGGCGTCGCCACCCTCCAAGCCAAAGGAAACGTTCGAGAAAATCAGGTCTTCGCCCCGCCTCGCCGCCAGATTTTCAGCCCTTAGATGCATTCGCTCAGGCTTTCCCTATTTTCGTTGCCGCAACGCGCAAAAAATTGTCCAAATTTGCATCTTGTCACTCTGGCAAGTCTTTACGAAATTATCTATAAGACCTGCAACCACGCCAGCGGTCGGCGTGAATTTCATCCTTGCGCCGAACATAAGGTTTTCTGCCTTACGTGCGGACAGCGGAAATGGCCGTACCCGCATCCTGATGTGCATAAAGTGCATAGGCGTTCGCACGACTGTGTTGGCTATCAGAAACGGGGTATCTCGTGTCTAAATCTCTTGACAGTTTCAATTGTCGTTCCACGCTGACCGTGAACGGGAAAGACTACATCTATTTCAGCCTGCCCAAGGCTGAAGCGAATGGTTTGCCCGATGTTTCCAAGCTGCCTTATTCCATGAAGGTGCTTTTGGAAAACCTGCTGCGTTTTGAAGACGGGCAGTCGGTCACCAAGGAACATATCCTTGCCGTCGCCGAATGGCTGACCAACAAGGGCACAGTCGAGAATGAAATCGCCTATCGCCCGGCGCGTGTGCTGATGCAGGACTTCACCGGCGTCCCGGCCGTTGTCGACCTCGCCGCCATGCGCGACGCCATGGTCTCCCTCGGTGGCGATCCGGAAAAGATCAACCCGCTTGTTCCGGTCGACCTCGTTATCGACCACTCTGTTATCGTCGATGAATTCGGCACGCCGCAGGCTTTCGCCCGCAACGTCGAGCTTGAATATCAGCGCAACGGCGAGCGTTACCGCTTCCTGAAGTGGGGCCAGCAGGCGTTCAAGAACTTCCGCGTCGTTCCCCCCGGCACCGGCATCTGTCATCAGGTCAACCTCGAATATCTCGGCCAGACCGTCTGGACGAAGGAAGAAGACGGCGAAACGATCGCTTATCCCGACACCTGCGTCGGCACCGATTCGCACACGACCATGATCAACGGTCTCGGCGTTCTCGGCTGGGGCGTCGGCGGCATTGAGGCTGAAGCCGCCATGCTCGGCCAGCCCGTCTCCATGCTGCTGCCAGAAGTCATCGGCTTCAAGCTGACCGGCAAGCTCAAGGAAGGCGTCACCGCGACCGACCTCGTGCTGACCGTCGTGCAGATGCTGCGCAAGAAGGGCGTTGTTTCCAAGTTCGTCGAATTCTTCGGCCCCGGCCTCGACGCGCTGCCGCTCGCCGACCGCGCCACCATCGGCAACATGGGTCCGGAATACGGCGCGACCTGCGGCTTCTTCCCGGTCGACAAGGAAACGCTGAACTATCTCAACATGTCCGGCCGCGCCAAGGACCGCATCGCGCTCGTCGAAGCCTATTCCAAGGCGCAGGGCATGTGGCGTGACAATGACGGCGCCGACCTCGTCTTCACCGATACGCTGGAGCTCGATCTCGGCGACGTCGTGCCGTCGATGGCCGGCCCGAAGCGCCCGGAAGGCCGTATCGCGCTGGAAAACATCGCCTCCGGCTTCGCTACCTCGCTGGACACCGAATACAAGAAGCCCGGCCAGCTTTCGAACCGCTATGCGGTGGAAGGCACGGACTTCGATCTCGGCCATGGTGACGTTGCGATCGCCGCCATCACGTCCTGCACCAACACCTCGAACCCGTCGGTGCTGATCGCTGCCGGCCTTCTCGCCCGCAACGCCGTCGCCAAGGGCCTGAAGACCAAGCCGTGGGTCAAGACCTCGCTGGCACCGGGAAGCCAGGTCGTCGGCGAATATCTCGCCAAGTCCGGCCTGCAGGCCGATCTTGACAAGCTCGGCTTCAATCTGGTCGGCTTCGGCTGCACCACCTGCATCGGCAATTCCGGCCCGCTGCCGGCGCCGATCTCGAAGACGATCAACGACAAGGGCCTGATCGTATCAGGCGTCCTCTCCGGCAATCGCAACTTCGAAGGCCGCATTTCGCCTGATGTCCAGGCAAATTACCTGGCCTCGCCGCCGCTCGTCGTCGCCTATGCGCTCGCCGGCTCGGTGCAGCTCGATCTGACCAAGGAGCCGCTCGGCGAAGACCAGAACGGCAAGCCGGTCTATCTCAAGGACATCTGGCCGACCTCGCACGAGATCCAGGAATTCATCCTGAAATACGTCACCCGCGAACTGTATGAATCCAAGTACGCCGACGTCTTCAAGGGCGATGCCAACTGGCAGGCCGTGCAGGTTCCTCCGGGCCAGACCTATGCCTGGGACGACAACTCGACCTATGTGCAGAACCCGCCTTACTTCGTCGGCATGGGCAAGACCGGCGCCGGCATTTCCGACATCAAGGGCGCCCGCGTTCTCGGCCTGTTCGGCGACAAGATCACCACCGACCATATTTCCCCGGCCGGTTCGATCAAGGCTGCCTCGCCGGCCGGTTCCTACCTCATCGACCATGGCGTCGGCGTTGCCGACTTCAACCAGTACGGCACGCGCCGCGGCAATCATGAAGTGATGATGCGCGGCACCTTCGCCAATATCCGCATCCGCAACCACATGCTCGGCCCGAACGGCAAGGAGGGTGGCTACACCATCCACTATCCGTCCAAGGAAGAGACCTCGATCTACGATGCGGCCATGCAGTACAAAGCCGAGGGCGTTCCGCTCGTCATCTTCGCCGGCGTCGAATACGGCAACGGCTCGTCGCGCGACTGGGCTGCCAAGGGCACCAACCTGCTCGGCGTGCGCGCCGTGATCGCCCAGTCCTTCGAGCGCATCCACCGCTCGAACCTGGTGGGCATGGGCGTCATCCCCTTCGTCTTCGAGGAGGGCACCACCTGGGCAACCCTTGGCTTTAAGGGCGACGAGATCGTCTCGATCGAGGGCCTGGAACATATCAAGCCGCGCGAGCGCAAGATCGCCAAGATCACCTATGGCGACGGCACGGTTCGCGATATCCCGATCATCTGCCGTATCGATACGCTGGATGAGATCATCTACGTCAACAATGGCGGCATCTTGCAGACCGTTCTGCGCGATCTCGCTGCCTGATAGGCCTGATAGGCTTTGAAGCCATGATTGCATGCCGCCGGGGAAGTTTCCCGGCGGCGTCTTTTTTCACGCTGATGTGTACGAGACGCGCGTTGTCGGGCCTTTGCCTCACCCCATCGTGACTTTGCGTCATCGCGCTAAACTATTATCTCTTGTTTCAGATTTTTCGGGCTTGATACGGACTTGGCTGCCCCAGGGAGCGTGAGCGGTTTCGAGGTCTGCACGGGCAGACACTCTCGAATTTGAGAAAGAGGTACAAGGGAATGCGCCTTCGATTTTCGGTTCCACTTCTGGCAGGCATCGCGCTGGCAAGTTCGCTGCATGCGCAGGAGGCTGCGAAGATCAAGGGCGTGGTCGAGCTTTTCACCGCGCAGGGCTGCGCCTCCTGTCCGCCCGCCGATGCGGCGTTCCGCAAGCTGATCCGCCAGGGCGACGTTGTGGCGCTCGCCTATCATGTCGACTACTGGAACTATCTCGGCTGGAGCGACACCATGGCGTCCAAGGACAATACGGCGCGCCAATATGCCTATGCCCGCGCGCTGGGCCGGAGCGGGGTCTATACCCCCCAGGCCGTCGTCAATGGCCGGGATCATATGAATGGTGCCGACCTCGGCGCAATCAATGTCAAGCTTGATGACTTCCAGCGTGGAGGCGAAGGGCTGATCGTGCCGGTGAATGCCGCCATGAAGGGCGACGAGCTCGAGATCAAGATCGGTGCTGGCCAGGGCAAGGCCAATGTGGTCGTCGTCTATTTCGACAAGGAACAGATGGTGGCTCCGAAGGGCGGCGAAAACAACGGCCAGCAGATTGCCTATATGCATGCGGTCTCCGATGTCGAAACCGTGGGCATGTGGGATGGCAAGGCCATGAACATCGTCTTGCCCGCCAATGTGCTTGATAAAGCCGGTAGGAAAGGGCTTGCCGTTCTCCTGCAGGCTTCGACGCCTTCGGGTGATCCGGCCGCCATCATCGGGGCAACTGTCTTGACGATCGGCTCGGACGGCTGAGTGGCTTTTCCCACATCAGCCTGAAAGCTCTCCGTTTCGGCTAGCGCCGAAAAGGCCCCTATTTTGGCTGCCGCCAAAAAGGGGAGGTGCCCGGCGAGGACGCATTCGGGGCTGGGGTTTAATCGATGCGCCCCGGCCGGGCCGTTTGGCGCGGCGGCGCCAAACGGCTGACTATAATTCTTGTAAATTGGGCGTCGTTTTGACTGAAATGCGGCGCTGCCAAGATGCTTTCTCGCGCCGAAAAGAAATTGTGAGCGGCCAGGTGTCTTGCAATTTGAAGCGGCTGAGGCAAACTGTCATTCTCCTGTCATGAGATAGCCCTTGGGGGATTGATGACTGATCAGCCGGATTTGCGACATAGCGAAAGCCGCTCCGTCGATACCACCACCTCCGTCGTTGTTGATCTCAGGGAATACAAACAGAGCAGGGATCCGATACCGGTGACCTTTCATCGCCGGGAGCTCGACGCCATTTTGTGGATCTACGGCCGCATGGTCGGCGAAGGCGAGTGGCGGGACTACGCAATCGATCATCTCAAGGACAAGGCGGTTTTCTCCGTCTTCAAACGCTCCGGCGAGATGCCGCTCTTCCGTATCGAAAAGAACCCGAAGCTGGCCGCCAAGCAGGGCGCCTTCTCGGTGGTCAGCACCAGCGGCATGATCCTGAAACGCGGGCATGACCTGAGCCAGGTGCTGAAGGTTTTCGACAAGCAGCTGAAGCTGGTGGAGAAGTAGTTTCCCTGAATTGACGGTGGGTATGAGGATAGTGCGGCCCCCCTCTGTCCCGAAGTGACCGAGGGGGTATCAGAGGCTCGGCATACGGGTAATGCTACCCGCCGAACAACGTCCCAGGATAAACCGACGGATCCGGATCGGTATCCGCACCATCGCCCAACGCCTTTTGCATCAGCATGGTATCCAGCCATCGGCCGTGCTTGTAGCCGGTGCCTTTCAGCAACCCTACCTCGGTGAAGCCTGCGGCGCGATGCACGGCGACGGAGGCCGGATGTGCTCCGCCGATGACGGCGATCATCTGGCGGAAGCCGAGCGTCTGGCAGCTCTCCACCAAGGCGTCCAGCAGCAGCCTCCCGACGCCCCGCCCGCGGGCTTCCGGGGCAAGATAGATCGAATCCTCCACCATCCAGCGATAGGCCGGCCGCGTGCGGAACGCCGAGGCATAGGCATAGCCGAGGAATGCGCCGCCCTCGTCTTCGGCGACGATGTAGGGATAGCCCTTCTCCCGGATTGCCTGAAAGCGGTCTGCCATCTCCTCATCGCTCGGCGGCGTGATCTCGTAGCTCGCCGTGCCGTTCAGGACGGAATCGCGGTAGATGGCGGTGATTTGCGGGAGGTCGTCTGGAGTTGCGCTGCGAAGGCTGACGGACATGTGCTTCTATTGCCTGATCTGGGATTTTGAACGTCGATATCAAATCGCAGAGCCGGCAGCCAGGCAAATAAAAAAGGCGGCCGAAGCCGCCTTTCCGATGAGTTGTTCAAACCGTGCAATTAGCGGCGGTTGCCCATGAACTGCAGCAGGAACATGAACAGGTTGATGAAGTCCAGGTAGAGCGACAGGGCGCCCATGATGGCCTTGCGGCCGGCCACGGTCGCATCGTCGGCGGTGTAGTACATTTCCTTGATCCGCTGCGTATCGTAGGCGGTGAGGCCTGCGAAGATCAGCACGCCGATCACGGAGATCGCGAACTGCAAGGCGGACGAAGCCAGGAAGATGTTGACGAGCGAGGCGATGATCAGGCCGAAGAGACCCATCATCATGAACGAGCCCATCGCAGAGAGATCACGCTTCGTCGTGTAGCCGAAGAGCGACAGCGCGCCGAAGGAGGCGGCGGTCACGAAGAAGGTCTGCACCACGCTCTGGCCGGTGTAGATGATGAAGATCGACGACAGCGACAGGCCCACCAGCGCGGCATAGACCCAGAAGGTCGTCGTCGCGGCGGCTACGCTCATGCGGTTGATCCTGAAGCTCAGGAAGAAGACCATTGCCAGCGGAGCGAAGATCACCACCCACTTCAGCGGGCTCAGATAGATCGCCTGACCGAAGGTCGTGATCTGTCCGTTGGCGAAAGCGAGGGTGAAGGAGAGATAGGCGGCAACACCCGTGATCGCCAGACCCAGCGCCATCAGGTTATAGACCTTGAGCATGTAAGCTCGAAGGCCTTCGTCTATCATCGCACCGGATTGCGCACCGCTCTGCGCCCGGTTTTGGTAGTTGCGAAAGTCAGCCATGTTTTCCTCTTTTAAGCTCCGATGTGAGTACGGTGTCGGGCCTTCCAGGCCCAGGCGCCGCTGCGGAGCTCCAGCATGCCTGCACAGAATATGAGGCTTTCATGCCTTATACACAAGGGTCTAGCTGTTGGCGCCGTGTTAAATCGGCGTAATATCGGGCGGCTTTCGCGGCGTTCGGTTAATCCGCGAAGGCGATTCACAGTTCGCGCAGAACGGGCGCCGCCTTCTGGCCGAGGATGCGCCAGGTGCCGATCAGACCGATGCCGACCGTCAGCACCAGGGCGATGATGAGCGTGGAGAAAGCGACATCGGGCATGAAGGTCGAGGGCAGGTGCATGATGCGGCTGACGATGTACCAGGCGGAGACGGAGCCGGCGATCAGCGCGAAGACGGCGGTTGCCGAACCGAGGATCAGATATTCGTAGCTGAAGGCACGGATCAACATTGCCCGCGTCGCGCCGAGCGTCTTGAGGATGACCGCATCATGGGTGCGGGCGCGATTGCCGGCGGCAAGCGCGCCGGCGAGCACCAGCACGGACGCGATAAGCGCGACCGAGGCGGCGGCGCGGATGGCGGTGGCGAGCTGTCCCACAAGCGTATTGACGACATCGAGGGCATCCTTGACGCGGACGCTGGTGATGGTCGGATAGGCGTTGGTGACTTTCCTCAGGATCGCCGCCTCCTGCGCCGAGGTGGCGGAGGCATCGGTCAGGGTTGCCAGCCACGCATGCGGGGCTCCCTTGAAGGTGTTGGGCGAGAAGATCATCACGAAGTTGATCGACAGCGACTGCCATTGCACCTTGCGGAAGCTGGCGATCTTTGCCGTCACGTTGCGGCCGAGGACATTGACAGTCACCTTGTCGCCGATCTTCAGGCCGAGCGCCTTGCCTTCATCGTTGGAAAAGGAGACCAGCGGCTCGCCGCTATAATCCTTGTCCCACCACTGCCCTTCGGTAAGGGCGGCGTTTTCGGGCAAGGTCTCGGCATAGGTGATGCCGCGGTCGCCGCGCAACACCCATTGTCCGGCCGCCGGCACCTTCATTTTCGTGACATCCTCGCCGTTGAAGGCGACGATCCGGCCGCGCAGCATCGGCGCCTCGACGAGCTTGCCCTTGGGGTCCTCGTTGAGGACGATCTTGCGGAAGCCCTCGAGTTCCGGTCCCTGTATATCGACGAAGAAGAAATTCGGCGCCTTTTCGCTCATGCGTCCGGTCAGCTCGCGGCGCATGTTGCCGTCGATCAGCGTCAGGGTCACCAGAAGCGCCAGGCCGAGGCCGAGCGACAGCACGACGGAACCCGTGAGCGCGCCGGGCCGGTGGATATTGCCGATCGCAAGCCGCAGGGCCGGCGAGCGCACACGCGGGCTGCGGCGGGCGAGCCAGGAGAGGAGTGCGGCGACCACGCGCAGCACGACGAAGGCGGCGGCGATGGAGACGACGAAGACGATGGCGATGAAGCGATCATAGGCGGTGACGATCGCGAGAGCCACAAGAGCCGCCATCAGCACGCCGGCGGCGAGCAGATAGGGCCAGCCGGGCAGGCGGCGCGCTTCAAAGCCCTGTTCGCGGAAAAGTGCCGTCGCCGGCACCTCGCGGGCGTGGCCGAGCGGCGGAATGGCAAAGGCAAGCGTCGTCAGCAGGCCGAAGAGGGCCGCCAGCATCAAGGGGCCGGGATAGAGCCGCGGTGCAGTCGATATGGGCAGGAATTCCGCCATGAATTGCGAGGCCACCAACGGCGCGATGGCGCCGAGGACAAGGCCGACAGCAACACCGGCGAGCGCAATGACGGCAATCTGGATGAGATAGATCAGCACCACGACGAAGGCCGGGGCGCCCAGGCATTTGAAGGTGGCGATGGTGGTGCGCTTCGAATCGAGGAAGGCGCGCACGGCATTGGCGACGCCGACGCCGCCGACGATGAGAGCCGCCAGTCCCACCAATGTCAGGAACTGCGAGAAGCGGGTGATGTTGTCGGCAAGCTCGGGTGCGGCGCGGCCGCTGGTGCGGATCGACCAGCCGGCCTGCGGGAAGGCGGCATTGGCGCGATCGCCGAGGTTGCGCAGCCCGGTCGCGGGATCGTCCATGCGGATCCTGTAGGCCTGCTCGACGAGGCTGCCAGTGGTGATCAGGCCGGAGGCGGCCAAGGCATCGCGGCTTGTGAGCAGGCGGGGGGCGAAGCCGAAGCCTTCGGAGACGGCATCCGGCTCATTCGTGATGGTGCCGCTGATGTGGAGCTTTGTATTGCCCAGCAGCAGATCGCTGCCGACCTTGAGGTTCAAACGCTCAAGCAGGAGGGGAGCGACGACGGCGCCATAGGCGCCATCCTTGGCGGCAAGCAGGGTCGATAGCGGCTGGTCGGGATCGGCCTGAAAGGTGCCATAGAGCGGATAGGCGTCATCGACCGCCTTGACCTCGACCAGCGCCTGGTTGGAGCCGTCGGGCAGGCGGGACATGGAACGCAAGCTGGTGGAGCGGGAGAGCTTGCCGAGGCCTTGGAGATAGACCAGTTCCTCAGGGCTTGCCTCGCGATTGCGCAGCTCGAAGCGGGCGTCGCCGGCCAGAAGCGACTGGCCCTGCGTCGAGATGGCATCGGTGATCGAGCGGGATACGGAGTTGACGGCGGCGATGGCGCCGGTGCCGAGCGCGATGCAGGCGAGGAAGATATAGAAGCCGCCAAGACCGCCGCGCAGTTCGCGCAAGGCAAGGCGGAAGGCGAGAGTCAGGCGCATCCCCGCCATGTTCATGCGATGGCCGCCTGATTGACGCGTGACGGAGCGCTATCCTTCTCGATTTCACCTGATCGTACGCGGATCTGGCGCGAGCAGCGGGCGGCAAGCGCCGGGTCGTGGGTGACGAGCAGCATGGTGGTGCCACGCTCGGCCTGCTGGGCAAAGAGCAGGTCTGCAATCTGCCGGCCGGTATCCGTGTCGAGATTGCCCGTCGGTTCGTCGGCGATGAGGACAGCAGGCGAGGGCGCAAGTGCGCGGGCAATCGCCACGCGCTGCTGCTCGCCGCCGGAAAGCTGGCCGGGATAGTGATTGAGCCGCTCTCCCAAACCGACCGCCTGCAGCTCCCGCCGGGCGATGTCGAAGGCGTCTCTGTTGTTGGCGAGTTCCAGCGGCACGGCAACGTTTTCCAGCGCCGTCATATTGGCGATGAGATGGAAGGATTGGAAGACGATGCCGATATTGCGGCCGCGGAAATCGGCGATGCGGTCTTCGCTCAGACTATGGAGAGGCGTGTCGCGGATCAGCAATTCGCCGCTGTCGAGCTTCTCGAGGCCGGCCAGCACCATCAGCAGCGTCGACTTGCCGGAACCGGAAGGGCCGACGATACCCACGGCCTCGCCCTCCATGACTGTGAGGTCGATGCCCTTCAGCACATGGACGGAGGCGGCGGCACTGCCGAGCGTCAAATCCGCCTTCTTCAGCTCGATGATGGTTTTTGCCAATGCGAACGCCCTATATATCAGAGAACATCAGAGATAGTGGCGGGCGCAAATTGGCCCGGACAGCGAATTTAGGAAATCGATCATGAGTTTTAAAGTTGCTGCGTTTCACTTCGCTGTCATCACTTTCGGTCTTTTGTTTGGCGCTGTGGATGCCGCCGAGGCGCGGACCATCCAGCTCGTCGGATTGGGCGACAGCCTGATGGCCGGTTATCAACTGCCGCCGGGCGACGGCTTTCCCGCCAAACTGGAGGCGGCGCTGAAGGCCAAGGGGCTTGATGTGGCCGTCGCCGATGCCGGCGTATCGGGCGACACGACATCCGGCGGGCTTTCCCGCGTGGACTGGTCCGTGCCCGACGGCACGGACGGGGTGATTCTCGAGCTCGGCGCCAATGACGCCCTGCGCGGCATTCCACCGGAACAGACGGAAAAGAATCTCGAAACGATGATCGGCCAGCTCAAGCAGCGAAAGATCCCGGTTCTCCTCGTCGGCATGCTGGCACCGCCGAACATGGGGGCGGATTATGCCGAGAAGTTCAATCCCATCTACAAGCGCCTGGCAGACAAATATCAGCTCGCGCTCTATCCGTTTTTCCTCGACGGCGTGGCCACGCATGCGGATTTGCAGCTGTCCGACGGCATGCATCCGAATCCTAAGGGCGTCGATGTAATGGTCGAGCGCATTCTGCCAGCTATTGTCACTTTCGTAGGGATGATTGACGCAGGTGCGAAATAGGTGCTTGCACCGACTGCAAATGCGTGATTCCCTACTTATACCTGCAAGAGATTCGGGGAGTGCTCGTGATGCCGAGACTTTTTACCGCCCTCGAAATTCCGCGCAACGCGGCCATGAGCCTCTCGTTGTTGCGCGGTGGTCTTCCCGGAGCCAGGTGGATCGACGTTGAAAATTATCACATCACCCTTCGGTTCATCGGCGATGTCGATGGTCGGACGGCTGATGAGATCGTCGACCGGCTGGACCGGATAGATCGCCCAGAATTTCAGCTTCGTCTGGAGGGCATAGGCTCCTTCGGTTCCAAGAAGCCGCACTCGGTCTGGGCCGGGGTCTCGCAGACACCGGACATGTACGCGCTGCAAGGCGAGATCGAGCGCATCTGCCAGCGCATCGGATTACAGTCCGATCCCCGCAAGTTCACGCCGCACGTCACGCTCGCCAGATTGAAGTCCTCGCGGGTCGACGATGTCGTGCACTACCTCTCCGGCCGCGGCAACTTCTATACCCAGCCGTTCACGGTGGGGCGCTTCGTGCTTCTGTCATCGCGCGAATCGGTTGGCGGCGGACCCTATCTCACCGAAGAGATATTTCCGCTTCACGAACCCCACAGCGCCTTCCCGGCCTTGGGCAACAACGCGCTGCAGCCGGCCAAGAGCATGGTGTAAACAGCCTCGAAATCATCGCGGCCACCATAATACGGGTCGGGAATGTCCTTGTTGCTGCCAAGCGCGAGGGCGTTGAAGAGGTGCAGCTTGCCGTGAAGATCGGCAGGCGCGACCTTGCGCAGATTCTTTAAATTGTCTTGATCCATTGCCAGGATCAGATCGAACCTGCCGAAATCTGATGATGCGATGCGGCGGGCGCGCTGGCTGGAAATATCGATTCCGTGGCCGGCGGCAACGGCCACCGAACGGCGATCCGGTCGCTCGCCTTGATGCCAGCCGCCGATGCCGGCCGAATCGATCTCGAATTCAAGGGAGCGACCGGCTTCGGTCGCCAGATGCCTGAAAATGCCTTCGGCAAGCGGCGATCGGCAGATGTTGCCGGCGCAGACAAAAAGAATCCTTTGACGATCCATGATATCGTTCAATCGCTAGAGAGGAGTGACCTTGCCATGAAATACGAGAAGCTGGAGCCGACCGCAATCGATGAAAGCCTGAAGGAACTGGACGGCTGGACGCTTTCGGCCGACCGCATTTCGATTTCGAAGACGTTCAAATTCCGCAATTTCGTCGAGGCCTTCGGCTTCATGACAGAGGCGGCGCTTTCGGCGGAGAAATTCAATCATCACCCGGAATGGTTCAATGTCTATTCCCGTGTCGACGTCAAACTGACGACGCATGATGCTGGCGGTCTGACGGATCACGACATCAAGCTCGCGAAGGCGATGGAGAAGGCGGCGGCCCGGCGGATCGATTGAATCACCTGATGCGATCACCATATGTTTACACGGCCCGGGCAACGGGTCTCGATAGAGGTGAATGGAATGGATGACATCAAGTACGGGGAAATCCTGATGCCTGGTGATGAAGAAACCCAAAAGGAGCAGGAGAAGACGGTGCGCAGCAAATTCTGGCCGACCTTGCGGAAGGCGGCTCGTCATATCCCGTTTTCCCGTGACGTCGTGGCCGCTTTCTATTGCTCGTTCGATCCGCAGACACCGACTCGTGTCCGCGGCATCCTGCTGGCTGCGCTCGGCTATTTCGTCATGCCGTTCGATATTATCCCCGATTTTTTTGCCGTAGTCGG
Organism: Rhizobium sp. SG741; assembly: GCF_012275435.1. NCBI lineage: Bacteria > Pseudomonadati > Pseudomonadota > Alphaproteobacteria > Hyphomicrobiales > Rhizobiaceae > Rhizobium > Rhizobium sp. SG741. The sequence goes on from NZ_JAAZQP010000005.1 coordinate 291,097, forward strand.
CTTTACGGACGATGTCGCGGTGCTGACGCTCGCCTTCAGTATGATCAGGGGCCATATCCGCCAGGAACATTACGACGCTGCCGACAGGGCGTTGGAGAACGAGCCAGAGGCGGTAAAAACGGCTTGATGCCCGCCCAACAGGGGTCGATCTGAATCCTCTCGGGTTTCCAGACCTTTATGAGGCCTCACTGATTTTAGCGAGGACAAATTCTTGCCTGAATCTTTCTGTCTTAAATCGATCCCGTAGGGTGGTGTTCCACCATCCGGGTTTTCCAATTCCTTCTGAAGCGTTTCAAGCTCTGCGCAATACCTGGGTTGAAATGGCACGGAGCCAAGGGCGGTTAGTGCTCCGTTGACGGTTTGGTAACCTGAATAAAGTCAAAATAAGGCAGCTCACGAGCATAGGCGTGCGTTAATCGACTCGCCACGCGCTCTGGACCGCAAGAAATCGGCAGGAAACCATGTTTGTAAAAAGCTTCGCAATCGCCCTCTCGCTTGTTCTCGCCGGCACCGGCATTGCCTCCGCCCAGACCAAGAAGCAGACGCAGGCAGCGGCAGCAGCAGCGCCGGCGGCTCCGACGCGCATCCAGCAGTTCGACGCCTGGGGCGCCTATTCGTACCAGTCCGCGGCGGGCAAGGTCTGCTACGTTCTCTCCGTGCCCACCGCCAAGGCGCCGACGGCCGGCATAGACCATGGCGACAATTTCTTCATCGTGTCCCAGCGTCCGGGCCAGAATATCTCCTATGAACCGCAGGCGATGATGGGCTATCCGCTCAAGGACAATTCGAAGGTCGACGTCATCATCGACAACAAGACCTTCGTGATGTTCACCAAGGACAAGGCTGCCTGGGTCGAGAATGCCGCGCAGGAGCCTGCATTGGTCGCAGCCCTCAAATCAGGCCATTCGCTGAAGGTTTCGGCGACTTCGAAAAAGGGTACGGCCACTTCCTATACCTATTCGCTGAAGGGCGTTACCGCCGCGCTGAAGCAGATCGAGAACTGCAAGTAAGTTCGAGGGCCAAGGGATCACGTCAATGTGATCGTCCTGCCGCCGCGACCGTGATGACAAGGCCGGCAAGCACGCCGGCCTTTGCTTTTGAGGGAAAGGGATGACGCGAGCGGAAATTAGTGCTAAAGGCCGCGCCAACAGCAGGTGTGCGGCAGACAGCTTGTCCCGCCACCGCATGAATCTTCAGATTTCCGTGCCTTGCCCGCATCCGCAGCTTCCTTCAGCTTTTGCGGCATCGCCGATGTGAACCGTTGGAATGATCCTATGTCCGCCACCGATATCATGACCCATCCCAAGCTGAAGCCGATGCCCTTGTCGCAGCCGGTGGAGCTTTCGCCGAAACCGTCGCTCATCGGTCTGACGCGCGAGGAAATGGGTGCCGCGCTCAAGGAAAAGGGCGTTGCCGACAAGCAGATCAAGATGCGCGTCAGCCAGCTCTGGAACTGGATCTACGTGCGCGGTGTCTCCGATTTCGATGCCATGGTGAATGTCTCGAAGGACATGCGCGAAATGCTGAAGACGCATTTCACCATCGCACGTCCCGAAATCGTCGAGGAACAGGTGTCCAACGACGGCACCCGCAAATGGCTGCTGCGTTTCCCGCCGCGCGGCGCCGGCCGTCCCGTCGAGATCGAGGCCGTCTATATTCCGGAAGAGGGCCGCGGCACGCTCTGCATTTCCAGCCAGGTCGGCTGTTCGCTGACCTGCTCCTTCTGTCATACGGGCACGCAGCGCCTGGTGCGCAACCTGACGGCGGAAGAGATCCTGTCGCAGCTGCTTCTGGCGCGCGACCGGCTCGGTGATTTCCCCGACCGCGAAGCGCCGCAGGGCACTGTCATGCCGGCGGAAGGCCGCAAGGTCAGCAATGTCGTCATGATGGGCATGGGCGAGCCGCTCTATAATTTCGACAGCGTCAAGACGGCGCTGCTGATCGCTTCCGACGGCGACGGCCTCTCTCTGTCGAAGCGACGCATCACCCTTTCGACCTCGGGCGTCGTGCCGGAAATCTACCGCACAGGCGATGAGATCGGCGTCATGCTGGCGATCTCTCTGCATGCGGTGCGCGACGACCTGCGCGACATGCTGGTGCCGATCAACAAGAAATATCCGCTGAAGGAGTTGATGGATGCCTGTCGCGCCTATCCCGGCCTTTCGAACGCACGGCGCATCACTTTCGAATATGTGATGCTGAAGGGCGTCAACGACAGCCTCGAGGATGCGAAGGGGCTGATCCAGCTGCTGAAGGGCATTCCGGCCAAGATCAACCTGATCCCCTTCAATCCCTGGCCCGGCACGAATTACCAGTGTTCGGAGTGGGAGCAGATCGAGAAATTCGCTGATTTCATCAATTCGGCCGGCTATGCTTCGCCGATCCGCACGCCGCGCGGGCGTGATATCCTCGCCGCCTGCGGCCAGCTAAAGTCGGAATCGGAGCGCATGCGCAAGACCGAACGCCTGGCCTTCGAAGCGATGATGATCGCCAATCACGGCGAGGATTGAGATCGATGCTCGTTGGGCTGCGCAAGCCGATACGCCTCCTGTGGGGCTATGTCGCCGCCTGCGCTCTGATGGGCTTCGTGCTGGCCTGCGTTGCAGCGTGGACGGTGCCGGAGACGGCCGCCCCCGAACTTTTCGTCCTGACGATTGCGCTCACCAAGCTCGCAATGATCGTCAGCATTCTGCCGTCGCTCATCGTCATCCCCATTCTGGAATGGCGCGGTATGCGTCGCTGGTACGGTTATGCGATCTATGGCGCCGTCTTGTCTGCGGTGGCCTCCATCCTGATTTCCGGCGGCGTGGAAAAGCCGCAGACCCTCAATCTGATCACGATCGCGGTCTGCTTCGCCTTCTTGGGGGCAGCCAGCGCCACCGTTTATTGGTGGATCGCCGGCCGGTTCGCCGGGCGAGGCCCCGTCCTCAACGAGCCTGAGTGAAGAAGATCTTCACCGCGAAGATCGAGAAGACGGTGGCAAAGGCATAGTCGAGGCCGCGCATGACGCCCCGGTTCTTCTGCAGCCAGGACGACAGGCCGTCGGCGGCAAGAACGATGAGCACGTTCACCGGAATGCCGATGACGATGAAGAAGAAGCCGAGGAACAGCAGCTTGTGCGTCACGGCCGGATCGCCTGCCGTGACGAATTGCGGCAGGAAGGTCATGAAAAAGATGATGACCTTGGGGTTCAGCAGATTGACTGAGAAGCCGGTGGAAATATTGGCGAGCGGCGTGCCCTTGACGGCATCGACCTTCTTGATCGACAGGCTGGAGCCGAAGCGGATCGCCTGGATCGCCAACCACAGGAGATAGGCGGCACCACCCGTTTTCAGCACCGTGAAGGCGACCGGCGAAGCGGTGATCAGCGCCGAAATGCCGAAGGCCACCAGGCAGGTGTGAACGATGACGCCGAGGCTGGTGCCGAGAACGACGAAAAGCGCTGCCTTCTTGCCCTGAGCCAAAGCGCGACTGATCGACAACGTCATGTCGGGACCGGGGGTCAGCGCCAGCAACAGGCTTGCCGCCGAAAAGGCGAGAAGGGTCGGCAGGCTGGGTATGAAGTCCATGAGATGCTCCGAAAGCCGGATAGGGATCCGTGTTCTCTTATCCGGCTTTGGGGGGATTGCAAATCAATCCTTCTTTTCGAGAAATGCCTTGAATTGGTCGGCATAGTCGGGGTGCCAACGCGACAGCGGCGGACGGTTTTCGACGATATCGCCGGCGGCCCACAGCATGCGGCGCTCGTCGGTCGGACGGGCCACGTCATTGTCCGGGCAGAGAATATAGAAGTCGCCGCGCTTCAGGCTCTCCACCATGAAGTCGATCGTCTGTTCCGGCGTCCAGGCACCGGCCGGCTTTTCCCTGCGCTCGCCCTTGGTGAGGCCGGTGAAGACGAAGCCGGGGATAAGGAGATGGGCTGATATTTTCGCGCCCGCTGTATTGCGTAGCTCGTGCTGCAGCGCTTCGGTGAACACCTTCACGCCGGCCTTTGAGACATTGTAGGCCGGATTGCCTGGCGGCGTGGTGATGCCCTGCTTCGAGCCGGTGTTGATGATAACACCCGGCTCGCCATGGGCCAGCATGCCGGGCCCGAAGGTCCGCGTGCCGTTGATAACGCCGAGCAGATTGACGCCGAGAATGGCATCCCAGCCGGCCTGTGCGCTGAAGATCGAGGTTTCCGGTCCGATACCGGCATTGTTCATCAGCACATGCACCCGGCCGAAGCGCTGCAGGACTGCGCGCTCCAACGCCTCCAACGAGTCTTTGCTGGAAACATCGGTCTCGATGGCCATCACATGCTCCTCGCCTGTGATCGTCTTGAGCTCGGCGCTCGCTTCCGCCAGGCGGTCGCCGCCGAGATCGGCAATGACGACGCTCATGTCGAGCGAAGCAAAATATTTCGCCGCGGCAAAGCCGATGCCGGACGCGCCGCCGGTGATGACGGCTACATTGGATTTCTTGAAAATGTCTTGAATATCGGTCAAAGGGTGCCCTCCGAGGCATTGCTTGCTCGCCGCCGAATATGGTGCTTTCCCGAGGCGAGTCAAACCCGCGTCGAACCCGTGCGAGGCGCTCCGCCGCACTTCCCCTTGCGCCTCGCGATAATCTCGCTAAAAGTGCCGCGATACAGGGTTTGCGGGCCTTTCCTTCGGCTTGCATTGAAACGGATCTCATCATGGCATCACATAAAGACGTGAAGAAAGTCGTTCTCGCCTATTCCGGCGGTCTCGACACCTCGATTATCCTGAAGTGGCTGCAGACGGAGCTGGGTGCGGAAGTCGTCACCTTCACCGCCGATCTCGGCCAGGGCGAAGAGCTGGAGCCGGCGCGCAAGAAGGCCGAAATGCTCGGCATCAAGGAAATCTATATCGAGGATGTGCGCGAGGAATTCGTGCGCGATTTCGTCTTCCCGATGTTCCGCGCCAATGCCGTCTACGAAGGCGTCTACCTGCTCGGCACGTCGATCGCCCGCCCGCTGATCTCCAAGCACCTGATCGAGATCGCCAAAAAGACCGGCGCTGACGCCATCGCGCACGGCGCGACGGGCAAGGGCAACGACCAGGTTCGTTTCGAACTGTCGGCCTATGCGCTGAACCCCGACATCAAGATCATCGCTCCCTGGCGCGACTGGTCGTTCAAGAGCCGTACCGACCTGCTCGAATTTGCCGAGAAGCATCAGATTCCGGTTGCCAAGGACAAGAAGGGCGAGGCGCCGTTCTCCGTCGATGCCAACCTTCTGCACTCCTCCTCGGAGGGCAAGGTGCTGGAAGATCCGTCGCAGGAAGCGCCGGAATATGTGCATATGCGCACGATTTCCCCTGAAGCTGCTCCCGACAAGGCGACGGTTATCAAGGTCGGCTTCGAAAAGGGCGATGCCGTCTCGATCAATGGTCAGCACCTGAGCCCGGCGACGCTGCTGGCAAAGCTCAACGATTACGGTCGCGACAATGGCATCGGCCGTCTGGACCTCGTCGAGAACCGCTATGTCGGCATGAAGTCGCGCGGCGTCTACGAAACGCCCGGCGGCACGATCCTGCTCGCCGCCCATCGCGCCATCGAATCCATCACGCTCGACCGCGGTGCCGCGCACCTCAAGGACGAGCTGATGCCGCGTTATGCCGAGCTCATCTATTACGGCTTCTGGTTCTCGCCGGAGCGCGAGATGTTGCAGGCCCTCATCGACAAGAGCCAGGAACATGTCGAAGGCGAAGTGACGCTGAAGCTCTACAAGGGCAATGTTATGGTCATCGGCCGCGAAAGCCCGAAGTCGCTCTACTCCGATAAGCTCGTCACATTCGAGGACGATCAGGGCGCCTACGACCAGAAGGACGCAGCCGGCTTCATCAAGCTCAACGCTTTGCGCTTGCGCACGCTCGCCAAGCGCAACCTGTCGAAGTAATCAGAATCCAAACAACAAAAGACCCGCTTCCGGTTGCCGGAGGCGGGTTTTTCTTGCTGGAAAGCGGAACTGTGCCGGACATTAAGCGGTCAGGCGGTTCCGTGAAACGCCTGACCGCTTAATGTTGTTGTTTTGCGCAATTCCGGACGGAAAACCGCTACGCACTTTTCCCGGAATCGCTCTAGTCGACCGGCCTCAGCTCACGTTCGGTCTCGGCGGGCAGTTCTGCCTTCTGCAGATTGCTGCGGAACGTACAGAGCGCGTCGTGCAGCTGCGTCTGCAATCCCTGATCGAAGCCTTGCGTCGCATTGCGCTCGACCTCGCAGACCTCTCTGTCGATCTGCTTCAGCTTGGCGGCGGCCGTTTCCGACAAGACGATCCGCTTGGCGCGGCGGTCGAGCGGGTCGGGTTGGCGTTCGATCAGGCCCCGCGCCTGCAATTTGTCCAGAAAGGCGCTGACAGTCATCGGCTCCAACCCCATGCGGGAGGCGATGTCGAGCTGCCGACTACCGTTAATGGCAGCGACCTGCATCAGCGTTCGTGCTTCACCCGCTGTCAGGCCGAGCCCTGCGACAAGAATACGTCGCTCGAAGGCCGTCCTGATCAATCGGGCGCAATCGCTCACAAGAAAGGCGAGCGAATCCGTATTAATCCTGCTGTTCATAAGCGCTTCCCTACCTACGCTTTTCAGTTCTTGGGCCCCGATACGTTCTTATTGGTTTAAACCCATGAACACAACGGCTTCTTCTGTCATAAAACGAACAGCGACTTGACCCGATTCAGCAGGTTGCTACTCTCTCGCGATCAGCAGTGGGGACCTCCATCATGATGCAATCGCTCGTTGTCGGCGCTTTCCTGGCCGCGCTGTTTTATGTCCTTATTCCGGGCCCGGCTTTTCTGGCGCTGCTGGGCATCGGCGCGGGGCAAGGGCGCAAGGCCGGCGCATTTTTCGTCAGCGGCCATCTGCTGGGCGATATCGTCTGGTCCTCGCTTGCGCTGGTCGCCATCGTCGGCGCCAAGACCATCGGCACCTTCGTCTTCGATCTGCTCGGATTGCTTTGCGGCTTCTATCTTGCCTGGATCGGCTGGAGCGCGGTGACGGCCAAGCCAAAGGGAGATGGGAAATCGCTTGTCAATGTCGACCGGCCGTTCCGCCGGGGCCTGATCTTCGGCGTCACCAACCCGAAAGGATATCCGGTTGCGCTGGCGACGTTCACCGCTTTGGTGGCGGGTTCCGCCGGAGCGCTGACTTTCAGCGCGCTGCCGCTATTGCTCACGGTTTCCTTCGCCGGCTTCGTGACAGCGGATATCATCCTGATCAGCATTATCGGCGCGGGGGCTGTGCGACGTTTCTATCGCGCGCATGAACGGCTGATCGTGCGCTGCTCCGGCGTGCTCTTTATGGGCTTTGCGGCGCAGGCGCTCTGGCATGCCACGCCTGGCCTGCTCGGCTGGCGCAAGGCCTGACCCTTCCCCATGAATTTGTTTGTCGCCGCCATACCAATTTGGCGGGGCGGGCCTTATATCGTGCTTCGATCAGATATCTGTCGAAAGGATGCCCTGCATGTCTTCCCACGCCGCCGTCAATCCCGCGCTCGTCGAATGGACCGGACATCAAGGGCTGCCACGCTTCGACGCGGTGAAGGACACGGATTTCGCTCCCGCCTTCAACGCCGCATTTGTGTTCCACGAGGCGGAGATCGATGCGATTGCCGGGGACAGCGATGCGCCGACCTTCGCCAATACGGTGACAGCGCTCGAACTCGCCGGTGATGAGCTGTCGCGCATATCGGCGCTGTTCTGGAACAAGGCCGGTGCTGATACCAACGAGACGATCCAGGCGCTGGAGCGCGAGATCGCGCCGAAGATGGCGCGGCATTATTCCAAGATCGGCACGAATGCCGCGCTCTTTGCCCGCCTCGACGCTCTCTGGGAGGGCCGTGACGAACTCGGTCTGACGCTGGAGGAAACCCGCGTGCTCGAACGGCACTGGAAGGGTTTCGTGAAGTCGGGTGCCAAGCTGCCGAAAGCGGAGCAGGAGCGGCTTTCCGCGATCAACGAAAAGCTTGCCGGCCTCGGTGCGCAGTTCGGGCAAAATGTGCTTGCCGATGAAAAGGACTGGGCGCTGTTGCTGTCGGAGGAGGCCGATCTCGCCGGCCTTCCTAGCTATCTGCGCGATGCAATGGCGGCCGCGGCGCGCGAGCGCGGCGAAGAGGGCAAATATGCCGTCACGCTGTCGCGCTCGATCATCGAACCGTTCCTGACATCATCCGAGCGCCGCGATCTGCGCGAGCAGGCCTTCAAGGCGTGGGTGGCACGCGGCGCCAATGGCGGCAAGACGGACAACCGCGAGATCATTCGCGAGATGTTGGCGCTCAGAGCCGAGAAGGCGAGGCTGCTCGGCTACGGCAACTTTGCCGAATTGAAGCTCGACAACACCATGGCGAAGACGCCTGACGCAGTGAATGACCTCCTCATGACCGTATGGTCGAAGGCGGCAGCACGCGCTGCCGAAGAAGAAAAGGATATTGCCGCGCTGATCGCCGAGGAAGGCCGCAACCACGAGGTCATGCCCTGGGACTGGCGGCACTATGCCGAAAAGATCCGCACGCAGAAGTTCGATTTCTCCGAAACGGAACTCAAGCCCTATCTGCAGCTGGAAAAGATCATAGCCGCCTGCTTCGATGTCGCCGCCCGCCTGTTCGGCATTCATGCCGTCGAGCAGAAGGGCGTTCCCGCCTATCATCCCGATGTGCGTGTCTTCGAGATCCGCGACCGTTCCGACAGGCTCGTCGCGCTGTTTCTCGGCGATTATTTTGCCCGCAGCTCCAAGCGCTCCGGCGCCTGGATGAGCTCGTTCCAATCGCAGCACAAACTGCCATTGAAGAACGGTGACTTGGGCGAATTGCCGATCATCTACAATGTCTGCAATTTCGCCAAGCCGGCCGAAGGCAAGCCGGCGCTGCTGTCGCTCGACGATGCCCGCACGCTGTTCCACGAGTTTGGCCATGCGCTGCACGGCATGCTGTCGAACGTCACCTATCCCTCGGTATCGGGCACCGGCGTTTCCCGCGATTTCGTCGAGCTGCCGTCGCAGCTTTACGAGCACTGGCTGACCGTGCCTGCCATTCTGAAGGAATATGCCGTCCACTACGAGACCGGCGCGCCGATGCCGCAGGCGCTGCTCGACAAGGTGCTGGCAGCCCGCACCTTCAATGCCGGCTTCAACACGGTGGAGTTTACCTCGTCGGCGCTGGTCGACATGGCGTTCCACACTCGCGGCGCCGTCGAGGATCCGATGGCGGTGCAGGGGCAAGTGCTTGCCGAGATCGGCATGCCGAAATCGATCGTCATGCGTCATGCCACCCCGCATTTCCAGCATGTGTTCGCCGGCGACGGCTATTCGGCCGGCTACTATTCCTACATGTGGTCGGAAGTGCTGGATGCGGACGCCTTCTCCGCTTTCGAGGAAACCGGCGATGCTTTCAATGCCGAGATGGCCGAGAAACTCAAGGCCAACATCTATTCCGTCGGCGGCTCGATCGACCCGGAAGACTCCTATAAGGCCTTCCGCGGCAAGCTGCCGAGCCCGGATGCGATGCTGAAGAAGAAGGGGCTGGCGGCCTGATCCTTGCCCTTGGGCTCGAAGGTCGGGACCATGTTGTCGATGGGTTGAAGAGGCGTGCAAGCGAGCTTTCGCGCCTCCCCCCTTTCGCAATCGCGAAAAAAAGGCTATGAGCGCGCCAAACGTAATTGGCGTGTTTACTTTATATCGCGCCTCAGCCTCAGAGATATAACATTATGACACTCCGCAACATCGCGATCATCGCGCACGTTGACCATGGGAAAACCACCCTCGTTGACGAGCTTCTGAAGCAGTCCGGTTCCTTCCGCGAGAACCAGCGCACCGTTGAGCGCATGATGGATTCCAACGATCTGGAAAAAGAGCGTGGCATCACCATTCTCGCCAAGGCGACCTCCGTTGTCTGGAAGGGCGTTCGCGTCAACATCGTCGACACGCCTGGCCACGCCGACTTCGGCGGCGAAGTCGAGCGCATCCTTTCGATGGTCGATGGCGCCATCGTGCTGGTCGATGCCTCGGAAGGCCCGATGCCGCAGACCAAGTTCGTGGTCGGCAAGGCGCTGAAAGTCGGCCTCCGCCCGATCGTCGCGATCAACAAGATCGACCGTCCGGATGCGCGCCACGAAGAAGTCATCAACGAGGTCTTCGATCTCTTCGCAGCGCTCGACGCCACCGACGAGCAGCTCGATTTCCCGATCCTTTATGGCTCGGGCCGCGCCGGCTGGATGAACTATTCGCCGGAAGGCCCCGTCGAGGATGGCCTTGGCCCGCTTCTCGATCTGGTGCTGAAGCATGTGCCGGAGCCGAGTGTCGGCGAAGAAGACGGCGCATTCCGCATGATCGGCACGCTTCTCGAAGCCAATCCCTTCCTTGGCCGCGTCATCACCGGCCGCATTCATTCCGGCTCGATCAAGCCGAACCAGTCCGTCAAGGTTCTGGGCCAGGATGGCAAGCTGATCGAAACCGGCCGCATTTCCAAGATCCTCGCCTTCCGCGGCATCGAGCGCACGCCGATCGAGGAAGCTCATGCAGGCGATATCGTCGCCATCGCCGGTCTGTCCAAGGGTACCGTCGCCGACACATTCTGCGATCCGTCCGTCACCGAGGCGCTGCACGCCCAGCCGATCGATCCGCCGACCGTCACCATGTCGTTCATCGTCAATGACAGCCCGCTCGCTGGCACTGAAGGCGACAAGGTTACCTCACGCGTCATCCGCGATCGCCTCTTCAAGGAAGCCGAAGGCAATGTCGCGCTGAAGATCGAGGAAGCCGAAGGCAAGGATTCGTACTACGTCTCCGGCCGCGGCGAATTGCAGCTTGCTGTTCTGATCGAAACCATGCGCCGCGAAGGCTTCGAGCTTGCCGTGTCGCGTCCGCGCGTCGTCATGCACAAGGACGAAGCCACCGGCCAGATGCTGGAGCCGATCGAAGAAGTCGTCATCGACGTCGATGAAGAGCATTCGGGTGTCGTCGTGCAGAAGATGTCGGAGCGCAAGGCCGAAATGGTCGAGCTTCGTCCGTCCGGCGGCAATCGCCTGCGCCTGAAATTCTTCGCGCCGACCCGCGGTCTCATCGGCTATCAGTCGGAACTGCTGACGGATACGCGCGGCACCGCGATCATGAACCGCCTGTTCCATGACTATCAGCCCTTCAAGGGCGCGATCGGCGGCCGCACCAACGGCGTCCTGCTCTCCAACGCTTCAGGCGAAGCAGTCGCCTACGCGATGTTCAACCTGGAAGACCGCGGTCCGATGATCATCGAACCGGGTGAAAAGGTCTATGCCGGCATGATCATCGGCATTCACTCCAGAGACAACGACCTCGAAGTCAACGTGCTCAAGGGCAAGCAGCTCACCAACATCCGCGCCGCCGGCAAGGATGAAGCCGTGAAGCTGACCCCGCCGATCCGCATGACGCTCGACCGCGCTCTCTCCTGGATTCAGGACGACGAGCTGATGGAAGTCACGCCGAAGTCGATTCGCCTGCGCAAGATGTATCTCGACCCGAACGAGCGCAAGCGCTTCGAAAAGGCGCGTTCCGCGTAACGGCAAAGCCTGTACCGCTTCGAACCAATCAACCCCGGCCATTGTGCCGGGGTTTTATTTTGTGTGTTCGATTTTTGGACCCTTGTGGGAAAGGTTAAAAAGGCGTTAATTTTCAGCGATCATCCACGGATAAAGGCTGTGGGCAAGTCTGCCGTCTTTATGAATGAGGATGGTTAATTCGGAGTCGCGAGACCAGAGTAGACGTTATGAAGACGTTGTCGATTGATGTTCGGCGGGCAGAACCCCATGACGCCCGGGCCATTTCGGAGGTGCACCGCCAGTCGTGGCAGTACACCTATGCCGGCATTATCCCGCATCGCGCACTCGGCCAGATGATCGAACGCCGCGGCGAATCCTGGTGGCGCAAGGCAACCAGCGGTCCGGCCACGCTCTTGGTTCTCGATGTCGCCGGCGAGATTGCGGGCTATGCCACGCTTGGGCTCAACCGCGCCCGCGCCCTTCCGCAGGAAGGCGAGATCTATGAGCTTTATCTGCGCCCGCAATATCAGGGCCTCGGCCTCGGGCGGATGCTTTTCGGCGAGGCGCGCCGGCTGTTGAAGTCGCTCGGCTGCAAGGGGCTCGTCGTCTGGTGCCTCGAGGAAAACGAAAATGCCTACCAGTTCTATCGAGGGCAGGGTGGCGCCGATTTCTGCGAGGGCATCGAAACCTTCGATCATCGACAGCTGAAGAAGATCGGCTTCGTCTGGCCCTGACGCCAACTAAATCCTCTGCTTTCTCGATGGATTGTTGCGTTGCGCCATGATTCCTATTATTTGGCTGGCGGCAACCATCCTTATTAGGGGACACGCATGCGCATCGACGCGATTTCCATTGGCAAGAACCCGCCCGAAGACGTCAACGTCATCGTTGAAGTGCCGGTCGGCGGTCATCCGATCAAGTATGAAATGGACAAGGAGGCCGGCACGCTGGTCGTCGACCGTTTCCTCTACACGCCGATGACCTATCCGGGCAATTACGGCTTCGTGCCTCACACGCTCTCCGAAGACGGCGACCCGATCGACGTCCTCATCGCCAGCACCCGTCCGCTGGTTCCGGGCTGCGTTATCAATGTCCGCCCGATCGGCGTGCTGAAGATGGAAGACAATTCCGGCAGGGACGAGAAGATCATTGCCGTTCCCTCGCCGAAGCTGACGCTGCGCTACGAGAAGGTCAGGGAACATACCGACCTGCCCGAGATCACGCTGAAGCAGATCGAGCACTTCTTCGAGCACTACAAGGATCTGGAGCCCGGCAAGTGGGTGAAGATCTTTGGCTGGGGCGGCTCCAAGGAAGCTGGCGAGCTCATTCTCGAAGCCATCGAGCGCGCCAAGAAGGCCTGATCAGTTCTTCGCGATAGCCTTTAATCTTTCTATCAAATCCTCCGGCTCGCCCTCGATCCGGAGGATTTTTTTACGCGCGGTCTCGCCGCTGACCAGGCTGAGCGCGGATTTGGGAATGCCGATGCTCTTGGCGATGAGCGCGATCAGCGCCTTGTTGGCCTTACCCTTTTCCGGGGCGACCGAGACACGCGCCTTCAGATAGCACTCGCCCTCGTTGCCGGTCTCCACGCCATCGATCGCGTCACGACCGCCATTGGGCGTGAGACGGACCGATAGTCGCAGGTGATCCGAAGACACCTGCCAGGGCGTGCTCACCGCAAGAAAAGCGGAACCAGCGAGTTCCACATCAGCGAGCGGACGAAGAAGATGATCAGGAGCAGGATGACGGGCGAGATGTCGATGCCGCCGAGATCGGGCAGGATGCGGCGGATCGGGCGCAGTGCCGGCTCCGTCACGGCATAGAGGAAATTGCCGACCGAGTTGACGAACTGATTGCTCGAATTGATGACATTAAAAGCATGGAGCCATGAAAAGATGGCGCTGGCGATCAGCACCCAGGTATAAAGATTCAAAGCCAGATCAATGGTTTGAAATAAGGCGAGCATATCCGTCTCCATTTCGCGGTTGACAGACATGTAGACATTGACGACTAAACGGGCAAGTCCCATGCACTGATGCATGTTGAATCATGTTTAAAAGGCAGCCGAGCGTGCTTTTAGTGCAGGCCGCCGCGCCGGAAAGTCTCGCCCAATGTCGTTCGCTGCAAGCGGAGACCGGTTTGCCGCCTTCAGGCACATCGCCTATACCTATTTCTTCTTTGCGCGGTTTTTGACTGGCTTCGCCACCCAAATGGTCAGCGTTTCCGTTGGCTGGCAAATGTATGCGCATACCGGCCAGCCGATCTATCTCGGCCTTATCGGCCTGGTACAGTTCCTGCCTTCGTTGTTGCTTATCCTTGTGACGGGCACGGTTGCCGACCGCTATAACAGGCGCATGATTGCCGCCACCTGCATTTTCATCGGCACCCTCTGTACGGCCGCCCTACTGTTCCTGACGGTCTCCGGCACCTTTGCACCGCTGCCGGTCTTCATGATCCTCACCGTCTTCGGCATCGAGCGCGCCTTCATGACGCCGGCGACGCAATCGCTGGCTCCCAATCTCATACCGCCCAAAGACCTGACGAATGCCATCACGTGGAATTCGATGTCATGGGATGCTGCGGCTATTCTCGGGCCGGTGGCCGGCGGCCTGCTTTATGGCGTCGGTCCCGAGGTTGCCTATACTGTGGCCGTTCTTTTCTTTGCGGCCGGTTCGGTGCTGACCTTCCTGATCCCGAAGCCGCAGCAGCGCGTCGCCCATGAGGCGCGAAGCCTGAACGAAATGCTCGCCGGCTTCCGGTTCATCTGGTCGGAAAAAGTGGTGCTCGGCGCGATCTCGCTCGATCTCTTCGCCGTGCTGCTCGGCGGCGCAGTTGCCCTGATGCCGATCTTTGCACGCGATATCCTGACGCTCGGCCCCTGGGGCCTCGGCCTGCTGCGCGCGGCGCCGAGCTTCGGCGCGATCGCCATGGGCCTGTTTCTGGCGACCTATCCCATCCGGCATCGCGCCGGGATCTGCATGTTCATCGGCGTTGCCTTGTTCGGCCTGGGAACGCTGATCTTCGGCATTTCGCATACGGCCTGGCTGTCGATTGCCGCACTCGCCATCATGGGGGCATCCGACCTGATCTCGGTCTATGTCCGCGAAACCTTGATCACGCTCTGGACGCCGGATCATGTGCGCGGCCGCGTCAACGCCGTCAACATGGTCTTCGTCGGGGCGTCGAACGAGCTCGGCGAGTTCCGCGCCGGCACCATGGCCCATTATTTCGGCGCGATCCCCGCCGTCGTCATCGGCGGCGTCGGCACGCTCGCCGTCGCCGCCCTCTGGGCGACGGGCTTCCCGCAGCTTCGCCGGATCGACAGCCTGAACGCGCCCGATCGCAAGGGCGAGCCGCAGCCGGCGTGAGGTTGCCGAATGAAAAGGCAGCGTGATCGATACGGTTCGTTTTCAGCGCTGCGCGAACATGAAGCGGAGGGCGTTGACTATCGCATCCGTATTGAGGATCGGTCGTCGCGTGTCGTTGTTATCGCTCCGCATGGCGGCTTCATTGAGCCGGCCACCTCGCAGATCACGCTTGAAATAGCGGCGGAGAGCCTTTCCTTCTACTGCTTCGAGGGGTTGGCTACGGACAGGTCGCACCATGAGCTGCACGTCACCTCCGAACGTTTCGACGAGCCGATGGCTCTCGGTCTGGTGTCAAAATCACCGATCGTCGTCGCCATTCACGGCCGAACGGACAGGGGCGACCCGGAAACAAGCTGGGTTGGCGGCCTCGATACCGCGCTTCGCGATCTGATCGTTCAGGCGTTGCGGGAGGATGGCTTTGCAGCCGTTGCGAGGGCCAAAGGCGAGGCTCTGGCGGGAACGGCGGCCGGTAACATATGCAACCGCGGCAGCCGGAATGCCGGCGTCCAGCTGGAGATCCCGAGATGCGTTAGGGATACTCTCGTGTCAGACGATGAAAAGCTCAGGCGATATGCCGGATCGGTGCGCCAGGCGGTCGAGCGGCATAATCGAATTCTTGCCGCGGACTAAACTATTGGCCGCCTCAGGCAGCCATGGCCTGCTTGCCTTCGAAAACCATGTCGAGGAATTCGGAAAGCCAGGCCTTGAGCGCCGAGTCGAAGATCATGCGGCCTTCCAGATGCTCGCGTCCCTGCTGGGCGTTCGGCATGCAGAAACGGTGCTCGCCATGCACGACCCAGCGCTGCATCATGGCGCGCGTGAGTTCGGCATGGAACTGCAGTCCCCAGGCGTTGGCGCCGTAGCGATAGGCCTGGTTGGGATAGGTCTCGGCCGTGGCAAGCAGATCGGCGCCGCGCGGCAGTTCGAAACCCTCGCGATGGAAATGATAGACCATCTGCGGCCAGCGCATCAGCAGCCGGCCCTTTTCCGTCGGGTTCAGCGCATACCAGCCGATCTCGGTCTTGCCGTCGTCGCGCGCCTTCACCTTGGCGCCCAGATGACGGGCGAGCATCTGCGCGCCGAGACAGATGCCGAGATAGGGGCGATTTTCCTTGAGCGGGATTTTCAGCCAGTCGATCTCGGCCTTGACGAACTCGTCCGGGTCGTTGGCGCTCATCGGGCCGCCGAAGATGACGGCGCCGGCATGGGCCGCAAGCGTGGAGGGCAGGCCTTCGCCGAGAACCGGGCGGCGGATATCGAGATCGTAGCCCTTTTGCAGCAGCATCTGGCCGACGCGGCCCGGACTGGAGTGCTCCTGATGGAGCACGATCAAAATGGGGCGGCCAGCGCTCTCCGGCGCTTCAATCATCATTGCCTGTCTCCATCTTGGAACCGGGCGCGCGGGCTGCTGCCTCCTGGCGCTTCATGATGCGTTCGCGATCGGAAATGCCCATGAGGTCGGCGATGCGCCAGATCGCGTGATCTTCCATCTCGCTGCGCTCGCCATCGGCATAGACGATATCCCAGAGGATGCCGAGCAGCTCCAGCCGCTGGGCATTGTCGAGATGGCGCTTCAAGTCCGAGGTGAAGCGATAGTAGTCGACGGCCTCGCTTTCGGCCTCCTCGCCGGCGGCGATCAGCCGATCGAGCTGACGGCCGTCAAGGCCATATTGCTCCTTCAGCAGCTTGCGAAGCCGCTTCTTCTCGCTGTTCTCGATCTTGCCGTCCGCTTCCATGACCTGGATGCAGAGCGCCGCCACCGCTATGCGCGGATCATCGGGAGCAAAGCCGGATTTGGGGCGATCCTGGGTCAGGTTATGGAAGAATTCCTGAAAGCGTTCAAACATCCGATTCCATTCTTAAAACAAGTCGAGCAGGGTTCTTGGGCACCATGCTTTAGAATAACTTGAGCCGTGTCTTGGGTTCCGGTTCAAGTTTTAGATTTTTCACACCCGGGTCGTCCGGCGCACCGCCGAAGAAGGGCCGTGGTTCCGGCTCCTGCTGAGCCGGCTCTGGCGCTGCGGCGGATGCGTCGGGCGCGGGTTTTGCCACCGCCGGCTCCAACTCCATGACATAGGCATCGGCTGCCGGCGATGCAACTTTCGGTGAGGTCGATTTCGCTGGCACGGTTGCGGAAGCTGCCTCGCGCACCGGCGGCAGCGATTTCAACGCTGCATCGACGGACACGGCAGAACCTTCTTCCACAGGTCCCTCGATCTGGCCGAAGGGGGCCTTCCATTCGAAGGCGTCGAGGCGGCCCGTCACGGGCGATAGCGGCAGCCACTTATCGGATACGAAACCATCGGCGACCCAGGCCGGGTCGCGCGGGGCGCGCAATGCCTGCGCCATCCAGTGACGCACGCGGCCCTGATCGCCGGTTTCGGCCTCCTCGATATCAGCCAGCAGCATGAAGGCGCCTTCGCGCGCATCGATCCTCGCGGCGGCTTCGGCCTTGGCGCGGGCCTTGTTGAAATCCCCGGCATCCAGCGCCGCCTTTGCCGTCAGCAGCAACGCTTCGACATTGTTCGGGCGGATGGCCTCCAGCCGTTCGGCCCGTTTCAGCCGGTCGATGACGGAATCGCCGCTGCGGGCACGCACATAGGCCCTGCCGATCTCGGGGTGCGGATGCGCTTTCCAGACCTGCTCGAGCATGGAGGCGGCCTTGCGCACCTTGTCTTCGCGGAAGAGAGCTTTCGCCGCTATCAGCGCCGCCGGCACGAAATCATCCACCAGCTTCACGGCCGCAAGCGCATCGTCGCGGGCACCGGCCGGATCGCTCTCCAACCTGTCGTTGGCGCGTGCCGTCAGCAGCACGGCCCGCTGGCGGTTCGCGGTGGTCTTGTCGACGACGTGGGCGATCTTCTGCTGGTCGAGAAGCTTGATGGCATCATCCCAGCGGCCGGCCTGGCTGCGATATTCCAGCGTCGCCTGTGCCGCCCAGGGCAGATAGGGAGCCTGATCGGCCGCTTTTTCCGCATATTGCCGCGCCGCTTCGTGCGCGCCGAGGCGCTTGGCTTCGAGGTAGAGGCCGCGTAACCCGAGCTCGCGCGTTTCCGGATCGTTGGCCATCAGCTCGAATTTCTGGCGCGCCTCGTCGTGCTTGCCTTCGATCAGAGCCGCCTGCGCCTCGAGCAGGTTGATGAGGGGTTCCTGATCGGCGCGGATGAGGCCGCGCGTGCGCGCCGCCATCTTCCGTGCGAGCAGGGCGTTGCCGGCACCGGCGGCGATCAACCCGGTGGAGAGCGCCTGATAGCCGCGGTCGCGCTTACGGGCGCGGAAATAGCGGGTGACGGAATGTGGCGAGGTCCAGATCAAACGCAGGAACCACCAGACAATCATGACGGCGGCGATCAACGCAATCAGGATGCCGGCGGCCACGATCAGCCTGGTCTGGTAAAGCTGGCCTTCCCAGACCAGCGAAAGATCGCCGGGGCGATCCGCGAGCCAAGAGAAGCCGTAGCCGAGAGCCAGGACGAAAACGGCGAAGATAAGCAGTCTGATCATTCCTGCGCTCCGTCCTTAATTCTGTTTCCCGGTGTTGGCGATTGCCTTCGACAGCGCATCGCTCACCAGATCCTCGACGCGGATGCGGGCTTCCAGCGATTGCTTGAAGGCGGCGGAGGCCGACTTGGCGGCATCGGGCAGGCTGTTCCATTCGGTCACCGCACCCGGCAGATCGCCATTCTTCACCTTGTCTTCGAAGCGCGCGGCGATCGCATCGACGCTGTCGCCGGGAACGTTGCCGACGGGGCGGACCTGCACCAGGGTCTTGGCGCTCGAGATCAGGCGGTCGCTCCAGCTCTGATTCGGATCGTTGCTCTCAGTCGTAGCGACGATCGCGGTCGCGACATCCGTGACCCGACGGATCAGGTCGGCGCGGGAGGGAACGCCGGTCTGGGCGAAGGTCTTGAGATCGGCAACGGCAGGGTCGTCCGAGGCGACGTTGGCGAAGGTGTCGAGCTCGGGCTGGAAGGGGCCGCCCCGGTCGATCGCCGCCTTCAGTGCCGCGGCGGCAATGGCGCGGGCGACCGCGCTTTCCTGGCTCGGTTGATTGAGTTTCTTCTCTGCGTCGTCGAGACGCTTGCCGACCTCGGCGTCGGAGCTGGCCTGGCTTTGGGTTGCCTTGCCGAGGTCCGCCTTCAGCTGATCGACTTCCGCACTCAGGGAAGCAATCTTCTGATCAGCATCGGCGCTTGCCGTTCCCGCCGATCCACCGGTCGAGGTGCCGTTGGCGGCAGCCGTTTCGAGCGCTGAAATGCGGGCAGCAAGAGCGCCGTCGGGCTTTGCGGCAGGCGCTGCGGCGAGGCTGGCGATGCTCTGCTTCAGCCCGTCGATCTCAGCGTTCAGTGCGGCAATATCGGCGGAATTGTCCTTGCGCGAGCCGCCGCCCGGCAACAGGCCGGCATATTGAACGGCGCCGGCGCAAACGAGCGCAATCAGGCCGCCGACGATGCCGGCGGCGATCAGGCCGGAGGTTGAACCTTCCCGTCGCTGCTGATGTTCTGCATAGGGGGCATGAGGTTCGGCCTGTCGCGTCGTGGTGGCCTGCGGCTCTTCCGGGACGGGATCAGGGGTAGGCTCGCGAGGCTCCTCGCGCAGCGGCTCCTTGTCCGCCTCCAGCGGCATTTCCACTTCATTGGCGGAGGATGAGCCGAACTCGCCGTGGGCGTGCTCCGTCATATCCTCGGGGGCTGCGTCCTGCGCAGTTTTTTCGGCCTCCAGATCAATCGTGACCGGCTCGTCATTGGGCTTCGAATGGTTAGGCGGTTTTCCCGGTACCATGAGGTCCTCTTTTCATGCGCTGCAACGAAGTTAGACAGGCAAGGCGATTATGGAAAGACCTTAGATCAAAATTGCGGCCTTACTCAGCGTCGAGCAGCGCCAGAAGTCGGTCCTCATTCGGCATGTCAGCGATATCGACGTGTAAACGCATCTGAGGGGGAATCGCTCCCGCGATGGCCTCGCTCAGGCAGAGGAAGTGCGTTTCGGCGAAGATCTCAGGATTTTCCTGCACGAAAGACAGGCCGAAAAAACGCTGCGCCGTCTGATGGGAATAAAGCAGCACCGCATTGGCGCTGATATCGATAAAAAGCCGGCGAAGAATATCATCTTTCGGAGCGATATCCCGCATCCGGTAGCATTCAACCGTGTGGAACGGCAGTTGCAGCTCCGCCAATCTCGCCTCGAAGCCGGCGGCGCGGGGATGGCCCGCGAGATAGAGGAGGGGAGCCTTGGCAAGGCTTGCCGCGTGGTCGGAAATCAAGGCCGCAAGTTCCGTGCCGCCCCCTTCGGATATGACGACATTGGTGAAGCCGAGGCTTGCCGCCTCTTTGGCGGTTGCCTTGCCGACCGCAAAGAGCGGTCGGCCGAGATAAGGCCCGAGATCGGATCCCAATGCGGCCAGAACCCGAATCGCTTCGGCGCTGGTGACGGCAATGGCGCCTTGTGTGTCCAGGAGCGCGCGCCTGGCCTCGTCGGCATGATGGACCGGCTCTGCCAGCGGCAGCAGCAGCGCCTCGTGACCCATCTGCGTCAGTCGCCGGATGGTGCGTTCACCCGAATGCTGGGGACGGGTGACGACAACGCGCATCGGATGTCAGATCCAGTCTTCGAAGAAGGTGCTGCCTGCCTCGGCGCGTATAGCCTGGCCGGCATTGGTGCCGAGCGCCTCGGCGTCGCGGCGATTGCCCTCGATGGTGGTCGTATGCACCTGCTGTCCATCAGGCGTCAGGATCATGCCGAAGAACCGCAGGTGATCCCCCTCGCAAATTGCATAGCCGGCAATCGGCGTGCGGCAAGAGCCGTCAAGCGCGGCGAGAAATGCGCGCTCGCAGGAGACGGTATCGAAGGTAGGGCCGTCATTGATGGCGGCGAGCAGGTCGTTCATCCTGGCGTCGCCAATGCGGCTTTCGATGGCGATCGCGCCCTGTGCCGGTGCCGGCGGAAATTCGTCGGGATCGAGGATATCGGTGATGACTTCGACCTTGCCGAGCCGCTTCAGGCCGGCAACGGCGAGCAGCGTTGCGTCTGCCTGCCCCTCTTCCAGCTTGCGCAGCCGGGTCTGGACCGAGCCGCGAAAGGTGATGACGTTGATATCGGGGCGCAGCCGGCGGATCAGCGCCTGGCGGCGCAGCGACGCGGAACCGACGGTCGCGCCGCGCGGCAGCTCGATCAATCTCGGTGCCGTGCGGCCGATGACGGAATCGCGGATGTCCTCGCGCGGCAGGTAGGCTGATAGCGCCAGGCCTTCCGGAAGTTTCGTCGCCATATCCTTGGCCGAGTGCACGGCGAAGTCGAGCTCGCCCGAGGCCAGCTTCTCTTCAAGCTCTTCCGTGAACAGGCCCTTGCCGCCGATCGCCGCCAGCGAGCGGTCGGTGATGCGGTCGCCCTTGGTTGTGAGCACGGCGATTTCGAACATCTCCTCCGGAAGGCCGTGCGCCGCCATCAGGCGGTCGCGTGCCTCATGTGCCTGGGCGAGCGCCAGCGGGCTGCCGCGCGTGCCGATCCGGAAAGGTTTTGTTTGCATCCGCTTTGATCCGTTGTTACCGACAGTTCCCGTAACCATATTTCCGCTTCATCGCAATCGACCAAAAGGCAACGAACAGCTTCCATGGCGTCCATTTTTCGTATTCTCGGCATCGAAACAAGCTGCGACGAAACCGCTGCAGCCATTGTCGAACGCCGCGATGACGGCACGTCCACGATTTGCTCCGATGTCGTCCTCAGCCAGTTGGAGGAGCATAGCGCTTATGGCGGCGTCGTGCCGGAAATTGCTGCGCGTGCGCATGTCGAGGCGCTGGATACGCTGATCGACGAGGCATTGAAACGCGCCAATGTGTCGCTCTTGGACGTCGATGCCATCGCCGCAACATCAGGCCCAGGCCTTATCGGCGGGCTGCTTGTCGGCCTGATGACCGGCAAGGCGATCTCGCGCGCCACAGGCAAGCCACTCTATGCCATCAACCATCTGGAAGGCCATGCCCTGACGGCGAGGCTGACCGATGGGCTTGCCTTTCCCTATCTGATGCTGCTCGTTTCCGGCGGCCATACGCAGCTTATCCTCGTGCGCGGCGTCGGCGAATACGAGCGCTGGGGCACGACCATCGACGATGCGCTGGGCGAAGCCTTCGACAAGACAGCCAAGCTCCTGGGTCTTCCCTATCCCGGCGGCCCGGCCGTTGAGGCGGCGGCCAAAAGCGGTAATGCGGATCGCTTTGATTTCCCGCGGCCGCTCGTCGGCGAAACGCGCCTCGATTTTTCTTTTTCCGGCCTGAAGACCGCGGTACGACAGGCGGCAACGGCCATCGCGCCGGTCACGGAGCAGGACATTGCCGATATCTGCGCCTCTTTCCAGAAGGCGGTCTCGCGCACGTTGAAGGATCGCATCGGCCGCGGCCTGCAACGCTTCAAGGCGGAATTCCCGAAGACGACGGAAACGCCGGCGCTCGTGGTCGCCGGCGGCGTTGCCGCCAATCTCGAGCTGCGCCGCACCCTGCAGGAGCTTTGCGACACCAACGGCTTTCGCTTCATCGCGCCGCCATTGAGACTGTGTACGGATAATGCCGTCATGATCGCCTGGGCCGGACTGGAGCGCATGGCAAAGGGCGCAGCACCTGACGATCTCGATGTGCAGCCGCGTTCGCGCTGGCCGCTGGATCAGAAGGCGGAAACTCTCCTGGGTCATGGCAAACGCGGAGCGAAGGCATGAGCGGCAACGAACGGATCGCAGTCATCGGCGCAGGCGCCTTCGGCACGGCGCTCGCGGCCGTCATCGCACTGACCGGCCGCAGCGATGTGACGCTCGTCGGGCGCAAGGCGGGGCTGATGGCAGATCTTGCAGCCGACCGGATGCATGATGCCGTATTGCCCGGGATCCTGCTTCCGGATTCGCTGCGGTTTTCGGCCGAACCTGATTCCATCTCCGATGCCGGCATCGTGCTCTTCGCCATGCCGTCGCAGACGCAGGCCGATGCGGCCAAGCTCTATGGGCCTTACCTTGCCAAGGACGCTGTCGTCGTCACCTGCGCCAAGGGCATCGACAAGGTCTCGGGTGATCTTTTGACCGACATGCTCGAGCGGGAACTGCCGCAGCATGCCATCGCCGTCCTCTCCGGACCGGGCTTTGCCACCGATATCGCCAAGGGCCTGCCGACGGCCATGGCGATCGCGGCGGCCGACATGGCCGTTGCTGAAAGGCTTGCGCAGGCGATCTCCGGTCCGAGTTTCCGTCTCTATGCATCGGACGATCGCATCGGCGTGCAGCTCGGTGGCGCCTTGAAGAATGTGCTGGCCATTGCCTGCGGCATCGTCGAAGGCCGTGGCATCGGCGATTCCGCGCGTGCGGCCCTGATCAGCCGCGGCCTGGCCGAAATGTCACGCTTCGTCGCGGCCAAGGGCGGCAAGGCGGAGACGGTGCGCGGGCTCTCCGGTCTCGGTGACCTCGTGCTGACGGCCACCAGCCATCAATCCCGCAATCTCAGATTCGGCATCGCGCTCGGTCGCGGAGAAGCGGGCGATCCGACGCACGGCACGCTGGTTGAAGGTGCTTATGCCGCCTCTATCGCCGCGCGGTTGGCTGGCGAAATCGGCGTCGACATGCCGATTACCGAAGCAGTTTCGGCCATCATCGACGGCAAGCTCGACATAGCGACCGCCATCGGCCAATTGATGACGCGGCCTATCACCACGGAATAGTTTTCTCGATATCTGAAGGAGCCCAAGCAATGCTGTTCGCCTTTGTCTGCAAGGATAAACCCGGTCATCTGAATGTCCGCATGGAGACGCGCCCGGCGCATGTGGAGCATCTGAACAAGCTGAATGCCGAAGGAACGCTGAAGATAGCGGGGCCTTTCCTCGATGCCGACGGCAAGCCGAATGGCAGCCTCGTCGTCGTCAGCGCCGAGACCATCGAAGCGGCCAAGGCGATCGCGGATGCCGATCCCTATACGAAGGCCGGCCTGTTCGAGAGCGTCGAGATCAAGCCGTTCAATTGGGTCTTCAACAATCCGGAGGCATGAGGCATGGCGCATTGGCTCTATAAATCCGAGCCGTCTTCCTGGTCGTGGCAGCAGCAGAAGGCGGCTGGCGAAAAGGGGACCGAATGGACCGGCGTGCGCAACTATCTCGCCCGCAACAACATGCGGGCGATGCAGATCGGCGACAAGGGTTTCTTCTACCATTCCAATGATGGGTTGGAGATCGTCGGTATCGTCGAGGTTTGCGCGCTGGCGCATCCGGATTCGACCGCCAAGGACGACCCGCGCTGGGAATGTGTCGATATCCGCGCCGTCCGCGACATGCCGAAGTTTGTTTCCTTGAAGGACATCAAGGCCAACCCGAAGCTGTCGCAGATGGCGCTCGTCACCTCCATGCGGCTTTCGGTCCAGCCGGTAACCGACGAAGAATGGCTCGAAGTTTGCCGCATGGGCGAACTTGACAATCCTCCCGTCTGATCCCGGTTCGAGGAATCGTTGAAAACCGATCCGGAAAGCTTCATCCGCGCCAATACCAGCCTCATGGCGCCGCCGCATGTGCCGGAGGTCCGGCTGCATCTGGCAAGCGAAGCACATGAACTCTGGCTGAAGACAGAAGAGGAGTTGGAAGAGATCGGCCTGCCGCCGCCCTTCTGGGCCTTTGCCTGGGCGGGCGGGCAAGGATTGGCACGCTACATTCTCGACCATCCTGAAATGGTTGCCGGCCGGACGGTGCTGGATTTCGCCAGCGGCTCCGGGCTTGTGGCGATCGCGGCGAAGCGCGCCGGCGCCCGCCATGTGCTGGCGGTCGATATCGATCCATGGGCCGGTACCGCGTTACGACTGAATGCGGTCGAAAACAGTGTCGATCTCGACTTCGCCGGCGATAATATCATCGGCCGTGCGGTGGATGCCGACGTCATACTTGCTGGTGACGTCTTTTACGATCACGATTTTGCCGGGAGCCTGGTTCCCTGGCTGCGGCAATTGGCAGGTGAGGGGAAGCTGGTTTTGGTCGGTGATCCCGGCAGGGCCTATCTTCCCAAGGATCGCCTGGAAGAGCAGGCGACCTATCAGGTGCCGGTAACGCGGGCGCTGGAGGACAGCGAGATCAAGAAGACTACTGTCTGGCGGTTTCTTGCCGGCTGAAGACCGTCAGGGCCTGATCACGCAGACGCCGGCTTCGTACGAGCAGGGATTGTCGGCATAACGTACGTTGATGACCTTGGCGCGCGGCCTTGGCTGCATCGCGGCAGGGCGGGCATAGGGGTTGTAGCCGCCATAGCCGACGACATAGGTGCCACCATTCGCCTGATAGACATCGGCCGTACCGGCATAGGTGCCGGTGTCTGCGGCTTCGCGTGGTTCCATGAGAATGATTCTGGCCGGCTGCCGCTGCCCGAAACCCTGCGGCGCCGATGTCTGGTTCAGGCGCACGAGGCCCGAATGGTCGCGGTGATGCCAGTGACGGTAATCGCCTGCCAGCACCGCGCTTGACGAAAATGCGGCTGTTGCCGCCAAAACGAGCGCTGATGCCCTGAAAAGATGCAAGCTCATGATTCGCCCCCGTTTGGGTCGGTTAATGAAATCTTAACGGCAGATTGCCCCAAGACCGGCGCGAAGTCCACGTCAGGGTTGAGGAAATGGTAAATGAGGTCGAATGGGGAGCGCGTCCTTGCATACTCGCTAAAGTGCAAAGCGATCCCAATCGATTAAATTCGGTGCAGGCATCAATTGTGCTTGTCGATAGGCGTCCGGGTGATTAATGGTCGCAATGATGCAACGCACACAGCATGTCTCTGCGCGCGCGTTGTCCCGGATATCCGGGTTTTAAGCGTATCGTAACGCCGCGAGGTTCTGATGGCGAACGTCACACAAAACCGGCCCCTGTCGCCGCATCTGCAAATCTACAAACCCATTCCCACCATGGTCATGTCGATCGTTCACCGCATCACCGGCGGCGCGCTCTACTTCGGCACGGTGCTGGTTGCCTGGTGGCTGATCGCCGCGGCGACCGGCCAGGGCTATTTCGATCTGGTCAACTGGATCCTGGGCACGATCATCGGCCGGATCATCCTGTTCGGCTATACATGGGCGCTGCTGCATCACATGATCGGCGGCCTGCGCCATTTCGTCTGGGATCTCGGTTACGGTTTCGATCCTGCCGTCTCGACCAGGATGGCCAAGGTCACGCTTATCGCGTCGATCTGTTTGACCGTGCTGGTCTGGATCATCGGCATCGTCATCAGGCTGGGTTGATTGGTGTGATCGTTTCCGAAAACCGCTCGATGATTTTCGGGATCATGCTTTAGAGGATATTTCTCATGGATATGCGCACCCCTTTGGGTAAAGTCCGCGGTCTCGGTTCCGCCAAGGAAGGCACAGATCATTTCTGGCGTCAGCGCCTGACCGCCGTCGCCAACGTTCCGCTCTTCATTTTCTTCGTCATTTTCCTGCTGATCTATGCCGGCGCGCCTTACGCGGAAGTCGTGCATGCGCTGTCGAACCCGCTCGTCGCCGTCATCATGGGGCTCATGGTGATCTCCGGCGTCATTCACATGAAGCTCGGCATGCAGGTCATCATCGAGGATTATGTCCACGGCGAATTCGGCAAGATCGTCCTTCTCATGCTCAACACATTCTTCGCGATTTTCGTGGCGGGACTCTGTCTTTTCGCCATTCTGAAGATCGCGTTCGTAGGATAATTGTATCATGGCACCGACCTCACCCGCTCAGAATGGCAAAGCCTACAAATATGTCGATCACTCCTATGACGTGATCGTCGTCGGCGCCGGCGGTGCCGGCCTGCGCGCTACGCTCGGCATGGCCGAGCAGGGCTTCCGCACCGCCTGCATCACCAAGGTCTTCCCGACCCGCTCGCATACGGTCGCAGCCCAGGGCGGCATCGCTGCCTCGCTGCAGAACATGACGCCGGACAGCTGGCAGTGGCACCTCTACGATACCGTCAAGGGTTCGGACTGGCTCGGCGACGTCGACGCCATGCAATATATGGTCATGGAAGCGCCGAAGGCCGTGTACGAGCTCGAGCATTACGGCGTGCCCTTCTCGCGCAATGAGGAAGGCAAGATCTATCAGCGCCCGTTCGGCGGCCACATGCAGAATTTCGGCGATGGACCGCCGGTGCAGCGCACCTGCGCTGCCGCCGACCGCACCGGCCACGCCATCCTGCATACGCTCTACGGCCAGTCGCTGCGCAACAACGCCGAATTCTTTATCGAATATTTCGCGCTCGACCTCATCATGTCGGACGATGGCAGCCGCTGCACCGGCGTCGTCGCTTGGTGCCTCGACGATGGCACGATCCATCGCTTCGCCGCCAAGATGGTGGTGCTGGCGACCGGCGGCTACGGCCGCGCCTATTTCTCGGCAACGTCTGCCCATACCTGCACCGGCGATGGCGGCGGCATGGTGGCCCGCGCCGGTCTGCCGCTGCAGGACATGGAATTCGTGCAGTTCCACCCGACCGGCATCTACGGCTCGGGATGTCTGATCACCGAAGGCGCGCGCGGTGAAGGCGGCTATCTCGTCAATTCCGAGGGCGAGCGCTTCATGGAACGCTATGCTCCTTCGGCAAAGGACCTTGCCTCGCGCGACGTGGTTTCACGCTGCATGACGCTGGAAATCCGCGAGGGTCGCGGCGTCGGCAAGAACAAGGACCATATCTTCCTGCATCTCGACCATCTCGATCCGGCCGTGCTGCACGAACGCCTGCCTGGCATTTCCGAGAGCGCGCGCATTTTCGCTGGCGTCGATGTGACCCGCGAGCCGATCCCGGTGCTGCCGACCGTCCACTACAACATGGGCGGCATTCCCACCAATTATTGGGGCGAAGTGCTGAATGCCGACAGCAACAATCCCGAGCGCATTCTGCCGGGCCTGATGGCCGTCGGTGAGGCCGGTTGCGCCTCGGTGCACGGCGCCAACCGTCTCGGCTCCAACTCGCTGATCGACCTTGTGGTCTTCGGCCGTGCCGCAGCCATCCGCGCCGGTCAGGTCATCGACCGCGTCGGCCCGGTTCCGCCTGTTAACGTTGCCGCCTGCGACAAGATCATGGAACGCTTCGACAGTCTGCGTCACGCCAGCGGCAGCACGCCGACGGCGGCCCTGCGCGAGAGGATGCAGCGCGCCATGCAGGAAGACGCCGCGGTGTTCCGCACGCAGGAATCGCTGGAATCCGGCTGCCGCCGTATTTCGGAGATCTGGAAGGAACTGTCCGACATCAAGGTCACGGACCGTTCGCTGATCTGGAATTCCGATCTCGTCGAGACGCTGGAACTGCACAATCTGATGTCCAATGCCATCACGACGATCTACGGCGCCGAGGCACGCAAGGAAAGCCGCGGCTCGCATGCTCGCGAGGACTACACCGAGGGCAAGTTCGGCGGCCGTGACGACGAGAACTGGCGCAAGCATACGCTTGCCTGGGTCAACGAGGCCGGCGATGTGAAGCTCGACTATCGTCCCGTCCATACTGACCTGATCGCCGAAGGCATCGATCCGCACAAGATCGAGCCCAAGGCACGCGTGTACTGATCTGAGAGGAACTGACCATGGTTGAACTCGCTCTCCCCAAGAACTCTCAGATGCGCGAAGGCAAGGTCTGGCCGAAGCCGGTCGGCGCCACGAATACGCGCGAATTCCGCGTTTATCGCTGGAGCCCGGACGACGGCCAGAATCCGAGCATCGATACCTATTACATCGATATCGACGATTGCGGCCCGATGGTGCTCGACGGTCTGCTCTACATCAAGAACAAGATCGACCCGACGCTGACGCTGCGCCGCTCCTGTCGCGAGGGCATCTGCGGCTCCTGCGCGATGAATATCGACGGCACCAACACGCTCGCCTGCACCAAGGGTCTGGACGAGATCAAGGGTACCGTGAAGATCTATCCGCTGCCGCATCTGCCCGTCGTGAAGGATCTCGTGCCGGATCTGACGAATTTCTATGCCCAGCATCGTTCGATCGAACCCTGGCTGAAGACGGTATCGCCCCCGCCGGCCAAGGAATGGAAGCAGAGCCACGAAGACCGCCTGAAACTCGACGGCCTTTACGAATGCATCCTGTGCGCCTGCTGCTCGACCTCCTGTCCGAGCTATTGGTGGAACGGCGACCGCTATCTCGGTCCTGCCGTCCTGCTGCAGGCCTATCGCTGGCTGATCGACTCCAGAGACGAGGCCAAGGGCGAACGTCTCGACAATCTCGAAGATCCATTCCGCCTCTATCGCTGCCATACGATCATGAACTGCGCCCAGACTTGCCCGAAGGGTCTGAACCCGGCCAAGGCAATCGCCGAAATCAAGAAGATGATGGTCGAACGGCGGGTTTGACCGTCGACCATCATTCGCCAATTCGGCGGCGATGAGGATTATGTTCGCATGACGATAGAAGGCTTTGCGCCAGAGGCCGTGGCCGAAATTCGGTTGCGGCTTGCTTCGGTCAAGGCCGAGGGCATTCGCATCGGTCTTGCCATCGAAAGCGGCAGCCGCGCCTGGGGCTTTCCCTCGCCCGATAGCGATTATGATTGCCGCTTCATCTATATCAGGCAGGAGCGGGATCATCTGACTTTGTTCCCGCATCGGGACGTCATCGAGTTTCCCATCGTTGACGATATCGATACCGGTGGGTGGGATCTGCGCAAGGCGCTGCTTTTGGCACTGAAGGGCAATGCCGTTCTTGTCGAATGGCTGAAATCACCGATCGTCTATGAGGAAGAGCCCGGCTTTCGAGATCGCCTCGGCGCGCTGCTGGATGCGATCATGGTGCCGGAGAAGGTCGCTCAGCACTATGTCGGCTTAATGAAGCGGCATCAGCCAGACGATGGAGCCGAGCCTGTTCGCTTGAAGAAGCTGCTCTATTCCATTCGTCCGGCGATAGCGCTCGAATGGATGTGTCAGACGGATTTTGCCAAATTGCCGCCAATGAACATGCTCGAATGTCTCGCAGACATCGACATAGCCAAGGATATTCGGGCAACAATTCTGCAATTGGTGGCGGTCAAGAAAGAGACGCGCGAAATGGGAGAGGGCGTCCCGCCACTGCCCCTCACGCAATTTCTGACGGCCTCGCTCGCACGCTATTCTGACTTCTCAGGCAGGTTCCGCGAAGATCGAGCGCGCGACAAAAGCATGCAGGAATTTGCCGATCGCTTCTATCTGGAAGAGGTTCGCCGGGTTAGGCCTTGAAACCACCCGATTCTTGTCCAGCTATGGCCGACGGCAATTTGTGGCGGTATCGACTTGATTAACCAAAGTGAAATACGATAATTCCCACGTCATTGAGCATTACTTTGCAAATGTCAGCGGTGGACAATTAATTAGGAGTGTGATGATGCAGTTCAGATATGCAGTGACGGCTGCTGCGATAGGTCTGTCGCTTGCCGGTTGCCAGCGCACAGCATACAACGACAATTATTCGGCCCCGCCATTGCAGGCACAGCCTGTCCCCTCCGTTCAGTCAAGTCAGCTTCCCCCTGTGAACGGCGCCAATGGTTCGCAGTTTCCAGCAGCGCCGACGAACGCGCCGAGCGGTGGCAACCCGCAGCAACAGCAGGCGATGGCTGCTTCCGCCATGGACGTCACCAAGGAATCGATGGTCGGCAGCTGGAAGGTCAGCAACGGCGGATCGAGCTGCGACATGTTCCTGACGCTCACCAACCTCGGCAGCGGCTCGCGTGGCGGCACGCGTGGCTGCTCGGGCGAGCTCACCGCAATGGGATCCTGGGAAGTCTCCGGCAAGCAGGTTCTCTTGAAGAACCGCGATGGCAGCACGATCGGAACGCTCTACAAGACGGCCGACGCGCGCTTTGATGGCTCGACCGCTTCCGGTCAGCCTCTCAGCCTCAGCCGATAAGCTTCTCCGATAGGGCCGCGCCTCGGGCGTGTTCCCTTTTGCACAGGCGGGTATTTCCCCATGCAGCCCATGCCCGACTATTCCCACAGCGTCTGCGAGCAGCTGAAGGCGCTGACGGTCTCCGGATCGCTTCAGGTGGATTCGGCGCAGATGAATGTGGCGAAACTGCTGGATCGGGTGCTTGCCGATCTGAAGCGGAAGCGGCCCGCCAGCAAGTCGAGCGCGCTCGGCTGGATGTTTGCCACGCGCAAGAAGTCGGTCGAGACCGTCAAGGGGCTCTATATCCACGGCAGCGTCGGGCGCGGCAAGACGATGTTGATGGATATGTTCTTCGCCATGGCGCCCTGCCAGAAGAAGCGCCGCGCGCATTTTTTCGAGTTCATGACCGATGTGCACAATCGCATCGCGGCGCAGCGGCTGAAGTTCAAGAACGGCGAGACCAAGCAGGCAGACCCCATTCCGCCGGTTGCCGCAGATCTCTACGCCGAGGCCGAACTGCTCTGCTTCGATGAATTCACCGTCACCGACATCGCCGATGCGATGATCCTGTCGCGGCTGTTTTCCGAGCTGTTCTCGCTCGGATGCGTGCTGATCGCCACATCGAACGTCGAACCGGACAATCTCTATCGCGATGGGCTCAATCGTGGCCTGTTTCTGCCCTTCATCGATCTCTTGAAGCGCCATGTCGATGTCGTGACACTGGATTCGCCGACCGACTACCGCATGGAGAAGCTGAACAGCCAGCCTGTTTATCTGACCCCGATCGATGACCGCACCGATATGGCGATGGATGCATCCTGGATGCAGGCGCTGCATGGACGCAAGGCGCAGCCGACGGAGATCCCCAGGAAGGGGCGCTCCATCCATGTGCCGCTGGCAGTCGATCGCATGGCGCGCTTCTCCTTCGCCGATCTTTGCGAGGTGCCGCTCGGCCCCGCAGATTTCCTCGCCATAGCGGAGCGCTTCGACACGATCTTCCTCGATCGCGTGCCGAAGCTCGGGCCGGAAAAGCGCAATCAGACGAAACGTTTTATCATTCTGATCGATACGCTCTACGATCATGCCATCCGGCTTTATGTTTCCGCGGCTGCGATGCCGGAGGATCTTCTGGTGGAAAGGCGCGGGACCGAAGGCTTCGAATTCGACCGCACGACATCCCGGCTTTTCGAGATGCGCAGCGCAGACTATCTGGCGCAGACTCGGGCAAAACGCGCGGCCGAGTAACAATTCGGTGACAGAGTGACTTACGTTTACGTAAGAATTTTACGATCTAACCGATTGAAATTGCTGCTCTCAAAATAATCAATTGCCAATTTGCACCTTTGGGTCTATGCGATTGGCGGCTATTGTGGATGCCTCGCTCGGCGTCCCGCCACGGATTTTGATCGCAAAGGATACACCGAAATGGCGCGCAACAAGATCGCACTTATTGGTTCTGGCATGATTGGTGGCACGCTGGCGCATCTCGCCGGCTTGAAGGAACTGGGCGACATCGTCCTGTTCGACATCGCGGACGGCATTCCCCAGGGTAAGGGTCTCGACATCGCCCAGTCTTCGCCGGTCGAAGGCTTCGACGCCAACCTGACCGGCGCCAGCGACTACTCCGCGATCGAAGGTGCTGACGTCTGCATCGTCACCGCCGGTGTCGCCCGCAAGCCGGGCATGAGCCGCGACGATCTTCTCGGCATCAACCTCAAGGTCATGGAGCAGGTCGGCGCCGGCATCAAGAAGTATGCCCCGAACGCCTTCGTGATCTGCATCACCAATCCGCTTGACGCCATGGTCTGGGCGCTGCAGAAGTTCTCGGGCCTGCCGGCCAACAAGGTCGTCGGCATGGCCGGCGTGCTCGACTCGTCGCGCTTCCGCCTTTTCCTCGCCAAGGAATTCAACGTATCGGTCGAAGACGTCACCGCTTTCGTTCTCGGCGGCCATGGCGATTCGATGGTTCCGCTTGCCCGCTACTCCACCGTTGCCGGCATTCCGCTGACGGACCTCGTCACCATGGGCTGGCTCACCGCTGAGCGCCTGGAAGAAATCATCCAGCGCACCCGTGACGGCGGCGCCGAGATTGTCGGTCTGCTGAAGACCGGCTCGGCCTATTACGCTCCGGCCGCCTCCGCCATCGCAATGGCCGAATCCTATCTCAAGGACAAGAAGCGCGTCCTGCCCAGCGCTGCCCATCTCAATGGTCAGTATGGCGTCAAGGACATGTATGTCGGCGTTCCCACCGTCATCGGCGCCGGCGGCGTCGAGCGTATCATCGAGATCGACCTGAACAAGGCCGAGAAGGAAGCCTTCGACAAGTCGGTCGCGTCCGTCGCCGGCCTTTGCGAAGCCTGCATCGCCATCGCGCCGTCGCTGAAGTAATTTCCGCGCTATAACAGGGATAAGTCCATGAACATTCATGAATATCAGGCCAAGGCTCTGCTGAAGAGCTATGGCGCACCCGTCGCGGACGGCGTTGCAATCTTCTCCGCCGACGAAGCCGCCGCTGCCGCCAAGCAGCTTCCAGGCCCGCTTTACGTCGTCAAGAGCCAGATCCATGCCGGCGGCCGCGGCAAGGGCAAGTTCAAGGAACTCGGCCCGGACGCCAAGGGCGGCGTTCGCCTTGCCAAGTCTGTCGAGGACGTCGTTGCCAATTCCAAGGAAATGCTCGGCCACACGCTGGTAACCAAGCAGACCGGCCCGGCCGGCAAGCAGGTCAACCGTCTCTACATCGAAGACGGCGCCGATATCGATCGCGAACTCTATCTCTCGATCCTGGTTGACCGCTCGGTCGGTCAGGTCGCTTTCGTCGTATCGACCGAAGGCGGCATGGACATCGAGACCGTCGCGCACGATACACCGGAAAAGATCATCACCGTTGCCATCGATCCGTCGACGGGCGTCACAGCTGACAATTCGGCTGCCATTTCCGACGCGCTGAAGCTCGAAGGGGTTGCCCGCGAGGACGGTGCCAAGCTGTTCCCGATCCTCTACAAGGCCTTCGTCGAAAAGGACATGGCGCTGCTGGAAGTCAACCCGCTGATCGTCATGACCAACGGCCGCCTGCGCGTCCTCGACGCCAAGGTCTCCTTCGATGGCAACGCACTCTTCCGTCATGAAGACATCCGCGCGCTGCGCGACACGTCTGAAGAAGACGAGAAGGAAATCCAGGCCCACGAATACGACCTTGCCTATGTCGCTCTCGATGGCAACATCGGCTGCATGGTCAACGGCGCCGGTCTCGCAATGGCGACCATGGACATCATCAAGCTCTACGGCGCAGAGCCGGCGAACTTCCTCGATGTCGGCGGCGGCGCCAGCAAGGAAAAGGTTACGGCCGCCTTCAAGATCATCACTGCCGATCCGGCCGTCCAGGGCATTCTGGTCAACATCTTCGGCGGCATCATGAAGTGCGACGTCATCGCCGAAGGCGTGCTCGCAGCCGTCAAGGAAGTCGGTCTGAAGGTTCCGCTCGTCGTGCGCCTCGAAGGCACCAATGTCGAGCTCGGCAAGAAGATCATCAACGAATCCGGTCTCAACGTCATCTCCGCCGATGACCTGGACGATGCCGCCCAGAAGATCGTCAAGGCAGTCAAGGGCTGATCGGGATGGCTGCCTCCTTTGCTCCAACGGCCGCTCATCTTCGCCTCGGTGCCTTTGCCGGCACCTGGGAAGGGGAAGAGCGTGTCGCGGCTTCGGCCTGGACGAAGGAAGGCACGGCAACCGCGCGGCTCACGGCCGAGTGTCTGTTCGGCGGGTTCTTCGTCGAGCAGCGCTACGTGCAGACGCGGGACGGCGATACCTCTTTCGAATCCCGGAACATTCTCAGCTTCGACGGTGCGGATCAGGCTTACAAGCTCTATCAGTTCGACAGCTTGGGCTTCGCGCCCGCCTCGCCGGCCTCCGGCGAGTGGGTCGAGGATAGGCTTGTCCTGACGAAAGTCTCGCCGCGCGGTGCGCAGCGCACTCTATTCCAGTTCGAAAATGAAGACTGCTACCGGATGGGCGTCACTTTCTCGCCCGCCGGCAGCGATACATGGCAGGAGGTCGTCAGCGGTGTCTATCGTCGCGTCGCCTCCGCGTCTTCCAACCTCTCGTAGCAAAGGCCTCGCATGTCTATTCTCATCAACAAAGACACCAAGGTTCTGGTTCAGGGCCTGACCGGCAAGACCGGCACCTTCCACACCGAGCAGGCGCTTGCCTATCATGGCACGAAGATGGTCGGCGGTATCCATCCCTCCAAGGGTGGCGAAACCTGGACCGGCAAGGACGGCGAAAAGCTGCCGATCTTCAAGTCGGTCGCCGAAGGCAAGGAAGCGACCGGCGCCAACGCTTCGGTCATCTACGTGCCACCGGCGGGTGCCGCAGCCGCGATCCTCGAAGCGATCGAAGCCGAGGTGCCGCTCATCGTCTGCATCACGGAAGGCATTCCGGTCGCCGACATGGTCAAGGTCAAGGCTCGCCTTCTCAAGTCGAAGTCGCGCCTGATCGGACCGAACTGCCCCGGCGTGCTCACCCCGAACGAATGCAAGATCGGCATCATGCCGGGATCCATCTTCAAGAAGGGCTCGGTCGGCGTTCTCTCGCGTTCGGGTACGCTGACCTATGAAGCCGTATTCCAGACCACCAATGAAGGTCTCGGCCAGACGACGGCCGTCGGCATCGGCGGCGATCCGGTCAAGGGCACCGAATTCATCGACATCCTGGAAATGTTCCTCGCCGACGACGAAACCAAGTCGATCATCATGATCGGCGAAATCGGCGGTTCGGCGGAAGAAGACGCGGCACAGTTCCTCAAGGACGAAGCCAAGAAGGGCCGCAAGAAGCCGATGGTCGGCTTCATCGCCGGCCGCACGGCACCTCCCGGCCGCACCATGGGCCATGCTGGCGCCGTGATCTCTGGCGGCAAGGGCGGAGCGGAAGACAAGATCGCAGCGATGGAAGCGGCGGGCATCCGCGTGTCGCCGTCGCCGGCGCGTCTCGGCAAGACGCTGGTGGAAGTCCTGAAGGGCTGATCTTACCTATAGCAAGACCCGGACGGGGAGCGGCAGCCGCATATCCCGTCCGGCCTTCCAATTTTTGGAAACAGATGTGCGGCCCAATGGGCCGTGGACGAAATACGGTCGCCGGATGTCCATAAGCCGGCAATGCAAACAAGTCGGGAGGCGGACGAGGCTGTCCGCATATCACCATGGCAAGGCAAGAAGCCAACGAGCAATTTCAGATCACCTCGTTCCTGGATGGCGCGAATGCTGCCTATATCGAGCAGCTTTATGCGCGCTACGAGGACGACGCATCGTCGGTTTCCGACGAGTGGCGGTCATTCTTCAAGGCGCTGGAAGACAGTCCTGACGACGTGAAGAGGGCGGCCAAGGGCGCCTCCTGGCAGCGCAAGAACTGGCCGATCCCGGCAAAGGGCGACCTGGTTTCCGCGCTCGACGGCGATTGGGGCATTGTCGAGAAGGTTATCGAGACCAAGATCAAGGCCAAGGCGGAAACCGCCGGCGCGCCGGCCGATACCGCCGACGTCCTGCAGGCGACGCGCGATTCCGTCCGTGCCATCATGATGATCCGCGCCTACCGCATGCGCGGTCACCTGCATGCAAAGCTCGATCCGCTCGGCATCGCCGCTGCGGTCGAGGACTACAAGGAGCTGTCGCCGGAAGCCTACGGCTTTACCGAGGCCGACCTCGATCGCAAGATCTTCATCGATAACGTGCTTGGCCTCGAATATGCGACCATTCGCGAGATGATCGAGATCCTCGAGCGCACCTACTGCTCGACGCTTGGCGTCGAATTCATGCACATCTCCAATCCGGAAGAGAAGGCCTGGATCCAGGAGCGCATCGAGGGTGTCGATAAGGGTATTGCTTTCAATCCCGAGCGCAAGAAGGCGATCCTGCAGAAGGTGATCGAAGCCGAAGGCTACGAGCAGTTTCTCGACGTCAAGTTCAAGGGCACGAAGCGCTTCGGCCTCGACGGCGGCGAATCGCTGATCCCGGCGCTGGAGCAGATCCTGAAGAGCGGCAGTCAGCTCGGCCTCAGGGAGGCTCTGTTCGGCATGGCCCATCGCGGCCGCCTGAACGTGCTTTCTCAGGTCATGGGCAAACCGCACCGGGCGATTTTCCACGAGTTCAAGGGCGGCTCCTACGCGCCGGATGAAGTCGAAGGCTCTGGTGACGTCAAGTACCATCTGGGCGCGTCCTCCGACCGCGATTTCGATGGCGCCAAGGTGCACGTTTCGCTGACGGCCAATCCGTCGCATCTGGAAATCGTCAATCCGGTCGTCATGGGCAAGGCCCGCGCCAAGCAGGATATGGGCGCCACCCAATGGGATGGCGACATCATTCCGCTGTCCGAACGCGCCAAGGTCGTGCCGCTGCTGATCCACGGTGACGCGGCTTTCGCCGGCCAGGGCGTGGTTGCCGAAATTCTCGGCCTGTCCGGCCTGCGCGGTCATCGCGTTGCCGGCACGATGCACGTCATCATCAACAACCAGATCGGTTTCACCACCAATCCGGCCTTCTCGCGCTCGTCGCCCTATCCGTCCGACGTCGCAAAGATGATCGAAGCGCCGATCTTCCATGTCAACGGCGACGATCCGGAAGCCGTTGTCTATGCGGCCAAGATCGCCACCGAATTCCGCATGAAGTTCCATAAGCCTGTCGTCCTCGACCTGTTCTGCTACCGCCGCTACGGCCACAACGAAGGCGATGAGCCGTCCTTCACGCAGCCGAAGATGTACAAGGTCATCCGCGCCCACAAGACGGTTCTGCAGCTCTATTCCGAGCGGCTGGTCGCCGAAGGTGTGCTGACCGAGGGCGAAGTCGAAAAGATGAAGGCTGATTGGCGCGCCCATCTCGAGCAGGAGTTCGAGGCCGGCCAGCACTACAAGCCGAACAAGGCCGACTGGCTGGACGGTGAATGGTCGGGCCTGCATGCGGCTGACAATGCCGACGAGCAGCGCCGCGGCAAGACCGCCGTGCCGATGAAGACGCTGAAGGAGATCGGCCGCAAGCTGTCGGAAATTCCGGCCGGCTTCCACGCGCACCGCACCATTCAACGCTTCATGGAAAACCGCGCCAACATGGTGCAAACAGGCGAAGGCATCGATTGGGCGATGGCGGAAGCGCTCGCTTTCGGCTCGCTTGTTGTCGAGGGCCACAAGATCCGTCTGTCCGGCCAGGATTGCGAACGCGGCACATTTTCGCAGCGTCACTCGGTTCTCTACGATCAGGAAACCGAAGAGCGCTACATCCCGCTCGCCAATCTGTCGCCGACCCAGGCCCGCTATGAAGTCATCAACTCGATGCTTTCGGAAGAGGCTGTTCTCGGTTTCGAATACGGCTATTCGCTGGCCCGCCCGAACGCATTGACGCTCTGGGAAGCCCAGTTTGGCGACTTCGCCAACGGCGCGCAGGTCGTTTTCGACCAGTTCATCTCGTCGGGCGAACGCAAATGGCTGCGCATGTCCGGCCTCGTCTGCCTGCTGCCGCATGGCTATGAGGGTCAGGGTCCGGAACATTCGTCGGCCCGCCTCGAGCGCTATCTGCAGCTATGCGCTGAAGACAACATGCAGGTCGCCAACGTCACAACGCCGGCAAACTACTTCCATATCCTGCGCCGTCAGTTGAAGCGTGACTTCCGCAAGCCGCTGATCCTGATGACGCCGAAGTCGTTGCTGCGCCATAAGCGCGCCGTGTCGAGCCTGGCGGAAATGGCGGGGGAAACCTCCTTCCACCGTCTGCTCTGGGACGATGCGGAAGTGATCAAGGACGGCCCGATCAAACTGCAGAAGGACAACAAGATCCGTCGCGTCGTCATCTGCTCAGGCAAGGTCTATTACGATCTTCTGGAAGAGCGTGAGAAGCGCGGCATCGACGATATCTACCTGCTGCGCATCGAACAGCTCTACCCGTTCCCGGCCAAGGCGCTCATCAATGAGCTCAGCCGCTTCCGCAATGCGGAGATGGTCTGGTGCCAGGAAGAGCCGAAGAACATGGGCGCGTGGTCCTTCATCGATCCCTATCTGGAATGGGTGCTCGCCCATATCGATGCCAAGTACCAGCGCGTTCGCTACACCGGCCGTCCGGCCGCCGCCTCTCCGGCGACGGGCCTGATGTCCAAGCATCTGACGCAGCTTGCGGCGTTCCTTGAGGATGCGCTTGGCGGTTGAAGCATGATCCAGAAAAGTGCGAAGCGGTTTTCTGACAAGGTCATCGAGCAAAGAGGATAGGGAGGTGGGACGATGGCTTATTTTCATATGAAACTCGTGCCGCCGCGTCCCAGCTTTCCACATGACGCCACTGGGGAGGAGATGGCGGCCATGCAGCAACATGCCGCCTATTGGCACGGGCATGCGCAAACCGGGGTGGCCATTGTCGTCGGCCCGGTCTTCGCTGCCGCCGGTGCCTTTGGCATGGCGATCATCGAGACAGAAGATGCCGACACCGCTAAGGCGCTCTGCGATGCTGATCCCGTCCTTCTTGCAGGACTCGGCTTCCGCACCGAAATCTCGCCGATGCCATCGATCATTCTCCGGCCATCTGCTGCCGGATCATCTACTTAACGTATAACGACGAAAAATCAGGATCTGAACAATGGCCACTGAAATCCGCGTTCCTACCCTCGGCGAGTCCGTCAGCGAGGCGACCGTCGGCACCTGGTTCAAGAAGGTCGGCGATGCCATCAAGGCCGATGAGCCGATTCTCGAGCTTGAAACCGACAAGGTGACGATCGAAGTTCCAGCACCTGCGGCTGGCACGCTGTCCGAAATCGTTGCCCAGGCCGGGGAGACCGTAGGCCTCGGCGCGCTGCTCGGCCAGATCAGTGCCGGCAACGGTGCCGCCGCCGCTCCGGCTCAGGCTGCCGCTCCGGCTGCTCCTGCCGCTGCCGCGCCGGTTGCTGCAGCAACCGTTTCCGCTTCGGCTTCCGCCATGCCGCCGGCTCCGGCCGCCGCCAAGCTGCTCGCCGAGAACAATATCTCCGCCGATCAGGTCGATGGCAGCGGCAAGCGCGGTCAGGTCCTGAAGGGCGATGCCATCGCCGCCATCGCCAAGGCTTCCTCGGCGCCTGCCGCCGCGCCGGCTGCTCCGGTCGCCGCGCGCGCGCCGACCGCCGTCGAGGACGTCAGCCGCGAAGAGCGCGTCAAGATGACCCGCCTGCGCCAGACGATCGCCCGCCGCCTCAAGGATGCGCAGAACACCGCCGCCATGCTCACCACCTACAATGAGGTGGACATGAAGGCGGTCATGGACCTGCGCAACAAGTACAAGGACATCTTCGAGAAGAAGCATGGCGTGAAGCTCGGCTTCATGGGCTTCTTCACCAAGGCCGTCACGCACGCCCTGAAAGAACTGCCGGCCGTCAACGCCGAGATCGACGGCACCGACATCATCTACAAGAACTACTGCCACGTCGGCATGGCTGTCGGTACCGACAAGGGCCTCGTCGTTCCTGTCATTCGCGATGCCGACCAGATGTCGATCGCCGAGGTCGAGAAGGAGCTTGGCCGTCTGGCAAAAGCTGCCCGTGACGGCACGCTGTCGATGGCTGACATGCAGGGCGGCACCTTCACCATCACCAACGGCGGCGTCTATGGTTCGCTGATGTCCTCGCCGATCCTGAACGCGCCGCAGTCGGGCATTCTCGGCATGCACAAGATCCAGGAGCGTCCGGTCGCCATCGGCGGTCAGGTTGTCATCCGTCCGATGATGTATCTGGCGCTCTCCTACGATCACCGCATGGTCGACGGCAAGGAAGCCGTGACCTTCCTCGTGCGCGTCAAGGAAAGCCTGGAAGATCCGGAACGCCTGGTTCTCGATCTCTAAGGGAGCGTTGGATCATGTCGACATGGCCCATGCGGACGCTGCGCGGATTGTTGTGCGCCGTCGCCGCATGGGTGCCATCATCCGCCGGCGCGGATGAGTTCGACGTTTCCAAGCTTAGCAGCAACCTCGATCTGGCGTCGCTCAGCGACGCCGGTCTTGCTGCACGATCGATCACCGTCCTTCGCATCGGCAATGTCGAACTGACGTCCGGCCGCATCGTTGCCAGCGATCCGCTGGTCGGACCGGGCCGTCCGGCGCTGGTCAGGACCGTGCCTCCGGGCGATTATCCAGTGACGCTCTATGAAGCCTTCGGCCGCATCGCCGCCGGCAGCATTCGGTTTGCCGAGGGCAAGCCGGTGCGCTGGGAGCTGGCGCTCATTCCGGGCCAGGATATCAATGCGTTGAAGGGTGAGGAGTTCTTCGGCTATCCGGTGGATGCTGGCCTCGGCTGCTATATGGATGCCGATACCTATGCTCTCATTCAGGAGCGGGAAAAGCAGGTCCGGGCCGAGAAGTCGTCCTCGGATATCAACTACTATGACGATGTCCTGGCGCCCGAGCTCAAGGCGAACAAGGACAAATATGCCATGCACCGGCCGGTGGCCGGCGAGCGTGGTAATGTCGCCATCTTCTGGAGCGGCTGGGGCGATGGCTTCTATCCGGTCTTCTGGGGCCTCGATGCCGGCGGGCGGCCGCTGGTTCTGTTCACCGACTTCGGCGTGACAGAGAACGCCGATGGCCGGCGCGAACCGGGAGGGGAATGACGATGTTGACTAACTGCATGATGACGCGGCTGGCTCCGGTGCGCTGGGCGATGATGGCCTTTGCTGTTAATCCGGCACTGGCTCTCGCGGGCGAATGCGTGCAGGAAAAGGCCGTCTACGGCGATATGGATGACGCCTATGAGCTGCGCTTCGAGCCCATGGGGTCGGAATCATCCGTCAGCAATAAGTTCAAGCTTGCCGTGCGCAACACCAATGTCGTGGCTGATGGCGTTGTCATGCGCACCGACGATCAAAAGCGCGCCGATGGCAGGATCATGTTCGGGTGCCCGGAAGGTGATGTGACCGGGGCCGATCTAAGGGCCTGCACCGTCTGGCAGGGCATGGTCTATGCCTCGGACCTGAAGGGCCATATCAGCGCGCTTCCGACCGAGGGCGAGAGTGCGGCGGAACGGCTTTTCCTGCCGGCGCTCGGACCCTCGATCCAGAAGTCTTCTCTTTGGGGCGAGGGCAAGGCAACCGTTGCGCCCTGGGACGTCCTCAGCCTGAAAGGATGCTATCAATGAGCGAGAGTGCACCCGTTCTTCTCGTAACCGGCGGCAGCCGCGGCATTGGCGCGGCTGTTTCAGTGGCCGCTGCTCAGCATGGCTGGGCGGTGGCGGTCAACTACGCGTCCAACAAGGAGGCGGCCGAGGCTGTGGTGGCGACGATCCGCGAGGCCGGGGGCGAGGCGATCGCAATCCCCGGCGATGTCGGCAAGCCCGAGGACATCAAATCCATCTTTGCCACGATCGACGCGCATTTCGGCCACCTCGATGGCCTCGTCAACAATGCCGGCATCGTTGGTGTGATCCAGCGCCTCGACGAAA
Source organism: Rhizobium sp. SG741 (assembly GCF_012275435.1). NCBI lineage: Bacteria > Pseudomonadati > Pseudomonadota > Alphaproteobacteria > Hyphomicrobiales > Rhizobiaceae > Rhizobium > Rhizobium sp. SG741. Next base: position 333,225 of record NZ_JAAZQP010000005.1, read on the forward strand.
TGACGCCTGAGCGGATCGACCGCATGTTCCGCGTCAATGTCACCGGCTCGATGTTGGTCGCGGCGGAAGCGGTGCGCCGCATGTCGACTCGGCACGGCGGCAAGGGCGGCGTGATCGTCAACGTTTCTTCTCTGGCCGCCACGCTCGGCGGCGGCGGGCAATATGTCGATTATGCCGCTTCCAAGGGGGCGATCGATACCTTCACGGTCGGTCTGGCGCGCGAGGTGGCGGCCGAAGGCATCCGCGTCAACGCCGTCCGGCCCGGCATCATCGATACGGATATCCACGCCGCCGCCGGCCTGCCGGACCGGGCTCGCGACATCGCTCCGCAATTGCCGATGAAGCGTGCCGGAACGGCCGACGAGGTGGCCGACTCCATCCTCTATCTCCTGGGGCCTCACGCATCCTATATAACGGGTGCCTTGCTCGACGTGAGCGGTGGCCGTTAAGCGGAAGGGTGGCTTTCATGCAATATATTCTCGAATTCCTCGGCCTGATGGCGGTGTTCTCGATCTTCATCGTCATTCCCGGCGCCGATTTTGCCGTCATCCTGCGCCAGAGCATCGTGCATGGCCGCCGTGCCGCCATGATGACCGGGCTCGGCATGGGCTTCTCGCTGCTCTTCCACATCAGCTACACCATCCTCGGCCTCGGCCTGATCGTCTCGCAATCGCTTGTCCTGTTCAGCATGATCAAATGGGCCGGCGTTCTCTATCTCGTTTATCTCGGCCTCAAGTCGTTCCGCGATCCGGGCTTCAAGGTAGCGGAAATCGAGATCACCGATGCCGACCGCAAGCCGGTCTCCGTCTGGCGTTGCCTGGCGACGGGCTTCATCACCAATGCGCTCAACCCGAAGCCGGTGCTGTTTTTCCTGTCGCTGTTTTCGACGCTCGTGCATCACGACACGCCGGCGCTGATCCAGTTCAGCTACGGCATCGGCATGGCGGCGGCTCTGGTCGCCTGGTTTGCCGGCGTCTCCACCTTTTTCACCGTCAAGCCGGTTCGCGATCGCTTCATCGCGTCAGGCAAATGGTTCAACCGCATCACCGGAGCGGCGCTCGTCGGCTTCGGCATCCGCCTCGCCTTGGCGCGGGCGGCCGACTAACAGAGATAGAAAACAAGGAAATTAAACCATGTCCTACGATGTGATCATTATCGGAACCGGCCCGGGCGGCTATGTCTGCGCAGTCAAGGCGGCGCAGCTCGGCCTGAAGGTGGCGGTCGTCGAAAAGCGAGTGACCTTTGGCGGTACCTGCCTCAACATCGGCTGCATTCCCTCCAAGGCGCTGCTGCACGCTTCCGAAGTGTTCCATCAGGCCGGCCATGGCATGGACGCGCTCGGCGTCGAGGTTGCAGCGCCGACGCTGAACCTTGGCAAGATGATGGCCCACAAGGACGCGACGGTTAAGTCGAATGTCGATGGCGTCGCCTTCCTCTTCAAGAAGAACAAGATCGATGCCTTCCAGGGCACCGGCAAGATCGTTTCCGCCGGCAAGGTTGCCGTGACGGCCGACGACGGCAAGGTGACGGAGATCGAGGGCAAGAACATCGTCATCGCCACCGGCTCCGACGTTGCCGGCATTCCGGGCGTGCCGCTCGAAATCGATGAGAAGATCATCATCTCCTCCACCGGCGGCATCGCGCTCGACAAGGTGCCGGGCAAGATGATCGTCGTCGGCGGCGGCGTCATCGGCCTCGAGCTCGGCTCGGTGTGGTCGCGCCTCGGCGCCAAGGTTACCGTCGTCGAATATCTCGACACCATCCTCGGCGGCATGGACGGCGAAGTCTCCAAGCAGTTCCAGCGCATGCTGGCCAAGCAGGGCGTGGAATTCCATCTCGGCGCCAAGGTGGTCGGCGTCGAGAAGTCCGGCGGTGGCGCGAAGGTTACCTTCGAGCCGGTCAAGGGCGGCGACAAGGTCGTGCTCGACGCCGATGTCGTGCTGGTCGCGACTGGCCGCAAGCCCTATACGGCAGGCCTTGGCCTGGAAGAGGCCGGCGTCGTGCTCGACAATCGCGGCCGCGTCGAGATCGACGGCCACTTCAAGACCAACGTTGCCGGCATCTATGCCATCGGCGACGTGGTGAAGGGCCCGATGCTGGCGCACAAGGCGGAAGACGAGGGCGTGGCGCTCGCCGAGATCCTCGCCGGCCAGGCGGGCCATGTGAACTACGACGTCATCCCGAGCGTCGTCTACACCCAGCCGGAAGTCGCCTCCGTCGGCAAGACCGAGGAAGAGCTGAAGGCCGCGGGCATCGCCTACAAGGTCGGCAAGTTCCCGTTCTCCGCCAACGGCCGCGCCCGCGCCATGCTGGCGACCGATGGTTTCGTCAAGATCCTGGCCGATAAGGAAACGGACCGGGTTCTGGGCGGCCATATCGTCGGCTTCGGCGCCGGTGAGATGATCCACGAGATTACCGTGCTGATGGAATTCGGTGGGTCGTCGGAAGATCTCGGCCGCACCTGCCATGCGCATCCGACCATGTCGGAAGCCGTGAAGGAGGCAGCGCTCGCGACCTTCTTCAAGCCGATCCACATGTAAGAACGGCGTTTAAGCTCGGTCGAATACTGGGATTGCAATGCACATGCGATGATGCGATGAACGGGGCCTCTCGTGCATCGCATCATCGAAGCTCCCCCAATCACCGAAGCAAGCATGTCACGCCAAATCCCAGCTATTGCCGCATCCCTACAACTGTTCATTGTTGTCGCCTTCACGGTCCTAGCGACTGGTGTGCTCCCGGCTCATGCCGAAACGCCTGATGTCGGTTGGCCGCAGGCCGCCAGCGATCTGCCGGCGGAGCCCGATCTCCGTTTCGGCACGCTGCCCAACGGTATGCGTTTCGCCATCATGCATAATGCGACGCCCGCAGGGCAGGTGGCGATCCGGTTTCGCATCGGCACCGGTTCGCTCCAGGAAAAAGACGATCAGCAGGGGCTGGCGCATTTTCTCGAACATATGGCGTTCAAGGGTTCGACCCACGTTCCCGAAGGCGAGATGACCCGAATCCTCCAGCGCCTCGGCCTGGCCTTCGGCGCGGATACGAACGCTTCGACCAGCTACAACGAAACCGTCTATGCGCTCGATCTGCCTGAGGCCGATGCCGAGACGGTTTCCACCGGCCTGATGCTGATGCGCGAGACGGCGAGCGAACTCACGCTGGACGCCGGCGCCTTCGACCGCGAGCGCGGCGTCATCCTCTCGGAGGAGAAGCTGCGCGATACGCCGCAATATCGGGGCGGAACCGGCTTCATGAACCTGCTGCTGCCCGGCCAGCGCGTGCTGCTGCGTCCGCCTATCGGCAAGACTGACATCATCAGCAACGCACCGGTCGATCTGGTGCGGGACTATTATCGCACCAATTATCGGCCGGAACGCGCCACGCTGATCGTGGTCGGCGATATCGATGCGGCGGCCCTCGAAGCCGACATCCGCAGCCGCTTCAGCAATTGGATGTCAAATACACCGGCGCCGGCGGAGCCCGATCTGGGCGCTCTTGAAAAACACGGGGAGCGCGTTGGAACTGTGGTCGTGCCGGGTGGCGCCACCCGCGTGCAGATCGCCTGGACGCGTCCCTATGATGGTTCGCAGGACACGGTTGCCAAGCGTCGTCAGCAGTTGATCGACGGGATAGGGCTGGCTGTTCTCAACCGGCGCATCTCCGTTCTGGCGCAACAGCCCAACCCGCCTTTCGTCAGCGCGCAGGCAGGTTCTCAGGATCTGTTGAAGTCCGCGCACGTCACGATGATTGCCGCCGATAGCGATCCCGACAAGTGGCAGGCGGCGCTTGCCGCCATCGATCAGGAGCAGCGCCGTATTGCCGAGTTCGGTGCTGCGCAAAGCGAGATCGATCGCGAGATTGCCGAATACCGGTCGACGCTGCAGGCGGCTGCGGGCGGCGCTGCAACGCGCACGAGCCCGGACATTGCCGGATCTTTGGCCTGGAGTGTCGGCGAAGGCGTGGTCTTCACCTCGCCGGCGGAAGACCTCTCGCTCTTCGATGCTGCGATGAAAGGCTTGACAGCGGCTGAGGTCAACCAGAGTCTCCAGGCTGCCTTTGCGGGCAGCGGTCCGCAACTGGTACTGCAGATCCCGCAAATGCCCGAGGGCGGTGTCGCGGCTGTTGAAAAGGCCTATGCGGACTCGCGCGCCGTGCCGGTTACTGCGCCGGAGCATACGAGAGCGGCTGTCTGGCCGTATACCGATTTCGGGAAGGCCGGAGCCGTCGTCGAACAGCGAGTCGTCGATGATCTCGGCGTGACGATGGTACGCTTTGCCAACGGCGTCCGCCTGACCGTCAAGCCGACAAAGCTCCGCGCCGACGAAGTCCTGGTTCGTGCAAATATCGGTCGCGGCCGGCTCGATCTGCCGCATGACCGCCCGCTGCCAATATGGGCGGCGCCGGCGGTGCCGCTGTCCGGCCTCAAAGCAATCAGCTACGATGACTTGCAGAAGGCGTTCGCCAGCAACGTCGTCGGCAGCGACTTTTCCATCCAGGATGGCTCCTTCAGATTCGAGGGGGCGACGCGGCCGAGCGACCTGGCGACGCAATTGCAGCTTCTGACGGCCTATGTCTCCGATCCAGCCTACCGTCCTGATGTCTTCAAGCGGGTGCAACAGGCCTATCTGAACAGTCTGACGCAGCTTCAGGCAACGCCAGGGACCGTGGTCGGCCGCGATCTTCCCGGGCTTTTGCATTCTAATGATCCGCGCTGGACTTTTCCGGACCGGACACAGTTGCTCAACACCAAGCCGGAAGATTTCGAGGCACTCTTGCGGCCGTTCCTTTCCAAGGGGCAGATCGAAGTCATCATCGCCGGCGATGTTCAGGTGGATGATGCGATCCGCATGACCGCACAGACCTTCGGTGCGCTGCCGGCCCGGCCCGATGCGCAGGAGCGGACCGACAGTAGCGCGCTTTTTCCGGCACCGACGCCGGAACCGGTCGTGCGGCTTCAGGACGGGCGAAGCGACAATGCCGGCGCGCTTGTTGCCATGCCGATCGGCGATTTTCTCTCCGATTTGCCGCGCGCCGTTGCCGCCAATGTTACAGGAGCGATCTTCCGGAATCGTCTGATCGATCAGTTCCGCATTGCCGAGGGCGCGACTTACAGCCCACAGGGCGACGTCGACCTGTCCAGATCGATCCCGGGCTATGGCTTTGCCTATGTCTACGTCGAGACAGTTCCGGCGAAGGTGGATCATTTCTTCGATCTGGTGGACAAGATCAGCGCCGATTTGCGGGATAGGGACGTTTCACCGGACGAACTCACGCGCGCCAAGGCTCCGATCGTGGAGGAGATAAAGCGTTCGCAGCAGACCAACGGCTATTGGCTGGAGAGCTTGCATGGTGCCCAGACGGATGCCCGGCGTCTCGAGCGGATTCGCGGCAGCATCGACGGCTACCAGTCCATAACAGCGCAGGATGTCCGGGCAATTGCGACAGCCTATCTGAAGCCGGAGACGTCCTGGCGTATGAAAATATTGCCGGCTAACGGATCGGCTGTGCGCTAGCCGTCCGTCCACCTGCACAATCGTCGCAGCCGGCATTTGTCTGTTCAGGTTGATGTGCTGAGTGTGATAGCTTGCTGGTATGGACGCAACGGGCGAGACGATGTCTGCAAGGCCTCGGATGGTGATACCGTATATGCCGCATCCCGCGCTGCCGGGTGCGGATTGGGCGGATTGCTATGAGCTGCAGGTCGCGAGATCGGATTTTACGGCAATTACGGCTGCGCATGCCATGCTTGGCCGGTTTCCGCTGTGGGTGCGGCTATTGGTGCGGCTGCGCGACGCCGTGACTGATCTGTTCGGATTGAGATCCAGCCGTAGCCTGGTGGCGGGTGAGCTGGAAACGATCGGGTTCTTTCCGGTCGTCAGCAAGTCGGACAATCAAGTCGTTCTGGGGTTCGATGATCGCCACCTCGATTTTCGTGTCGTCATCGACGTGCGGCACGACGACCAGGGGCGTCGGCTGGTCGATGCGACGACACTGGTCAGGCGAAAGATATGGCTCGGGCGGATCTATATAGCGCTGATTACACCATTCCACCGGCTGATCGTCATAACAATGCTCGCCAATTTCGGCAGACGGATGAGCGCGGTCAGTTTACTGCCGTTACCGTGAAGCCTTGCTTGCGCAGCAGCGCTACCAGGCCCTGGTCGCCGGCCAGATGCAGCGCGCCGACGGCGATGAAGGCGTTGCCCTTGTCGAGGATCGGTGCGGAGCGTTCGGCCATCACCTTGTTGCGATCGAGGATGATGCGCTGCTCGAAGGCCGCCGTGTCGTCGTCAGAGATGTTCTGGTCCGGCTCGATTACCTTCAGCATCGGGATCATCGCGCCGATATTGCCGGCACGATAGAGATCGGTCATCGTTTCGTTGACGTCGTTGATCTTGTCGCCGAGTTCGAGCGTCTGGATCAGCGACTTCAGATGCAGCGCGATCGGCAGATCGCTCATGGCCTTGGCCTGCTCGGCCAGCGTCTCCAGGCCCTTGACCTGCTTGCCCTCGGCGGCGGCGTCGCTTGCCAGCTTCTGGTCGAGGAATTTCGCGCCGGCGGTCTTGCGGTGGATTTCGCAGCCGGTCATCTCGAAAGAGCTCGAAATCAGCCAGGGTTGCATGCGGGAGACAGCGGCAAGCGCAATGCCGCGCGCCTTCAGTCCCGCTTCGAGCTTGGCGTTATCCTCGGGCGACAGATGCTGGCTGATGGTCGAGCCGTCGGTGAGCATCGTCAGCGACGGATTGGCGAAGAGGGCCGCGGCTGCCCTCTTGTCATCGAGAATTTCGTCGGATTCGACGACGATCGTATCGGCGGCCGCTACGGCCTCCGGCGCGCCCTTCGGCATGGTGAGCACGCGCGAATCCGAGACATGCATGGTGCCGAGCAGCCAGGAAGGCTTCAGGCCTGATTTCTCGATCTTCCAGAAGATGCCTTTGCCATTCTCCACCTTGTCGCCTGCCGCGATGATGGAGGCGTATTTGGCCGGATCGCTTTTCTGCAGCTCCGCCATCAGATCCTTCCCGCCGCAGCTGTCGGACACCGTCTCATCGGCGTGCGCCGATTGCAGCGTCAGCATGGTTGCGATCAATATGATCGCCAGCATCAGCGGAAAGGCCGTGGCGAGCCAAAGGAGCATGCCACCGATCGCCGGCGTCGGTGACCGCATCGTCCTGGATCCGAGGGCAGAAATCATCTAAACCTTCCGCTGACAGAGGACATGACTTCTAAAGCTTGAAAGCGGCTTTCGGGAGGCATGTCGAAACATGTTTCTGCTCTATCCTTGCGAAACGCATATTCCCTTAACGCAAGGGGTTAATCTTTTCTTACGCTCGCGGATGGGCGCGATCGTAGACTTCCAGAAGCCGTGAGGAATCGACGCCGGTATAGACCTGCGTCGTCGACAGGCTGGCATGGCCGAGCAATTCCTGGATGGTGCGCAGGTCCCCTCCGCCCGCCAGCAGATGCGTCGCGAAGGAGTGGCGCAAGGCATGCGGCGTTGCGGTATCGGGCAAGCCGAAGGCGCTGCGCAGTTTCTGCATGCCGTGCTGGATGATGCCCGGCTGCAGCTTGCCGCCGCGCGCGCCGCGAAAGAGGGGGCCGTCCGCGTCGAGATGATAGGGACAGAGCGCGCGATAGCGATCGACCGCCTCGACGACGATTGATAGTAGCGGCACCAGCCGCGTCTTGTTGCCCTTGCCGGTGATGCGCAGCGCAGTCGCGCCCGGCGGCATATCCTGCGGCTTCAGATCCAGCGCTTCGGAAATGCGCAGGCCGCAGCCGTAGAGCAGGGTCAGCACGGCCGCATCGCGCGCAGCGATCCATGGCTCCTCATGCAACTGTACCTCATCGCTGACCACCGTGATGGCCTGCGTATCGGAAAGCGGCTTGGGAAGCGATTTCGGCTGTTTCGGCGAGCGCACGGCCGCCGCGCCTGCGGCATTCACCAGGCCCTTCTTTTCGAGATAGCGCAGCAGCGAACGAAGGCCGGCAAGATTGCGCCCGAGCGAACGGGCGCCGGCCCCTTCTTTTCGGCGCGCGGCGAGAAAACCGCGAAAATCGGCGGGGCGCAGCGCGTGGATATCCGCGATCGTTGCCGGGCCGCCGAGATGGCCGGTGAGAAAGGTGAGGAATTGCCGCGTGTCGCGCTCATAGGCATTCAGCGTGTGGGCGGAGAGCCGCCGCTCCTGACCGAGCGCGTCGAGCCAGCGGCTACGCTCCGCCATCAACCTTGAGTCGGCAATGATCAACAATTCGTTCAGTGGAAAACCCCTTGAAATTCAGATTCCTTCTGCCACTTTGAATTAGGGAAGGTTATGGAATCACTAACTTTCCCGTTGCACTGCTTGCATTTCCGATGTGCTGCGGGAGCAACGGCACTCCAAAAAACTGCATATGGGCCCGTTCCTAAATCCCCGATGATTTGGCGGCTATATGCGAGGCGCTTGTCATGCTTCGATCATATTCGGTTGCAATAGAATATACCCCAACCATTCAGGATACTTCATGGCACGCCGCGGTTCGATAACTGCATTGGGACAGATTGCAGAAGCGATCGCTTTGGTGTCGCAGGGTCAGCCGGGACATATTGTCGATATGCTGATCGCCGAACGTGGCGAAAAGATCGTTCGCAATCCGCTCTGGCCGGTCATGCGCCCCTTTCTCTACACGCTGCTGCGCTACAACAAGGCGATCGAATTCGCCAATGATGTCGCCAAGTTGTCCGGCTTTCAATGCTTCGAATATATGAGCGATCTGCTCCAGCTCGACATCGACGTCACCCACGCCGATCGCATCCCGGCATCCGGCGGTTTCATTCTCGTCAGCAATCATCCCACCGGCATTGCCGACGGCGTCGCCGTTTTCGATCTCCTGAAATCGCGCCGGCCCGACATGATGATCTTTGCCAATCGCGATGCCGTGCGCGTCAATCCGCGTTTCGCCGAGATGATCATTCCGGTGGAATGGCGAGAGGAGCACAAGAGCAAGCCGAAGACGCGCGAGACGCTGCAGCTGACCAATCGCGCCGTCGCCGACGGCAAGGTCACCGTGCTTTTTCCGTCCGGCCGCATCGCCTATTGGGCGGACGGCAAGCTGAACGAGCGTCCGTGGAAGACATCCGCCGTGGGTCTGGCGCGCAAATACAATCTGCCGATCCTGCCGGTGCACCTGACGGCGCGCAATTCCGGCCTGTTCTACTGGCTCGCCAGATGGTCAACCGAGCTGCGCGATATGACTGTCTTTCACGAGCTTCTGAACAAGCGCGGCGACCAGTTCGACTTCCTCGTCGGCAATCTCATTCCCGTCGAGCATCTCGACGGCGACGTCAACGAGGTGACGAAAGCGCTGGAGAAGCACACGGTCGTCGATCTCGCGGCTGACGGCAATGCGAGGTTCTCGCCGCTCGTTTCGCCCAGGCAGCAGGACGAGGCCTTGGCCGCGCATTCTCTTTAAATCGGGAATCGGCTAGACCGGGGCATGCAACTTCGCTCGATGTTCGCCCAGAATTACCGCTCTTTGCGTTCGATCCGAATGGATCTCGCCGATGTCAACCTGTTCATCGGCGAGAATGGCGTCGGCAAATCCAATCTCTATCGTTCGCTGCAGCTCGTGCAGGCGGCGGTCCGTGGGCGGCTGGCGCATGAGATTTCCAGCGAGGGCGGCATGTTCTCGGCCATGTGGTCGGGCAAGCGGCGCTCGCATGAATCAGCCCGCATCCGTTTCGATGTCGAACTGCTCGACATGGAGAGGGCAGCGACTTTCCGCTATTGGATCGAGGCCGGCATGCGGCCGCCGCTTGCCTCTGCCGGCTTTCCATTGGAGCCGCAAGTCAAGGCTGAGGAATTGTCGATCGAAACGGGCCGGCGGTCGGTGACGATGATGAAGCGCGACGGACCGGGCATTTCCGTTCGTGGCGAGAATGGCCGCATGCAGGCGCATCCCGAGCAGGCGCTGACATCCGAAACGGCGATCGCTCTGCTCGGCGATGCCGGATATTATCCGGAGGTCGGCACGTTCCGACGGGCCGTCGATGCCTGGCGGTTCTACCATGGCTTTCGCACCGATCGCGGCTCGCCGCTGCGCGCGCCCTGCCTTGCAGTGACCTCTCCGATGCTGGACGAGGACGGCGCCAATATCGCTGCCGTCTTCGCCACGCTTGTCCACACACGCGAAGATACCGTCGAACTCGATCGCGTCATTGCCGCCGCCCTTGGTGGGGCGCGCCTCGTCGTGCCGGAGCCGCAGGAAACGGCGGATTTCGGCCTGATGCTGCCCGAATTCCCCAATCGCGTCTTCCAGCCGCGCGAATTGTCCGACGGCCAGATCCGTTTCCTCGGCCTGGCGGCTGCGCTGATGTCCTATCGCCTGCCGCCGCTGATTGCGCTCAACGAGCCGGAGGCGAGCCTGCATCCCGACATGCTGGTGCCGCTTGCCGAGATGATCGCGCAAGCGGCCAAGACCAGCCAGATCTGGATCGTCACCCATTCCGAGGTTCTGGCCGCTGCCGTGCGCGAGCGTTGCGGCGTGCGGCCGCGCCGGGTGATCCGCGAAGACGGTGCCACCTGGATCGACGGCATGCGGCTGACCGGTGTGATCGATGATGAAGACGAATAGTAGCAATCCGGCAATCCGGGTTTTCTTTTGTGCCCGTCCGGGGCATGGTCTGGCGCAATGAATAAAGATTCTTCCGATCTGTTCGGTGCGCTTTTCGAGGCTGCGCCCGCGAAACTTGTGATGAGCCGCACGGTTCCGGTTTTGGTGCCGCTGCCGGCGCCGAAGGCCTATTCCTATGCGGTGCCTGAGGGGATGGCGGTCGAGCCGGGTTCTGTCGTGCAGGTGCCGCTCGGGCCGAGGCAGGTCATCGGCGTCGTCTGGGATGGCGACGAGGATGGCGGCGTCGATCCGAAGAAGCTTCGCCCCATCAGTCGTGTGTTCGATTGCCCGCCGCTCGGCAAGCATATGCGCGATTTCATCGATTGGGTTGCCACCTATACGCTGTCGCCGCCGGGGCTGGTGGCGCGCATGGCCTTGCGCGCGCCGGCCGCCTTCGATCCCGAGCCGATGATCGAGGGGTTGCGCTTCATCGGCGGGCAGCCGGAGCGGCTGACGCCGGCGCGCGCCAAGGTCATGGAGACCGCCGCCGACGGGCTGTCATGGACACGCATCGGCCTGGCGCATGCGGCCGGCGTTTCCACAAGCGTCGTCGATGGGCTGATCTCGCAAGGTATTTTCGAAACCATCTTCCTGCCGCCGCCACCTGTCGTCGCCCGGCCCGATCCGGATTATATCGGCTCGCGGCTGGAGGGGCCGCAGAAGGAAGCGGCCGACGAGATATTGGCCGATGTGCGCAAGGGCGAATTTGCGGTTTCGCTGATCGACGGCGTTACCGGCTCCGGCAAGACGGAGGTCTATTTCGAGGCAATCGCCGAAACGCTGAGGCGCGGCAAGCAGGTGTTGATCCTGCTGCCCGAGATCGCGCTGACGGCAAGTTTCCTCGAGCGCTTCCAGGATCGCTTCGGCGCCAAGCCGGCGGAATGGCACTCGGATCTCGCGCCGCGTATGCGCGAGAAGGTCTGGCGGCAGGCGGTGACGGGCGAGGTCAGGGTCGTGGCCGGGGCACGCTCGGCGCTGTTCCTGCCCTTCGAGGAGCTCGGCCTGATCATCGTCGATGAGGAGCATGATCCGGCCTATAAGCAGGAGGATCGCGTTTATTACAATGCGCGCGACATGGCCGTCGTGCGCGGCCGCATCGGCGATTTTCCCGTCGTGCTGGTTTCCGCCACGCCCTCGGTCGAAAGCCAGGTCAACGGACAGAGCGGGCGCTACACCACCATTCACCTGCCGACGCGCTTCGGCGATGCCGCCCTTCCCGACCTGCATCTGGTCGACATGCGCCGCCACGCGCCGGAACGCGGCGGCTTCCTCTCGCCTGTCTTGCTCCGCGCCATCGGCAAGACGGTCGCCAAGGGCGAGCAGGCGCTGCTATTCCTCAACAGGCGCGGCTATGCGCCGCTGACGCTTTGCCGCGTTTGCGGCCATCGTTTCCAGTGCCCGCAATGTTCAAGCTGGCTGGTGGAGCACCGGTTTCGCGGGCAGATCCAGTGCCATCAATGCGGCTATGCGGAGCGCACGCCGGAAGCCTGCCCGGAATGCGGCACGCTCGACCACCTCGTTGCCTGCGGGCCTGGCGTCGAGCGCATTGCCGAGGAAGTGGAGCGGCACTTTCCTGAAGCGCGAACGATCATGCTTTCTTCCGACATCATGGGCGGCGTCAAGCGGCTGAGATTGGAGCTCGAAGCCATTGCCAAGGGTGAGGCGGATATCGTCATCGGCACGCAGTTGGTCGCCAAGGGCCACAATTTTCCGCTGATGACGCTGGTCGGCATTGTCGACGCCGATCTTGGCCTTGCCAATGGCGATCCGCGCGCCGCCGAGCGGACATTCCAGCTTTTGTCTCAGGTGACGGGACGCGCAGGCCGAACCGGGCTGAAGAGCCACGGATTGCTGCAGACCTACCAGCCGCAGCACCCCGTCATGCAGGCGATCGTCTCAGGCGATGCCGGCGCCTTCTATGAGCGCGAGATTTCCGAGCGCGAGAGGGCGGTGCTGCCGCCCTTCGGCCGGCTCGCCTCGATCATCGTATCGGCCGAAACCCGCCAGGATGCGGAGACCCATGCCCGCAGCATGCGCAACGCCGCGCCGCAGGTGCAGGGCATTTCCGTGCTCGGGCCGGCCGAAGCGCCGCTTGCCCTGGTGCGCGGCCGCCACCGGTTCCGGCTGCTCGTGCACGGCCGGCGCAATTCCGACATGCAGGGGTTCCTCCGGGCCATGCTGGCGCAATCGCCCAGGGAGCGCGGCTCGGTGCAGGTGCAGCTCGACATCGATCCACAGAGCTTTCTGTGATTGACCCGGTTGATATGGTGGCGACGCCTTTCCCTGATCGGCCGGATCATGCCATAAGTCGGCCGTCTCATTCAGGTGATTTGCGCACCGATCGATCTTTTAGGGGCGACCGATGGAATTCTATTTTCCAACCGAATTCGGCGAGCAGCTTGCCTTTTGCTCGGCGGCGTTTACGGCGCTGATCGGCCTCTTCATGATGTTCGCGCCGGGCTACACCTATCGCTTCCTTCGATTGCAGGTGCGCGAAGGGTACCCCGATGCGTACGCGGTGGGTCGATCGGGGGGCGGCTTCTATATCGGCTTCGGGCTAACTGCTATCATGTTGCAGCAGACGTGGATTTATACCGCTCTTGGAGCATCCTTCGCGGTCGCCGCGTTCGGCCGTATTCTCTCGATCATGTCCGACCGGGGGAGCGTTTGGCTCAATCTGCTCCTTCTGGTTGTGCAGGTCGTTTTGGCGGCGCTACCTCTTCTTTATGGATTGGGCTATATTTGAGCCAAATCGGGTGTGCTCGGGCTGTTATCTCGCCGGCTATCCCCACGCTTTTCGATTTTTGCCATCATAATTTCACCCGAATGGCGTATTCCGTGGATACGCGTGTTGCGAGTCTCAATATCCTATGTTAGACGAACCCCGAATTTCGGATGAGGTAGGAACGTACTCCTGCTGATTTCTGGGGGAAATCAAAACGAATTCAAGGATATATGGCTTCCGTCACCCGGAAGCCGAGTTCTTGGGTTGAAATCAGGGAAATTTGTGCCCGTGGCAGACACATCCCAGCATATTTCTGGTGTTGCAGAACGATATGCCTCGTCATTGTTCGAATTGGCCCTTGAGGAGGGCGCAGTACCGACAGTGACCGCCGATCTTGATCGGTTCCAAGCCATGCTCGATGACAGCGCCGATCTGAAGCGCTTCGTCCTCAGTCCGGTCTTTTCGTCTGAGGAGCAGGTCGGCGCGATTGAGGCGCTGGCGACTAAAGCTGGCTTCGGCGCCTTCGTTACCAATTTTCTGAAGCTTGTGGCCAAGAACCGGCGCCTTTTTGCGCTGCCGGGCATGATCAAGGCTTTCCGTATCATCGCCGCCCAGCATCGCGGCGAGATTTCCGCCGAGGTCACCTCGGCGCATGCGCTTACCCAAGCGCAGGAAGATGAATTGAAGGCGGCGCTGAAGGGCGTCACCGGCAAGGACGTGGCGATTGCCGTCACGGTCGATCCGTCGATCCTCGGCGGCCTGATCGTCAAGGTTGGTTCGCGTCAGATCGATACGTCCCTTCGCACCAAACTCTCCACCCTTAAGCTTGCATTGAAAGAGGTCGGCTGATGGATATCCGCGCCGCGGAAATTTCCGCAATTCTGAAAGATCAGATCAAAAATTTCGGCAAGGAAGCTGAAGTCTCCGAAGTCGGCCAGGTTCTTTCCGTCGGTGACGGCATCGCCCGCGTCTACGGTCTGGATAACGTCCAGGCCGGCGAAATGGTCGAATTCCCGGGTGGCATCCGCGGCATGGCGCTGAACCTTGAAGCCGACAACGTCGGTGTGGTCATCTTCGGCTCCGACCGCGACATCAAGGAAGGCGACACCGTCAAGCGCACCGGCGCGATCGTCGACGTTCCGGTCGGTCCGGAACTGCTTGGCCGCGTCGTCGACGCGCTCGGCAATCCGATCGACGGCAAAGGCCCGATCAATGCGACCCGCCGTTCGCGCGTCGACGTGAAAGCTCCGGGCATCATTCCGCGCAAGTCGGTTCATGAGCCGATGTCGACCGGCCTCAAGGCCATCGATGCGCTGATCCCTGTGGGACGCGGCCAGCGCGAGCTCGTCATCGGCGACCGCCAGACCGGCAAGACCGCCATTCTTCTCGACACGATCCTGAACCAGAAGGCCATCCACGATGCCGGCCCGGACAGCGAAAAGCTGTACTGCGTCTACGTCGCCGTCGGCCAGAAGCGTTCGACCGTTGCTCAGTTCGTCAAGGTGCTCGAAGAGCGCGGCGCGCTGAAGTATTCGATCATCGTCGCCGCCACGGCGTCCGATCCGGCTCCGATGCAGTTCCTGGCTCCGTTCGCCGGTTGCGCCATGGGCGAATATTTCCGCGACAACGGCATGCATGCGCTGATCGGTTACGACGACCTGTCGAAGCAGGCCGTTTCCTACCGCCAGATGTCGCTGCTGCTGCGCCGCCCGCCGGGCCGCGAAGCCTATCCGGGCGACGTTTTCTACCTGCATTCGCGCCTTCTCGAGCGCGCTGCCAAGATGAACGATGAATTGGGCGCCGGTTCGCTGACCGCTCTGCCTGTCATCGAAACGCAGGGCAATGACGTTTCGGCCTTCATTCCGACCAACGTGATCTCGATCACCGACGGCCAGATCTTCCTTGAAACCGACCTGTTCTATCAGGGCATTCGTCCGGCCGTTAACGTCGGTCTGTCGGTTTCGCGCGTCGGTTCGTCCGCGCAGATCAAGGCGATGAAGCAGGTTGCCGGCTCGATCAAGGGCGAACTCTCGCAGTATCGCGAAATGGCCGCCTTCGCTCAGTTCGGCTCGGACCTCGATGCCGCAACGCAGCGTCTGCTGAACCGCGGTGCCCGCCTGACCGAACTCCTGAAGCAGCCGCAGTTCTCGCCGCTGAAGACGGAAGAGCAGGTTGCGGTGATCTTTGCCGGCGTCAACGGCTACCTCGACAAGGTCGCGGTTCCGCAGGTCGGCAAGTTCGAACAGGGTCTGCTGTCCTACCTCCGTTCGGAAGGCAAGGAGATCCTCGATACGATCCGGACCGAAAAGGCTATCAGCGACGCGACCAAGGGCAAGCTTACGGCTGCTCTCGACAGCTACGCCAAGTCTTTCGCCTGATCGGACCTCACTTCTAGGACGGATACCGGATGCCTTCACTTAAGGATCTGAAAAACCGGATCGCCTCCGTCAAGGCGACGCAGAAGATCACCAAGGCGATGAAAATGGTCGCCGCGGCGAAGCTTCGGCGTGCCCAGGAGGCGGCGGAGGCCGCGCGGCCGTATTCGCAGCGCATGGGCGCCGTTCTTGCCAACATCACGGCTGCTGTCAGCGAAGCTGACGGCGCGCCTCTGCTGATGACCGGCACCGGCAAGAGCGATGTGCATCTGCTCGTGGTCTGCACGGCTGAACGCGGCCTTTGCGGTGGTTTCAATTCGCAGATCGCGCGCTTTGCCCGCGATCACATTCGCAAGCTGCTTTCCGAAGGCAAGACAGTGAAGATCTTCACGGTCGGCAAGAAGGGTTACGACATCCTGCGTCGTGAGTATTCTTCCCTGATCGTCGAGCGCAAGGAACTGCGCGACGTCAAGCGCATCGGCTACGAGAATGCGGATGCCATCGGCAAGCGCATCATCGAGATGTTTGAAGCCGGCGAGTTCGATGTCTGCACGCTGTTCTACTCCGAGTTCAAGTCGGTGATCAGCCAGGTGCCGACCGGGCTGCAGCTCATCCCGGCTTCGGCTCCCGCCGCCGTCGAAGAAGATGCTGCCCATAAGGGTGCAGTTTATGAATACGAGCCGGATGCGGCTTCGATCCTCGAGGATCTGATCCCGCGCAACCTCTCCGTCCAGGTCTTCCGCGCGCTCCTTGAGAACGTTGCCGGCGAAATGGGCGCCAAGATGAGTGCGATGGACAATGCGACGCGCAATGCTGGTGAGATGATCAACAAGCTGACACTGAGCTACAACCGTCAGCGTCAGGCGCAGATCACCAAGGAATTGATTGAAATCATTTCGGGCGCGGAAGCGCTCTGAGGCTAGGAAAAGAGGGTAAGATTATGGCTGACGCAGCTCAGGCCGCAGTTTCGGTCGGCAAGGTTACGCAGGTTATCGGCGCCGTCGTTGACGTTCATTTCGATGGCGATCTGCCGAAGATCCTGAATGCTCTCGAAACCAGTAACAACGGCAACCGCCTTGTTCTGGAAGTCGCGCAGCACCTCGGCGAAAACTCGGTCCGCACGATCGCCATGGACTCCACCGAAGGTCTGGTTCGCGGCCAGATCGTTTCGGATACCGGTGCGCCGATCTCGGTTCCGGTCGGTCATGAAACGCTCGGTCGTATCATGAACGTCATCGGCGAGCCAGTCGACGAAGCCGGCCCGCTGGTCACGACCCATAAGCGCTCCATCCACCAGGACGCGCCGTCTTACGTCGAGCAGTCGACCGAAGGCCAGATCCTGGTCACCGGCATCAAGGTCGTTGACCTGCTCGCACCTTACGCAAAGGGCGGCAAGATCGGCCTGTTCGGCGGCGCAGGCGTCGGCAAGACCGTTCTTATCATGGAACTGATCAACAACGTCGCCAAGGCGCACGGTGGTTACTCGGTGTTCGCAGGCGTGGGTGAACGTACCCGTGAAGGCAACGACCTTTACCACGAAATGATTGAATCCGGCGTCAACAAGCACGGCGGCGGCGAAGGCTCCAAGGCTGCCCTGGTTTACGGCCAGATGAACGAACCGCCGGGCGCCCGCGCCCGCGTCGCTCTGACCGGCCTGACGGTTGCCGAGAACTTCCGCGATGAAGGTCAGGACGTTCTGTTCTTCGTCGACAACATCTTCCGCTTCACCCAGGCAGGCTCGGAAGTGTCGGCTCTGCTCGGCCGTATTCCTTCGGCCGTGGGCTATCAGCCGACGCTCGCCACTGACATGGGTCAGATGCAGGAACGCATCACCACGACGACCAAGGGCTCGATCACCTCGGTTCAGGCCATCTACGTTCCGGCCGACGACTTGACCGACCCGGCGCCGGCTACTTCGTTCGCCCACTTGGACGCGACGACGGTTCTGTCGCGTTCGATCGCTGAAAAGGGCATCTACCCGGCTGTCGACCCGCTCGACTCAACCTCGCGCATGCTCGACCCGATGGTCGTCGGCGAAGAGCACTATGAAATCGCTCGTAAGGTCCAGTCGACCCTGCAGCGTTACAAGGCTCTCCAGGACATCATCGCCATCCTCGGCATGGACGAACTGTCCGAAGAAGACAAACTGGCCGTTGCCCGCGCCCGCAAGATCGAGCGCTTCCTGTCGCAGCCGTTCTTCGTCGCCGAAGCCTTCACCGGTGCGCCGGGCAAGCTCGTTGCGCTCGAAGACACGATCAAGGGCTTCAAGGGCCTGGTCAACGGCGAATACGACCACCTGCCGGAAGCCGCTTTCTACATGGTCGGCTCGATCGAAGAAGCGATCGAAAAGGCCAAGAAGCTGGCTGCCTAAGGCCAATCCATCGGCGCGCGGCATTGCCCGCGCGCCCTTGCCTTGCGAATGAGACAATCGAGAAGTGACGGGTCATGGCTGACAATTTCAATTTCGAACTGGTTTCTCCGGAGCGCCTGCTCCTGTCGGAGCAGGTTATCGATGTCGTCATCCCTGCCTCGGAAGGCGAGATGACTGTCATGGCGCATCACGCGCCGACCATGACCACCATCAAGCCGGGTGTCGTGAAGGTGCACCTGGCCTCGGGCAAGAAGCAGGATTACGTCGTGTTCGGCGGTTTCGCCGACATCCTGCCGACGGGCTGCACGCTGTTGGCCGAATCCGCCGTTACGGTCGAGGACATGAGCCGCGACGAGCTGGAGCGCCGCATCAATGCTGCGAAGGCCGAGCTTGAAGATGCCGAGCATCACGAGCACAAATCGCGCCTTGAGCATTTCATCATGGAACTCTCGCATCTGCGCGGCTCGATCCCGCAGGATTGATGCGATCCGGATGCAATAGTTGAGATGAAAGCGGTCCTATGGGCCGCTTTTTTTGTCAGAGGGCCTGGGGGCCATTCTCGCCCTTCGAGGCTTCGCCCCTTCGACAAGCTCAGGAGCTTCCCCCTCAGGGTGAGGATGGAGCGGGCGTCGTAGCATAAGCTAGTTCCAATGGCGTGAGGTTTGTCGAGTATGAGGTCTGGCATAGCGGGTTAGCCCTCATGATGAGGTGGCGCGTAAGCGCCCTCGAACCACGAGGGCAGGTGGTGAGCGACCGCAACCCCTTTAAATCTCCGACTTCTCACGGCGAAAGCAGCGGGGATATTCCTCCCGAAATCGCATCAGGCCTGTTGTCCGCGCAGCAGGAACCGGTGTAACTGCAACGCTTCCGGAGAGAGCGAACGGAAGCGTGGTGCGCCGAGATAGTATCCGAAGCCGCTCTCGACACGGTCGGTACCGACGGTGACGAGCGCGCCGGATTGCAGATATTCTTCGACAAGGCCGAGACTGCCAAGCGCTATGCCTTCGCCCCTAAGCGCCGCCTCCACAGCCATGATATAGGTCGAAAAGGAAAGGCGCGGTCTCGGCAGCTTGCCTTTCAAGGGGTCGCCGATACGGCCGAACCATTGACGTAGGCTGATCCAGTGGGCGTTGGCACGCTCGTAATCGATAAGATCTAGCGCGGCAATATCAACCGACGTCAATGCCTGCGGGTTCAATCCGCGGATTGCCAGGTAGTCTGGTGATGCGATGGGCACCAGCACCTCTTTCATCAGCGGCGTCAGGCTCCAGCGCGGATGCTCGCCGGTGGAATAGATGATGATGAGATCGTTGTTCTCCGATGCGAGTTCGGAATGGACGTCTGTCGTCAGCAGGCGCACGGAGATCCCAGGGCTTTCCTTACCGAAATCCCTCAGTCGTTGTCCGAGCCAGAGATGCGAGATGGAGCCGCTTGCTGCAATCGAGATAATCTCGCCCGTGCCGGCCCGGAAGGGCTCCAGGCTCTCTTCCAGATATTCCAGCGTGGCGCGTACACGTTGGAACAGCCGTTCGCCTTCCGGCGTCAGTGCCAGGTTCCGGCCGCGCCGGGTAAACAACGTCGCGCCGAGGTGGTCCTCCAGTCCCTTGATGCGGCGACTGACCGCGGCCTGGGTGATGTTCAGCTCTCGGCCGGCGCTGGAGAAATTCATCGCGCGGGCGGCGGCGTCGAAGACGCGGAAGGCTTCCAGGGGTATTTTCTCGAGCATGGGCTCTCCATAACTTCAGATCATCAATATTCCTGATAATTGCCCGGATTTGAAGATCTGAAATTGTGATGCAGGATCACGACATCATATCAGCCGCATTTATCAGGGGATCCCTCGTGTCCTTTTCCATTTCCGCCATCCCAGACATTCGTTTCGGCGACGGCGCCCTGTCCGACCTTCCCGCAGCAGTCAAATCCTTCGATGGCGTCGGAGCCGTTCTGCTTGTCATCGACGCTTTCCTGGCGCAGTCGGGCCTTGCCGGCAAGATCGGCGCTGAGCTCGCGGAAGCCGGTGTAAAGACGCAGGTCTTCTCGGACTTTTCCGGCGAGCCGAAACTCGCGCATCTGCAGGCCGCCATTCAGGTCGCTGAGGGCGCGGATATGGTGATCGGCATCGGCGGCGGCTCGGCGCTGGATATCGCCAAGATCGTCGCTTGCTGCGCAGCCTCCGGCAAGGACCCGATGCACTACGCACTGGCCGCCAACCCGCTGCCGAAGAACCCGCTGAAGAAGATCATGGTGCCCACCACGGCCGGCACGGGTTCGGAGACCTCGGCAACGAACATCTTTGCCGGGCCGGAAGGCAAGAAGCTCTGGATCTGGGGTCCGGAGACGAAGGCGGATCTCGTCATCCTCGATCCGGCGCTGACGAAGACGCTGCCGGCCAACCTGACGGCGTGGTGCGGCCTTGATGCCTTCATCCATGCTTTCGAGGCGGCGACGAACCGCAACACCCATCGCGGCGCCCAATTCTATGCGCATCAGGCGCTGCGGCTGATAACAGGCGCGTTGGAGACGGCGGTCAAGCAGCCGGATGACATCGCCGCCCGTGGCGATGTGCTGCTCGGTTCCTGTTTTGCCGGCATCGCCATCGACAATTGCGGCACGGCGATCGCCCACAATGTCAGCCATGCTCTGGCGGGCCTGGCGCCGGTCCATCATGGTCTTGCGACCGCGCTCGGCTTCGAGGCGACGCTTGGCTGGCTGGTCGAAGCCGATACGCCAGAACTGAATGCGGCGGCAAAGGCTTGCGGCGTGGCCAATGCCGCCGAACTGCCGGCCTTCGTCTCCGACTGGATGGATCGTTGCGGGATCACGCGGTCGCTGCCATCGGCCTTTAAGCCGTTCGATGCCACCGATCTTGCCCGCGAGATGCGCGCGCCGGAAAACCAGCCCATGCGGCGCTCGACCATCCGCGATGTGACGGATGCCGACATCGATCATTTTGCGGCCGCCGTCATGGCGCTGCCGAAAGGAATCTGAGATGACCAAGGAATACACACGCGATTATTGGGAAAATGTTCTCTCCAGCCTGAAGCTCGAGGGGCGCCACTTCATTGACGGCGCCTTTCGCGCTTCCTCTTCCGGCGAGACCTTCACCCGCATCCGCCCGATGGACGGCAAGCCCGGCGCGCAATTGGCGCGCGGCAATGCCGCCGATATCGACGCCGCCGTCACTTCCGCCCGCGCCGCCTTCGAAAGTGGTGTCTGGCGCAAGAAGGAGCCGCTGGAAAAGAAGAGGATCATGCTGAAATGGGCCGAGCTGATCCGTGCCCATGGCGATGAGCTTGCCATGCTGGAGACGCTTGACGTCGGCAAGCCCGTCATGGCGTCGCTTGGTGTCGACGTGCGTCTCTGCGCCGACGGTATCCAGTTCTACGGCGAGATGATCGACAAGATGTATGACGAGATCGCCCCGACAGGCCCGAATGCCCGCGCACTGGTGCGCAAGGTGCCGATTGGCGTGGTCGGCGCGATCACGCCCTGGAACTATCCGATGATCATCGATGCCTGGAAGCTCGGGCCGTCTATCGCTGCCGGGAATTCCGTGGTGCTGAAGCCGGCCGAGCAATCCTCGCTTTCGGCGATCCGCCTGGCCGAACTTGGCTTCGAGGCGGGCCTGCCTGCTGGCGTCCTCAACGTCGTGACCGGTTACGGCGAGGAGACGGGCAAGCCGCTGGCGCTGCACATGGATGTCGACATGGTCGCGTTCACCGGCTCGACCGAGGTCGGCAAGCTGATCATGGGTTATGCGGCGCAATCGAACGTCAAGCGCGTGGCGCTGGAGCTCGGCGGCAAGTCGCCGCTCGTCGTCTTCGAGGATGCCGATCTCGATGCGGCCGCGGTCGCTGCCGCCTGGGGTTGCTTCTACAATTCCGGCGAGACTTGCCATGCCTCGACGCGGCTGATCGTGCAGCGCTCGGTGCAGGAAAAGTTGATCGAGAAGATCGAGGCGGTGACGCGCTCGGATATCGCGCTGAAGCACCCGCTCGATCCCGGCGCCCAGATCGGCGCGCTGATCGAGGAAGAGCACATGAACAAGGTGCTGGCGATGATTGCGGCCGGGGAGAAGGAAGGCGCGCGCCGCGCCTTCGGAGCCGAGCGTGTTCTGAGCGAGACCGGGGGATACTATGTCTCGCCGGGCGTCTTCGTCGACATGACCAATGACATGAGCCTGGCGCGGCAGGAGATCTTCGGGCCTGTGCTTGCCGCCATTCCCTTCGATACGGAAGAGGAAGCGCTGGGGATCGCCAACGATACGATCTACGGGCTCGCCGGCGCCGTCTTCACCAAGGATATGGATCGGGCGCATCGCCTTTCCGAAGCGATCCATGCTGGCACGGTATGGATCAACACCTATGACATGTCGAACTTCGCCACACCTTTCGGCGGCTTCAAGCAGTCTGGTTTTGGGCGCGACCGCTCGGTGCATGCGATCGACAAATATTGCGACTACAAGACCATCTGGCAGCAATTCGGCTAAGACATAAAAATCAACATGGTCTCGAAAGCGGCTTCGGGTGTTTCGGGATCATGCTTGGGGAGAGAGGGTAGCTACCGTGAGCAAGATCGTTTCCATAGAGATCACCCATCATCGCCTGCCGCTCGATCCGGCGTTCAAGGCGAGTTGGGACGGCCGCCCGCGCCGGCACTTCGATGCGACCATCGTGCGCGTCAGGGATGACGAGGGCCGCGAAGGCATCGGCTCCGGCGATCTCATGAAGGGCTTCGAGGGCCATGAGGATCTGTTCATAGGGCAGGATCCCCGGCATCTCGAGCGTCACTACGAAGTGCTGTCGCATATCAACTTCCATTATGGCCGCTGCTGGCCGATGGATCTGGCGCTGTGGGATCTTTCCGGCAAGGTCACCGGCGAGCCTGTCTGGCGCATGCTGGGCGGCCGCGCCAGCCGCGTGCGGCTCTATGCATCCTCCGGCGTGCTGCGCGAACCGTCAGCAATGGCCGATCAGGCCGAGCGCTACATCGAGGAAGGCTTTCCGGCGATGAAGGTGCGCTTCTCCTCGTCGGCGGGCGGCCGTGGCGGCTGGCGCGAAGACGTCAAGGCGCTGGAGGCGATCCGCGCCCGCGTCGGCGACAGGCTGGAGCTCATGGTCGATTGCAATCAGGGCTGGCGCATGCCCTGGGATACGACGCTCTCCTGGACCTTCAAGGATGCGTTGACGGTAGCGAGAGAACTGGAACGTCTCGGCGTCTACTGGATGGAAGAGCCGCTGCATCGGTCCGACCGCAAGGGCATGAAGGAGCTGAAGCAGGCGACATCGCTGCGCATCGCCGGCGGCGAGATGACGCGAGAGCTTTATGAGTTCCGCGACATCATCGAGGAGCGCGCCTTCGATGTCGTGCAGCCCGATGTGGCGCTCGTTGGCGGCATCACCGGTTGCCGGCGGCTCGTCTATCAGGCGCGCGAGGCGGGCGTGCAGTTCACCCCGCATTCCTGGACGAACGGCATCGGCGTTCTCGCCAATGCGCATTTGAGCGCAGGGGTCGGCGATGTCGCCTGGCTCGAATATCCCTATGACAATCCGGAATGGAGCGAGGCGCGCCGCGACTATCCGATGGCATCGCCGTTGAAGCACGAAGCGGGCTGGCTGGATCTCGGGGAAGCGCCGGGTCTCGGCATCGTTCTCGATGAGGAGCGTCTGGAGGCGACGCGCGTCTGAGGCGCTTCCGTTCCGCGATGATATTCTCCCCGACCCGTCACGCAGTGGCGGGTCGGGTGGCTCTGTTTTCTCGTGTCCGTGCCCAATCGATGACGGGGCGTTCCAGCAGCATATAGCTTAGCGTGCCGATGGCGAAGATGATGGCGGTTGCGATCAGGCTTGAGACTATCCAACCGCCCAGCACGTCGTCCGAGCCTGAGCCGAAGGACGAGGGGAGGAGCTGTGGCATCAGCGTCAGGACGATATCCTGCCAGATGTAAACACCGAAGGAGACGGTGGCGACATAGCGGCTTAGGCGGTTGTCGAGCACCTTTGCCAGCAACAGCGATTGCGGCAGAGTGCAAAGAGCGATGGCGACCGCCAGCGGAAGCAGCGGGAATTGATAGGGAATGCCGAGCCAGGCATAGCCTTCTCCTGGACCGCCGATCGACTGCGGTAGCTGCCATGCGCCCATGATGATCGCAAGCGCGCCTATGACATCGTATATTGTCGAACGGCGGGCGGGGACGATGGTCTGGATTCCGGCCGCCAGTGCGCCGATCGCAAATATTGCGAAGAAGCCGATGGGGTTGTAGCGCGGCATCCATTCCTTGGCGCCGCCCTGAAAGCCATATTGCCATCCCCGCCCGGCGCTGTCCGTTGGAAGATAGGTAACTATCAGCCAATGGCCGATCAGAGCGGCCGCGATGATGCCGATCCATAGCAGGCGACTGACGAGAGCGGAGCGCGCTCTGAGCTTCTCATTGAACAGCAGCAGGAGGCCAATCGGCAACAGGACATAGCAGGTCGTCTCGAAGGGGATCGACCACAATGGCCCGTCGCCCTGTACCGGGAAAAAGGTGCGCCAATGCCATTGGCTCATCAGGAAAAAGCCGGCGACATAGCGGCTGACGAGCTCCGCATCGAGCGGAAAGCCATAGATCGTGAAGCTGATCACGAAGCCGACCGTCAGGGCGACCCAGAAGCCCGGAAGGATGCGCGCGGCTCGGCGCATCGCGTAAATCTTCAGCGACGGCAGCGGCTGGGCTTTATCCAGAGCCAGCCAGAAGGGACGTGCGAGAAGAAAGCCGCTAAGCACGAAGAAGACCGAGACGCCGTGATTGCCGAAACGAGCCAATATGAAGGTCAGATCCAGGCTCGGAGGGATCTTGTAGAAATTCATTCGAAGCACGAGATGGTGAACGAGGACCATCAGACATGCGACGGCGCGCATGAAATCCGCTCCTCCCAGGCGCGCGGTCTTATCCATCAGCCTCCCCGCCGAAATCTTCTCCGTAGTGGGTTAAGCCATCGATGCGGTATCGGCAAGTATCGTCGCGATTATGCGCCAACTGTGTCTCGCTCCGGCGAGTGATAGACGTCCGGGTCCGTGGTGGAGGAGGGCCCGGACGTCAAACCAGCCTTTCGCACCTGCCAGAAACGAAAGACCGGATTCGGATATTGCGCGTGATGATCAGGCAGCGACCGAGCGATAGGGCCGGGTGACGCGGGCCGGTTTCAGGGCGGCATTCCACCAGTTCAGCCGCGCGATCAATCGAACCAGCGATTGACGCGCCTCGATCGGATTTTCGAGCGAGCCGTCCTCGGCAAACCTGCCCCAGGGGTTGGCGAAGCTCACGGTGTCGCGCACGGTCACGGCATGCAGTTCGGCAAAGACCAGCCGCAACTGCTCGACGGCGCGCAGGCCGCCGGAGATGCCGCCATAGGAAACGAAGGCGACGGGTTTGCCGTGCCATGGCTCGTATACGAGATCGAGCACGAATTTCAACGAGGCCGTGAAACTGTGATTGTATTCAGGCGTCACGACAATGAAGGCGTCCGCCCGCGAAAGCCGGGCGGAAAGCGCGGCGACTCCAGCGTGCTCGCGCTCATGTTGGGACGGTAAATCGAATTCGAGGGGATCGATGATGTCGATCTCAATGAGGGGGTAGTGCACCAGTTCCCGGGCGACCCAATTGACCACCCGGTCACATAGGCGGCCCGGACGCGTGCTGCCATAAACGATCGCCAGCCGGGTTGATTCTGTCATGTCTTGCTCCTGCTTTACGCGGTTTGGAGCCCGGGTTATAAGACCTCAAGTAAAGTTGAGGTCAATAGCGTATCATGGAAAAAATCGAGCCCAATCAATTTTCCAGACTGCTGACGGTCGGCGAGGTGGCGGCGCGGAGCGGCGTGGCGGTTTCGGCGCTGCATTTTTACGAGGCGAAGGGGCTGATCGACAGCCATCGCAGCCGTGGCAACCAGCGCCGTTATCCCCGCGAGGTGCTGCGCAGGGTCGCCGTCATCAAGGTGGCGCAGCGGGTCGGCATTCCCCTTGCCGACGTTCAGGCGGCGCTCGAGGCACTGCCGCAGGGGCGCACGCCGACGGCGGCCGATTGGAAAGCGCTTTCTGAACTATGGAAGAGTGATCTCGATGCCCGGATCAGGCGCCTGCAAGGCCTGCGCGATCAGCTCGACGGCTGCATCGGTTGCGGCTGCCTCTCGCTGGAAAGCTGTCCGCTGCGAAATCCCTGGGACAGGCTTTCCGAAGAGGGGGCGGGCCCGCGCTTGCTCGACCCCGAAGATTGAGGCGAGAGCTTTATGCGTGGACTCGGCTCTCGGCGATGTAACCGTCAAGCGCCACTGCTTCTTCCTTCGAAAGGTAAAGGCCTTTCTTGGAGCGGCGCCAGAGAATATCAGCAGCCGTGTAGGCCCATTCATGTTCCATCAGATAGCGCACCTCCGCCTCGTAGAGATCGCTTCCGAAGCAGCGGCCGAGATCGGCGATCGTCTTTGCGCCGGCGAGGATCATGCTGGCGCGGGTGCCGTAACGGCGCACCAGCCGGCGCGCATGCTGATCGGCAAGGAAGGGATAGCGTGACTTCAGCTTGGCGACTTCTGCATCATAGCCGCGGGCCGGGAAGTCGCCGCCCGGCAGCGAGCTCTTGGCCGTCCATGGCGTGCCCTTGAGGCCGATGGCCTCGCCGATCTTCTCCAGCGCATGTTCGCTCAGACGGCGATAGGTGGTGAGCTTGCCGCCGAAGACGTTGAGCAATGGTGCCTGGCCTTCCTCGCCTTCGACCTTCAGCACGTAATCGCGCGTCGCCTCCTGCGCCTTCGAGGCGCCGTCGTCGTAGAGCGGGCGTACGGCCGAATATGTCCAGACGATATCCTCTGCTCGTACCGGCTCCTTGAAATATTCGCTGGCGGCATTGCACAGATAAGTGGTTTCCTCGTCGCTGATCTTCACATCCTTCGGGTCGTCCTTGTAGTCGCGATCCGTGGTGCCGATCAGGGTGAAGTCCTGTTCGTAAGGAATGGCAAAGATGATGCGATTGTCCGGGTTCTGGAAGAAATAGGCGCGGGGATCGGAGAACTTCTTGCGCACGATGATGTGGCTGCCCTGAACCAGGCGAACATTGTGCACCTGGTTCTTGCCGAAGGCGTCGGACAGAACGTGATCGACCCAGGGGCCGGCGGCATTGACCAGCAGGCGCGACCGGAACAGACGCTTCTCGCCGGTGATCGTGTTTTCCGTTTCGATTGTCCAGACCGCGTCTTCACGGCGGGCGGAAATCACCTTCGTTCGCGGCATGATCGTGGCGCCGCGGTCTGCAGCGTCGCGGGCGTTCAGCACCACCATTCGGGCATCATCCACCCAGCCGTCGGAATATTCGAAGGCCTTGGTGAAGAGCGCCTTCAGCGGTTTGCCGGCCGGGTCGGTCTTCATATCGAGCGTCGCCGTCGGCGGCAGCAGCTTTCGGCCGCCGAGATGATCGTAGAGGAAAAGGCCGAGGCGAATGAGCCAGGCCGGACGGATGCCGCCTTTGTGATAGGGCAGGACGAAGCGCATCGGCCAGATGATGTGCGGCGCCATAGCCCAAAGCACTTCGCGCTCCATCAGGGATTCGCGCACGAGACGGAATTCGTAGTGCTCGAGATAACGCAGCCCGCCATGGATGAGCTTGGTGGCGCCGGACGATGTACCGGAGGCGAAATCGTTCATTTCGGCGAGGGCGACCTTGTAGCCGCGTCCGGTCGCGTCGCGGGCGATACCGCAACCATTGATGCCGCCGCCAATAACGAAAATGTCGTAGATCTGTTCGCTCACCCGCCCCTCCGCAAAGGTCAGCCCATCTCGTGAAGATGGAAATTCGAAAATCAATCCATCTAAAACGAAATAGATACGAATGTCAAACGAACGTTTTTTTGCAGAAAGCGAGCCGGTCAGATCTGTCGGCGGGAGGTTTCCACGAGGCGAACGTCATGCTCCGCCGCGGTCGTCCGCACGGATTCGACGCGACATTCGTCGGTAACGAAAGTGTGCACTTGCGATAGATGCCCGATGCGCACCGGGGCGGTACGTTCGAACTTGGTGCTGTCGGCCACGAGAATGACATGCCGGGCATTGGCGATGATCGCCTGCGCCACTTTCACTTCGCGGAAATCGAAATCCAGAAGCGCGCCATCACCGTCGATAGCCGAGGCGCCGATGACGGCGTAATCGACCTTGAACTGCTTAATGAAGTCGACGGCTGCCTCGCCGACGATCCCGCCATCGGAACCGCGCACGACGCCGCCGGCAATGACGACCTCGATGGATGGGAATATCCGCAACTTATTGGCAACATTGATGTTATTGGTGATGACCATCAGCTCGTGATGGCCGAGCAGCGCCTCCCCGACGGCTTCCGTCGTCGTGCCGATATTGATGAAAAGCGAGCTGTTGTTCGGGATGAGGCCGGCGGCTGCGCGGCCGATCGCCTGCTTTTCGGGCGCGGCGATCGAGCGGCGCGCCTCATATTTCACATTCTCGGTTCCACCGGGAAAGATCGCGCCGCCATGCACGCGCGACAGCACGCGACCGTCGCAGAGATCGTTGAGGTCCTTGCGGATGGTTTGCGGCGTCACCGAAAAGCGCAGCGCCAGTTCCTCCACCTGCACGCGCCCCTCCGCCTTGGCGATGTCGAGTATCTCCGTCTGGCGTCCGGATAGAAACATGATCTTCGCTCCCTTTCTTTCGTTTTTTTGTCATCATATGATAAAGTGAAAATTCCGCAATTACCGACGCGCGGATTGTGTGACTGGGGAGATCGTCGTGTTTCATCCGAAGCTGTTCGAAAATCGCAACGTCGTGGTCACCGGCGCCGGTCGCGGCATAGGGCTGGAAGTGGCCAGGCAGTTTCTCGATTGCGGTGCCCACGTTCTCGTCCATATCGGGCGCGGCTCCGCACGCGACTTGCCCGATTTCCTGATGGAGGCGGAAACCGACCGCCGCGCCTTTCTGATCTCAGGCGATTTCGCCGCCGGCAACGGCACGCGGGATTTCGTCAGCGCCGCCAGCGAGCGATTCGATCGCGTCGATGTGCTGGTCAATAATGCCGGCACCATGGTCGGCCGCTTTCCCGCAGGCGAAGTGACGGACGAGCAATATGAAAGAATCGTCCACCTCAATCAGACCGCTGTCATGGAGGTGACGAGAGGATTGTTGCCGCTGCTCAGGGCCGCAGGGCAAGCCGCGATCGTCAACACCGTATCGATTTCCGCTCTGACCGGCGGCAGCCCCGGCTCTGCCATCTATTCCGCATCGAAGGCTTTCGTCGCCACCTATTCGAAGGCCTTGGCACGAGAGCTGGCGCCCGACGGCATCCGGGTAAATTGCGTCTCGCCCGGCACGATATCAACCGATTTCCATGAGCGTTACTCCTCACGGGAGAAACTGGAGCAGACGCGCCGGTCGATTCCGCTTCAGCGTTTGGGTACACCGGAAGATTGTGCCCCCGCCTATCTTTTCCTCGCCGCACCGATGCTCTCCGGGTACATCACCGGGCAGGTGATCGAGATCAATGGCGGGCAGCTTATCTGCTGAGAAATCGGACCTTTTTTGGTCTCCGTGTCTTTTGAATCAACTTGCGGATTCATAATATTATAAGCATATCCCTATGTTAGTTCTCACTAGAGGCTGTGTGATATGTCGTCGTCTCCACCGCAAGGCGGTGCCGCAGAGCATAATATCGAGGAAATGACAGGGAAGGCGCGCAGTGCGAGCGTCTTGCTGAAAGCGCTCTCGCATGAGACGAGGCTGGTGATTCTGTTCATGCTCGCCAAGCGCGAAAAAACCGTGATGGAACTCGAGGCGCTTCTTAACTTGCCGCAGGCGGTGGTTTCCCAGCATCTGGCGCGGCTGCGCCTGGAAAAGCTGGTCGATACGCGCCGTGAGGGGCGGCTCATTCACTATGCCGTCGCCCGTTCGGAAATCTGCACCGTGGTCAATTGGCTGCAGGAGGCCTTCTGTCAGAGCGATTGTTGATCGTCTCTGTCGGGCGTGTCGGCTGACGACGGAATGCCGCCGCTTTCCCCGGAACGTCGGGTGCGGCGAACTTTTTGCCCTATAGGCCGAGGTGAACGGCGACAAGAAGCTCGGAAACATTCCAAGCCTCGTTTTGGCCTTCAATTCATCATCGTATCGTCAACTGCACGACACGACAGTGTTACGCGGGAGCGCTAATACGCCTTCATGGCATTGAAGGAGAATAGTCCGTGCAGAATAGTGAAATGACGATGTCGGAAGTTTTGCGGGACCCGGTGATCCGGCAAATGCTTCGTGCCGATCGCGTGTCGTTGAGCGAATTTGCGAAGCTTCTGGAAAAAACGGCCCGCGCAAGAAATGCAGTTTCTCGCGAACGAGGCGCCATAGCGCTCATTGAAGGTTCATCTGCCGGTAGTGAGATGGGTTACTAAGAGTTTCAGGAGAGGCGCTGCCGCAAGCGAAATGACTGCGGTAGCGATTGCGAGCCGGCCAGGATCTGGACGAAATAGTCTCTCGACTACCTGAACTTGCACCCACCGGTCTGTTGCTCCTACGCAGTTGGGGGATCCTCGTTCAACGCATCGGCAAATTTTCGCATGAGCCTGACAAGCTCATCGATGTCGTTGATATCCCAAGCTCCAAGGATCGCACTGCCGATCCTGTCACGGGCAGCGTCCACCGCGTCCGTCATGAGCTTTCCCTTTGGTGCAATAACAGCCTCACGCACACGGCGGTCCGCAGCACCGGCCTGCCGCGCAACGAGATCGAGGCTCTCAAGCTTCGCGACCTGGCGACTGACGGTCGTATAGTCGCGGCCGATGCGGTCCGCCAGATCGACGACACCGATCGGACCGAAGCGCTCGATTGAGACCAGCAGGGGAAAAAGCGCCCGCTCGAGCGGAATTCCGGCCTCCTTGATGAGCACTTCGTCGCGCTGCGGTCGGTTTATCACGCTGACGATATCCAGCACTGCTGCGTGGAGCTTCCGGAATTGCTGCTGTATATGTGTATTTTGCACATTATTTCTTGACGCCATCGCTCGTCTCCTTTATGCGTGCATTATGCACATAATATGGATGATCAAAAAGGAAAATATGCGATGAAAGCTGCAATCGTACTGGACGCGGGACGAGTCCCTGTCTTTGGTGATTTCAAGGCGCCTGTCCCATCCGCAGATGAAAAGCTTGTCTCCGTCAGTGCCGCCGCAATCAGCCAGGTCGTGAAGAGCCGGGCGTCGGGAAAGCATTATAGCTCCGGCAATCAATTTCCCTTCATCGTGGGGATCGATGGTGTGGGACGGCTTGACGACGGTCGGCGGGTTTATTTCGTTCTGCCGAACGCACCTTATGGCAGCATGGCTGAGCTTGCCGCGGTGCGATCCGCCCAGTGCGTTGAACTGCCCGAGGAGCTCGATGATGTCACGGCGGCGGCTATCGCCAATCCGGGAATGTCGTCATGGGCGGCCTATCAAGAGCGGGCAAAGCTCAGATCCGGAGAGACCGTTTTGATCAACGGCGCAACCGGGACCTCGGGTCGGCTGGCTGTTCAGATCGCTAGATATCTCGGCGCGAGCAAAGTCATCGCGACAGGCCGGAATGCCGACAGTCTCAAGGATCTGGAAGGGCTTGGCGCTGATGTGACGATTCCGCTCGTCCAGGATAAATCGGTTCTGGAAGATGCATTCAAGGAGCAGTTCGCGTCCGGCGTGGATATCGTCATCGACTATTTGTGGGGTGAAAGTGCGCAAAGCCTTCTCATCGCGGCAGCCAAGGCCGGCAAGGATGCGGTACCGATCCGCTATGTTCAGGTCGGCTCAATCAGCGGTGCAGAGATAAGCCTGCCAAGCGCCGTGCTTCGGTCGTCGGCCATCACGCTGATGGGCAGCGGCATAGGAAGCATCGCTCTCGACCGCATCATCAACGCGACCGCCGAGCTGCTCCGGGCAACAGTGCCGGGAAACTTCAAGATTGCCTTCAAAACCGTTCCACTTTCCGACGTCGAAAATGCCTGGCCTCTTGATGACAGCAATCGGCGCACCGTCTTCGAAATCGGCGGCGGCGCGTGATTGCCCGTGGGTTGCGGTGATCCGGCCTTTGCCGCACTCCTTTTTCCAATGTTGCGCTGACGGCCCAGCCCATTTAACTGTCTCATTCGGGAGAGTTGAATGATCGACAAGCTGGAATTCTTCATCGCGCTTGCCAACCAGAAGCATTTTGGCCGCGCCGCCGAGGAATGCGGCGTGACGCAGCCGACCTTGTCCGCGGCGATCCGGCAGCTGGAGGATCAGCTCGGCGTCATGCTCGTCAGTCGCGGCTCGCGCTTTCAGGGGCTGACGCCGGAGGGGCAGCGCGTGCTGGAATGGGCAAGGCGCATCGTCGGCGACAGCCGAACCATGCGCGAGGAAATGCGGGCGGCGCGCAAAGGCCTTGCCGGCCATATCCGCATTGCCGCCATTCCGACGGCGCTTGCCATGGTGTCGAAGATCACCACGCCTTTCCAGGAGCGGCACCCCGATGTCACCTTCTCCATCACATCGCGCAACTCGCTGCAGGTTCTGAGCCTGCTCGAAAATCTCGAGATCGATGCCGGTATCACCTATCTGGAAAACGAGCCGCTTGGCCGCGTCACCAGCGTACCGCTCTATGCCGAGCGCTATCACCTGATCACCGCGGCGGGCAGCCCACTTGCCGAGCGTGAGAGCGTGACCTGGAAGGAAGTCGGCGACCTTCGGCTTTGTCTATTGACGGCCGACATGCAGAACCGCCGCATCATCAACCGGCATCTGGCGGAGGCCGGCACCGTGGCGAAGCCGACGCTCGAATCCAATTCGATGATCGTGCTTTTTTCTCATGTCCAGACCGGACGTTGGGCGAGCATCATGCCGAAGAATATCGCCGATTCCTTCGGCTTTCCGGCCGATATCCGCAAGATCCCGATCACAGAGCCGGATGCCGAACATCTCGTCGGCCTGGTCGCTACGCATCGCGAGCCTTTCACACCGCTCGTCTCGGCCCTGTTGCATGAGGCGAGATTGCTCGCGGAACGCGATAAGGATCGATAGAAATCTTCTATCGAACGACGGGACTGCCTTATTGATCCTTAGCCTCCTCCCTGCGACTTTTGTCCCAGGTGTGCATCGATCGCGCGCCCACGGAGGAAATGCCGCATAAGCGTTTCCGAAAATCGCCAGCGGTTTTCGGGGTTATGCGCAGGAGGATGCTTATGAGTTTGAATTTGGGCGCGGGCGATATCGCGACCCGTGCCGGCGTTATCATCGACACCATGAAGTCGATGGAAGGGCCGCTTTTGCCGATCCTGCATGGGATTCAGGAAGAGTTCGGCTACGTGCCGCAAGACACGCTGCCGCTGATCGCTAGGGCACTCAACCTTTCGCGCGCCGAAGTCCATGGCGTCATGACCTTCTATCACGATTATCGCGACCATCCCGCCGGCCGCCATGTCTTGAAGCTCTGTCGTGCCGAGGCCTGTCAGTCGATGGGCGGCGATGCTCTTGCCGAACGCATCAAGCAGCTGCTGGGCATCGATTTTCATCAGACCACGTTGGATGGCGATGTCACGCTTGAGCCGGTCTACTGTCTCGGGCTTTGCGCCTGCGCGCCGGCGGCAATGCTGGATGGCGAGCTTTACGGGCGGCTTGACGACGAGAGCGTCGAAGACCTCGTGAAGGAGGCGCGCCAGTGACCTTGACCATCTATGTTCCCCGCGACGCCGCCGCCCTCTCGCTCGGGGCTGAAAAGGTCGCCAAGGCCATTGCGCAGGAAGTCGCCAAACGCGGCCTCGACGCGCGGATTGTGCGTAACGGCTCGCGCGGCATGTTCTGGCTGGAGCCTTTGGTCGAAGTCGAGATCGGCGGCAAGCGCATCGGCTATGGGCCGGTGAAGGCCAGGGATGTTCCCGCACTATTCGATGCCGGGCTCGCCGAAGGCGGCGAGCATCCGCTCTGTCTTGGGGAGGTCGAAAACCTCCCATTTCTGAAAGAGCAGACCCGTCTGACCTTTGCCCGCTGCGGCATTACAGATCCCCTTTCACTGGAAGATTATGAGGCCCATGGCGGCCTTAGGGGTCTGCGCCGCGCCATCGGCATGGCAGCGGCCGACATCGTCAAGGACGTCACGGACTCCGGCCTGCGCGGCCGTGGCGGGGCGGGTTTCCCGACCGGCATCAAATGGAAGACCGTGCTCGATGCGCCGGGCGACCGCAAATATATCGTCTGCAACGCCGACGAGGGCGACAGCGGCACATTCGCCGACCGGATGATCATGGAGGGCGATCCCTTCGTGCTGATCGAGGGCATGGCGATCGCTGGCCTGGCGACCGGCGCGACCAAGGGCTTCGTCTATACGCGTTCGGAATATCCGCATGCGATCGCCGCGATGACCGAAGCGGTCGAAATCGCCCGTAAAGCCGGCATTCTTGGTGCATCCGTGCTTGGTTCCGGCAAGGCGTTCGATATGGAAATCCGCACCGGCGCTGGTGCCTATGTCTGCGGCGAGGAGACGGCGCTGCTCAACAGCCTCGAGGGCAAGCGCGGCATCGTGCGCGCCAAGCCGCCGCTACCAGCCCATAAGGGCCTGTTCAACTGCCCCACGGTCATCAACAACGTCATTTCGCTCGCCTCCGTACCCGTCATCCTGGACAAGGGTGCGGCCTTCTACCGCGATTTCGGCATGGGCCGTTCTCGCGGCACGATCCCGCTGCAGATTGCCGGCAACGTCAAACATGGCGGCCTCTACGAGACGGCCTTCGGCCTCTCGCTCGGCGATATCGTCGACAGGATCGGTGGCGGCACCGCGACCGGGCGACCTGTGAAGGCCGTGCAGGTGGGTGGACCGCTCGGCGCCTACTTCCCGCGCGCCTTGTTCGATACGCCCTTCGACTACGAATCCTTCGCCGCCAAGGACGGCCTCATCGGTCATGCCGGCATCGTCGTCTTCGATGATACCGCCGATATGCTGAAACAGGCGCGCTTTGCCATGGAGTTCTGCGCGGTCGAAAGCTGCGGCAAGTGCACGCCCTGCCGCATCGGCTCGACCCGCGGCGTCGAAACAGCCGACAAGATCGCCCGCGGTATCGAGCCCGAGAAGAACAGGGTTCTGCTCGCCGATCTCTGCAACACCATGAAGTTCGGCTCGCTTTGCGCGCTCGGCGGTTTCACGCCCTATCCCGTCATGAGCGCGATGACCCATTTCCCGGAGGATTTCTCTCCGATTCCCTTGATTGAAGCGGCGGAGTAAGACCCATGTCTCTCGTTCCAGAAATCGACTACGGCACACCCGCCTCCCGCTCCGAAACCATGGTGACGCTGACCGTCGACGGTCGCCCGATTACCGTGCCCGAGGGCACATCGATCATGCGCGCCTCGATGGAAGCCGGCATAAAGGTGCCGAAGCTCTGCGCCACCGACATGGTCGATGCCTTTGGTTCCTGCCGCCTCTGTCTCGTCGAGATCGAAGGCCGCAATGGTACGCCTTCGTCCTGCACGACGCCGGTTTCTCCGGGCATGGTGGTGCACACGCAAACCAATCGACTGAAGGATATCCGCCGTGGCGTGATGGAGCTTTATATCTCCGACCATCCGCTCGACTGTCTGACCTGCGCCGCCAATGGCGATTGCGAGCTGCAGGACATGGCCGGTGCGGTCGGCCTGCGCGATGTGCGCTATGGCTATGAGGGCGACAATCACGTCAAGGCGCGCAACAGCGGCGACATCAATCTGAAATGGATGCCGAAGGACGAGTCTAATCCCTATTTCACCTATGATCCTTCGAAGTGCATCGTCTGCTCGCGCTGTGTGCGTGCCTGCGAAGAGGTGCAGGGCACGTTTGCGCTGACCATCGAGGGCCGCGGCTTCGGCTCGCGCGTCTCGCCTGGCATGCATGAGCATTTCATCGACAGCGAGTGTGTCTCCTGCGGCGCTTGCGTGCAGGCTTGCCCGACGGCGACGCTGACCGAAAAATCGGTGATTGCTATCGGCCAGCCGGAGCATTCGGTCGTCACCACCTGCGCCTATTGCGGCGTCGGCTGTTCCTTCAAGGCAGAGATGCGCGGCGAGGAACTGGTGCGAATGGTGCCCTGGAAGGACGGCCAGGCCAATCGCGGCCACTCCTGCGTCAAGGGCCGCTTCGCCTATGGCTATTCGACCCACAAGGACCGCATCCTCAACCCGATGGTGCGCGAAAAGATCAGCGATCCCTGGCGTGAAGTCACCTGGGACGAAGCCTTTGCCCATATAGCCACCGAGTTCAAACGCCTTCAATATCAGTATGGCCGCGAATCCGTCGGCGGCATCACCTCGTCGCGCTGCACCAATGAGGAGACCTTCCTGGTGCAGAAGCTGGTGCGCGCCGGCTTCGGCAACAACAATGTGGATACCTGCGCCCGTGTCTGCCACTCTCCAACAGGCTATGGCCTGGGTCAGGCCTTCGGCACCTCTGCCGGCACGCAGAATTTCGACAGCGTCGAGCATTCCGATGTCGTCCTCGTCATCGGCGCCAACCCGACGGACGGCCATCCGGTCTTCGCTTCGCGCCTGAAGAAGCGCCTGCGCCAGGGTGCCAAGCTCATCGTTATCGATCCGCGCCGCATCGATCTGGTGCGCACGCCGCATGTCGAGGCGAGCTATCACCTGCCGCTGCAGCCCGGCACCAATGTCGCCGTGCTGACGGCGCTCGCCCATGTCATCGTTACCGAGGGCCTGTTCGACGAAAAATTCATCCGCGAACGCTGCGACTGGTCCGAATTCGAGGATTGGGCTGCTTTCGTCGCCGAGCCGCAGCACAGCCCTGAGGAAACGGAAAAATACACCGGCGTTCCCGCCGATCTCGTGCGTGGTGCCGCTCGCCTTTTTGCCAAGGGCGGCAACGGCGCGATCTATTACGGCCTCGGCGTCACCGAACACAGCCAGGGCTCGACGACCGTCATGGCGATCGCCAATCTCGCCATGGTGACGGGCAATATCGGCCGGCCCGGCGTCGGCGTGAACCCGCTGCGCGGCCAGAACAATGTGCAGGGCTCCTGCGACATGGGCTCCTTCCCGCACGAGCTGCCGGGCTATCGCCACGTCTCCGACGATGCGACGCGCGATATCTTCGAGAAGCTCTGGGGCGTGAAGCTCGACAAGGAGCCGGGCCTGCGCATCCCCAATATGCTCGACGCCGCCGTCGACGGCACGTTCAAGGGTCTCTACATCCAGGGCGAGGACATCCTGCAGTCCGATCCGGATACCAAGCATGTCGCCGCCGGCCTTGCCGCGATGGAATGCGTCGTCGTCCATGATCTCTTCCTGAACGAGACGGCCAACTACGCCCATGTCTTCCTGCCCGGCTCGACCTTCCTCGAAAAGGACGGCACCTTCACCAATGCCGAGCGCCGCATCAACCGCGTGCGCAAGGTCATGAGCCCGCGCAACGGCTATGCCGACTGGGAAGTGACGCAGAAGATGGCGCAGGCCATGGGTCTGCGCTGGAGCTACACGCATCCGTCCGAGATCATGGACGAGATCGCTGCGACCACGCCGAGCTTTGCCATGGTTTCCTACGACTATCTGGAAAAAATGGGCTCGGTGCAGTGGCCCTGCAACGAGAAGACGCCGCTTGGTTCGCCGATCATGCATGTCGATGGCTTCGTGCGCGGCAAGGGCAAGTTCATCCGCACGGAATATGTCGCGACCGACGAACGCACCGGCCCGCGCTTCCCGCTGCTGCTGACGACCGGACGCATTCTCAGCCAGTACAATGTCGGCGCGCAGACGCGGCGAACGGAGAATGTCGTCTGGCACGCAGAGGACCTTCTGGAGATGCATCCGCACGATGCCGAGCAGCGCGGCATTCGCGACGGCGACTGGATCAAGCTGACGAGCCGCTCCGGCGACACGACGCTCCGGGCGCTGATCACCGACCGCGTCGCCCCGGGCGTCGTCTACACGACCTTCCATCATCCGGACACGCAGGCGAATGTCATCACGACGGACTATTCCGACTGGGCGACGAACTGCCCGGAATACAAGGTGACGGCGGTACAGGTCTCGCCGTCCAACGGCCCGTCGCGGTGGCAGGTCGAATACGATGAGCAGGCCCGGCAGTCTCGCCGTATTGCCGGGAAAATGGAGGCTGCGGAGTGACGATGGATATGCTTTCCCCTTCTCCCCTCGGGGAGAAGGTGCCCGCAGGGCGGATGAGGAGGTGTTTCCGCGTGGTTAGAACTGCGCTTCGCTTGCGCGCGGAGCTGTCGCTCCTCGCCCCCCTCATCCGGCGCTCCGCACCACCTTCTCCCCGAGGGGGAGAAGGGGAGACCCGGTAATGACCAAATTCACCCCCACCACCACCGTCCCCGAAACCGCGCGCCGCAACGGCGTCATCAATTCGGGTTCGCGTATCGTCCCCGAAGAGGTACCGATCGCCTTTTCCTATGGCGGCTCTTCGCATGCCGTCATGATGGGAACGCCCGCCGATCTCGAGGATTTTGCTGTCGGCTTCAGCCTGACAGAGGGCATCATTACGAATATCGACCAGATCGCCGCCGTTGAGCCTATCGAGGACGAGCAAGGGATCGATGTGCAGATCACGCTGGTCGATGACGTGGCCGACGCGTTGCGTGTCCGGCGGCGGCATATGGCGGGTCCCGTCGGCTGTGGTCTCTGCGGCATCGAATCGATCGAGCAGGCGGTGCGCAAGGTGCCGGATGTTTCCGGGGTTGCGCTGTCACTGTCGCAAAAGGATATCGTCCGCGCCATCGCTCTCCTCAATGACGCCCAGCCGCTGCACCGCGAGACGCGGGCCGTGCATGGAGCGGGGTTCTATATCCCGGCAGAAGGACTGCTTGCCGTGCGCGAGGATGTCGGCAGGCACAATGCGCTGGACAAGCTCTGCGGTGCCGTCATCCGCTCCGGTCGCAAGGGAGCGGACGGCGTGGTGGCCGTCACCAGCCGGCTATCCGTCGAGATGGTGCAGAAGGCTGCCATATTGGGCAGCTCAGTGCTCGTCGCTATTTCCGCGCCGACGGCGCTTGCCATTCGCACGGCCGACGAGGCCGGCCTGACGCTTGTGGCGCTCGTGCGTGGCGACGACTTCGAGATTTTCACCCATCCGCATCGCATTATTACGGGGAGCATCGCCGATGTCGCCTGACGACAAGCCTCACGGCAAGACCGAAACGAAGCTCATCTATATGGCGAACCAGATCGCGACCTTCTTCAAGACGCAGCCTGCAAGCGAAGCGGTGAACGGTGTCGCCACGCATATCAACAAATTCTGGGAGCCGCGCATGCGGCGTCAGCTTTTCGAGCTCATCGACCATGGCGATAGCGGGTTGAGCCCTCTCGTGCTGGAGGCGGCCCCGCTGATCCACAGGCCGGCGCCGGCCGAAAAAGTAAAACCGGCTTAGCATACAGGTTGACGAGGATAATGGGATGGAGAGGTGAGAATCCGTCCGCGAATACGATTCCCGCTAAGGTGTAAGTGCCGGTCTTTGAAATGAGGAGGAGTTGCGTCAGCGATCTCGGCTGGATCTATACGCTGTTCTTCGTGCTGCTGGGCTCCTCCGCCGCCATCTGGGGCGGTCCGCAGAGACAAGGCTCCTGGTTTTAGGTGTCCCGTTCGTCAATGCGACTTGCGGGACACCCAAATCGTTGCATCAGGTTCCGTAAGACGAAATCGTCTCCGGGTCGATGCCATGGGTGTCGAACCACCATTCGATGGACTTGTCGGGATAGCTGTGACGGAGCCGCTCATACTTCCGAACGAGACGGTTTTGACGCTCCACCTCTTCCTGGAAGAACGGGTGGTCCAACGAGCCGCCGAGGGAGTGGACCCGGCGCAGGAGCTTGCGAAGCACATAGCCCTGCTCCTTGTTCCCCGGACGGTAGCCGCTCTCGATGATCTTTAGAACCGTGCTGCAGAGCGTCTCGAGAGCGTTCTCCGGCGAGGTCCCGTTCGAAAGCATGTCGAGGCGCTCAGCTCCAAAGCCGGCGTCGATACAGGTGCCGAGCGGATTGACGATATTGCCGATCTCGATCCCGTCCTTGTAGAACTCGGTACAGTATCCGCTGATGCTGCCGTCGCTCCACATGCATTCCGGATCCACGACGATGGGAATACGACCGCGATAGAGCGGCGTCCATTCGTCGATCCTGTCCGGATGGATCGTGACATGGTCCGGCCACACCCCGGTTCGCGCGAGGAATTCAAGCCAGAACTCGATGGCATCGGACAGCGTCATCTCCCGGAAGGAGAATAGCCCAAGCATTGTGAAGTGGAGGAAGTGTGTGCCGTCGCCAATCTCGTCGAGATCTCCCATCCGCAGGCAAGCCTGACTGTTCGAGAGGGTACCCTTGTGGGAAGGATTGGAGAAGAGCGGCTTGTACTGCTGCATGCCAGCGCTGCAGAAGAGCGTGGTATCGTCGTGCGGCCGTACGGATTGAAAGCATGCGTAGTCGATGCCTTTGGAAAGGCAGTAGTCACGGTAGTCGTGTATCAGGCGTCCCGCGATGTCATAGGCAACCTCCTTTTGGTTCATGTGCCCAAGCGAAAAATAGAGGGGCCTCGCCGGGATTGCAAGGAGAGCGATTTGGCAGGCGTATGTAGCGCATCCGCTTCGCGGGAATGTTTAGATTGTATTTTTACCCTCGCTCCAGAATCGATGGTGGAGCTATCTCAATGCCAAATAAAAAACCGCCACCGAGAAGGTGACGGTTCTCAAAAAGGGACGTTCCGCTAGAACTATGCGGCGAGTTCTTCCGCTTCGCTTTCCTTGAACATCTTGGCGAGGTTCAGGAAGCAGATCATGCCGTTCTCGGTGGCGATGATGCCTTCGCAATAGGCGCGGTCGAAGGATGCCGTGACTTCCGGAACCGGTTGCACCTGGCTCGAGGCGATCGTGAGGATGTCGGAGACGCGATCGACCAGCATGCCGATGACCATGTTGTGGACTTCGGCGACGACGATGGCGCTGCGCTCGTTGGCGACGGTGCTCTGCATGCCGAGCTTGTAGGCAAGATCGATGATCGGGATGACCGAGCCGCGCAGGTTCATGACGCCGATGACATCGGCCGGCGCGTGCGGAATTGGCGTGGACGGCGCCCAGCCGCGGATTTCGCGGATCGTGGTGGTCTTGACGCAGAACTCCTGCTCATGAAGGCGAAAGGCAATGATCTCCAGAGTATCGCCGCTGAAGCTGGTGGAATTGATCGTGGCCATGAACGTTCTTCCCATTTGAAACGTGACGCCAGATTCGGCGTATTAGCGTGACGATAGAGCAAGAACATTGCTTAAACCTAAACCTATACAAGCGGTTTCGACAGTAAGAGGACGAAACGTACCTGTCCGCCGAAACGGGCATGATCCCGACTACGTTGGTTCGGGATCATGAAAATGCGCGGCTACGCCGCTCTTGTAGGACGATCGAAGATGCGCCGGCCGAAGAGGCTTGCCGCCATTTCCACGAGGACGCGGGCGCTCTTGCCACGGTCGTCGAGAAAGGGATTGAGTTCGACCAGATCGAGCGACGAAACCAGGCTGCTGTCGGAGAGCATTTCCATGATGAGATGGGCCTCGCGATAGGTCGCGCCACCCGGCACGGTCGTTCCGACGCCAGGCGCTATCTCAGGATCAATGAAATCGACGTCGAAGCTGACATGCAACAGGCCGTTGGCGGCGCTGACCGTATCGAGCACCTTGCGTATGATGGCAGCCACGCCCTGTTCGTCGAGCGACCGCATGTCGAAGACGTTGAC
The DNA here is from genome assembly GCF_012275435.1 of Rhizobium sp. SG741. Lineage (NCBI taxonomy): Bacteria > Pseudomonadati > Pseudomonadota > Alphaproteobacteria > Hyphomicrobiales > Rhizobiaceae > Rhizobium > Rhizobium sp. SG741. Next base: position 375,074 of record NZ_JAAZQP010000005.1, read on the forward strand.
ACCATGCTCGCGGATTTCCTCGCGCTCGTGCGGATCGACGGAGCGGATGCCGACCTGGAAAACCTTCGTCGGATCGACCAGCGGCCTGCCTGCCGGCAGAACGCCTGCTATTTCGGCCTCGCCGCAGAAGAAGGCGACGGGCATGCCGTGAATATTGCCCGATGGCGATGTGGCGGGCGAATTGAAATCGGAATGTGCGTCCAGCCAGAGGACGAAGAGGGGACGACCGACCTCCGCCGCATGGCGCGCCATGCCGGAAACGCTGCCCATGGAGAGGCTGTGGTCGCCGCCGAGGATCAGCGGGAAGCTTCCGGACGATGCGACATCATAGACCTTGGCCTCGAGCGCGCGCGTGAAGGCGCCGACGATCTTCAGGTTATGGGCATGCGGATGCTCCGGCAGGTCGGCGGCGGGAGCGGGACGCAGGTCGCCGCTGTCGGTGACGCGGTGGCCGAGTTCGATCAGCGTCGTTTCGATGCCGGCGATACGGAGCGCCGTCGGGCCCATGCCGGCGCCGCGGCGGCCGGAGCCTTCCTCAAGGGGAACGCCGATCAATGTAATGGGTGTGGATTGCGTATTCATCGGCGTCGCTCCGAGGGGTTAGAGCAATTCCAGGAGAGGCGCGTAGCGGCCTCCGTCCGGAATTACGTGAAGACAATGAGATAAAGTGGTTCAGAGATTCGGTGAAGAGCTGAACCGCTCAAGAGGCTGTCGGGCCGCATTATTGATTGTCTGCGTGACAGCAAAAAGATGGAAAATTGTCGAAAATAGATTAGCTTTCGACAGATTGATCAATGCGATTTACCAGAATGATAAGCATATGGATGACCTTGACCGCGACCTCCTCAGTGCTCTGCGCAACAACGCGCGCATCTCCGTTTCGTCCCTGGCAGCGGCAACCGGCGCTTCGCGCGCCACTGTCGCCGCGCGGATAGAGCGGCTGGTGGAAAACGGCACCATCGCCGCCTTCACCATCCGAACCGGCCACGAAACCCGCGCCGCTGGCGTCAGGGCCATCGTGCTCATCGAGGTGCTCGGCAAGTTGGCGGACAAGGTCGCCGACCAGCTTCGCGGCCTGCCGCAGGTGAGGGCGCTGCACAGCACCAACGGCAAATGGGATTTCATAGCCGAACTCGAGGATCGCGACCTCGCTTCCTTCGATGAGACGCTGCGCCGGATCCGGCTGATCAATGGCATAAACACAACGGAATCCAATATATTGCTGAAGACCAGCAAGCTCGGATTCTAGATCCTAATACTCATGCTCGTAGACGATGCCGGCTTCGCCGGCGCCGTCCGAGCCCGCGGCGCCGCGCAGCTTCACACCGCGCCCGACATCGAGATTGATGATCGCCTTGGTTTTGTTGGCGGCGCCCTGCTGCAGCTCGATATAGGTACGCTTGTTCAGATATTTGCCGGCTCCGACCTGCGCCTGGCCGTTCGCATCCGTCGAGATGTCCAGATCGTCGACGCCGAGATGGCTGCGCAGGCCTTCGAACAGCGACGTGGAGCGACCGCCGGCCAGCTGGCTTGCGGCATCGGCGAGCTGGGCGATCTGCATGGCCGATAGTTTCGACATGGACTGGCCGAAGATCAGCTGCGCCAACACCTCGTCCTGCGGCAGGGCAGGCGAGGAGGAGAAGCCGATCTGCGGATCGGTGGCGAGACCCGTGACATCGACGGTGATGGTGGTGGAGCTCACCGACGACGTGGCCTCCATGTTGAGCGCCGGGATCAGGTCTCCCCCGAAGGTGATCTTGCTGGTGTCGGTGAAATCCAGCCGGCGGCTGAGGATGGTCAGGCGCCCGCGCCGCATGGTGAAGCCGCCGGATACGACCGGTTCTGACGCGGTGCCGCGGACTGAGATGTTGCCGCCGAGTTCGGCATCGATGCCGCGGCCGCGCACGAAAATCTGCGATGGCGCTTCCAGCTGCAGGTCGATGCCGAGGGTCGTCGATTTGCTCCTCGGCGCTTCCGGCTTCTGGTCCTTGAACTGGGCATTGACCGCAGCAGAAGCATTCTTGTGCTTGATGTTGATCTCGGACAGCGAGGCGGGCAGCTTTTCTGGAATGGTGATCGACGCCTTGTTGATCCTGAGATTGCCCGTCAGCATCGGGGCTGTCAGCATCGGACCCTTGATGCCGAGCGTGCCGTTGACGGTTGCTGCCACTAGGGTTCCGTCGACATAGGTCGCGTTGTTGAACTTCACCTGAATGTCGGCCGGGAAGCCGCCGTCCGGGGTGATGCCGACCGTACCAGTGCCCGATATGCTGCCGCCGCTGGCGAGATTGCCGCTCAGCCGCGAGATGACGGCCTGCTTGCCGTCGAGCGTCACGGTCACGGCGAGGCCGTTGAGGGTCAGGTTTCGGCGGACATCGACGAGCTTGGCCCCGTCGGTGGAAATCGTGCCGGTGACGGCGGGAGCTGCCGTCGTGCCTGCCACCTGCATGTCGATCCTTGCCGTACCGGTCATGACCATGCCTTGGGCGGCAAGCTGGCCGGCAAGGGCATCGAACGGCAGATTGCCGGAAAATTTCAGCGACATTGCCTTGCTGCCGGCGATGGCGACGGTGCCGCCGCCATTGAGCGCCAGGCCATTCTGGCCGGTCAGGTTGGTGTTGATCGTGACGACATTGTCGGCGAATTTACCGTCAGCCTTGATGCCGAGCGGCGCAAGGCCGGCGGATTTCGTCTGGCTGGTTGCCGCGCCCGACCAATTGGTCTGGAAGGCGACGACAGGCGATGTGGCCTTGCCGGTAACCGTCACCGTGCCGGATATGACGCCTTCGGCTGAGAGCGTCGGCGCGAAGACATTGGCGAGGCTCGCCGGCAGGTTGGCGATCTTGGCGTTGATGTTCAGGGCCTGACCGGCTGTGCCGTCGACGGTGACCGAGCCGCCGCCTGTCTGGATCGTCAGCCCGTTCAGCGCGGCCGCACCGTCCTTGACGACGATCTTGGTCGGCGAGGCGAGCTTTACCGGTATCGTGCGCGGCGCGCCGGCGAAAGTGTCCAGGCTTATTGTGGTCTGGCCACCGGCGGTTTCGACATTGCCGCTCGCGGTCAGAGGCGCGTTGTCATAGGTCGACTTCAGATCGAAATCCGTGCGGCTGCCTTGCTGGGTGAAGGTCAGCCCGAGGTCGGCGATGCGGTTGGAGCCGGAGGCAACAGCAGCGGCACGAATGCTGCCATTGGCGGAGAATGCCTTGAGGTCGTCGACGCTGAGCGCCACGGCCGGCTTGCTGATGACGAGATCGTCGCGGCGGATGCCGTTGCCGTTGGCGTTCACCTTCAGTCCGATCTTGCCGTTGGCGCTCGCTATATCGAGCGAGCCCTTGAGGTCGCCCTCGGCCTTCTGCCCGGCGAGCGCCGCGAGCAGGCCGAGATCGGGCAGATCGAATGTCAGCGCGCCTGATGGTTCGAAACTCGGCGACAGATCCAGCTTGCCCTGCAGTTTGTTCGCGCCGATTTCAGCTGATAGCGAGGGAATGCTGGTGCGGCCGTCCTTGGAAACGGCGTCGGCGGTGATGCGGATCGGCTTCCCGTCGATCGCGCCGCTCGCCTGGATGTTTGCCTGCGGAGCCTTGGGGTCGGCGGTCCCGGTCACGTCGATATCGAGCGTATCGAGAAGCCGTCCGGCCAGCTTGACGTTGACGGCCTTTACCGTTGCATCGATGCCGAGCGCGGTGAGCGGCCCCTTGGCCTTGAGGCCGATGTCGGCCTGACCTTCGGCATTCGGGATGAGCTTGGAAAGATCAAGCAGCTTGCCGGAAAGATCCGACGTCAGCGACTGGTCGTTGAGCGCGACATTGCCGCTGATTTCGGCAACGTTGGATTTCACCGCCAGATTGGAGAGTGTCATCTTGGTCGGCACCGTGCCGCCAACCTGGCCCTCCATCGAAATCGTCCCTTCGAACTTGTTCGATACGCTGTCCGGCAGCACGCCGGGCAGGGCGAACAGCTTGAAATTGCCCGTAATCGCCTTCGAGGACAGTGTATACTTGCCGTTGACGGTGCCGCCGATGCTGGCGCTTTCGAGCGTCGTGTTGTTGAAGCCGATCGTGTCAGGCGAAATCTGCAGCGGTGCGGTCAAGGAGATCGGCGCACGGATCAGCCGATTGAGATCCGGGCTGAAGAAGGCCGTCTGGCCGACGACGAGACGCAGTTGCAGCGGCCCGGACATGGTCGCCAGATTGAAGGCATCGCTTTTGGCGCTGAAGTTCACCTGGCCGATCTGGCCCTGCGGCACACTGGCGCTGTCGAGCGCGGCCTTGGCATCGATCTTCACCGATTGCGCTGCCCCCGTCAGCGCGATATCGACCCGTGAAATCAGGGCGCGGACCTCGCCGTCCTCCATCGGCCAGCGGAAATCCACGGGGCCTGAGGTGCCGATCAAATTGGCATTGAGGCTGTTGTTGCCGGCGGGATCGAGCGTACCGGAGGCGGCGATGACGACACTGCCGGTGGCAAGATTGCCGGTCTGAATGTCGATCTTGCCCTTGCCGTCGAAGGTTGCCGAGAGGTCGATGGTCGTCTGGCCGGTAAAGAGAGGCCGCATGGTTGGCGGCAGCAGCGAATCCACGTCGCCGCCGCCCTTGACGTCGATATGGTGCAGGCCGTCGGCGGAAAGGCTGTGATGACCGTTGATGGCGACCGTCGGCTTGCCGTCGAGTGCCGCCTGCAGCTTGCCGGCCCAGTTGGAAAGCGGACCGTCGCCTGAGAGGTCGATATTGATGGCCGGACTGCCGGGAAGGTGCAGGAGAGCCGCCAGCATGCCGTCGCGCGGTTCGGAGATTTGCGTCTTCAGCTTCAACTGGTTTTCGGTTGGCGCAAAAGCGATGTCGGCGGAGAGCTTGGCATCGGGCACATCATGCCTGCTGGCATTGAGTGTCAGGCCGATGCTGCTGCTATTGGCCTTGACTTTGCCATCGGCAGCCAGGCCGAAATCCTGTCCAGTAACCGCCTGTCCGATGCGGAGGTCGGGCAGAGCGATGGCGCCGATATCGATGGCGATCGGCAGGGAAAAGCCGCTGCTGCTATTGCTCGCAGCTTGAGGTTCCTGTGCGGGTGCGGCCGTCGAGACGGGCAAGCGCTGGAAGTCGACCACGTCTGCCGCAACGCGATCGGCATGGAATGTGCCTGTCAGCAGCGATACCGGCGACCAGTCGACGGCGAGATTCTGGACCTTGGCGAAAACGCCCTTCGTGTCTGCGACCGTGATCGAGCCGACCCGCAGATTGCCGCTGAGCAGCCCCGAAGGCGCTGCTATGGTGATGGTGCGGTCGGGTGTCGAGGCGAGCTTTGCCACCTGGTCGACGGCATAGCCGGTTGCGGAAGGCACCAGGCCGACAACGAGCACAGCCGCGATCACGAGCAAGAGGATCGCCACGACCGCGTAGGCGATCCAGCGTGCCAATTTCCCGAGAATTCGAATCAATATGCTCATGAAAGCGATAGTAACCTCAGTGTTGTAACCGTGTGCTGAAGCGTCCGCGACAACTGTACGTTCGGTCAGAAGGCCTGGCCGATACCGGCATAGATGCCATAGGCTGTGCCGTTGTTATATTTCTTCAACGGAACGGCGACATCGAGCCTGATCGGACCGAAAGGCGTAGCGTAGCGCAGGCCGACGCCCGCGCCAATGCGCAGATCGGAAAAGTCCGGAAAGGTGCTGTCGGTGACGCTGCCCATGTCGACGAAAGGCACGACGCCGATCGTGTCGGTGATCTTCACGCGGGCTTCAAACGAGGCTGTCGCATAGGAGCGTCCGCCGAGCGCATCGCCGTTGGAGTTGTAGGGCGAGATTTCCTGATAGCCGTAGCCGCGCACCGAGCCGCCGCCACCTGCATAGAAGCGCCGGGTGGCGGGAATATCCTCGATACTGTTCGCACCCAGCAGCGAGCCGACGGCAAGCTTGCCGGCAAACACGACATTGTTGTTGGCACCGACACCCTGATAGCCGGTGATGGATCCCTCGAAGGAGCTGAACACCGTGCCGCCCATTGTTTCATAGCTCGGCTTTGCCAGGACCGAGGCACGGTAGCCTTCCGTCGGGTCGAGCTTATTGTCGCGCGTGTCGCGAACGTATTCGAGCGGGATTGCCACCGTCAGATAGTTGTGCTTTCCGAAGGCGTCGGTCGTGTCCGACTCGTAGCTTACCTCGCCGCCGGCGGAGACGGTGTCCCGATCGTTCAATTCGTAGGCAAGACCGGCGCTCGCCGTGACGGTGTTCGCATCATAGGCATCCGGATGCAGGCTCTGCATCTTCAGCCCGGTGGTGAAGGTTGCCGAGGGATAGAAGGTCGCGGGCCTGACGTAGGTGATGCCGGCGGTATAGTCGAGCTGGCCGATATCGGTCGTTTCGCCGAGGCGGGAGACGGATCCTTCGATACGCAGCGAATCCGCGCGTCCCGTCAGATTGCGGTGTCCCCAATAGCCCTGCAGGCCGAAGCCATCGATGGTGGAATATTGCGCGCCGACACCGAAATAGCGCTGCTTGCCTTCGGATACCTCGATGGTCGTGGGAATGCTGCCGTCCGGCGCCAGCTTGTCGGCCTCGCGGATGGTGACGCTGGAAAAGACGCCGAGTTTTCTCAGGCGGTCCGAGGCCTTCTTCAGCTCGTCCGGCGAATACGGTTTGCCTTCATTGATGCGGGCGTAGCGCTTGATGAAATCCGGATCGACGGACTTCTGGCCGGTGACGGCAACATTGCCGAAAGGGGCGACGGGGCCGCTATCGATCCTCATCGACACATCGACCGTATTGGTCGCATGATCGGCGACGACGTCGCGCTTGTTCAACCTGGCAAGCGGATGACCTTCATTCTTGAAGTCGGCGACGATCTTGTCTGCGGCTTTCAGGATGGTCAGCGAGCTTGCGTCTCCACCGCGCACCAGCCCATAACGCGATGCGTCCAGACCGGCGGCATCGCCGAGCAAGCTGATGTTGCCGAGCTTGAAGAGCGGACCGGGATCGACGCTGATGGTGACGGCAACGGGCTTTGAGCGATCGAAGGTCGGCGTCGGCGGCAATGCGTCGAGGCTGGTGCCGTTGATGGTAATGGTGACCACGGCGCCATAGCGGGCTTTTTCATAGAGCGTGGCGACGAGCCGGTCCCGGTCGTCGCGTGCCTTGACGACAACGCCGAGGTCGCCGGAGACGGGCTTGTCCTTGTCGGAAATCAGCATCGAGCTACCGCTCAAGGCTTCCTTCAGATCCTTGTCGAGATTGTCCGCCTTCAGATCGACCGTGTAGCGGACGGGGTCGGAAACCTGATCCGCGGTGTCGTCCTTGCCCCATAGCCTTATGCCGAAAATCTTGAAAGCAAAGGCGTTTTCAACGTAAACGGGCCCGAGCGCAAGCGCTGCCGCAACCGCTGCAACGGTTCCTGCTTGCCGATACGCAATACTCTTCCTCGGTCCAGTTCTTTTATGCATACGCCGCTTTACGGTTACATGAGAACTTACTCAGGTTTACGTTTCCCCCGGGTTAACGCGCGGTCACCATAGAGGCAAAAGCCCCTCAGGTGTACCGTTTTGGAGTCAAAAACCTGGAAAAGATGACCGTCGAGGGGCGAACGCCCGGATTTTCGGTGGGGTTCTTGCATGTTTGGGCGAGCTTTGCGGCGACGCGCAAGAGTTGCCGCCGCCATGTCGAAGCCAAGACATTTCGCCTGGCTGGAATCAGAAAGTCCCGGACTTGTGGTCCGGGACTTCGGTATCTCGATCGAGGATCGATCAGTAGCCGCCGTAGCCACCACGATAGCCGCCGCGCGGGCAATCGTCGATGTAGCGACGACCGTACCTGTCGCGATAGTAGCACTGGCCGGGCTGCTCCTGGACGCTGCCGATGACGGCACCGGAAACACCGCCGATGGCCGCGCCGACGGCAGCGCCGCGGACATTGCCGGTAACCGCGCCGCCGATGATGGCGCCGGATGCGGCACCGATGCCAGCGCCCTGTTCAGTCGGGGTGCAGCTTGCGATGGACAAGCCGATCAATGCGAGCATAAGAACTTTTTTCATTTACTCTCTCCAACGTTAGTTAAGCCGAACACGGCAACGTCGTCCCAATTCTTCAGCTCCACCACGATGGGCTGTCTTTGTCAGTCCTGCAACTATGGAAAATATCGTGCAAAATATGATTGTCCATTGGGCGCGAACAGTTTTTTTGTTGCTGAACGAAGGCGGCTTCTTATTCGGACAATAAAACACTCGGTGCGGCGTAGAAAATCTGCCGCGTTTCTAAAGTAGAGGTTGATTGGACTGCAAAAAAGTCAAATGATGCTCTTTGCCTCTGGAGGAGAGGCTAGGAGGAAAATATGGCAAAAGTGACTTTGACGGTGAACGGCCGTGCGGTCAGCGGCGAGTGCGAGGATCGTACGCTGCTTGTCCATTTCATCAGGGAAAAGCTTGGCCTGACGGGAACCCATGTCGGTTGCGACACGACCCAGTGCGGTGCCTGCGTCATTCATATGGACGGCAAGTCGATCAAGAGCTGTTCGATCCTGGCCGTGCAGGCTTCCGGTTCCAAGATCACAACCATCGAGGGTCTGGCCGCCAATGGCGAGCTGCATCCGGTTCAGGCCGCCTTCAAGGAGCATCATGGCCTGCAATGCGGCTTCTGTACCCCGGGCATGGTGATGACGGCCGTCGACATGATCAACCGTCATGGCGGAGCGCTGGACGAGAAGACGGTGCGCAGCGAGCTTGAAGGCAATATCTGTCGATGCACCGGCTACCACAATATCGTCCAGGCGGTGCTGTCAGCCAATGCCGAAATGCACGCCGCCAATCGGGCGGCCGAATAGAATTTCACCGAGATTGTCTGGCGAAGCGCCTGGACTGCTATCTTGGCGTTTGCCGGCCCCGGAACCCCAATGGAGGATGTGATGGGCGTTGAAGGCATTGGTGCGCGGGTTGCGCGCAAGGAAGACAAGCGATTTCTGATGGGCAAGGGGCGCTACACCGACGATATGGTGACGCCGGGCATGAAATATGCCTATTTCGTCCGCAGCCCATATGCGCATGCGAAGATCAAGGGCATCGACACGGCCGCGGCCCTGGCGATGCCGGGCGTGATCGGTGTGCTCGAAGGTAAGCAGTTGCTGGCCGATGGGATCGGCAACCTCATTTGCGGCTGGATGATACACTCCAAGGACGGTTCGCCGATGAAGATGGGCGCGTGGCGGCCGCTGGCGGTCGATACGGTTCGCTATGTCGGCGATGCCGTTGCAATCGTTGTTGCCGACAGTCTTGGCGAAGCACGCGACGCCGCCGAGGCCGTGGTGGTTGACTATGAGGAACTGCCGGTAGTCGTCCAAGCCGTGGACGCGCTGAAAGCCGGTGCGCCGCAGATACACCCGGAAGCCGCAGGCAATCTGATCTTCGATTGGGAGCTTGGCGACGCCGCGGCGACCGACAAGGCGATTGCCGAGGCTGCGCATGTCACCGATATCGAGATCTACAACAACCGGCTTTCGCCGAATGCCATGGAACCGCGCGCCACGCTCGGCATCTACGATTCGTCCGAAGATCACTATACCTGCTATACGACGAGCCAGAACCCGCATGTAGCGCGGCTTGTCATGAGCGCCTTCTACAATGTCGCGCCGGAAAACAAGCTGCGCGTCATAGCGCCCGATGTCGGCGGCGGCTTCGGCTCGAAGATCTACATCTATCCCGAAGAGATCGTCTGCCTCTGGGCGTCGAAGAAGACCGGCGTGCCGGTCAAATGGACGGCCGATCGCACCGAAGCGTTCCTCACCGATGCGCATGGCCGCGACCATGTCTCCAAGGTGAAGATGGCCTTCGATGCGCAGCACCGCATCACGGCGTTGAAGGTCGACACGATCGCCAATCTTGGCGCTTACATGTCGCTCTTCTCCTCATGCGTACCGACCTATCTGTATGCGACGCTGCTGTCGGGCCAATATGCCATCCCCGCGATCCATGCCAACGTCCGTGCCGTCTATACCAACACCGTGCCGGTCGATGCCTATCGCGGCGCCGGGCGTCCGGAAGCGACCTATGTGCTGGAGCGCACGGTCGAAACGGCTGCCCGCGAACTTGGGATTTCGCCGGCGGAACTGCGGCGGATCAACTTCATCCGCTCGTTCCCCCATCAGACGCCTGTCATCATGAATTATGATGCGGGCGATTACGAAGCTTCGCTCAATGCCGCGATGCAACAGGCAGACTGGGACGATTTCCCCGTCCGGAAGGCGGCGGCTGCCCGGCGCGGCATGAAGCGCGGCATCGGCATGAGCTGCTACATCGAGGCATGCGGTCTTGCGCCATCGCAGGCGGTGGGATCGCTCGGCGCCGGTGTCGGCCTGTGGGAATCGGCCGAGGTCCGGGTGAATGCAGTCGGCACCGTGGAAGTGCTTACCGGTTCGCACAGCCACGGCCAGGGGCATGAGACCACCTTTGCGCAGCTCGTTGCCGACCGGTTCGGCGTGCCGATCGACAGTGTCTCCATCGTCCATGGCGATACCGACAAGGTGCAGATGGGCATGGGCACCTATGGTTCCCGCTCCGGCGCGGTCGGCATGTCCGCCGTGGTCAAGGCCCTCGACAAGGTGGAGGCGAAGGCGAAGAAGATCGCCGCGCATCTGATGGAGGCCGACGAAAGCGATATCGTCATCGAGAATGGCGAAGTGAAGGTCGCCGGCACCGACAAGGCGCTTCCCTGGTTTCAGGTGGCGCTCGCCTCCTATACCGCGCACAATCTGCCGGCCGGAATGGAGCCGGGCCTGAAGGAAACCGCCTTCTACGATCCGGCGAATTTCACCTTCCCGGCCGGCTGCTACATCTGCGAGGTCGAGGTCGATCCGGAAACCGGCAAGACCGAGATCATCCAGTTCGTCGCGGCCGACGATTTCGGCAACATCATCAATCCGATGATCGTTGAAGGGCAGGTGCATGGCGGCATCGCGCAGGGTGTCGGCCAGGCGCTGCTGGAGGCCGTGCATTACGACGAGAGCGGCCAGCTCCTGACGGCAAGTTTCATGGATTATACCATGCCGCGTGCAGACGACCTGCCGTCCTTCAAGATCTCGCACCAGAACACGCCATGCCCGAACAATCCACTGGGCATCAAAGGGTGCGGCGAGGCGGGCGCCATCGGTTCGCCGCCGGCGCTGATGAACGCCATCACCGATGCCATAGGTAACAACAAGCTTACCATGCCGGCCACGCCGCTCAAGGTGTGGGAAGCGGCGCAGGCCGTGGCCTGAAGAGAGGAGGAGAAGATCATGTACGCAACGAACTATCACCGCGCCTCCTCGGTCGACGAGGCTGTCAAGCTTCTGTCTGACGCCGACGAGGGCAAATATGTCTCTGGTGGGATGACGCTGATCGCCACCATGAAGCAGCGTCTGGCCTCGCCGAGCGATCTCGTCGATCTCAGGCATATCCCTTCGCTGAAAGGCATTCGTGTCGACGGTCGCAGGGTCACCATCGGGGCGGCGACCACCCATGCCGAGGTTGCTTCTTCGGCTGCGATCCGCTCTGTCTGTCCGGCACTTTGCGAGCTCGCCGGCATGATCGGCGATCCGCATGTCCGCCATATGGGCACGATCGGCGGATCCGTCGCCAACAACGATCCGGCGGCGGATTATCCATCCGCCATGCTGGCGCTCAACGCCACCATCGTCACCGACCGACGGCAGATCGCGGCTGAAGACTTCTTCGAAGGATTGTTCGAGACGGCGTTGAAAGGTGGCGAATTGATCACCGCCGTCACCTTCGAGGCGCCGGAAAAGGCGGGTTACGCCAAATTCCCCAATCCGGCCTCGCGCTACGCCATGACCGGCGTCTTCGTCGCCAGGAGCGAGGCAGGCGTGCGCGTCGCGGTCACGGGTGCCGGCGCGGACGGTGTATTCCGTCAAACCGACATGGAACGGGAACTTGCGGCGAACTGGTTGCCGGATGCCATCACGAGCGTGACCGTCGATCCCGCGGCTCTGCTGTCCGACCTGCATGCGACGGCGGAATACCGCGCCAATCTGGTCAAGGTCATGGCAAAGCGCGCCGTGGCTGCCGCATAGGTCCGCTATGAAACGTGCCGGAGCGGCGGCTTGAACCGCCGCTCCGGCTCCTTCGTTTCGGTCATGGTTTGGATTGTCAATTTGACGCGATCATTTATTCTTGTCTGGAATTGTTCAAAATTATGGGCCAATTGCCGCAGTGGCGCGCGAAAGCGATACGGAGGGGTTGACGTGCAGACCGGCATTTATGAAAAACGGTTGCATGGTTCTGGAGCAGATTATGGATTTCGAAGCATTTTTTAAGGGTGAGCTGGACGGCCTGCACGATGAAGGCCGCTATCGTGTGTTCGCCGATCTGGAACGCCGCCGGGGCAATTTTCCGCGCGCGACACGCTATACGCCCAATGGCCCGCAGGAAGTGACCGTCTGGTGTTCCAACGACTATCTCGGCATGGGCCAGCATCCGAAAGTGATCGAGGCGATGAAAGAGGCGATTGATCACTGTGGCGCGGGTGCGGGAGGCACCCGGAATATTTCTGGCACCAACCACTACCATGTTCTGCTTGAGCAGGAACTCGCCGATCTGCACGGCAAGGAATCCGCGCTGATCTTCACGTCGGGCTATATTTCCAACTGGGCGACGCTCGGCACGCTCGGCGCGCGCATTCCCGGCCTCATCATCTTCTCCGATGCGCTCAACCATGCATCGATGATCGAAGGCATTCGCTATGCGAAGTGCGACAAGGTCATCTGGAAGCATAACGACCTGCACGATCTCGAGGCGAAGCTGAAGGCTGCCGATCCGAAGGCGCCGAAGCTGATCGCTTTCGAATCCGTCTATTCCATGGATGGCGATATCGCCCCGATTAGGGAGATCTGTGATCTCGCCGACAAGTATGGCGCCATGACCTATCTCGACGAAGTGCATGCCGTCGGCATGTACGGCCCGCGCGGCGGCGGCATTGCCGAGCGCGAAGGCCTGATGGATCGTCTGACCGTCATCGAGGGTACGCTCGGCAAGGCATTCGGCGTCATGGGCGGCTATATCGCTGCATCAACGGCGCTGTGCGATTTCATCCGCTCGTTTGCCTCGGGCTTCATCTTCACCACCTCGTTGCCGCCGGGGCTTGCCGCTGGCGCCGTCGCCTCCATCCAGCACCTGAAGGTCAGCCAGTTCGAACGCATGCGCCATCAGGATCGCGTGCGCAGGCTGCGCGCCCAGCTCGATGCTGCCGGCATTCCGCACATGCCGAACCCGAGCCATGTCGTGCCGGTCCTGGTCGGCGATGCGTCCAAGTGCAAGTGGATTTCCGACCTGCTGCTCGACAGCGGCGTCTATGTCCAGCCGATCAACTATCCCACAGTGCCGAAGAAGACCGAGCGCCTGCGCATCACGCCGACGCCGCTGCATTCGGATGGCGATATCGAGCATCTGGTCGGCGCGCTGCATGCGCTGTGGTCGCGCTGTGCGTTGGCCCGCGCAGTTGCCTGAAGCGGCTGCTTACGTTTGACCTCAGGAAGGCCGCGGCTTACGCGGCCTTTTCTTTTTGCGCGACAAGCAGGGCCGCCCGGCCGCGCGCTTCCTCATCGGCGGCAAAAACGGCATCCATGGTTTCGGCGCTGCCGGTCGCGATCATCTCGTCCATCACGGCTTCGGCGATATCGGCCATTTCCAGGAAGCCGATGCGGCCGTCCACGAAGGCATGGAAGGCGATTTCCTCGGCTGCATTCATGACCGCGCCCTGCAGGCCGCCGCGCTCCAGCGCGGTGCGGGCAAGACGCAATGCCGGGAAGCGAACCTCGTCCGGTGCCTCAAAATCCAGCCGCGCCAACTTGGCGAAATCGAGCCGATCGACGCTGAGCTTGGTGCGGGCGGGGTAGGTGAGCGCATAGCCGATCGCCGTGCGCATATCGGGACAGCCGAGCTGCGCCAGCACAGAACCGTCGCTGTAGCCGACCATGGAATGAATGACGGATTGCGGGTGAACGACAACTTCGATCTGGTCGGGGCGCACGTTGAACAGGTGCTTGGCCTCGATCATCTCCAGCGCCTTGTTGAACATCGAGGCGCTGCCGATGGAGATCTTGAAGCCCATGGACCAATTGGGATGGGCGCGGGCGATCGTCGGCGTAACATTGGCCATCTGTTCGCGCGACCAGGTGCGGAAGGGGCCGCCGGACGCGGTGATGATGATGCGCTCCACCGCGTGCTGCTGATCGTCCTCCAGCGCCTGGAAAATGGCGCTGTGCTCGCTGTCGACCGGGATCAGCCGGCCGCCGCCTTCGGCCACGGCGCGCACGAAAAGTTCGCCGGCCGAGACGAGACATTCCTTATTGGCAAGAGCGATATCGGCGCCGCGGCGGGCGGCCGCCAGTGTCGGCGCAAGGCCGGCGGTGCCGACGATCGCCGCCATCACCCAGTCCGATGGCATGGAGGCGGCTTCGATCAGCGCATTTCTGCCGGCACCAACAGCGATGCCGGTGCCAAAAAGCGCGTCCTTCAGCGCCTGATAGCGATCCTCATTCGCGGTGACGGCGAAAGCAGCGCCACAGGCTTTGGCCTGCTCGGCCAGAAGGTCGATATTGTCATGCCCGGTGATCGCGGCGATGTCGAAAGCTTCGCGTCCGCCCAACTGCGCAATGACATCAAGCGTATTCTGGCCGATGGAGCCGGTCGAACCCAATATCGTCAGGCGGCGCCGCGCCTTGCTGCCGGTGGTCATTCAGGTATCCGCATATTGCCGAAATTCCCTAAGGCTCTACAGGGGATCGCGGGAAGCGGCAAGTGTGATGCCATGCAACCCCCTCCGGCCGCCGATGCGCGTTTAAGGCGAAACCACTGATTCGATGATATTTTCAGCCAATTATTGAACCAAATGCGAAGTGCTGCGTTTTCCGTCCACTCGGATGCGGAGGGTAATGGATGGTTTTCAAAGCGGCGACATTTCACGGCATGGAGCTCGATCTGGAAAGTGAGCAGTCCAGACGCTCGGCACTGGAGTCCACAGTTGCCAATGCACTCGCCGTCGCCGGCGGGATCGATGCGTCCGATGTCACGGTGACCGCCGCCGGCCAGGAGATCCGCCTGGACGGCACCGTCGCCACCCAGCAGGAGGTGAAGCGGGCGACTACGGTGGCGGAGTCTATCCCCGGCGTCAGGCTGGTGAGGAACAGGATCGCGGTGGGGTGAGGTGCTGCTTGTGCCCTTGTCCCCCGACGCGGGTTCGCGACGCATCTGATGCTTTTAATTATGCGTAGTCGGTAGGTCGAAGAACAGCTTGGTTATGTCCGGGGAATCCGATGGATCGGTGCCTGTGCGCTGGAGCATGCCTCCCGCTTTCTCGATGACCCGCCTTGAGGCGAGATTATTCTCGTTGCAGATGACGGTTATTCTCGCGAGGCCGGTTTTCGCCGCGATTGGCAACAGGAGCAGCAGCGCTTGAGTGGCATATCCTCTGCCCTGCTTCCAGGGAACTATAGAGTAACCCACATGACCCGGCACATGCAGCGGAAATCGAGTTGTTCCGGGCAGATGGCGAAGTGTAATGTAACCGCAGAAACCCCCGTCCCAGATCCAGAATGGCTGAATGGCGAGATATTGAGGCGCTCGGTTCGATACCGATGTGGCGATGACTTCACTGGATATAAGGCGGCTCAGGAAACCTGCCCTGTCATGCCTGAGCATCTCGAGTTCGGCTTCAGCGTAGACTTTGTCTTGCTGGCGTCTGGGATCAGGTGACCATCCCCGCGCAAGTGCCTCTTCAAAGCCTTGCAGGTTGAGCAAGCTCGGCTCAATCAGGACCACGGTGTTGGTCGGAGCAGTTGGGGCCTGGTGTTCTGCCATTCCTACTCCCCTTCCGACACTTCGATGCCAGCCATATCCAGACGACAGATAACAATCAGAATTCAGGGGCGAAGTTGCAAGAGCGACATGTGGAGACAGCTATCTGGTTGCCTATCTTGGATTGGCGGCAAACTCGGCAAGCTCTTTTGGTGAGCGAATATGGATGATCCGCGCCCGTCCGCGGTGAATTTCGATCGCGGCAAGCAGTTTTGGGCGCATTTCCCGATGCAGCCACCACATCATTTTGAAGAGACGAATGGTAACCGGAAACATGGGGCATCCGTCAGGTCCGTCCGCGCGGCCAAGGAAGAGCGACTTCACCTGGCGCTTGGCGGCCCACCAGTAGTGAACCCATATCGGGTGATCGACGAAGACAATCGTATCGGCCATATTCATGCGACGTTGAACGGACTCCCACGATCCGTAGCCGTCGATCAGCCATCGGTCTTGCGAAAGCCAGGCGTCATGGGACGCTGCAAATTCGGACTGCGATGCCTCGACCCAGTTCGGCTTCCACTGAATCTTGTCGATTGCGAGGTGAGGCAAAGCATGTGATGAGCTCAACGCCTTGCACATCGTCGACTTTCCGCCGCCTGCATTGCCGATCACCATCACTCGCGTCATAGATGAAAGATAACCTGACTGTGGTATTGACGCAAAGGCTGCTGAGGTCGCGTCAGAGAGAAGATAAGTGAAATGGTGATCTCGACGCGATTCGAACGCGTGACCCCCAGATTAGGAATCTGGTGCTCTATCCTGCTGAGCTACGAGACCACTTGAGATGATCCATACAAAAGCAAAGGCCCGAAGCCAAGCCCTTTTACGTCCTCGGGACAATTCGCTTTTGCTGTGCCGCGCGCCCGGGTAGGCGCACGGGAAATGGTTGATGTGTCTCAGGCGTTGAGGCGCTGTTCGGCGAGCCGCACCCAGTAGGAAATGCCGTGGGCGATGGCTTCGTCGTTGAAGTCGTAGGCCGGGTTGTGGAGGCCGGCCGAATCGCCGTTGCCGACGAAGATGAAGGCGCCGGGGCGGGCGAGCAGCATGTAGGAGAAATCCTCGCCGGCCATCATCGGGTCGATGTCGGGGACGACATTGCCCGCGCCGGCGATTTCCTCGGCGATGGCGATGGCGTGGTCGGTCTCGTCGGCATGGTTGAAGGTGACGGGGTAATTGCGGTGGAACTCGATCGCCACCTCCGCGCCGTGGCTGGCGGCGATGCCGGAGACGACCTGTTTGAAGCGCTGTTCGGCGAGATCGCGCATCTCGTGATCGAGCGTGCGCACCGTGCCGCCAAAGCTCGCCTCGCTCGGGATGACGTTGTGCGCGTTGCCGGCGTTGAAGGTGGTGACGGAGACGACGACCGACTTCAGCGGATTGGCGCTGCGCGAGGCGATGAGCTGCAGGTTGGAGACGATCTGCGCGCCGATGGCGATCGGATCGATCGTCTTGTGCGGCATGGCGGCATGGCCGCCGACGCCCTTGATGGAAACGGTGAATTCGTCCGTTGCCGCCATGATCGGGCCCTTGCGGATGGCGAAGTGGCCGACGGGCAGGCCCGGCAGGTTGTGCATGCCGTAGACTTCGGCGATCTGGAAGCGCTCCATCATGCCATCCTTGACCATGGCGTCGCCGCCGGCGCCGCCTTCTTCGGCCGGCTGAAAGATGACGGCGATATTGCCGTTGAAGTTGCGGGTCTCGGCGAGATATTTCGCGGCACCCAAAAGCATGGCGGTGTGGCCGTCATGGCCGCAGGCATGCATCTTGCCCGGTGTTTCGGAAGCCCAGGGCTTGCCGGTGATCTCGGTGAGCGGTAGCGCGTCCATATCGGCGCGCAGGCCAACCGTGCGTCCTTCGCCCTTGCCGCGGATCAGGCCGACGACGCCGGTGCGGCCGATGCCGGTCACCACTTCGTCGACGCCGAAGGAGCGTAGTTTTTCAGCGACGAAAGCGGCGGTATTTTCAACCGCATAGAGAAGCTCCGGCCGCGTGTGGATATAGCGGCGCCATTCGGTCACTTCGCCCTGGAGTTCTGCGGCTCTGTTCAAGATCGGCATGCTGATGTTCCTGCTGCTCAATATCTGTTCTGGTTCAACTCATCGGTTCGTCGCATAGCCTTGGCCGGCGCAGCGCATCTTCCAATATCACGCACGATCAAAAGGTCGTGATGCCAAAGCGTCTCGCCTACGGGGAAATAAAGTCGTCAATCGCCTTTGCCTTCTCCTAGCCATATAGGTTAAATAGACGAAGCTTTCGAGAAAATTCCGGACCTCTGAAGGATAGATCGTGCCGACGAAGCAGAATCGTTTGTATGCCGCCCTGCGGCTCGTTCCCGTGGCCGCAGCCGCATCCATGCTTTTCCTGTCGACCGCGCAAACGGCCGGAGCCAACCCGCATATCCTCGTCGATGTCGGCACCGGGCGCGTGCTTGACCAGCAGGAGGCGTTCCGCCGCTGGTATCCCGCCTCGCTCACCAAGCTGATGACCAGTTACGTCACCTTCCGCGCCATCCAGTCCGGCCAGATCAATCTCGATACGCCCGTCGTCATGTCGAAGCTCGCCGCCGCGCAGCCGCCGGCGAAGATGTATTTCAAGCCCGGGCAGAAGATGACGCTCGACAATGCCTTGAAGATGATGCTGGTCAAATCGGCAAACGATCTTGCCATGGCGGTCAGCGAGACCGTGGGCGGTTCGCAGCCGGCCTTCGTGGCGCGGATGAACGCGGAGGCAGCTCGCCTCGGCATGCGTGACACGCATTTCATCAATCCGAACGGCCTTCCGGGCAAGGGGCAATATACGACGGCGCGTGACCTTGCCGTTCTCAGCGTCGCGCTGCGCCGCGAGTTTCCGCAATATGCCGGTTATTTCGCGCTGGAAGGCTTTACCAACGGCGTGAAGCAGGTGCCGAACATCAACATGCTCATCGGCCGCTTCGATGGCGCCGACGGCATGAAGACCGGCTTCATCTGTGCTGCCGGTTTCAACCAGATCGCATCGGCGACCCGCAACGGCCGCACGCTGATCTCAGTCGTGCTCGGCACCGACAGCCTAGCGGCGCGCGCCGACGATTCCGCCAATTTTCTGGAGAAGGGTTTCCAGAATCAGCTTTCCGGCAGGGAGACGCTGGCAAGCCTGCGGCCCGACACGCCTCAGTCGGCCGAGGTCGCCGATGTTACCGCCGATATCTGCAGCGCCAAGGGCGCGCAGGCGCGCAGCGAAACGCGCGATCCGTTCGGCCGCACCAAGGTACAGTCGCCCTATATCCATGAAATGGATCACGAGCCGAATTTCATCTATGCCGGCCTGATCGGTGGCCAGGACGTCATGACCGCCAGCAAGGGCGACAAGGACGATGCCACCGCCAAGGGCGACAAAGCCATCAAGGGCGACAAGATTGCCATCTCCGGTCGGGCGGCGGACAATGTGCCGATCCCTATGCCGCGTCCCACTTTCTGATATCGGATTGGAACCATGAGCGTTTCGCAGCAAAGAGTGCCGGTCGCGATCCTGACCGGCTTTCTCGGGGCGGGTAAATCGACCCTGCTCAACCGCATCCTCAAGGATGAGGACATGCGCGATGCGGCGGTCATCATCAACGAGTTCGGCGATGTCGGCATCGACCATCTGCTCGTCGAGAGCTCCGGCGATTCCATCATCGAGCTGTCCGACGGCTGCCTGTGCTGCACGGTGCGCGGTGAGCTGGTGGATACGCTCGCGAACCTCATGGACGCCATGCAGACCGGCCGTATCCGGCCGCTGAAGCGTGTCGTCATCGAAACAACAGGTCTTGCCGATCCCGCTCCTGTCATGCAGTCGATCATGGGCAATCCGATCATCGCGGCCAATTTCGATCTCGATGGTGTCATTACCGTCGTCGATGCCGTCAACGGGCTGCAGACGCTCGACAACCATGAAGAGGCGCGCAAGCAGGTGGCGGTCGCCGACCGCCTGATCGTCTCGAAGACCGGGATTGCCGGCGCAACACCCGAAAACCTGCTGGAAGGCCGGCTGAGGGCGCTCAATCCGCGCGCGCAGATCCTGAACGCCGACAGCGACGAGGCCGGACGCGCCGCCATTCTCATCAACGGTCTCTACGACCCGGCGTCGAAGATCGCCGATGTCGGCCGCTGGCTGCATGACGAGCTGGAGGCCGACGATAACCACCATCACCACGACGACCACGATCATCACCACCATCATCACGGTGAGCACGGCCATCACCATCATGGCCATCGGCATCAGCACGCCCATGACGTGAACCGCCATGACGGATCGATCCGGTCGTTCTCGATCGTTGAGACCCAGCCTATCGATCCGATGGCGCTGGACATGTTCATCGATCTTTTGCGTTCGGCGCATGGCGAAAAGTTGCTGCGCATGAAGGCGATCGTTGCCGTGTCCGACCGGCCGGAGCGTCCGGTCGTGCTGCACGGCGTGCAGAATATCTTCCATCCGCCGGTGCGCCTGCCTGCCTGGCCCGATCCTCAGGACCGGCGGACGCGCATGGTGATCATCACCAAGGATCTGCCGCAGGATTTCGTGAAAGGCCTGTTCGATGCGTTTCTCAGCAAGCCGCAGGTCGATATGCCTGATCGGGCCGCACTTCAGGACAATCCGCTGGCGGTGCCGGGGATGAGGTTCTAGAGCAATTCCAGGAAAAGCGTGCAGCGGTTTTCCATCCGGAATTGCGTAAAAACAATAACATAGAGCGGTTAAGCGATTCCGTGAAACGCGTAGCCGCTCTAGGTGCCAAGCAACCCGCCTCGCCCTTCGAGGGCCCTGCGGGCCACCTCAGGGCGAGGCTGATCCACTCGCGTTGCTGCGAAATTCGTCGTCACCAAAACACGGCCGAACGACCCTCATCCTCATGGTGAGGCGAGAGCGAAGCCATCCTCGCACCGCGAGGATGGCCCAGCGGCGACAATGGATCACCCCTTGCGGATGACGAAGCGATGGCCGCTTTCCGTCTTCTCGCTCGCCAGCAGGGCATGGCCCTTTTCGTTGCAGAGATGCGGAATGTCGATGACGGCGAGGGGATCGGTCGTTTCGACCGTCAATGTGGTGCCGCTCGGCATGCCGCGCAGGCGCTTTTCCGTCTTGATCGCCGGATAGGGGCACTTCAGTCCGCGCAGATCGTAGATCTCGGCGTCGAAACTATTCACTCTTCGCCCAGAACTTCCAGAACGGCGGCTTCTTTGCCGGCTCGGTCTGTGCGGTTTCGACAGCCGGATTTTGCGCATAGGCCAACGGATAGACGACCGGGCTCATCGGATTGGCCATCGGGATCGGGACATTCGCCGGAATGTTGGCCGCAACCAGCGGACCGCCGGTCTGTTGTGCCGCCGCATCGGGAGCTGATGTCGCCAGGCGGATGCTTGCGGTCGTCGTCGGGCTGGCCACGGTGCCGCCGCGTGCGATCTGCTGCGCCGATTGATTGGACATCATCGACTCGAGATCGGCGACCTTCATCATCTTGCCGGCGGCAAGCGCGGTGCCTGTGGGAGCATAGGCAAGATCGTGGCCCTTGCGCTGCTTGGCGACGACGGCCTTGCGCTCGGCTTCGGTCGGATCGTACCAGGCCATGTCGCTATATTTCTTCGTGGCCGCAGCATAATCGGCCTGATATTGCTTGTCGTAGGTGGCAAGCGCCATCTGCAAGGCAGGCGGCGTCGTCATCACGGGGCATTTGCCGCCGGCGTTGAACGGGCCGCTGGCCTGCTGGTTGAAGACGTATTTCTTCTCGCAGACTTCCACTTCCGGCGGCCGCTTGGTGACTTCGAAGTTGTCATAGCCGACCTTCAGCATCTTCCAGAATTCGATATTGGGGCTGAGCCGGTGCTTCCACATGTTTTCCGCCGTCATGCGGAAGGGGAAAGCCTCGAGCTGAATGGCCTTCTGGCCGCCCTTGAAGGCGTCGCGCGCGAAGGCATAGATTTCCAGCACCTGCTGATCGGTCATCGAATAGCAGCCCGACGACGAGCAGGCGCCGTGGATCATCAGATTGGCGCCGGTGCGGCCATTGGCTGCGTCATAACGGTTCGGAAAGCCGGTATTGATGGCGAGATAGTATTTTGAATTCGGATTGAGATTGGCCGGCGTCAGCATGTAGAAGCCTTCCGGCGCTTGCCGGTCGCCTTCCTTGACCTTCGGGCCCAGGCGGCCGGACCAGGCGCAGATATTGTAAGCGGCGATCACTTCGAAACGATTGTTCTGGTTCGCCTTCAGGATCTCCATCGCGCCTTCTTCCTTGAAGATGCGGATCATGATCGGCGAATTGCGGTCCATGCCCTTTTTCGCCATGTCGGCAAGGATATGGCTGGGTAGCGGCTGCTCGACCTTGTTCGTCACCTTCGACAGGTCGATCGACGCGGTATCCAACGCGTCGTTGCAGCCGGCGAGTGCCAGCGTCATCAGGAAGATGTAAGCAAGGTGACGAATGCGCATTCTGACTTGGCCCATAAATGCGAAGAGCGGCAGCTCGACCTGTTTCGCCGCTCCCCTTCGAAGCATGAAACGGAATCATAGATGGCTTATACTTGAAAATTCCTTACCAGCCTATGACGCGCCCGCGAAGCGCCGCAAGCTTTTCTTTGCCATAAAAGCTTCGATAACAGGAATGTGGCCAAGATTTGGCCTCATTCCCGTTTTTCGCGATCACGTTTTCAGAATGCGCTTTAGAGATTGCGACCGATGTTGAGGAATTTCTGGCGGCGGTCGCTGCGCAGCTGCTCGCCCGAACGGCTGGAAAGTTCGCCAAGCGCGTTGGAAATCACGTCTCCCGCAGCGGCGATCACCGTCTGCGGATCACGATGCGCGCCGCCGAGCGGCTCGGGAATGATGCCGTCGATCACGCCGAGGCTTTTCAGGTCTTCGGCGGTGATTTTCATGTTGGTGGCGGCTTCCTTGGCGCGGGTGGAATCGCGCCACAGGATCGAGGCCGCCCCTTCGGGCGAAATCACGCTGTAGATCGAATGCTCGAGCATATAGACGCGGTTGCCGGTGGCGATCGCGATGGCGCCGCCTGAGCCGCCTTCGCCGATGACGACGGAGATGATCGGCACTTTGACGCCAAGACACATTTCAGTGGAGCGGGCGATCGCCTCGGCCTGGCCGCGCTCTTCCGCTCCGACGCCGGGATAGGCGCCTGCGGTATCGACCAGGGTGATGACCGGCAGCTGGAAACGGTCGGCCATTTCAAGGATGCGGATCGCCTTGCGGTAGCCTTCGGGGCGGGCACTGCCGAAATTGTGCTTCAGGCGGCTCTTGGTGTCGTTGCCCTTTTCCTGGCCGATGATGGCGATCGGCTGGCCGCGAAAGCGGGCGAAGCCCGCCTGGATGGCGGCATCCTCGGAGAATTTGCGGTCGCCGGCCAGCGGCGTGAATTCCGTGAAGAGTGCCTCGGCATAGTCGACGAAATGCGGACGCTGCGGATGACGGGCGACCTGCGTCTTCTGCCAGGCATTGAGCTTGGAATAAATGTCGGCCATCGCCTCGCGGACACGGATTTCAAGCCGGCCCACTTCGTCTGACGTGTCGATGCTCTCGTCTTCGCTGGCCAGTTTCTTGAGCTCGTGAATCTTGCCTTCGAGATCCGAGATGGGCTTTTCGAAGTCCAGATAATTGTGCATGAGGTGCGTTTCCGATCCTTTTGCGCGTGACGAGCGACGGCAGGTTTAACCCTTGTGCCGGTCCTATTCCTGTTTTTTGGCCTGTTTGGCAAGGGGGTGATGCGTTTGCACGAGCTGATGAAGGCGTTCTTCCAACACATGCGTATAGATTTGCGTGGTCGAAATGTCCGAATGGCCGAGAAGTTCCTGCACCACGCGCAGGTCCGCGCCGTTGGCGAGGAGGTGGCTTGCAAAGGCATGGCGCATGACGTGCGGCGAGATCATCGAGGGCGTCAGCCCGGCGCGAATGGCGAGATCCTTCAGATCGCGCGCAAAGACCTGGCGCGGCAAGTAGCCCTGCCTGGACGCCGCGGGAAAGAGCCACGGGCTTTCAGGCGCAGGCTGCTTGGCGTTCGCCGCCAGGTCGGCCTGCAGCCGTCCATAGGCCTTCAGCGCTGATATGGCCGACTGCGACAGCGGCACCAGCCGTTCCTTGTTTCCCTTGCCGCGAATGATGAGGAAGCGCCCTTCGTGGTCCAGCACCTTGGCCGGCAATGTAACGAGCTCGCTCACGCGCATGCCAGTGGCGTAAAGCAGTTCCAGCAGCACAAGCATGCGCAGGCGCTGCAGCTGGTCGGGGCCTTCGGCTGCCGCTTCCACTTCTGCCTGGGTCAGAAGACGCGTCACCTGGTCGACGCCCATGGTCTTCGGAAGGGGACGGCCCTTTTTCGGCGCGTCGAGGATGCCTGTGGGGTCGTCCGTGCGCAGGCCTTCCGCATAGAGGAATTTGTAGAATTGGCGCATGGCGGAAAGCCGCCGCGCCTGTGACGAAGGCTTGAAGCCCTGGATCGAGAGGCCGGAGAGATAGGCGCCGAGATCGTTCGGCCCCGCCTCGGTCAGGCGGACGCTGCGCTCGGACAGGAAGCCGTGGAGGTCCTCGAGATCGCGCTCATAGGATTGCAGCGTGTTGACTGCGGCGCCGCGTTCGGCGCTCATCATCTCCAGGAAGGCTTCCAGATGCGCTCGGCTCAGATCTCTCACCCCAGCCCTCGCATTCATGGCTTCAACGAACCGGTGACCGGCGGATTGATGCGCTCCGGCGGAATACGGATCGTCACCTCGCGCGGCTGCGGATCGACGAAGAGCACGAGCGCCCACATTGCCCCATATATCGATCCGCCGATGACCGCGCAGATGACAAGGAAGCGAAACAGGGTTGGCATTCGGAAACTCTCCTCGTCCCAGTCATAAGTCCGGCGACGTAACAATTATACCCACCAAGCGTTAGCTGAAGGATATTGCAGACATGTTTACGCCGCGGCGTCTTGACGCTACAGGCGCATTTGACGATACCGTTTCCAAAGAAATTGTGAATGGGCCGATGAGTGAACAAGTCCTGACCCTTGCAGAGAGCCTCAAAGACAGGGCGCGCGCCGCGCTAGGTCAGCGCAATCTTGTCCTCGTGGGATTGATGGGGGCGGGGAAGTCCTCGATCGGCCGGCTGGTCGCGCAGCAACTCGGCATCCCCTTCGTCGATACCGATGCAGAGATCGAGCGCGTATCGCGCATGACGATCACGGAGCTCTTTGCGGCCTATGGCGAACAGGAGTTCCGGGCGCTGGAAACGCGCGTGATCAAGCGTCTTCTTAAGGGCGGGCCGCGTGTCGTCTCGACCGGCGGCGGCGCCTTCATCAACGAGAGCACGCGGTTTCATGTCAAACGCGGCAGTCTTTCCGTCTGGCTGAAGGCCGATCTCGACGTGCTCTGGGAACGGATCAACAAGCGGGACACGCGTCCCCTGCTCAAAACCGAGAATCCAAAACAGACCCTCGAGGACCTGATGAATGCGCGCTATCCGATCTATGCGGAAGCCGATCTCACGGTTCTGTCCCTTGATGTGGGCAAGGAGACCATGGTCAAGGAAGTCCTTGCCGCCATTGCCGAGGGAAAGAAAGCAGAAAGCAAAACACCATGAATGCGATCACGGCGGCTTCCGCAGAACGCCTCGTGCGCGTGCCTCTCGGCGAGCGCGCCTATGACATCCTGATCGGCCCCGGCCTGATCGCCCGAGCAGGGCGCGAGATCGCCGCACGGCTGAAGGGCCGCAAGGCTGCCATCATCACGGACGAAAACGTCGCGCCGCTCTATCTCGACGCCTTGGTCGCGGGCCTGCAGGCTGAGGGCATCCAGGCATCCAGCCTCGTGTTGCCGGCCGGCGAGAAGACCAAGAGCTTCGAACATCTCATGACGGTCTGCGACGCGGTGCTGACCGCGCGTGTCGAGCGCAACGATGCCGTGATTGCGCTTGGCGGTGGAGTCATCGGCGATCTCGCCGGTTTTGCAGCCGGCATCGTGCGTCGCGGCGTTCGCTTCGTTCAGGTTCCGACCTCGCTTTTGTCGCAGGTGGATTCTTCCGTCGGCGGCAAGACCGGCATCAATACCCATCACGGCAAGAACCTCATCGGCGTCTTCCATCAGCCGGATCTCGTGCTTGCCGATATCGACGTGCTGAATACGCTGAGCGAGCGTGAATTCCGCGCCGGCTATGCCGAAGTCGCAAAATATGGACTGATCGACAAGCCCGACTTCTTCGCCTGGCTCGAGGCCAGCTGGAAGGATGTCTTTGCCGGCGGCGCGGCGCGCATCGAGGCGATCGCCAGGAGTTGCCAGGCGAAATCCGATGTCGTCGTTGCCGACGAGCGCGAAAACGGGCCGCGCGCCCTACTCAATCTCGGTCATACGTTCGGTCACGCGCTGGAAGCCGCTACCGCTTACGACAGCCGTCGGCTGGTGCATGGCGAAGGCGTTGCCATCGGCATGGTGCTGGCGCACGAATTTTCCACGCGTCTCAACCTGGCGAGCGCCGACGACGCGAAACGCGTCGAAGCGCATCTGAAGGCCGTGGGCCTGCCGACCCGGATGGGCGATATCCCGGGCGGGCTGCCGCCGGCGGAAACGCTGATGGATGCGATCGCACAGGACAAGAAGGTCAAGAGCGGCAAGCTGACGTTCATTTTGACCCATGGCATCGGCCAGTCCTTTGTCGCCGACGACGTGCCGTCCTCCGAAGTCCTGAGTTTCCTGAAGGAAAAGCATCCCTGATGACGGTCGAGGGCACGCTGGCTGTACTGTTCGAATATTGGCCCGAGATCATCTCGATCCTCGTGCTTGTGCTGCTGTCGGCCTTCTTCTCCGGTTCGGAAACGGCGCTTACCGCCGTCTCGCGCAGCCGCATTCATACGCTGGAGGCAAACGGCGACGAGGACGCCGGGATCGTGCGTCGGCTGATCGAGCGCCGGGACCGGCTCATCGGCGCGCTGCTCATCGGCAACAATCTTGCCAACATCCTGTCGTCGTCGCTGGCGACCAGCGTCTTCCTAGGCCTGTTCGGCAACTCGGGCGTGGCGCTCGCGACGGTCGCCATGACCGTCATCCTCGTCATATTCGCCGAAGTGCTGCCGAAAAGCTGGGCCATTTCGACGCCGGATCGCTTTGCGCTCAATGTCGCCGGCACGGTGCGGCTCTTCGTCGCCGTCGTCGGTCCGGTATCGAGCTTCGTCAATGCCATCGTCCGATGGATCCTTGGCATTTTCGGCATCAACCTTTCGAAGGAGGTGTCGATGCTGTCGGCGCATGACGAGCTGCGCGGCGCGGTGGATCTGCTGCACCGGGAAGGGTCGGTGGTCAAGGCCGACCGCGACCGCCTGGGCGGGGTGCTCGACCTCGGCGAACTCGAACTCTCCGATATCATGGTGCACCGCACGGCGATGCGCGCCATCAATGCCGACGACCCGTCCGAAGTCGTGGTGCGCGCCATCCTCGACAGCCCGTACACGCGCATGCCGCTCTGGCGCGGCACGATCGACAACATCATCGGCGTCATTCACGCCAAGGATCTGCTGAGGGCGCTGGCCGAGCGGAATGTCGAGCCGGAGAACCTCGATGTCGTCAAGATCGCGCAGAAACCCTGGTTCGTGCCCGACAGCACCAATCTGGAGGATCAGCTCAACGCCTTCCTGCGCCGCAAGCAGCATTTCGCTGTCGTCGTCGACGAATATGGCGAGGTGCAGGGCATCGTGACGCTGGAGGATATTCTGGAGGAGATCGTCGGCGATATCGCCGACGAGCACGATATCGACATCCAGGGTGTGCGGCAGGAGGCCGACGGCTCGATTGTGGTCGATGGCGTCGTGCCTATCCGCGACCTCAACCGCGCGCTTGACTGGAATCTGCCTGACGAGGAAGCAACGACGATTGCCGGCCTCGTCATCCATGAATCGATGACCATTCCCGAAGAGCGGCAAGCCTTCACCTTCTACGGAAAACGCTTCATCGTCATGAAGCGGGAAAAAAACCGCATCACCAAGCTGCGCATTCGCCCCGCGGAGATGGAAGAGAACAAGCCCGAATAAGAGCCATCTCCTGCGGGATTACCAGCGCACCGCCTCTCCGGGTGCAGCCGGCTCCACGGCAAGCGCATGCAATCCGGCATCCAGTTCCGGCTTCAGAAGATCGTTGATCGCCCTGTGGCGTGCGAGGCGCGGCATGCCCGCGAACTTGGCGGAGACGATGCGAACTCTTATATGGGTCTCGCCGGTTCCGGTCATGTCGGGCTGGTGGCCCGCGTGCAGGTGGCTTTCGTTGATGACGACGAGGCGCTCTGGCGCGAAGGCTTCGTTGAGTTTCTTCTCAATGCGGGATTGCAGTGTCGTTTCCATGTTCCCGCTTCGTCCTTCTTCGCGAAAAAGGTTCCCACAAAGCCTGCAACATTCCCATTTGTCAATTCTTGTTGTGGGCTAATCCAGGCCCCATAATTAGGGCACTATGGGACTTGATTCAAAATACTTCGATCGCATTCGAACCCGCCGCAAACGCCCGCAGGAACCCGAGCAGGGTCCGCCGACGTGCCAATGGGACGGCTGTGACAAGCACGGCACGCATCGCGCACCCGTCGGGCGCAATGCGGAAGGGCAGTTCTTTTTGTTCTGCTTCGAGCATGTCAAGGAATACAACAAGGGCTACAATTATTTCTCGGGCCTCTCGGACGGGGAGATCGCGCGCTATCAGAAGGAAGCCGTTACCGGCCATCGTCCGACCTGGACCGTCGGCGTCAACAAGGCGGCGAAGCACAGCCCCCTGCAGTCGGAGGTCCGCTCTGGCGCCTATACCCGGGTTCGTGATCCCTTTGGCTTCGTCAAGGATGGCGATGGCCGCGGCAGCGGTCCGCGTTTCCCGGAGCAGCGCAAGCTGAAAACGCTGGAGGCGAAAGCATTCGATACGATGGGGCTCGGCGCCAATGCGTCTGCGCCGGACATCAAGCGCCGGTACAAGGAGCTGGTGAAAATGCACCACCCGGATGCCAATGGCGGCGACCGCGGCTCCGAGGAGCGTTTCCGCGCGGTCATACAGGCCTATCAATTATTGAAACAGAACGGTTTTTGTTAATTCCTGTCCTTGCTCTCCGCCTTCAATCAGGTATGGTCCAAATCGGCTGAAGCCGTGGGCAACCGCGGCAGGGTGCGCATTTGGCTGGCTGCACCTCGGCCAACTTTCCGGACGCGGCGTTTCTTGTCCGGGACTCTGTTCAAGGATGCTCGCAAACGATCATTTCATCGTGCCGAGATTTTGCTTTAGTCCCGGAGAAGTATCGCCGCTGTTCCGACCGAACGGATGCGAGCAATAAAGCTGCGGCGTTTCGGATAAAGCGGCTGAGATTGATATGGCTGGGTGAGAGCCACCCGCCCTGGAGACATGATGAGCAAGATTGACCTTGATATTTCCGAGATTCCCGACACCACCGTTTCGGTCCGTGACGTTTTCGGTATTGATTCCGACATTCGCGTTCCCGCCTACAGCAAGGGCGGCGCCTATGTGCCCGATCTGGATACCGACTACCTCTTCGACCGTGAGACCACGCTCGCCATCCTCGCCGGTTTCGCCCATAACCGCCGCGTGATGATCTCGGGCTACCACGGCACCGGCAAATCCTCGCACATCGAGCAGGTTGCCGCGCGTCTCAACTGGCCTTGCGTGCGTATCAACCTCGACAGCCATGTCAGCCGTATCGATCTCGTCGGCAAGGACGCGATCGTCGTCAAGGACGGGCTGCAGATCACCGAATTCAAGGACGGCATCCTGCCCTGGGCCTATCAGCACAACGTCGCTCTCGTCTTCGACGAATATGATGCCGGCCGCCCGGACGTGATGTTCGTCATTCAGCGCGTGCTGGAATCGTCGGGCCGCCTGACGCTGCTCGACCAGAGCCGCGTCATTCGTCCTCACCCGGCCTTCCGCCTGTTCGCGACCGCCAACACCATCGGTCTCGGCGATACGACCGGCCTCTATCACGGCACGCAGCAGATCAACCAGGCGCAGATGGACCGCTGGTCGATCGTAACGACGCTGAACTATCTGCCGCACAACAACGAAGTCGCCATCGTGCTCGCGAAGGTGAAGTCCTTCCGCACCGACAAGGGCCGCGACACGGTCTCCAAGATGGTGCGCGTCGCCGACCTCACGCGTGCGGCCTTCATGAACGGCGATCTGTCGACCGTCATGAGCCCGCGTACCGTTATCACCTGGGCTGAGAATGCGGAGATCTTCGGCGATGTCGCCTTTGCCTTCCGTGTCACCTTCCTCAACAAGTGCGATGAGCTGGAGCGGCCGTTGGTCGCCGAGCATTATCAGCGCGCCTTCGGCATCGAGCTGAAGGAAAGTGCTGCCAACATCGTGCTCGAAGCCTAGGGAAGAACCCACACATCATGTCAGGTCGCGGAGACAATTCCAAAGCGAAGCCGGGTGCTCCGGTGGACATGGAGCCGTTGCGCCGTGCGATCACCGGCTGCGTACGCTCGATCGCGGGCGATGCCGAAGTCGAGGTGGCATTCGCCAACGAACGCCCGGGGATGACCGGCGAGCGCATCCGCCTGCCGGAGCTCTCGAAGCGGCCGACGATGCATGAGCTGGCGGTGACGCGTGGCCTCGGCGATTCGATGGCGCTGCGGCTGGCTTGTCACGACGCGCGCGTCCACGCCGTCATGGCGCCGAAGGGCGCCGATGCGCGCGCTATCTTCGATGCCGTGGAGCAGGCGCGCGTCGAATCGATCGGTTCGCTGCGAATGAGCGGTGTCGCGGCCAACATCGGCTCGATGAATTCGGAGAAATACGCCAAGGCGAATTTCTCGGGTATCGAGCGGCGTGAGGATGCGCCGATCGGCGAAGCCATGGCGATGATCGTGCGCGAGAAGCTGACCGGCCAGAAGCCGCCGGAGAGCGCCGGCAAGGTGCTCGACCTCTGGCGATCCTTCATCGAGGACAAGACCGGCGGCGAGCTCGACAATCTGCTTTCGACCATCAACGACCAGCAAAGCTTTGCCCGCGTCGTCCGCAATATTCTGACGGCCATGGAAATGGCCGAGGAATATGGCGACGAACAGTCGGAGCCGGACAGCGACGAGCAGCAGAGCGAAGAGGACAAGCCGAACGGCGAAGACCAGGATAACGACGACGTCAAGGAAGACGAAGGCTCGGACGCGGCCCCGGCCGAGGACAGCGAAGCCTCCGACGAGCAGATGGACGACGGCGCCACCGAGGACGGCGGTGAGATCTCCGACGACGATATGAGCGAGGAAGGCGAGGAGGATTCGGAAACGCCGGGCGAGACCCGTCGTCCGAACACGCCCTTCGCCGACTTCAACGAGAAAGTCGACTATCACGTCTACACGGAAGAGTTCGATGAGACCACGACGGCGCAGGAGCTCTGCGACGTGGCCGAGCTCGAGCGCCTGCGCGCCTTCCTCGACAAGCAGCTTGCTCATCTGCAGGGCGCGGTGGGGCGGCTTGCCAACCGTTTGCAGCGCCGTCTGATGGCGCAGCAGAACCGCTCCTGGGACTTCGACCTGGAAGAAGGGTATCTTGATCCGGCACGCCTGACGCGCCTGATCATCGACCCGATGCAGGCGCTGTCCTTCAAGATGGAGCGCGACACGCAATTCCGCGATACTGTCGTGACGCTGCTGATCGACAATTCCGGCTCCATGCGCGGACGGCCGATCACGGTTGCCGCCTCCTGCGCCGACATTCTGGCGCGCACGCTGGAGCGCTGCGGCGTCAAGGTCGAGATCCTCGGCTTCACCACCAAGGCCTGGAAGGGCGGACAGGCGCGTGAGAAATGGCTGGCCGGCGGCAAGCCGCAGACGCCGGGCCGACTGAACGACCTGCGCCACATCATCTATAAGTCGGCGGACGAACCCTATCGGCGGTCACGCGCCAATCTCGGCCTGATGATGCGCGAAGGCCTGCTCAAGGAGAATATTGACGGCGAGGCGCTGATCTGGGCGCATAACCGCCTTCTCGGCCGCCGCGAGCAACGTCGTATCCTGATGATGATCTCGGACGGCGCGCCGGTCGACGATTCGACGCTGTCGGTCAATCCGGGCAATTATCTGGAGCGGCATCTGCGCGCGGTCATCGACCAGATCGAGACGCGCTCGCCTGTGGAGTTGCTGGCGATCGGTATCGGTCACGACGTGACGCGCTACTATCGCCGCGCCGTCACCATCGTCGATGCCGACGAACTGGCTGGTGCCATGACCGAGCAGCTCGCATCGCTGTTCGAGGATAAGACAAGCATGCCGCGGTCGCGCATGCGCCGCGCAAGCTGAGCCCGCTCAGGCTTTCTGTCGCATCGGCCTCGCGGCCGATGCCGTTTCCTTTCGACAATACCGATTCCAAGGGCCGGCCGGTCGCAATGAGATGCGTCGGCCTGATAGCCGTGCTGGCGCTGCTCGTCGGCTGCAGCTCCGGCGACGAGAGCGCTCCGGCCGATATTCGCGCCACTGTCATCTCCACCTTGAGGCCGGGTTCGCAGGAAACGCAGTTCGGGGCGCTGGAATTCGTCGGCGGTCTTGAACTCAGTTCGGACAATGCGCTCCTCGGTGCGATCTCAGCCATCCGCTTTCGTCCCGATCAACGTCATTTCATCTCGGTACTGGATACCGGCCACTGGCTGACCGGCGCCATCGAGCGCGACGACAAGGGTCGGCTGAAGGGTATCACCGAGGCGCGCATCATGCCGATGATCGACCGCTATGGGGACACCGACGCTGGCAAGGGGGCGATGGATGCCGAGGGGCTGGCCTTGCGCGGCGACCATGTCCTCGTGAGCTACGAGCAGCATCATCGCGTCGATACCTATCCCGACCCGGGTTTCGAGACCTCGCCGCCGGACGACACCATCCCCATCCTCATTCCGAGGCGCCAGCTGCGCGCCAATCGCAGCCTCGAAGCCCTGATGATCGCGCCACAGTCGAGCCCGCTTGCCGGAGCAGCCGTCATCGTTGCGGAGGATAGCCTGGATGATCAGGGCAACATGCTTGCGGCCATCCTTGACGGACCGCTGCAGGGCCGCTTCACCGTGCGGCATTACGATAGCTTCGATGTCAGCGACGGCGTGTTTCTGCCCGACGGGGATTTGCTGCTGCTGGAGCGGCGCTTCGGACTGGCCCATGGTCTCGGTATGCGCATCCGCCGTATTGCCGGCGCGGATATCAGGCCGGATGCGGTCGTGGACGGCAAGGTGATTTTCGAGGCCAATTCCAGAGAACAGATCGACAATATGGAAGGGATCGACGTGTTCCGCGCGGCCGATGGCACCCTGCACCTTATTCTGGTTTCGGACGACAATCACTCGATCCTGCAGCGCAGCCTGATGCTGGAATTCCGCCTGAGCGACGAAAGCGTCGTCAGTCAGAACTAGAAGCGGTTCGGACGTGAATTATCGCCCGTTCACGCGGTCGGGGCTTGCGGCATCGGCTTCAGCATGTTCATCAGCGCGCCATAGGGCAGCAGCATGACGAGGCCAACGGTTACCTTGACCGAGAAATCGCCGATCGCCCAGGAAATCCAGCGCGGCGCCGAGGTGGAGAACGCGCCGAGGATCGGCGCCCATTCGATCGCGAAGGGATCGTTCGGTCCGAAGAAGACGAAGAAGGGCGCGAAGGCAAAGGAGAAGAATATCAGCGTGTCCAGCATCGAGCCGATCAGCGAGCCGAACAGGGGCGCGCGCCACCAGGCCATGCGGCGCAGGCGATTGAAGACCGAGATGTCGAGAAGCTGGCCGGCGAGATAGGCCGAGCCTGAGGCGATCGCGATGCGGGGCTGTGCGGTGAAGAACGACAGGGCGACGCCGACGACGAAACCGGCGAACACTACCTTGCGTGCGGCCTTCGGGCCGAACTGGCGGTTGGTCAGATCGGTGATGAGAAAGGCGACGGGATAGGTGAAGGCGCCCCAGGTGAGGATATCCGCAAGGTTGATGCCGGCAAGCTGAGCCTGCAGCGGATACTGCACAAGGATATTAGAGGCGACGACGACCAGCGTCATCAGCAGAACGTAGATAAGGGTATGACGTGCCGTCAGCATTTTTTTATCCTGGGAGATGCCACCAGTTGAAGAAAACCGGACATGGAAAAAGGCTTGTCCGGATGTGATCCGTGCAAGCCTTTTAGCCCGTATGAAATCTCGAAGCGCTAGAGCTTAGGCAGCGACTGCGGCTTCAGCGGTCTTCTTGATGATCTGACGACGCAGCAGGCGGGCGCGCATGCTGAGTTCATTTTCGTTTGCCTTCAGAAGGAAAGCGTCAAGGCCGCCACGGTGCTCGACCGAACGAAGCCCTGCAGCGGAAACGCGCAGACGGTAACGCTGGCCAAGAACGTCAGAAATCAGTGTGACCTGGCAAAGGTTCGGCAGGAACCGACGCTTGGTCTTGTTGTTGGCGTGGCTGACATTGTTGCCCACGAGGACGGCCTTGCCGGTCAATTCGCACATGCGGGACATGAAACACCTACTTTTGTTTTTCTTGGCCATCGGATAGTCGTTCCGGGCAACACCCGACGCGCAATCCAACAGGCCATAATTGGAAAGTTGCGTTTCTATAGTCAGAGCGACCGGCCGCGTCAAGCCAAACCTTGTGTTTTCCCGCAATTCCGTCAAAAAGCTGCTGTTCTCTTGCGGTCGCACCAAGCAGGTAAAGTATCTATATATCCTGCTTGATCCTCGTTGAAGGCCCTGATCATGGTTCAAATTCTGAAGTGCCTTATTATTTCGGCCGTCGTCGCGTCGATGCCATCCCTGGCGTCGGCCGATATGCTACGGCATGAAACACAGTATCGCGTTTCACTCGCCGGCCTGCCGATTGCCAGGGCGGATTTCAAGACCGAAGTTACAGGCAACCAATTCACGATCCGCGGCGATATCACATCCGCGGGCCTCGCGGATCTCGTTACCTCGATCGATGCGAAGACTGATGTAGCCGGCGTCGTCAGCGATAATAAATTGCAGGCCACGCATTACTCGCTCTTCTACAAAAACGGCAAAAAAGAACGCACCTATGATGTCGCCTACACCAACGGCAATGTGACATCGAATACGATCGTGCCGGAGCCGAAGCGGTCGGACAGCTGGATCCCGCTGAGTGTGAGCGATCTGAAGTCGGTGCTCGATCCCATTTCCGGCATGATCTTTCCGATCACGCCCAGCCTCAATCTCTGCAACCAGACCCTGGCCGTCTTCGATGGTGAGATGCGCATGGATCTGAAATTGTCGCCGAAGGGATCGCACCCGTTCTCGACCGACGGATTCAAGGGCAAGACCATCGCCTGCGGTGTCCGCTTCACGCCGAAGAGCGGCTACAAGAGCACCCGCAAAGACTATCTCTATCTTGCCAAGAGCGACAATATGGAGATCTGGTTTGCCAAGGCCGATACCATGAATGTATATGCTCCGGTCTACGTCCGCATCCCGACGCAATACGGGACGGTGACGATAACCGCCGTGAAATACGGTAGCTGAGGTCGTCAAACGCTTCACAGAATCGCTTGACCGCCTCAGCCGTTATTTCTACGCAATTCCGGACGGAAAACCGCTGCGCACTTTTCCTGGTATTGCTCTAGCGGGCCTGGGGACGTCGGTGGCACCAGGCTGGGGGCAGAGTTGAAATTTCGTGCGACATTGACAGGTTTCTCGGCCATCGTGATGTGGTCGTTTCTGGCGCTGCTGACGGTGGCATCTGGCAAGATGCAGCCGTTTCAGCTGCTTGCCATCTGCTTCGCCATCGGCAGCACTCCCGGCATCGTCGTCTTGGCGCTGAGGCCCGAGCGCCTGCAGCTGCTGCGTCAGCCGGCCAAAGTCTGGATAACAGGCATCGTAGGGCTGTTCGGCTATCACTTCCTCTATTTCACTGCGCTGCGTCATGCGCCAGCGGTGGAAGCGGGCCTCATTGCCTATCTCTGGCCGCTGCTGATCGTCGTCGGTTCGGCGCTGCTGCCAGGTGAGCGGCTGCGCTGGTATCACATCCTCGGCGCGCTGATGGGGTTGGCGGGTACGGTTCTGATCGTCGGCCGCAACGGCTTTCATTTCGAAGGCGCCTATGCAATCGGTTACGGCGCGGCTTTGCTCTGTGCCTTCACATGGTCCGGCTATTCCCTGATCACCCGCCGTTTCGAGGCGGTGTCGACCGATGTCGTCACCATATTCTGCCTCGTGACATCAATTCTCTCGTTCCTCTGCCACCTCGGCCTGGAAGAGACGCTCTGGCCCGAGAGCCCGACGCAATGGATCGCCGTGCTCGGCCTCGGCCTCTTTCCGGTCGGTGCGGCATTCTATGCCTGGGATTTCGGCATCAAGAACGGCGACATCCAGATTCTCGGCGCGGCAAGCTATGCCGCGCCATTGCTGTCGACGCTGATCCTCACCCTTTTCGGCTTCGCGGAACCGAGCTGGGGCATCGCATTTGCCTGCCTGCTCGTGACCGGCGGGGCTGTGCTCGCGGCGCACCGCATGATCCTGCGCCGAGACAATGCCGGTTCGGCGCAGGCGGAAGCGGCGGAGTAATTTTCGCCGCAACCGGTGTCGGCTATTTCTTGAAGACCTTCTCCAGGAACGCGGCGAGCGACGGACGCCAGACGTCCATCTCATGCTGGAGATCCGGATACTCATGGTATTCGTGGGCGATCTTCTTTTCCTCGAGCGTCGCCTTGAGGCCGGCGACATCCTTGCCGACGACCTGATCCTTGCTTCCAACCGTTACTGTGAAATTGCGCAGCGCCTTGTTGATCTTGGCCGGTTCGTTCAGCGCGGCATCGACGGCCTTGTTCGGCACGGTCGTCGTGCTGACGCCGCTGAAGGTCGCGACCCAGCCGAAAGTGCCGAGATGCGACAGGCCGGAGACGAGCGCCTGGTATCCGCCCTGCGACAGACCCACCACGGCGCGTCCGTCCGCATCGCTGCGCACCCGGTAGTGATTTTTCATGTAGGGAATGAGATCTTCGACAAGCTCCCGATCGGCCGCTTCAGCGTTGGCGGGATAGAAATCCTTACGACGGTCGGCTCCGGGGAAATTCTCGGCAATCGCTTCGGGCACGTCGGTTTCCGTGTCAGGAATGACCACGATCATCGGCTCGATTTTCTTTTCGGCAAGAAGGTTATCGAGGATCTGCGGAGCGCGGCCTTGCGCCACCCAGGATCCCACCGTGTCGCCGAAGCCGTGGTAGAGATAGAGCACCGGCAGCGGTTTCGATGAATCGGTGTAGCCGGGCGGCGTATAGACATACATCTGCCGCTCCGACTTGAGTGCCTTGGAATGCAGGGTCACCAGCCGCAGGTCGCCATGCGGCACATTGCGGGTATCGAGAATGCTGCCGGGCACCAGAATGAGGCTGGTATTGACCTGCCGCTGCGGCTTGGGTGCATTGGTGCCCGTGTCGATGCTGCGAAAGCCGTCAATATTGAAATAATATTCATAGAGATCGGGTTTCAGTACCTCGGTCTTCACGCTCCAGGTGCCATCGTCACCCCGTTGCATGGCCATCGGATCGTACGATCCAAGGACGACGGAGACCGCTTTTGCCGCCGGCGCATAGAGGCGGAAGGTGATTGATCCATCCTTTTCGACCGAGGTGACGAAGTTTTTCAGCGGGCGATCGGCCGGCGGTGAGGCGGGCGCGTCAAGGGCAAGGGCGGGAACGCTCATGACGCAACCCGCCACGATGAATAAAGGGAACAACAAACGCACGAAAAAGCCTCCTCCAGATGAAACAATATTCTCTCTCCCCGTGTAAAGCTGACGCAGCGTGACGCTTTTTCAAGACGGTCGGCATCGCACCGGCGCTTTGGGCCTGCGCGATGTCAACGAATGGTAAAGGGTTTTCAGGCGGAGGCGGGCTTCCAGTCGGGCGCAGCCATCTCGAAGCTCGAAAATTCGAAACCGGGAGCAACCGTGCAACCTACGAGCGTGAATTCGCCCAGGCTTTCGGCAGATTGCCACCAGTTGGCGGGAATGATCGCCTGCGGACGCTCGCCTCTTGCCAGATCGGTGCCGAGCACCAGCGTTTCGCTCGCCTCGCCATCGGCGGATCGATGCAAAGCGAGCGGCGCACCGGCATAATAGTGCCAGACCTCGGCGGCATCGCGGACCCGGTGCCAATGCGAGCGGTCGCCCGCCTCCAGCAGATAGTAGATTGCGGTGGAGTGGCCGCGCGCGCCGCCTTGTTCGTCACGGAAGGTCTGCACGTACCAGCCGCCCTCCGGATGCCGCTGCATGGAAAGCGTTTCGATGATCGCTGTCACCTGCATCAAAAATTGTCCTTGCGCTTGCGGATTTCCGCGAAAACCTCTTCGTTGCTGCGGCTTTCCATCAGCAGGTGACGGCGGATCGAGGGATCGGCGGCGCGCAGGAAGGGGTTGGTTTCCTTCTCCAGAGCTAAAGTCGTCGGAATGGTGAACTTGCCCGCAGCTCTCAGCGCTTCAATATCGGCAGCCCGCGCCTTCAGCCGCTCGTTGTCGGGATCGATGGTGAGCGCGAAGCGGGCGTTGGAAAGCGTATATTCGTGGCCGAAATAGATTGCGGTCTCATCCGGCAATACGGCAAGCTTTTGAAGCGAGGCCCACATGTCGGCCGCTATGCGCTCGAACAGCCGACCGCAGCCGAGCGCAAACAGCGTGTCGGCGGCAAAAAGCAGCTTGTCGTCCACGAAGTGATAGCAGACATGGCCGGCCGTGTGGCCCGGTGTCTCGATGACGTTGACCGTGTGACCGGCGAATTCGAACGTATCGCCATCGCCCACGGCCCGGTCGAGGCCGGGAATGGCGACGGCCTCGTTGATCGGGCCGATGATCTCGCAGCCGAATTGCTCTTTCAGCGCCAGATTGCCCTCGACGTGATCGGTATGATGATGGGTTGTCAGGATGTGGCTGATCGTCCAGCCGCGACGATCTGCCGCCTTCAGAATGGGATCCGCCTCCGGGGCGTCGATCGATGCCGTCAATCCGGTTTCAGGGTCATGGACCAACACGCCAAAATTGTCGGACCGGCAGATAAATACCTCTAATTCCAATGGTTTCATGATCGAAATCGTCCTCGTCTTTTCCGTTGAGACAGAATGTAAGCTGTTCGGCCTTGAAGTCCAACGCTCGGCTGATAACATTTGTTTCGATGCACGCCGATATTGTCGATCTCCGTCAGTTCTATCATTCCGAGCTCGGACGCTTGGCGGAGCAGTCGATTGCCATGGCGCTTTCCTCCATCTGGGCGCGCATGCCGGAGGAGCGCCTCGTCGGCCTGGGCTATGCCGTTCCTTATCTTGATCGCTTCCGCACCGATACCGAGCGCACCTTCGCCTTCATGCCGGCGGGGCAGGGCGCGGTGAACTGGCCGATGGGCTCCGCATCGTCGACGGCATTGATCTTCGATGAAGAGCTGCCGCTGCCTGACAGTTCGATCGATCGCGTGCTGATGGTGCATTCGCTCGAATTCGCCGAGAGCCCGCGCGAGACGCTGAAGGAACTGTGGCGGGTATTGGCGCCCGGTGGACGGCTTGTGATCGCCGTGCCGAACCGCCGGGGCGTCTGGGCGCGCATGGAGCACACGCCGTTCGGTTCCGGCCGGCCCTATTCGCGCGGCCAGCTCACCTCGCTGCTGCGGGAAACCAACTTCACGCCGGGAGCGACGGCCGAAGCGCTGTTCTTCCCGCCCTCCAAGCTGCGCACGGTGCTGCGGCTGCGCCGCGCCTTCGAAAGGGTAGGGCGCACGCTGTGGCCCGCTTTCTCCGGCGTCATCATCGTCGAGGCGCAGAAGCGGCTTTATCAGGGCCTGCCCGTCGCCGTCCGCGCCTCGCGCCGCGTCTTCGTGCCTGTTCTTGCGCCGCGCGGCATACCGACGACGCGCGACGGCGCCTGACAGGACCGCCGGCGGCGCAAACACTCGACAAATTTGTCAATCCGCATTAATGCGACGGGGTGTCTAAAGCCGGACGTTTCCGGCCCTTCCCAAGGTCGAACCCATGAGCATGGAAATGAGCAAGCCTGTCCCGCGTTCCGGCATTCTCGATATCGCCGCCTATGTGCCGGGCAAGGAGCATGCACCGGGCGTTGCGCGCGTGTTCAAGCTTTCCTCGAACGAAACGCCGCTCGGCGCCAGCCCGAAGGCCATCGAGGCCTTCCGCGGCGCGGCCGAGCATCTGGAGCGTTATCCGGACGGGCAGGCCAAGGAATTGCGTCAGGCAATCGCCGATGTGCATGGGCTGAACGTCGCCAATATTCTCTGCGGCAACGGTTCCGAC
Organism: Rhizobium sp. SG741; assembly: GCF_012275435.1. NCBI lineage: Bacteria > Pseudomonadati > Pseudomonadota > Alphaproteobacteria > Hyphomicrobiales > Rhizobiaceae > Rhizobium > Rhizobium sp. SG741. Next base: position 415,125 of record NZ_JAAZQP010000005.1, read on the forward strand.
GAGCTGCTGAGCCTGCTCTGCCATACCTATCTCGGTACCGGCGACGAAGGCATCATCACCGAGCATGGTTTCCTGGTCTACAAGATCCAGATCATGGCTGCCGGCGCGACGCCGGTTACGGTCAGGGAAAAGGATTGCACCGTCGATGTCGACGCCATTCTCGCCGCCGTCACCGAGAAGACAAAGATGGTCTTCATCGCCAATCCCGGCAATCCCACCGGTACCTATGTTGCGGTCAGCGAAATTCGCCGCCTGCATGCGCGTCTGCCGAAGCATGTGATCCTCGTGCTGGATGCTGCCTACGCCGAATATGTTCGCCGCAACGATTACGAGGCCGGTCTCGAACTCGTCTCGGCCAACCAGAATGTCGTGATGACCCGAACCTTCTCGAAGATCTATGGTCTGGCGGCGCTTCGCATCGGCTGGATGTACGCGCCGGTCGATATCGTCGATGCGGTCAACCGTGTGCGCAGCCCGTTCAACATGAACAGCGGTGCCATCGCCGCGGGCGCTGCGGCCATTCGCGATCAGGCCTTCACCGAGACGGCAGTCGCGTACAACACGCTCTGGATCGAGAAGATGACGGCTGCGCTCGAGGCCATCGGCCTCAAGGTGACGCCGTCGGTCGCGAATTTCATTCTCGTTCATTTCCCCGACAGCGAGGGCAAGCGCGCCGCCGAGGCCGATGATTTCCTCACCAGCCGCGGCTATATCGTCCGGGCCGTGCGCGCCTATGGCTTCCCGAATTCGCTGCGCATGAGCATCGGCACCGAAGAGGCCAATCTCGGCCTCATTGACACGCTGACCGAATTCATGGGGCGCAAGGCATGAGCGGCGTTCAGTTCGACCGTATCGCGCTGATCGGCATCGGCCTGATCGGCTCTTCCATCGCCCATGACATCAAGCGGCTGGGCCTTGCCAAGGAAATTGTGATCTCGACGCGCAGCGCCGAGACGCTGAAGCGCGCCGAGGAGCTGAAACTCGGCGATCGCTACACGCCGTCCTCGGCCGAGGCGGTTAAGGACGCCGATCTCGTCATCGTCTCCGTGCCTGTAGGAGCCTCGGAAAGCGTCGCCAAGGAAATCATGGCGCATCTGAAGCCGGGCGCCATCGTCACCGACGTCGGTTCGACCAAGGCTTCCGTCATCGCGCAGATGCAGCCGCACATGCCCGCCAACGTGCATTTCATTCCCGGCCATCCGTTGGCGGGGACAGAGAAGTCCGGGCCGGATGCGGGCTTTGCCGGGCTGTTCGAAGGGCGCTGGTGCATCTTCACGCCGATCCCCGGCACCGACGAGGCAGCTATCCGGAAACTCCGGCATTTCTGGGAGACGCTCGGTTCGCGCGTCGACGAAATGGATCCTGAGCATCACGACAAGGTGCTGGCGATCGTCTCGCACCTGCCGCATCTCATCGCCTACAACATCGTCGGCACCGCCGACGATCTGGAGACGGTGACCGAATCGGAAGTCATCAAATATTCCGCTTCCGGCTTCCGCGACTTTACCCGCCTTGCCGCGTCTGATCCTACCATGTGGCGCGATGTCTGCCTGCACAATCGCGATGCGATCCTGGAGATGCTGTCGCGCTTCTCGGAAGATCTCGCCTCCCTGCAGCGGGCGATCCGCTGGGGTGAGGGAGACAAGATCTTCGAACTTTTCACCCGCACCCGCGCCATCCGCCGCTCGATCGTCGAGGCGGGCCAGGACGTCGACGCACCGGATTTCGGGCGTCATGCTCTGGATGCGAAGAAGTAGCGGCTTTTCCTTCTCCCCTTGGGGAGAAGGTGTTGATCCTCAGATCGGCGGGATCTTCCCGAGCGGGATGAAGCCGCTGAGCGCGAGGCGGCCGCGATCGGCCGTCAGGTCGACGGAAACCTTGTCGGCGCCGTTTGCAAGCGCCTTCAGCAGCTTAGTGGCGGTCTTGATGACATTCTTGGCCGCCGGCAGCGTTGCCGTCAGACTATCGCCCCATGGCCCGATCTGATTGATCTCCAGCTTGAACTGGCCGGATAGAAGTCCCTGATCGTCGAAATTGAAAGGGCCTGACAGCGTCATGACGCGGCCGTCGCCAATATCGATGACGGCCTGATGCAGCACGCCTGCGGCACCACGAAGGCCTTCCCGGTCGGTGCCATCGAGCAGGCCGGCCTTGCCGGTCAGCGTCACATTGGCGCTTGTCGAGGCGGTCGGCAGCGTCTGCGGGAAATCCTTGATGACGGCATTGGCATTCTCGATGCCGATCGCGAAATCCAGGTCGCTGCCGTTCTGGCTGGTGTGCATCTCGGTGCGGGCGGCGGTCAAATCGGCGCTCTGGCCGGTGGCGGAGGAGACGATGGCTGCCTTCAGACCTTCGATAACTGTCTGGCTCTGCGCGACGCCACGCCCCTTGGCAACGAGGTTCGATTGCAGGTCCGTCCATTCGGCCGATACCGTCAGCCCTTCGGCGGTGCGCAACTCGGCCGGTGATTTCAGGTTCCAGCTGACATGGTTCGGTTGATAGACCGGCGCCGAGGCATTGAGGGTTTGGAAATTGGCCGAGACACCTCGGGTCTGATTGTCGACGGTCACCGTGTCGCAGGTCAATCCCATGGAGAAGGGGAAGCCGCTGAAGGCCATGTTTGTGCATTTGCCGGCAATGCCGGCGCTGTTCTGCTGGCCGAGCGCCTTCAGCACATTGGTTTTGACAATATTGGTCGCGTAATACCACCCGCCGGTATAGAGCCCGGCCAAGACCACCAACAGTCCTATCAGGATGAGCGATAGACGTTTACCTCGACCGGTCGCTACGCTCTGGCTTGACGCTGCCATGTTGTTCTCCAATGGTTGGACTGAAGTTTCACACTGATTTGGCGTTGGATATGGACGAATTTTGGGTGTTTGGCTACGGATCGCTCATGTGGAATCCGGGCTTCGACTATGAGGAAAAGGCGGAGGCCATTATTTTCGGCTACCGCCGCTCGCTTTGCGTTCGTTCCTGGGTCCATCGCGGCACAGAGGCCAGTCCCGGCCTGGTCCTCGGTCTCGATCGTGGCGGCTCCTGCCGCGGCATGGCGTTTCGCGTCTCGACGGCTGCGTGGGACGAGGTATTGGCCTATTTGCGCGAGCGTGAACTGGTCACCAATGTCTATCTGGAAAGGATAGCGCCGATCCGGCTCGCCGATGGCCGGCGCGTGATCTCCGTCGCCTATGTCGTCGACCGCGATCACAGGCAATATGCCGGCGCGCTGGACGCCATAGAGGCCGCTCATATCGTCGAATCCGCCAGCGGCCAGTCCGGCCCGAACGATGCCTATGTCTTCAACACGCTGACGCATTTGCGCGAGATGGGGATTCGCGATCAGTGGCTCGAGCATGTCGCCGGTGAAATCGAGCGTATGCGGGAAGCGTCCTGACAGGCCGTTCTTCAACGTGATGCGGCCGCCTTCGGTTTAAACCGCCGCAGTGGTCACTTTTGCCTTGCTGATTTCCGCCAGACGCTGTGCTGCGGTCGGCGGGACGGGGAGATGCGGATTGTTGGCGATCGTTTCGACCAGCAGTTCGTCGCTCGCCTTTTCCGTCTCCTCCATCAGCCGCGCAAAGAAGGCGTCGGGATCCATGCCGGGCTGGATCGGCGGCAGGATGCGCACCTTGAGGTGGCCTGGATATTTGCGGAAGGTGCGGCGCGGCCAGAACAGGCCGGGATGCATGGCGACGGCGACGACAGGGATTCCGAGATCGCGATACATGCGGGCGATGCCGTATTTATAGACCGGTTCGGCGCCCGGCGGGCGGCGGGTGCCCTCGGGGTAGATGATGAGCTGGCGGCCGGTGGCGAGCTCCTCCCGCGTGCGCTTCAATACGTCGAACATCACCTTGCCGCGGGCGCCTCGGTCCACCGGGATCATGCGCTGCTTCCCCGCATACCAGCCGAACAACGGAATCCACATCAGCTCGCGCTTCAGGATATAGACCGGATCGTCGAGATAGGGCAGCAGCGCGAACGTGTCCCAGAAGGACTGATGCTTGGGCGCGAAGATGTAGCTGCCCTTGGGGATATTCTCGAGGCCCTCGATCTCGAAGGTGGTGCCGACGATCTTTTCCATCAGCCAGGTGCTGGATTTCGCCCATGCCTTGGGGATTGCATATGCGGCCTTGCGCGGCATCAGAAAATAGATCGGTGACAGCACGATCATGCGAATGATCAGATTGGCATAGAAGACTGTGTTAAACAGGATCGAACGCAAGATAATCATCAAGGCTTTCCCAATGCACCGGCTTGCGCCGGCATCCTAAGGCTTGCCTACACGATTACGGCGTCAATAAAAAGTCGGTGTGTGTGCGGCCGGAGATCTCAGTCCGGATCGTCGCTCTGTTCCTGCGAGCGCAGACCGACCGGACGCCCCAGGCCAGTCAGATTGCGGGCGCCGGTGAGGAGAACCTTGGCATATTCGGAGATCATCGTGCGCAGCGCATTCGGGTCGGTGAACCAGTTCTTGGTCTTCAAATCGGAATTGACAACCGGATAGGGAATGAAATCCGTCGCGGGATCGACATATTTCAGTTCCGCGAGGCTGCGGGGCATGTGGTAGTTGTTCGTCACCACCAGGACGCTCTTATAGCCCTTAGCGTGGATCCACTTTGCCGCTTCGCGTGCATTGCCGATCGTATCGATGGCGTCATAGCCGATGTCGACGCAGCAATTGAAGAGACCGACCGAGCTCTGCGTCAGCCTGCGGATCTGCGACGGCGTCGTGGTCGGATGTGCGCCAGATATCAGCAGCCGGTGGCCCGCGCCGGAGCGCAGCAATTCGACGGCCTGGTCGATCCGCTGATAGCCGCCCGTCAACACGACGATGGCGTCTGCCTTGGGCTCGAGCGGTGGTTTCAGCGTGGTGATCGAATCGGCAAAATGCAGAAAGCCGCCGAAAATGATGGCGGCGAGAAAGATGAAGGCGAAGCCGCCCCAGCGCAGGAGGCGCCGGAACAAGCTGCGACGCACAGGTCTATCGCTGCGGGATTGCTCCCGCATCGACTGCGAACTCACGGTCTTGCGAGTCGACAGATCCATGCTCATGATTCGGTACTATACGACAATTGCGGCAAGGAACGGGCTGACGGACAGCAAAAAATACTCACCGCGGCGTCAATTCTGCACACCGTCGGCCCTGCCGGGATCGGAACGGATCAGATCGATCTCGTAGATCGTGCGCATGACGGTGAAGCGCGCCGTGAGAGTCGTGAGCAGGGCGATGACGATCATGGTTGCGAGAATACCGACATAGCCGAGCGCGCCTACGGAAAAAGTGCCGAAAAGGGCGGTTGCCTGGTCGGTCTGCGGCGTGGCGATCGTGCGGCTCTGCAGGATGCCGGCGCTTGCGAAGAACAGGGCGGCGAGGCCGCTGCCGGCTGCCGACCCCTTCAGGCTGATCTTCAGGAAGTGCTTTTGAAATTCGGTTGCGACGAAGGTGCTCTCGGCACCGACGAAGTGCAATACCTCGACGATGTGGCGATTGCCCGAGAGCGCGCCGCGGGTGGCGAAGACTACGGTCAGCACCATGGCCGTGAAGACCAGCAGCAGGACGCCGGTGCCGATGAGGACTGTTGTGTGCGCCATCGACACCAGCCGGTCGACCCAGGTGCGGTGGTCGTCCAGCGTCGCTTGCGAGATCTGCGCCTTGAGCAGGGCGCGCATCGCCTCGAAATCCGGCGGGTGCGTCTCGTCGATGGTGATGATGACGAGGCGGGGGACAGGCAATTCCTTGATGTCCAGGCCGGCGCCGAGCCATGGCTCGAGAAGACGCGCAGTTGCCGCCTCGTCGACGATCTGGCCGGACTTGGTGCCGACGAAGCTCAGCGCGATGTCGCGGGCGCTGACCAGCGCCTTCTCCATGTCGAGATTGTCGTCCGGCTTGATCTGGATGGTGATCTCGCGGGAAATCTGGCTCTCCCAGCTTGCCGCCGTCGCGCGCACCATGCTGACGGCGCCGAGCGTGAGGCAGGCGAGGAAGGCCATGATGGCGATGACGACGATCAGCGCGTTGCCCTGAATATTGGAGGACGGCACGATCGGCCCGGTGGGGCGCACGCGCATTTCCGGCCGCTTCCGCTCCGGCGGAGGAGCGGGGGGTGTTTGCTGCGACTGCGCAGCTTTGGCATTCGGGGCTTTCCTGCGGGGCGCGGGCTCAGTCATAGATATCGAGATGCCCTCCCGACAGAATCATGCGCCTAGCCTCGATCTGGTCCATCAGGCCGAGGTCGTGCGTGGCGATGACGACCGCAGTGCCGAGGCGATTGAGCTCCAGGAACAGGTTGAGCAGCCGTCGTGCCATCGGCGGATCGACATTGCCTGTCGGCTCGTCGGCGAGCAGGATTTCCGGGCGGTCGATGAGGGCGCGCGCAATGGCGGCGCGTTGCTTTTCGCCGCCTGACAGAACCGGCGGCAGTACGTTGATGCGCTCGCCGAGGCCGACCCATTTCAGCAGTTCCAACACATCGGTACGATAGGAACTTTCATCCTTGCCGCGCACACGCAGCGGAAGGGCGACATTCTCGTAGGTCGTCAGATGGTCGAGCAGCCGGAAATCCTGAAAGACGATGCCGACGCGCCGGCGCAGGAGCGGCAGCTCGTTGCGCGGGATCGAGGAAATCTCCCGGTCGAACATGCGGATAAGTCCACGGGTCGGCTGCAGCGACATGAAGAGCAGCCGCAGCAGAGTCGTCTTACCGGCGCCGGAAGGTCCGGTCAGGAACTGGAACGATTTTCTCGGAATGTCGAAGCTCAGGTCGCGGAGGATTTCCGGACCCATGCCGTAGCGCAAACCGACGTTCTCAAAGTGAATCAACGGGCAGTCCAGTCTTCCGCAGGGTTCAATCAGGCGACTTGTTAACCAATGGCATTAACAGCCGGTAAATTTTTCTGGAAAGGCGCCCCATTCATGGCGATCTTTGCGAAGCATTAACCATTAAAATTTACGACTGGGCAGGATTCGTTTCAATGCCCAGATTAGCAATGGGCGTCGAAACCATGTGGATCACCGCAAAGGGAGGTCATCATGGGCGCTTTTCGCCACCGGCAGCAGCAGGCGGGGCTGGTTTATGACCTCATTCCGCCCGAACCTGGGTCCGGTTCGGGTCAGTCGCACCGTTTCGTGCCGAAGCAGGATATCATCGATGCCGAATTCGTGACCGTCATTGGCGGCCGCGGCAGGAGCGCTTCGGGCGTCAACATGCGCCACGACGGTCCCTCCGGATCGAAAGCGCCGTCACGGCCGAAGCGTGGGAATGTCCTCTCGCGAACCCTATCCGCTTTGCGTTTTGCCGAAGGCGTTTTGCAGCAGGCATCGCGGCGCTGCTTCGTGGCGCTCATCGTCGCCCTTGCCGTGCTCGTCTTCGGACTTGCCGGTGGATTTTCCGGATTGTCCAGCGCACCGAACGAGGCGGCGGGCGAACCGCTGCAATTCTCGCATGTGACGCTGACGCCGCGCGACGAGAACGGCATGCGCGTCCTGACACTGAATGGCATCATCGAGAATGCGAGCGGAGCCACCCTGTCGATACCGTCGATGCGCGCCGATCTCTTTGCCGGCGACCAGCTGGTGCGAAGCGTCGTCGTCAATGCGCCGATGAACCGTCTCGGGCCGCATGAAAGCCGCGGATTTTCCACACGATTGCAGCATCCTGGTGGAAAAACGCCGGATGTTCGTCTTTCCTTCATGCCCTAGGGCGTGATGTCGAAAAGTGTAAGCTGCTTTCGGGCGACATCACGCTCTACCTGTTTGATTCGAGAGCGGATTCAGATTTTAGGTCGATTCGACCTAAAATCATCCGGCTCTAGGGGGTGTGTCAGGCTTGCCGATTGTGCTACGGGCTTGTGCTTGATCGGCGGCCGAGCGCCGCAGCAGCCATGGAGCATGCCAATCAATGCCTGTCGTACGCGGGAAGAACATCGAGCCGCTTTTCACTGCCGAGCAGATTGCCGAGCGCAATCATGCCATGGCGAAGGAAATCGCCAGCGGACCGACGAAGGATCTCCTCGTCATCGCCATCCTCAAGGGTTCGTTCATCTTTGCCGCCGACCTGTTGCGCGCGCTGCACGAGACGGGGCTGGCGCCGGAGGTCGAGTTCATCACCCTTTCGAGCTATGGCGCGGGCACGGTCTCCCAGGGCGTGCGCATCGTGAAGGACATCGACAGCGATGTGAGGGATCGCGACGTGCTGCTGATCGACGATATTCTGGAATCGGGCCGTACGCTGCGTTTTGCCAAGGAACTGCTCTATGAGCGCGGCGCCCGCAATGTGACGCTCGCCGTCCTGCTGGACAAGAGCGTCAAGCGCCAGGAGGAGCTGGAGGCCGATTATGTCGGCTTCGAATGCCCCGATTATTTCGTTGTCGGTTACGGTATGGACGTTGCCTATGCCTTCCGCGAACTGCCCTTCGTCGGCGTGGTCCTCGGCGACGCCACCCCGTAATCTGCGTTAATGGGGCAGTCGGCCCGGCTGTCCCATTCTGCTCCGGCGATGACGACTCATTAACCACGGAGCCTAATCGTCCCCCCGTCGTTTACCTATCGCAAACGGAATTCTGGTGATTTCTGTCGCGGAACATGATGGACCACGGAGCACAGACCATGGCAAAAATTCTGATTACGGAAGACGAGGACTCTCTTCGCACCTTTGTCGCCCGAGCCTTGCGCTTGGACGGCCACGAGACCGAAGAGGCGGCCGACGGCGCCGAAGGTCTGGAAAAGCTCAAGCAGGGCGGTTTCGACCTGCTTCTCTCGGATATCCGCATGCCGGTCATGGACGGCATCGAGCTCGCGCATCAGGCGCATTCGACCTGGCCTGGAATGAAGATCCTGCTGATGACCGGATATGCCGAGCAGCGCGAGCGCGCCGACGACCTTATGGAAAAGATCGTCGATGTCGTGGCCAAGCCCTTTGCGCTGCCGGATATCCGCAAGGCCGTCGCCCGCGCATTGGCTGCTTGATCTGCGCTGCCTGTCTTATTGCCCCAGATTCAGCAAACGCTCCAGATAACGCCGTTCCTCGCTTAACGAAGGATTGTTGCTCAGCCGCTCGCGAATGGCGTCCAGAATTTCGCGGGCGCGTTGGGCGTCGATAATCTTCGGCACCATGTCTCCGTCCGGATTGTCCATAAAGTTGCCGTCGTTGTTGCGCGATCGGCCAAGCGGATCGCGGCCGTTCTGATTACCCTGGCCCGGTTGCCCCTGCAATTGGCCTTGGCCCTGCCCCTGTTGCTGCATCTGCGCCATAAGCTGGTTCATCATGTCACGGGTGCCCTTGCGCAAGGCGTCCAGCGCACGGGCTTGGCCCTGCACGGCGCCTTCGCCGTTGCCTTCGGTCAGCTGGCCGGATGCGCCCTTCATCTCCTGCTGTGCCTTGCCATAATTCTGGTTCGGCTTCATCCCCATTGAACCCAAGTTTTTCTGGAGTTCGCCGAGTTGCTTGGCGAGGTCGTCCTGCTGCTGGCGCAGCTGCTTCAAGGCATCGCGCAGTTGGTCGGCCGTCATGCCGTCGGTGGGGTCGCTGTCCTTCTTGCCTTGCTGGTTCTGGCCCTGTTGCTGATCCTGCTGCCCCTGATTTCGCTGCCCCATGTCCGGGCGCATCTGGTCACCGAGATTGGGCAGTGGCTGGTCCATCAGGCCATCGCCGTCCTCGTTGGAGTCGCCGCGCTGCATGCGGTCGCGCATAGCCTGATCGAACTTGAAGGTCTGATCCATCAGCTTCTGTTGATCGCGCATGATGCGGCCGAGCTTGTCCATCTGCTCTCGCATCTTGTCATTTGCTTGGTTCTGTTGCTGCTGCCCAGGTTGCGGCTTGCCGGCCTGGAGGCTGTTCATCAGCTGCTGCAGCTCGGATAGCATCTGCTGCGCTGCCTGGCGATTGCCGGAGCGGGCGAGGTTTTCGATCTGGTCCATCATGCGCTGCAGGTCCTGCTGGCGCAGAATATTGGCTGAACGCTGGTTGGGCTGGGCGGGCATGTTGCGCATGCGTTCGGCCAGTTCCTTCATGTAGGCGTCCATCGCCTTGCGCAGCTCGGCCGTCAGCTTCTTGATCTCGTCATCGGAGGCATTGCGCTGCAAAGCGTCGGAGAGCTTCTGCTGGGCATCCCGCAGCGCTTTTTCCGCATCGGTCAGCTGCGCGTCTTCCATGCCGAGCGCGATCTGCCAGAGATAGTCGGCCGTATCCTTCAGCGAGGCTTCGCTGCTGGCGAGCTTCATGCGCGTCAGGGCCGATCTGATCGCCAGATAGTTGCCGAGATCGGAAATGGTTTCTTCCGGCCTGACGGTCAGCGATTTATTGAGCTCGATCGCCTCCGGCATCTTGCGGGTATCGAGCGCGAAGACCTGGCGTTCCTCGGCGACGGCAGCGGCAAGCGGCTGGCTGAAATTGCGCGGCGGCAGCACCATCTCATAGGGCGCGCTGCGCCCGGTCTGCCCGGCGCCGTCCTTGGCGACCAGGGCGATGCGAACACGCTTGCCGGCAAGGGGATCCTGCGTCAGATCGTGGCTCGCCAGACCCTTGCCGTTTCGGCGGTCTCGGCGCGGAATGTCCAGCTTGAATTCCGGCAGGTCATAGAGCGGCGTCGCCGAGGGATCGGAATCGACGGGCACGATCTCCGCATGGGCTTCCTCGACGCCGTAATCGTCCTTGACCCTGAAGCCGAGTTCCAACGCGCCGTTGGCGGTCGCGTGCGGAATGCCGTCAAACGTGATTTCCGGCGGCTTGTCGGAGATCACCTTGAACGACCAGGACTTGCCGTTGACCGTCAGTTCGCCACCCTTTTCGAGCTTGAGAACATGGGTGCGCGCAATCATTGCATCGGTGCTGGACGCGTTGGCGGCGTTATTGACCACCGGCTGCGCGACGGGCGGGGCCGCCGGTCCGCTACCGGCAGGGGCTTGATTGCCGGCATCGGCGACCTGTTCCGGAACCTCGGTGCCCTTGTCGGCGCCAGTTGCCTGGAACAACACTTTTTCATCCGTGGAGGCGCCCGTAACCCGCACCGTGAGTTCGGAGAATTGCGGCACGTTGAGATTGTCACTGGCATTGGCGACGTTGCCTGTGAGATAGACCGGCGCCTGGCCGGTGTAATAGGGCGGAGTGACCCAGGCGTCGACGCGGACATCCGGATTGCTTGATGTGGAGGCCGATGCCGTGAAGGCATCGCTCAGCGAGCCGCCGCCATTGGATCCGGAAAAGCTGAAGGCGGTCACCAGCAGCAAGGCCGGAATGGCACGCAGTGCGAAGCGGTCGTAACGCGCGATATCCGGCCTCGGCAGGCCCGCATCCAACGCGGCGATACGCTGCGCCATGCGGGTCTGATGCTCGCGCCAAAGTGCACGGGCAAAGGGCGTGTCGAAAGCCGGCTCGTCCTCCTGCACGGCGACCGGCTGGTGCGCCAGGCCATTGCGTTCCTCCAGCAGGCGGTCGGCCTCTCTGACACTCGGCCAGCGCAGGCGGCGCAGCGGATAGAGGGAGATGGCGAAACCGACGGCGAAGACGGCGAGCAGCAGGAAGCGCAGGACATCGGGCGCGATGCGGAAAATGCCGAACCAGGCGGCTGAAAGGAAGAGAGCAATAATGGACGCCGGCAGCAGCAGCCCCGGCAGCAGCTGCTCGGAAACCAGCACGAGCCGAGCAAACAGACGCTTGACCGCAACCATGCGCGCCAGCGCCGGGCGGGTGGCGAAAGCGCCCTTCTTAGGGTTGCTGGGGCTGGTCATCGGTCCGGTTTTCTCCCGATCTGACGTTGATGGCTAGTTGCCCGTTGGAAATGGCCGGGCATCCCACACGCCCGCGCTCGCGGCGCCCGGCGAGACGCCATTCGAACAAAGATAACATTCTTTGTGGCGAAGACGAGGGCAAGCGGTGCCAAAGGCTGCTTTTTCATCGGACTTCGCTGAAACGTGATCGATCGGACAGGGACGGATGGGTCTGCCCTTGCTGCCCGAAATCCGCGAGCAAAGCCGATTATCCCTCGAGCCAGGCCGGGATGGAATCCAGCCCGATCAGCTCCTCATAGGTGCCGCGCGGGCGGATGATATGGAATTCGCCGCCCTTGACCAGCACTTCGGGAACCAGAAGCCGGCTGTTGTAGGTGCCGGCCTGCACGGCGCCATAGGCACCCCCGGAGCTGACGGCGAGGAGATCGCCGGGCTTCGGCATCGCCATTTCGCGGTCGAGCGCCAGATAATCGCCGGTCTCGCAGACCGGGCCGACGACATCGGCCTTGATGCGTGGAGCATTGGCAGCGGTGATCGCGACCGGCCGGATCTCGTGATAGGCCTCGTAAAGCGTCGGGCGGATCAGATCGTTCATCGCGCCGTCGACGATGACGAAGCTCTTGTTGCCGCCATCCTTCACATAAATGACTTCCGTCACCAGAATGCCGGCATTGCCGACGATCAGGCGGCCAGGCTCGGTGACGATCTTGCAGTTGAGGCCGCGCAGCTGGTTCTTGACGATCTGCGCATAGGCATCGGGCAAAGGCGGCGGATCGTTGTCGTCGCGATAGGGGATGCCGAGGCCGCCGCCGATGTCGACATGATGGATATCGTGGCCGTCGCCGCGCAGCGTTTCCACAAGATCGCGCAGCAGCTTGAAGGCATCGTCGAAAGGCTGCAGCTCGGTGATCTGGCTGCCGATATGCATGTCGATGCCGGTGGCATTGATGCCGGGCAGGCTGGCGGCGCGGGCATAGACGGCGCGGGCGCGCTCCCAGGAGATGCCGAACTTGTTTTCCTTCTTGCCGGTCGAGATCTTCGCATGCGTGCGGGCATCGACATCGGGGTTGATACGGAAGGAAACGGGCGCGATCTTGCCGGCGCGGACGGCGCGCTGGTTCAAAACCTCCAGCTCGGGCTCGGACTCGACGTTGAAGCAGTAGATGCCGGCTTCGAGCGCGACGTCCATTTCCTGCGCCGTCTTGCCGACGCCGGAGAACATGATGCGGTTTGCCGGGATTCCCGCAGCCAGGGCGCGGCGCAGCTCGCCGACGGAGACGACGTCAACACCGGCGCCGAGGCGGCCGAGCGTCTTCAGCACCGCCTGGTTGGAATTGGCCTTCATGGCGTAGCACACCATGGCATCGACATCGCTGAAGGCTTCGGAGAAGACGCGATAGTGGCGCTCGAGCGTCGCCGTCGAATAGACATAGAAAGGGGTGCCGACCGCGTTGGCGATCTCGGGAACCGGAACATTCTCGGCATAGAGGATGCCGTCGCGATACTGAAAATGGTTCACGATCGATGCCTATTTAGAGAAGCGGATCAAGGAAGAACTTCTTGTCCGGGCTGGGCTCTTTGGTCGGCTTGGAGACGTCGCCGCCCTTGGTCGCGTGAGCACTCGGCGGGTCGAGATCGCCTTTGCGGCCACATCCGACGACGGCAAGGCCGACGACCGAAAGCACGACGGTCAGGCGGATGATATGCGGCATGTTGATCTGCATCGAAATCCTCTTGGGCGACAAACGCGAAAGTCACCCTTCTTAGCGAAGTTTCCCGCGTTTGTGCACCCTGATTGTTTGGGTGCGTTTTCGTCAGTCTTTTCAGTTGCGGGCACGCCAGAAGGCGATCTGCTTGCGCACTTCCGAAGGCGCCGTGCCGCCGAAGCTCTTGCGGCTGGCAACCGAGGCTTCGACCGTCAGCACGTCGAAGATCTTGTCGGTGATCGAGGGATGGATTCCTTGCAGTTCCTCCAGCGACAGTTCGGCGAGTTCGCAGGATTTGCTTTCGGCAAGCGCCACGGCGCGTCCCGTCACATGATGGGCATCGCGGAAAGGCAGGCCTGCTTCGCGCACCAGCCAATCGGCAAGGTCGGTCGCGGTCGAATAGCCGGAACCGGCGGCAGCCTTCATGCGGGCCGTATTGATCGTCAGGTCGCGCACCATGCCGGTCATGGCGGCGATCGCCAGTTCCAGGCTTTCGGCGGCGTCGAAGACCTGTTCCTTGTCTTCCTGCATGTCCTTGGAATAGGCGAGCGGCAGACCCTTCATGATGGTGAGCAGCGCTACCAGCGAGCCGTTGATGCGGCCGGTCTTGGCGCGCACCAGCTCCGCCGCATCCGGGTTCTTCTTCTGCGGCATGATGGACGAGCCGGTGGAGAAGGCGTCGGACAGGCGCACGAAGCCGAATTGCGGCGTCGACCAGATGACGATCTCTTCGGCAAGGCGCGACAGGTGCATGCCTGATATGGCGGCGATCGACAGGAATTCGATGGCGAAATCGCGGTCGGAGACGGTGTCGATCGAGTTGCGGGTGGGCTCGCGGAAGCCGAGCGCCTTGGCCGTCATGTGGCGATCGATCGGGAAGCCGGTGCCGGCAAGCGCTGCGGCGCCGATCGGCGATTCGTCCATGTGTTCGATGGCGTGGCGCACGCGCGAGCGGTCGCGGCCGAACATTTCCACATAGGCCATGCAGTGATGGCCGAAGGTGACGGGCTGCGCCGTCTGCAGATGCGTGAAGCCGGGCATGACACTATCGGCGTGTTCTTCGGCGCGGTCGAGGAAGGCTGCGATCAAACCAGTCAGCGCCTGCTCGCACTTCTGCAGCTCTTCCTTCACCCAGAGGCGGAAATCGAGCGCCACCTGGTCGTTGCGCGAACGGGCCGTGTGCAGCCGGCCGGCAGCCGGGCCGATCAAGGTGGCAAGCCGTGCCTCGACGTTCATGTGGATGTCTTCGAGGCGGCGGGAGAATTCGAAATTGCCGCTTTCAATCTCTGACAGGATCGTGTTCAGACCGTGAACGATCTTGTCTTTATCCTCGGTGGAAATGATGCCTTGATGGGCGAGCATGCCGGCATGCGCGATTGAGCCGCGGATATCCTGTGCAAACAGCTTCTTGTCGAAACCGATCGAGGCATTTATCTCCTCCATGATTGCCGCGGGGCCGGAGGCGAAACGCCCGCCCCACATCTGGTTGGAGGATTTGGTGTCCGTGCCGTCAGTCATGAGATGCCCACCTGGAGAATGAAATGACAGCAAAGAAGCCGTTCGGTCTGCCGTCCATGAAACTCGTTATGCTTGCCGCCGTCGCTGGGGTTATCGCCGGTGCGGCAGCGGTATACGTGAAGGAGGCAGGGTATGGCAATGGCATTGGTGAAACGGCCGCAGCCGATCAATGCGGGACTGCCAAGGATCGCGCCGCCGCTCTGACACCCTTCACCAGGGGGCAGGTTGCCGCCATGAGCGTGCCGCCGGCGCCGATCTCGCTGAAGGATGTGTCCTTCAAGGGTTCCGACGGGCAGCCGCTTTCGATCGGCAGTTTTGCCGGCAAGACCGTGCTGTTGAACGTGTGGGCGACCTGGTGCGTGCCGTGCCGCGAGGAGATGCCGGCGCTGAATGCGCTGGAGAAGAGCGTCGGCAACGACAAGTTCGAGGTGGTCGCCGTCAACATCGACACGGGCGACGAGGAAAAGCCGAAAGCGTTCCGCACGGAATATGCCATCGACAAGCTCGGCTATTACCGTGACAACACGATGGGCGTGTTCAATGTGCTGAAGAAGCAGGGATTGGCCTTCGGCCTGCCGGTGACGTTGCTGATCGACGACAAGGGCTGCCTGCTATCGGCGATGAACGGGCCGGCGGTATGGGATAGCGACGATGCGAAGAAGCTGGTGAAGGCGGCGGCCGGAATTTGATATTTCCTCCCTTCTCCCCTCGGGGAGAAGGTTCCCGTAAAGGCGGATGAGGGGCCGTGCGTCGCATTCATATTCATCTACTGGGGGAACGTGGCATTCCCGGTAACGCCCCCTCACCCCGCGCTGTCCCGCGACCCTCTCCCCGTTGGGGCGAGGGTGTTTTACCGCGTCGGAACCGGCACTTCGCCGCGATAGTCGTAGAAGCCGCGGCCGGATTTGCGCCCGAGCCAGCCGGCTTCGACATATTTCACCAGCAGCGGGCAGGGGCGGTATTTCGAATCGGCGAGACCGTCGTGCAGCACCTGCATGATCGAAAGGCAGGTGTCGAGGCCGATGAAGTCGGCGAGCTGCAGCGGCCCCATCGGGTGGTTGGCGCCGAGCCGCATGGCGGTGTCGATGGCATCGACGGTGCCGACGCCTTCATAGAGCGTGTAGATCGCCTCGTTGATCATCGGCAGCAGGATGCGGTTGACGATGAAGGCCGGGAAGTCTTCGGCAACGGTGATCGTCTTTTCCAGCGAGGTGACATATTCCCTGGCGGCGGAGAACGTCGATTCGTCGGTGGCGATACCGCGCACCAATTCCACCAGCTTCATCACCGGAACCGGGTTCATGAAGTGAATGCCCATGAAGCGTTCGGGCCGGTCGGTGGCGGAGGCGAGGCGTGTGATCGACAGCGACGAGGTGTTGGTGGCGAGGAGTGCCTCGGGCTTCAGGATTGGGCAGATCTGCGCGTAGATCTTGCGCTTGACGCTTTCGTCCTCGGTCGCAGCCTCTATGGCGAGATCGACCTGGGCGAGATCGTTGAGGTCGTTCGATCCGGTGATGCGGGCAAGTGCGGCCTTACGGTCCTCATCGCTGGTCTTGCCGGAGGTGACCTGTCGGGCAAGATTGCCGTTGATGGTGGCAAGTCCGCTTTCGATGCGATCCTGCGACAGATCGTAAATATGGACCTTGTAGCCGGCCATGGCGGATACGTGGGCGATGCCGCAACCCATCTGGCCGGCGCCGATAATACCGATCGTCTTCAGCGAACTCATTGCCAACTCCCCGGCGGCGCGCTCTTGGCGGTGCGCTATGTTTTACATCACAAATTTGCCGGGCTATTTCTAGCCCGGCAAGATTGATAGACCTATAAGAGACGATTTTCCAGTCTCTCGCAACTGCGAGAAGACCGATAGGCGCGTTCAAAGCGCCTTTTCGAGTTCCGGCAGTGCTTCGAAGAGGTCGGCGACGAGGCCGTAGTCGGCGATCTGGAAGATCGGGGCTTCCTCGTCCTTGTTGATGGCGACGATGACCTTCGAGTCCTTCATGCCGGCCAGATGCTGGATGGCGCCGGAAATGCCGCAGGCGATGTAGAGCTGCGGCGCAACCACCTTGCCCGTCTGGCCCACCTGCCAGTCATTCGGCGCGTAGCCGGCATCGACGGCGGCGCGCGATGCGCCGACGGCGGCACCGAGCTTGTCGGCAACCGGCAGGATGACTTCGCGGAACTTCTCGGCCGAGCCGAGCGCGCGGCCGCCGGAGATGATGATCTTGGCAGAGGTCAGCTCCGGACGGTCGGAACTCGACAGCGCGTCGCCGACGAAGCTGGAAAGACCGGGGTTTGCAGCTGCCGAAATGCTTTCGATCGCGGCATTGCCGCTTGCGTCAGCTGCGGCAAAGGAGGCCGTGCGCACGGTGATCACCTTCTTCGCGTCGGTCGACTGCACGGTCTGGATGGCATTGCCGGCATAGATCGGCCGCTTGAAGGTATCGGAAGAGACCACTTCGATGATCTCGGAGACCTGGGCGACATCGAGCAGGGCGGCAACGCGCGGCAGGACGTTCTTGCCGACCGAGGTGGCCGCACCGATGATGGTGTCGTAGGAACCGGCCAGCGAAACGATCAGCGCTGCCAGAGGTTCGGCGAGATTGTTGGCAAGCGACGCATCCTCGGCAACCAGTACCTTGGAGACGCCTGAAAGCTTGGCAGCCTGCTCGCCGGCAGCCTTGGCGCCCGAGCCGGCGACGAGCACGTGGACGTCACCGCCGATCTTGGTCGCTGCCGTCAGTGTCTTGGCGGTCTGGTCGGAGAGGTGTGCATTGTCGTGATCAGCCAGAAGAAGAATGGCCATGATGTCTAACTCCTCGTTCGGACTGGTTTACAGGACGCCGGCTTCGGTCTTGAGCTTCTCGACGAGCTCGGCGACCGACTTGACCTTGACGCCCGCCTTGCGGCCACCAGGCTCTTCCGTCTTCAGCACCTTCAGGCGCGGCTCGGTCGACACGCCGAAATCGGCCGGCGACTTCTTGTCGAGCGGCTTCTTCTTGGCCTTCATGATGTTCGGCAGCGAGGCATAGCGCGGCTCATTGAGGCGCAGGTCCGTGGTGACAACAGCCGGAAGCTTGATCTCGATGGTCTGCAGGCCGCCATCGACTTCGCGGGTGACCTGGGCCTTGCCGTCGCCGATCTCGATCTTCGAGGCGAAGGTCGCCTGCGCCGTGCCGAGAAGGGCAGCCAGCATTTGGCCGGTCTGGTTCGAATCGTCATCGATCGCCTGCTTGCCGACGATGATCAGGCCGGGCTGCTCCGCATCCGCGACACCTTTCAGGATCTTGGCAACGGCGAGCGGCTCGACGGCATCGTCGGTCTCGACCAGGATGGCGCGGTCGGCACCCATGGCAAGCGCCGTGCGCAGCGTCTCTTCAGCCTTGGCAGGCCCGATCGACACGACCACCACTTCTTCGGCCTTGCCGGCTTCCTTCAGCCGCAACGCTTCTTCAACCGATATCTCGTCGAACGGGTTCATCGACATCTTGACGTTGGTAAGCTCAACGCCCGAACCATCCGGCTTCACGCGGATCTTGACGTTGTAATCAACTACCCGCTTCACGGGGACGAGAATCTTCATGAGGTCCTTCCTTCAACACTGCGCTCCAGACCATGGCCTGTTCAGCGCCGCTCCGTTTGTCGAATGGCGACATGGATACGCGTTTTTTTCCCAATTACAACGCTTCCATGCCGCAGACAGGCAAATTGCTTTAGGGGTGTAAATAACGTTTACGTTAACGTCAATAAAAATGCGCCCCGAGTGTGGGAAACGTCCCGCTACCGATTCTTGCCGGGAACCCAGAGCACATCGGCCCGCCCATGGTCGTTGGCATGACGCGCGGCGACGAAGAGGAAATCGGACAGCCGGTTGACATATTTCAGCGCCGCCGGGCTGACGCGCTCGCCCTCGCTGCGGGACAGCTCTACCATGAGGCGTTCGGCGCGCCGCGCGATTGTGCGGGCGAGGTGCAGATGGGCGGACGCAGGGCTGCCGGCGGGAAGAACGAAGGACTTCAGCGGCTCGAGATCGGCGTTGAGTGCATCTATGTCGTGTTCGAGGCGTTCGACCTGACGATCGACAATGCGCAGCGGTTCGTAGGCCGGCGGCTCATCCGTTTCCGGCGTCGAAAGATCGGCGCCGAGATCGAAGAGATCGTTCTGGATGCGCATCAGCATGGCGTCGAGATCGGGCATAGCGGCCGTGTGCAGCCGGGCGACGCCGATCGCGGAATTGGTTTCGTCGACGGTGCCGTAGCTTTCGACGCGCAGATCGTGCTTCAGCCGCCTCGGGCCGGCGACGAGGCCAGTCGTGCCGTCATCGCCGGTCTTGGTGTAGATCTTGTTGAGCTTGACCATCGTCTTCCTGTTGTCAGGCGGGCCGCCCGCCGCCCGTCAGCCAGAGCGTGAGCATGATCAGAATGACTGCGATCGCCTGTAGCAGGACGCGCAGCTGCATCAGCCGGTTCGAACGGTTGGGATTATCGCCTTTCATCATGTTCAGCAGGCCGCGAACGAGAACGATCGCGACGAGGCCCATGACGATGACGGCGGCGATATAAGTAACGGTCGACATGGCTCCTCCATCCTTGTCTTCAGAGCAGTTCAGCCTTTCCTGGGCTCTCCGATCCGCTCTTTCTCATTATTCTTCCGCAATTCCGGACGGAAAACCGCTCAGCGCTTTTCCTGGGATTGCTCTAATCCAGCCGGCGCATCAGACGATAGAAAAGGTTAGCCGGCAATAGCCTTTTCAAGAGGACGCCCTGCTTGGCAGGGGTGGTTACAAGATAATGTGGACGAGGATTTTTCACATTCAAAGCCAATTTTAACACATCGTAGACCGCTTCGGGCCCCAATTTATGTTTACTGATCGGACCCGAGCCATCAAGCCGCCGCAGCTGCCGGCGGTATTCAGCGGCATGAGCCGAGCCTTCGAGGTCGATATGCTCGCGGATCTTTGCGAGCGCATTGGCGGTGAAGCGCGTCGCGATCGGGCCGGGTTCGATCAGGCTGACATGGGTGCCGCTGTCCTGCAGCTCCATCCGGAGCGTGATCGTCAGACCTTCCAGCGCGAATTTCGAGGCCGTGTAGGCACCACGGAAGCGATAGGGAATGAGCCCGAGAATGGACGAGCAGTTGACGATGCGGCCATGCCCCTGCCTGCGCATCAGCGGAATGACCTGGCGCGTCAGTTCGTGCCAGCCGAAGAAGTTGGTCTCGAACTGCTCGCGCAGAACTTCGGTTGTGAGATCCTCGACGGCCCCTGGCTGACCGTAGGCGCCGTTGTTGAAGAGAGCGTCGATGCGGTCGCCCGTCCGTTCACGCAGCGTTGCCACGACGGACGAAATCGTCTCGGGTCGCGTATAATCCATGAGCAGCGCTTCAATGCCGTCGGCTTCGAGCGGGCCGAGGTCTTCCTCTCTGCGCACGGTTGCAAAAACGCGCCATCCGTTGGTCTGCAACGCCCGGGCACAGTGAGCGCCGATTCCGGACGAGCAACCAGTTAGCAGGATAATGCGTTGTTCTGTCATAGGATGTTTCCTGTACAAACAGAAACTCGTTTCCCATATTTGGGGGGCCGACACAATCGACAACCGGCGGGTGAATGCCGAGGTCAAGTGGAGTTGGAATGCCGACAGTCCTGCGGACGGTTTACAAGGTGGTTTACGATGCGGTGTTTCATTTCGTCGAGGATGACGGCTTCGCCATGGCAAGCCATGTGGCGCTTTCGACGCTGCTGGCGGTTTTCCCCTTTCTGATCTTCGGCACGGCGCTGGCAAGCTTTCTCGGCGCGAGCCAGTTTTCGTCCACGGCCGTGCATCTCATCTTCGATACCTGGCCGGAGGCGATCGCCAAGCCCGTGGCGGATCAGGTGGTGCAGGTGCTGACGATCCCGCGCGGCGGCCTTTTGACGATCTCGGTGCTTGCGGCCGCCTATTTCGCCTCGAACGGCGTCGAGGCGCTGCGCATATCCCTTAACCGTGCGTACCGCGTGCTGGAGACGCGACCCTGGTATTTCAATCGTCTTGCCAGTCTTGGTTATGTGCTGATCGCGGTGCTGATCTTTGCGATCCTGAGCATCCTGCTCGTCGCCGTGCCGCTGGCGGTCAACTATGCCAGGCAATGGGTGCCGGCGCTGGCCGATATCCTTGATATCGTCTTCAGTTGGCGAATCTACGGCACCATTTTCCTGCTGCTGGCCGGGTTGCTGATCTTGCATCTGTGGCTGGCGGCCGGTCGGCGCCGCCTGCTCGACGTCATTCCCGGCGTGGTGCTGACGATGGTTTTCTGGTCGATCGGCGCGTTGCTCTTTGCCTATTATCTTTCGACCTTCGCCAACTATACCGCCACCTATGCCGGTCTGGCATCTGTCATGATCGTGCTGATCTTCCTCTATATGCTCGCCGTGATCTTCATCATGGGGGCGGAGATCAACGCCGCGCTGATGAAGTTCCGGGTGCGGCGCCTGCTCTTCGGCAAGGCGGCAGCAAGCCGCGCAGCGGAAAAGGCGTCGTCAGAGGCCGATGCGGCGGCGAAGCTCCGCCGGTGACAGGCCCTGCCTGCGCCATTCGGCAATGCCGGTATCGCCCATGCTCTTGGAAAGCTTCCGGCCGTCGCTGTCGAGGACCAGGCGATGATGATGATAGAGCGGTTCGGGCAGGCCGAGCAGGGTCTGCAACAGGCGGTGGATCGATGTGGCGTGGAAAAGGTCGAGACCGCGCACGACATGGGTAATGCCCTGCACGGCGTCATCGACGACAACGGAAAGATGGTAGCTCGACGGCGCGTCGGAACGTGACAGCACGACGTCGCCCCAGGCGGCCGGATCGGCTGCTATATCGCCTCTCTCGCCATCGCCGCTTTCCCGCCAGTGGAGCGGCCCATTCGTCGTCGCCATGGCCTTTTCCATATCGAGACGCCAGGCATGCCTGAGGCCGGCATCCAGCAGGCGCTGCCGCTCCGCATCGTCGCGCTCGCGATCGTCAGGGGGATAGAGCGGCGTGCCGTCCGGATCGCGGGGCCAAGGCCTGCCGCCCGCCTCGAAGGCTGTCACCCTGGCCTTGACTTCGCCGCGCGTCAGAAAGGCGGGATAGACGAGGCCGCGCTCGATGAGTGCCTGCAGGGCCTCCTGGTAAGCCGGAAAATGTTCGGACTGCCGGCGCACCCGCTCCTGCCAGCGAAGACCGAGCCAGGCGAGATCGGCGAAGATGCCGGCTTCGAAATCGGGTGTGCAGCGGGCCTGATCTATGTCTTCGATACGCAGCAGGAAATCGCCGCCGGCCTTGGCCGCCATCTCGTGATTGAGGATGGCCGACAGCGCATGACCGAGGTGCAGCGGGCCGTTCGGGCTCGGGGCAAAACGGAATCTCGGCTTTTGACGGGATATCTCGATCATGCTTTCTTCTGCCACGAATTTGAACCGGAGACTACGAGACGCCATGCAGATCATTCGCGACGATGGCGATATTGAACGGGGATTGGCCGCCCTGCTGGAGCTCGATCCGCGCCTGCGGCCCGTTGCCGCAGAGGCGGGCGCGGTGCCGCTGCGGCTGCGCGAGCCGGGCTTCGAGGGGCTTGCCCATATCATCGTCTCGCAGGTCGTGTCGCGCGCCAGCGCCGATGCGATCTGGGGGCGGATGACGGCACGGCTGGGAAGCGTGACAGCCGATGGCTATGTCGGCCTTGAGCCGGACGCCTGGCGAGCCTTCGGCCTGTCGCGAATCAAGCATGATACCTTGGCGCGCGTGGCCGATGCCGTCGTTGGAGGCGGCCTGGATCTGCATGCGCTCTGCGACGAATCACCTGAAAAGGCGCTCTCCGAGCTGATGGCCATCAAGGGAATCGGTCCCTGGACGGCCGGGGTCTACCTGATGTTTTGTGCTGGTCACGCAGATGTGTTTCCGGCCGGCGATGTGGCGCTGCAGGCCGCCGTCGGCATGGCCTTCGGCTATGAAGAACGGCCGCCGGCCAAGGCTCTGGCCCTGGAAGCGGCGGTTTGGGCGCCCTGGCGCTCGGTCGCGGCCCGGCTTTTCTGGGCCTATTACGCCGCGAAAACCCGGCGGGATGCGCTGCCTATCGTTTAACCAGCGTTTCCTTGGTTTTGCCTTTATGCACTGAATTTATTGGACTTCACAATCCTGTAACAACCGGCCTAATATACAGGTGCAGATGCCGAATCGATCAGGAGGGTTCCTTGACGATTGCAGTCTCCCCGCAGTCCTTACCGGCGCTCGTCCTGAACGCTGACTATAGGCCGCTGAGTTATTACCCCTTGTCGCTCTGGTCCTGGCAGGACGCGATCAAGGCGGTTTTCCTTGACCGTGTGAATATCATTGCTGAGTACGACCACTGCGTATCGTCGCCGAGCTTCTCGATGCGGGTGCCGAGCGTCGTCTGCCTCAAGACATACGTGCAGCCATCCCGCAATCCCGCCTTCACCCGGTTCAACGTTTTCCTGCGTGACCGGTTCGAATGTCAGTATTGCGGCTCGCATGACGACCTGACCTTCGATCACGTCATCCCGCGCGCCCATGGCGGCGAGACGACCTGGGAGAACGTGGTGGCCGCCTGCTCGCCGTGCAACCTGCGCAAGGGCAGCAAGCTGCCGAAGCAGGCCGGCATGTTCCCGGCGCAGAAGCCCTATCAGCCGACCGTTCAGGACCTGCACAACAACGGCCGCCTGTTCCCGCCGAACTACCTGCACGACAGCTGGCTCGACTATCTCTACTGGGATTCGGAACTGCAGCCGTAAGGGATGGCGCCTCTTTCGTGGCCGTGTTCGCGGAGCGCGCCCACCCTTCTCTCCGCTGGAGGGAAGGGCTATGCCGCCTTCTTCACGCCGACGAAGGCGATTGCGGCCAGGATGATGCTGGCGATCACATTCCATCCGGCCATCGACAGGCCGAGGATGCGCAGGGCGGCTTCCGTGCAGGACGGCCCCTTGACGGTGCTGAGCTCGTTCAAGAGGTCGCCGGCATTCTGCGTCATGCTGCTGGCCGTCGTCGAGCAGGTCGTCGGTCCTGCCCAGAAATGCCATTCGACGCCCGCGTGATAGACGCCGATACCGCCGCCGACAATCATCATCAGGCCGGCGATGGCCAGCAGCCCCCGCGTGATCCAGGAGGGCATGCCGGCGACGGCCGACAGCGCGGCGGCGATGGCGACCGGAATGCCGTAGTAATAGGGCTGGCGTTGGTCCAGGCAGAGGGCGCAGGGAATGTAGCCGCCGATATGCTGGAAGCCGAGGGCCGAACCGATGACGACGATCATGCCGAGCGTCAGCAGCACGCTATAGCTAAGGCCGGCGCGTCGGGAAGGCGAGGTCGTGGACATGCGTGGGGGCTCCTTGGTCAGCGCGCCAGGGCATAATGGAAGATGAGGTAGAGGATGATCAGCACGGCAGCTGCGGCCATGGTGATCTGACCGAGGCGCTTCTCGATGAAATGGCGGATGGATTCGCCATAGCGGCGCAGCAGGAAGGCCAGGAAGAAGAAGCGCGCGCCGCGGGCAACGATCGCCGAGACGATGAACAGGCCGAGATCGATATGGGCGACGCCGGACAGGATGGTCACCACCTTGATCGGCGGCAGATGCGCAAGGCCAGAGGTGATCAGCAGCAGCACCACCCATCCATAGGTGACGCCGGCGCTCATCTGGTTGAAGGCGTCGAGCTTGCCGTAGAATTCCAGGATCGGCTTGGCGATGGCCTCGAAGGCAAAATAGCCGAGCGCCCAGCCGGCAATGCCGCCAAGCACGGAGGCGACCGTTGCCGTCAGCGCATAACGCCAGGCGCGCTCGGGCTTGGCGAGCGACATCGGTAGGAACAGCACGTCCGCGGGAACGAGAAAGATGGAGCTCTCGACGAAGGCGATAACAGCCAACCAGATTTCCGCCGATTTGCGGCCGGCGAGCGACATGGTCCAGTCGTAAAGTCTTCGAAGCATGAGGTCCCCTGTTGCTGCGTTGCAAACCTTTAGGGGGCAGGATTATGGCTGTAAATGGTCGCCGGGTGACGGAAGCCGCACAAAATCAAAATTTTTCGTGATGGTGGGGAGTTTGGCGTTCAAAGATACCGCCATCTTGCTTTCGTGGGAAGACTGCGCGAATCTCCCGTTTTGCATGTTTTAGAGAGAATGAATAGAAACCTCAGGTCAAGAATCTCGGGAGGTATCAATGCGCGCAATTTATATCGTAATTATGGGGCGATCTTCGCCGGATGCAACGGCAGCGCATCTAATGGTTGCACCGCGTTTCATCTACAGAGCAAGGGCAAATTGAGCGGGCGAAAGCAATCTGTAGTGGTCGAGCTTCCGACACGCAGGTAATTGCCGGCAGGTACTGGATTGCCGGTGCTTTTGCCTCAAACGAGACATTTAAAGGATGCATGGCCGAACAAGGGTTCGTGCAGTAATCTGGACAGCCGAACGGGAGTTTTTGTTGAAACGCTGCGCGTGTACCAGTGTGAAGGCAGCTTGTATTGCCTGAAAGATGGTGCCCCATGCCGGAGTCGAACCAGCACTTCTTTCGAAACTCGATTTTGAGTCGAGCGCGTCTACCAATTCCGCCAATGGGGCAACGGATCCTGACGAGGCGGCTGTCTAGCATGTGATCGGCGGGGCGCGCAAGCCGGGTGGGGCAGATATTGCGAGTGTTTCCGCAGGGTTGCGGTTTGGCCCATGGCGTGGGTGGACGCCATGGGCTTTTGCGTTGCGGAGCCTAGTGGGCCAGGGCCGGGCCCTTGGTGGCGGAGCCGGACTTTTGCAGCGTGATTGCCAGGATCGCGGCGAGCAGGCAGAAGGCGCCGGCGACGAAGAAGGCTGGCAGATAGGTGTTGAGTTCGGTGCGGGTGAGGCCGGCGCCATAGGCGGCGGTGGCGGCACCGAGCTGGTGGCCGGTAAAGACCCAGCCGAAGACGAGGCCGGCCTTTTCGCGGCCGAAGCGATCGGCGGCGATCTTGACGGTCGGCGGCACGGTGGCGATCCAGTCGAGGCCATAGAAGACGGCGAAGATCGACAGGCCATAGAAGGTGAAGTTGCTGAAGGGCAGGTAGACCAGCGACAGGCCGCGCAACCCGTAATACCAGAAGAGCAGCCAGCGATTGTCGAAGCGGTCGGACAGCCAGCCCGAGCCGATCGTGCCGAAGAAATCGAAGATGCCCATGACGGCGAGCATGCTGGCGGCTGCGACCGGGACGATGCCGAAATCGCCGCAGAGCGTGACGAAATGCGTCTGGATCAGGCCGTTGGTTGACAGGCCGCAGATGAAGAAGGTGGCGAACAGGATCCAGAAGGTGGAGGTCGTGGATACCTCCCTCAGGACCGACAGGGGCGAGGCGAGTGCGGCCTTCAGGTTCTTGGTGGCGGGCGGTGCGGGGGTGACGTGGATCTCGCCAACCAGCGGCAGATTGACGTCCGAGGGGCGGTCACGCATCAAAAGCAGCACGATGAAGGCGGCAACGACGATCATGCCGCAGACGAAGATCACGGTCGCGCGCCAGCCGTAGCGCGTCGTCAGCTCGGCCATCAGCGGCAGGAAGACGAGCTGTCCCGTGGCGGAGCTCGCCGACAGCATGCCGATGACCAGGCCGCGATGCTTGGTGAACCAGCGGGTCGAGACGGTCGCCGCCAACACCATGGCGGTCAGCCCGGTGCCGAAGCCGACGATGATGCCCCAGCAGAGCAGCAGCTGCCAGACCTGCGTCATGAACAGCGAGCCGATGAAGCCGACGCTGATGGTCGCAAGCGCGAAAACGATGACCTTGCGAACGCCGAAATAATTCATGAAGGCGGCGGCGAAAGGCCCCATCAGGCCGAACAGCAACAGCCGGACGGCGAGCGCCGAGGAGATCGACGACGTGCTCCAGCCGAACTCGTCCTGCAGCGGCTTGATGAGCACGCCGGGCGCGCCCATGGCGCCGGCCGTGACGAGCATGGTGAGGAAGGTGGCGCCGACGACCACCCATCCATAATGGATGTTGCGCCGGGCGAGCGTCGAAGCAAGAGCGGTGGAGACCATGAGTGCGTTCCAATAAAGTTTCGTGTCTTGGCGTCAGGTTGGGCGAGCGGTGGAAGCGCTTTTCCGCGAAAGACCGGGGGGGCCGTTTTCGCTTGTAGCGCCATGCCGCTCTCCCGGCTTGAACGTTCGTGTAAAGGCATTTACATGATTGCAATCATATTTGTTGCGTATTGATGATGGCCATCATATAAATTGTCAATTCATATTTATTGAAGCTCTGATGGAGTTTTTTGATGAGAGTGAGCCGGGAAAAATTCGCCGAGAACCGCGAGAAGATTCTTGCGGTCGCGGGAGAGCTTTTTCGCGAAAAGGGCTTTGACGGCATCGGTGTCGCCGAGATCATGAAGGCCGCCGGCCTGACGCATGGCGGCTTCTACGGTCATTTCGAATCGAAGGACGAGCTGGCCTGCGAGGCGAGCAAGGCGCTGGTGTCGCGCTCGCTCGAGCGCTGGAAGGAAGTGGCGGCAAGCTCGCCGGAGCAGCCGCTCGAAGCGCTGCTTGCCCATTACCTCTCGCATCGCAACGTCGTCGAGCATGCGACCGGCTGTGTCTTCGCGGCACTGACGCAGGAGGTCAGCCGTCATGGCCCCGAAATGCAATCGACCTTTACCGGCGGCCTGATGGGACTGGTTGATGTCCTCGAGCAGATTGTTCCCGGCGAAGCGCCGGAGGACCGTCGCCGCAAGGCCTTTGCCAGCCTTTCGGCCATGGTCGGCGCCGTCATCCTGGCGCGGGCGATGGACGATCCGGCGCTGTCGCAGGAATTCCTGTCGGCAACCCGGCAGGAGCTGACGCCTCCGCCGGGTAAAGACGAGGGCTGACTATAGCGAGCGTTTTTACGCAATTCCGGACGGAAAACCGCTACGCACTTTTCCCGGAATTGCTCTAGTCGCGGAAGGCGAGCAGCCCGTTCGCCTCGACGATCTCCTTGAACTTGCCGTCGGGTGCGGCCGCAAGCAGTTCCGCGCGGAGCGCCGCTTCGAATTCCGCCGCCTTGTCGCCCAGCGCCTGCGGCGAGGTAGACGACATCGAGAAGACGCGGCCGACGATGTCTTCGATATCCCGAGTATATTCCGTGACGATGCCGATGCGTTCGAGATTGCGGAAGGGCGAGGCCAGCAGCATGGCTTCATGCGGCGCCCAGGCCTTGCTCTTGCGCAGCAGGCGGTCGGCGTTGCGTTCGGGCGAATAGGCTTCCGCCAGCGGCTCGACGATCCCGCGCCAGTCCGGTTCCGCGAGGATGCTTTTATCGTGGAACAGGACGACCGCACCATCAGGCTCGATCAGCTTGTCCAGCGCGGCAAGCGTTGCCGGCCTGTCCATCCAGTGGAAGGAGCGGCCCATGACGCAGAGATGCAGCTTGCCGATATCAGGTCCGAGATCGTAGGAGGAGCCCTGGCGTACGGTGATTTCGACGCCGGCATCCTGAGCGCCGGCTTCGGCGGCGGCGAGCATTTCCGGTTCTGGATCCATTGCGGTGACAGCGGCGCCCTGCAGCCGCGCGAAAGCGATGCCGAGTTGGCCGGGGCCGCAGCCGAGGTCGAGCACATGGTCGCCGGGCTTCAGGCCGCTGCGCTCGGCGACGCGGTCAATCAGCCTGTCAGGATAGGGGATGCGATAGCGCAGGTAATAGGCCGCGGTCGATTGAAAGCGCCGCGCTATGAAGGGAACTGTGGTCATGAGCGGTCCTCGGGGGGCAAGGGGAACCTCATCCCGTTATGACTCAACTGTGACCGGCGCGTGAAATAACTTTTGCGCGATTTGCCGCGGGCTTATCGGTACCGTTGCGGCGGAACCCCTTCTCCCCGAGGGGAGAAGGAGCTTGCTGCACCAGCATACCCGTAGGCGATTGCGCGCATATGCGGGCAGAGGGGCCAGGCAAGTCCGATGCTGCACCGGTGCATGCGCCTGGCCAGCTCCAAAATCTCCGGTCACTTAAACCCGGCAACACCATGCGGGATATAGGGCGATTCCAGTGCCTCGATCTCTTCCGGCGTCAATTTGACGGCCAGCGAAGCGACGGCGTCCGTGATGTGGCCGGGCTTGGAAGCGCCGATGATCGGCGCGGTGACGGCGCTCTTCTGCAGGATCCAGGCGGTGGCGACCTGCGCGCGGGCGATGCCGCGGGCCTTGGCGATGGCGCCGACGGCGTCGACGATCTTGTGATCGGCGTCGACAGCCTGGGTGTAGAGCGTCTTGCCGAATTCGTCCGATTCCGTGCGTGCCGTCGCTTCGTCCCAATCGCGGGTGAGGCGGCCGCGGGCAAGCGGGCTCCAGGGGACGACGGCGATCTTCTGGTCCTCGCAAAAGGGCAGCATCTCGCGCTCCTCCTCGCGATAGAGCAGGTTCAGATGGTTCTGCATGCTGACGAATTCGGTCCAGCCGTTGAGGCGCGAGGTGTAGATCGCCTTGGCGAACTGCCAGGAATACATGGAGGAGGCGCCGATATAGCGAGCCTTGCCGGCCTTGACGACGTCGTGCAGCGCTTCCAGCGTTTCCTCGATCGGCGTCGTATAGTCCCAGCGATGGATCTGGTAGAGGTCGACATAGTCGGTGCCGAGGCGGCGCAGGCTGTTGTCGATCTCGTCGAAGATGGCCTTGCGTGAAAGGCCGGCGCCGTTCGGACCCGGGCGCATGCGGTTGAAGACCTTGGTGGCGAGCACGATGTCGTCGCGGCGCGCGAAATCCTTGATGGCGCGGCCGACGATTTCCTCGGACGAGCCGTTGGAATAGGTGTTGGCCGTATCGAGGAAATTGATGCCGGCCTCGATCGCCTGCCGCAGCAGCGGACGGCTGTGTTCCTCGTTCAGGGACCAGGCGTGCGTGCCCTTGTCAGGGTCGCCATAGGTCATGCAACCCAGGCAGATGCGCGAGACTTCAAGACCGGTCCTGCCAAGCTTTACGTATTCCATCGATATTCTCCGTCCGTCCAAGTATCCGGCGCAACAACGCTCTGCCGCCGAGGGGTG
This sequence comes from Rhizobium sp. SG741, assembly GCF_012275435.1. Taxonomy (NCBI): domain Bacteria; kingdom Pseudomonadati; phylum Pseudomonadota; class Alphaproteobacteria; order Hyphomicrobiales; family Rhizobiaceae; genus Rhizobium; species Rhizobium sp. SG741. Next base: position 445,061 of record NZ_JAAZQP010000005.1, read on the forward strand.
AGCGAATGTGTGATCGACAGCGGCGTAACGGAGCAAAATGCTGTCGAGTAGATCGATAATTTACAATAGGTTTGAGGTCGGTACCAAATAAATCGAGCGGCGATTTGTGGGGATTTTGGCGGCAGCTCATTCAATGGTAACGATAGGTTGTGTAAGACTGAAAGCCAAATCAATCGGCGAGTTCTTATGCGCTTTTTCCAATTCTTTCGTAACCGTCGCCCCTTCGCTGCTGCTATCCTCGGTCTTGTATTCGGGCCTGCTATCGTCATGGCCTATCTCGGTAGAGGTCGTTTGGCTGTTGGCTACTTGTTAATCGGCAGTCTCGCCGTCGTTCCCTTGAACATCTTGTTTCCCCATTTCACGCCGGCGCAGACTGTTGGAATTGCTGTGGTTGGCCTCAATCTGATCGGGTGTTTTCACGGTTATATTTCTGCCAATGCCGGCCTCGCTGGAGGGCGATATCCGTGGTTTGCGCGTTGGTACAATGTTGCGCTTCTTTTTTGGTTCGCTCCTCTGCTCTTCGCTATCATTATTCGCACATTCGTCGTCCAGCCTTTCACCATACCGTCCGGTTCCATGATGCCGACGTTGATACCCGGCGACTACGCGGTTGTGACTAAATTCAACTATGGCTATGGGCGTTACTCTTTCCCATACCGTTCCGAACGGATGCCGCTGAAAATGTTCGGGACGCAGCCGAAGCGGGGAGATGTCGTCGTGTTGGCACTCCCTCTGCAGCCGGAGATCAGTTACGTGGAACGCGTCATAGGACTGCCTGGCGATCATATTCAGATGAAGGATGGGGTCGTCTTCATTAACGGAAAGGCGATGCCTCGCGACGCCGAGGGTACAATCGTGTCGAACTACGATATGCAGCCTGGCGAGTTCCCCGTTTTCGGCGAGGTGCTGGACAACGGCGCCCGCTACCAGACGCTCGATATCTCACGAGATTCGCGGGGAGACAATACGCGTGAATATATCGTGCCCGAGGGACATTATTTCGTCATGGGTGACAATCGCGATAATTCAAATGACAGCCGGTTCGAGGTCGGGTTTGTGCCGGAGGCGAACATCTATGGCAAGGTTTGGTGGCTATTTCGCCGCGATGGAGTGAAGACTGGCTGGTTCCTCGTACACTAGGCTGGCGGTCGCGTTCCCGTGTGGATGGCGGCGATTCCAATTGTTTTCTTGAATAGCCTGCTCCGGAGGTGTTAGCTGCACCGCACCATTTTTCGGAATTCCGCATGAAATTGCCCCCGCGTGATACTTACGAAGCCCTCTATCGCGATTTTCGTTGGGAAATTCCGGCGAAGTTCAACATTGGGCACGCCGTTTGCGATGCCTGGGCCGAAGGCGAGCCGGATCGGATCTGCCTGCAGCATTTCAATCCGGACGGCGATCATCTCTCCATGACCTATGGCGCGTTGCGGGATCGCTCCGCCGCGTTCGCCAATGCGCTTTCGGCACTCGGGGTCCGCGCCGGCGACCGGGTGGCGCTGCTCTTGCCGCAAAGTTTCGAGACGGTCGTGGCGCATGTGGCGATCTACAAGATGGGGGCGATCGCCCTGCCGCTGGCGCTGCTGTTCGGTGCCGAGGCGCTGGAATATCGGCTGAAGGTCTCGGGTGCATCCGCGATCGTCACCAACCAGTTCGGCCTCGAGCGGCTACGGCCGATTCGCGACCGGCTGCCGGAGCTGGTTCAGGTGATCAGCATCGACGGTGCGGAGAAAGATGTCGCAGGCTTTGCCGATCTGGTGGCCGCACATCCGCCGCTCTTCGAGCTGGCCGATACAGGCCCGGACGATCCGGCATTGATGATCTTCACGTCGGGCACGACCGGGCCGCCGAAGGGCGCGCTGCACGGCCATCGCGTCCTGCCGGGGCATATTCCCGGCATGCAGTTCGCTCATGAGGGCTTTCCGCAAGCCGGCGACAAGCTCTGGACGCCATCCGACTGGGCCTGGGCCGGCGGCCTGTTGAACGCCCTGCTGCCGAGCCTGATGCTCGGCGTGCCCGTCGTCTCCTCTCCGGCTCAGAAGTTCGACCCGCACACGGCTTTCCGCATCATGGCCGAAATGGGCGTGCGCAACGCCTTCATCCCGCCGACGGCGCTAAGACTGCTGAAAGCCGTCGATGATCCCCGGGCGCATTACGATCTCAAGCTGCGCACCATCGGCTCGGCCGGCGAGGCGCTCGGCCGCGAGACCTTCGAATGGGCGCGCTCGGCGCTCGGCATCAGCGTCAACGAATTCTTCGGCCAGACGGAGTGCAATTTCGTGCTGTCGTCCAGTGCGGCCTTCGGTGTCAGCCGCCCCGGCGCGACGGGAAAGCCGGTGCCCGGACATCGGATTGCGGTCGTCGATGCCGATGGCGTCGAGGTCGCCTTGGGCGAAAGCGGGCAGATCGCGATAAGGCGACCTGATCCGGTGATGTTTCTTGGCTATTGGCGGGATGAGAAGGCGACGGAAGCGAAGTTCGCCGGTGACTGGCTGCTGACCGGCGATATCGGCCGGCAGGATACCGAGGGCTATGTTTCCTTCGTCGGCCGCGACGACGATGTCATCACCTCTTCCGGCTATCGTATCGGCCCAAGCGAGATCGAGGATTGCCTTGGCGGCCATCCGGCGGTGCAGCTTGCCGCGGCCGTCGGCAAGCCGGATGCGGTGCGGACCGAGATCGTCAAGGCCTATGTCGTCCTGGTGCCCGGCCGCGAGCCGAGCGAGGCGCTGGCAGTGGAGATCCGCGAGTGGGTGAAGACGCGGCTTTCCATGCATGAATATCCGCGCGAGATCGAGTTCGTCGACGCGCTGCCGCTGACGACCTCGGGCAAGGTGATCCGTCGCCTGCTGCGCGAGCGGGCGACCGCCGAAGATGGAGCATTTCCGTCTTAGACGGAGTCACGGAAATGCCCTATCTCTTTGTTTTCAAGCAATTCCGGACGCAGAACCGCTGCGCACTTCTGCTGGAATTGCTTTAGCGCTTCGTAAGCGACAGGATCTTTTCGCGCAGCAGTTTCGCCATGTTGCGGGTGCTGCGATACATGTGCAATTGCGTGGCCACCTGCCGGACGTCGCGGTCGCCGTTTTGGGCGAGGCCGATGATCAGCGTGCCCATCTCTTCGCGCTCATGCCAGAAACGGCTCATGATCGGATGATCCGGCACCGCGCAGGAATCGGAGCGGACGACGTTGGCATCGTCGAGATGCCACTCCGTCAACTCGGCCATCAGCAGCTTGCCCGGCGAATAGCGGGCATAGGCCTCGTCATAGGCCGTCTTCCAGGTATAGGCCTCGCCGCCCATGATCAGCACGATCATCGAGGCGATGGCCTTGCCGTTGAGATCGATGGTGTGGATACGCACGGCGTCGACGGCCGCGAGGTTGGAGATCGCTTCGCGGGCAAAGGCGGCATGATGGCGATCGGTGACCAGAGCCGAACGTTTTTTGCCCTTCCAGCCGCTTGCCTCGAGCGCCAGGTATTCTTCCATGCGCTGGTGAACGTCGCGAGGCTGGCGGGCGACGCTATAGGTGACCTCGCCCTGGTTTTCCAAGAGACGCCACTGCCGGCGCATTTCGCGCAGATGCGCGTTCGAGATCGTCCGCTTCAGATAGGCGAGCGCATCGTCCTTGCTGTCGAGTATCGGGCGCTGGAAGGGGTTTGCGACCGCAATGGGCAGATTTCGGCCGATGGCAATAACCTTTGCCATCTGCGCGAAACGGCCGTTCAGGCGGATATCAGGAAGTACGAGCGTGGTCGGCAGGTGCAGTTCCTGTCGGGCCAGCGCTTCGAAGAGATTGTCGAGCGTTTCGCCGGCATCCTCCGCATCGACCAGCGGTGTGCCGAGCGGGCCGAACGAATTCGACCAGACGCGGATGATCGAGGGGCCGAGCGCAAAGCCCGGCTTGTCGACCGTAAAGGGCATCAGCAGGCGCATGCGGCTGCGCGTACTGCTGTTGTCGCGCATCAGGGCGAGCCGTACCTGCCGGTCTTCGAGCCGCGGCATGGCAGGCGCCAGGAAGCGTCCGGAGAAGAAGACGTTCGGCTCCATGGCGCGATTGGACAGGAAGTCCAACTCGTCCTGCAGCTCATAACCGAGCTTGCCGGGATAGAGGCAGAGTTCACGCCCGGCCCGGCCGACTTCGGCGCGGGCCTCGGCCTTCGGCGTTTCGAAATGCAGCGATGCAAGCGTATGCGTCAGGGCATTCACTTGGCTGTCGGTACTTTCGGTAAAGGGAGGGCGCGCCATGATCAGAGAGCCCCGTTCGTCGTTGCGAGTGCCGCCGGGCGGCGGATGAGCGCGAATAGCGTGATGCCGAGCGCATGGCGCACGGCAAGATGCAGAAGCAGGGCCTCGACCGCCATGGCGGCGGCACCGGCAATGGCCGCACCCTCGATGCCGAAATGCGGAATGAGGATGACGTTGAGGCTGATATTGGCGACGAGCGCGGCAGCATAGAGATAGACGCAGAGCATCTGCTTGTCCGCCATCGTCAGCAGCACTTCGGCGGGACCGACCAGTGCCTTGACGAGGATGCCGGCAAGCAGGATGGCCATCACCACCTGGCCTTCGGCGAAGGCAGCGCCGAAAAGCGACAGAAGGAACTGCCCGGCCGCCAGGACGGCAAGGCCGACGGCCAGCGCCGGGAAGAAGGTCCAGCGCGTCGCTTCGGTGGCGAAGGCGGCGAGCTTGGACCGGTCGTTTTCGGCGATGATGGCGGCAAAGCGCGGGCCGATGGCTGCCTTGACGGCGAAATAGACGAAATGAACCAGAGCCATGGTCTTGGCGGCGGCGAAATAGACGGCGACCTCCTCCGGATCAAGAAAGATCCCGACGACGATGACGTCCGAATTGGTAAGGAGATAGCCGACGCCTTCGACCAGGAATATCGGAAAGGCGACCGCCAGCCAGGCATTGAACTCGGTGGCTTTCGCGCCGCTCGGATAATGGCGGCGCAGGCGCAAAGTCACGGCGAGGTATTGCAGGAGGACGCTCGTAAACGCGCCTGCCAGCGCCGCTGCCATGGCCGTGACCGCATCGTGAGGTGCGCCTGCAAGGACAGCGGCGAGCATGAAGAGCAGGATCAGCGTCGGACGGATCAGGAAGGTCGGGCTCAAGGCCATGATCGGCCAGTGTTTGGCGCGCGCCGTGCCATCCAGAACGTCACCGAGCGCGATCATCGGCACGGCAATCAGCCCGAGGAAAACAGGCATGACGTAGTAGTGCTCGATCTTGCCGCTGAAGGCATAAAGCAGGATCGCGCCGATCAGCGCCAGGGCGCCGGAGACCGCGACGACGAACAGGCGCGCCGTCGCATTCAGGCCGCGGACGGCGTCATGATTGCCGCTGGCTTCATATTGCGGCAGGAAACGGATGACGGCGGTGGGGAAGCCCAAGCAGGCGAGGTTGCCGAAGAGGATCATCAGCACCCAGACGAAGACGAAGACGCCATACTCGAATCTGCCCATCAGGCGGGCGAGGACGATCTGCGAGACGAAGGCGAGTGCTGCGCCGGCAATGCGGATGGCGAAGGCGATCAGTGCCATGCGCTGCGAAACGGACTTTTCGTCGTGGCCCGTGAGAAGGTCGGCAAGTTTATGCAGATATGGCGATAGCGCAGTCCGCAATGCGGACGGCAGCATTCTCTCTGCTGTTTGAAAGACCGCCATCATCGATACGCAATACTTTAAATATGACATCAACCTGCGATAGTCTTGGCAGAGGAGAGTTAAGAATCAGTTCTTTATAACCTTTGAAAGCGACATAAGCGATGGCGGCTCACCGCAACAAAAAATGCCGCCCGAAGGCGGCATCCTGTTGATTTTCAAAAGCAACGATATGTCAGACGACTTCGGTGCTCTCGAAGGCGCCATGGCAATGCTTGTATTTCTTGCCGGAGCCGCAGGGGCATGCCTCGTTGCGGCCGACGCGGCCCCAGGTTGCCGGGTTTTGCGGGTCGCGACTTTCCGGAGACACGAAGCTTTCGCTTGCGAGGCTAAACGGCGCGAACTCGTCTTCGCCTGTCGTGGCGTCGATATGGCGTGCCTGCATCGGCGGGGTCTGCGGTTCGGCCGGCTGCTGCACGAGCTCGACGCGTGAGAGCTGGGCTGTCACGGCCTGGCGCAGGTTGTTCAAGAGTGCCTGGAACAGCTCGAAAGCCTCGGCCTTGTATTCCTGCAGCGGGTCGCGCTGGGCATAGCCGCGGAAGCCGATGACCGAACGCAGATGGTCGAGGTTGACGATATGCTCACGCCAAAGATTGTCCAGCGTCTGCAGGACGATGGAGCGCTCGACATAGGTCATGATCTCGGGGCCGAAACGCTCAGCCTTTTCGGTGGCCGCCTTTTCGGTGATTTCCGTCAGGCGTGCGCGAATGTCGTCCTCGGCGATACCCTCTTCCTTGACCCAGTCGTGGATCGGGAGGTCGATGTCGAAAAAGTTGGCGACCGCCGCCTTCAGGCCATCGGCGTCCCACTGCTCGGCATAGGCGCGTTCAGGAATATGCTTGGCGACGAGATCCTCGATGACGTCGTGGCGCATGTCGCCGACGGTTTCGGTGAGATCCGTCGCGTCCATCAGCTCGACGCGCTGCTCGAAGATGACCTTGCGCTGGTCGTTCAGCACGTCGTCATACTTCAGAACGTTCTTGCGGATGTCGAAGTTGCGGGCTTCGACCTTCTTCTGGGCGCGTTCCAGCGCCTTGTTGATCCAGGGATGGACGATGGCTTCGCCTTCCTTGAGGCCGAGCTTCTGCAGCATGCCGTCCATGCGGTCGGAGCCGAAGATGCGCATCAGGTCATCCTGCAGCGACAGGTAGAATTTCGAGCGGCCGGGGTCGCCCTGACGGCCGGAACGGCCACGCAGCTGATTGTCGATGCGGCGGCTTTCATGGCGCTCGCTGGCGATGACGTAGAGACCGCCGGCGGCGATCGACCGCTGCTTGAGTACTTGGATCTCCTCGGCGATCCTGGCGATCGCAGCGTCGCGCTCCGGACCGGGCTCGACATCGTGCAGGTCGCGCTCGACGCGCATTTCGAGGTTGCCGCCGAGCTGGATGTCGGTGCCGCGGCCGGCCATGTTGGTGGCGATCGTCACCGCGCCGGGAACGCCGGCCTGGGCGACGATGTAGGCTTCCTGCTCATGGTAGCGGGCGTTCAGGACCTGGAAGTTGTTGAAGCCCTGCTTGCGCATGAGGTCGGCGAGAAGTTCCGACTTTTCGATCGATGTGGTACCGACGAGCACCGGCTGGTCGCGCTTGTGCGCATCCAGGATCTCGGCGATGATTGCCTTGAATTTCTCTTCATGCGTACGATAGACCTCGTCGTCCTCGTCGATACGCTGGATCGGCAGGTTGGTCGGCACTTCGATCACGTCGAGGCCGTAGATGTTGCCGAATTCTTCCGCTTCCGTCGACGCCGTGCCGGTCATACCGGCGAGCTTGCCGTACATGCGGAAATAGTTCTGGAAGGTGATCTGCGCCAGCGTCTGGTTTTCCGGCTGGATCTGCACCCGTTCCTTGGCTTCCAGAGCCTGGTGCTGGCCGTCCGAATAGCGGCGGCCCGGCATCATGCGGCCGGTGAACTCGTCGATGATGACGACTTCATCGTTGCGCACGATATAGTCCTTGTCGCGCTGGAAGAGCTTGTGGGCCTTGAGCGCGTTGTTGATGTGGTGGACGATCGCGACGTTCTCGACGTCATAAAGAGATTCACCCTTGAGCAGGCCGGCCTCGCTCAGCATGTTTTCCAGCTTCTCGGTGCCTTCTTCGGAGAAGTTGGCCGAGCGCTGCTTTTCGTCGATTTCGTAATCTTCCTTCGAAAGGCGCGGGATGAAGGCGTCGATCGTCGTGTAGAGATCGGAACGGTCGTCGAGCGGGCCTGAAATGATCAACGGCGTGCGCGCTTCGTCGATCAGGATGGAGTCCACTTCGTCGACGATGGCGAAGGGATGGCCGCGCTGGACCATCTGCCCGCGCTCGTATTTCATATTGTCGCGAAGATAGTCGAAGCCGAGCTCGTTGTTGGTGCCGTAGGTGATGTCGCAGGCATAGGCGTCGCGCCGCTCGTCGTCGGACATGCCGTGGACGATGACGCCCGTGGTCATGCCTAGGAAGCCATAGAGGCGGCCCATGGTGGCGCTGTCGCGCTGTGCCAGGTAGTCGTTGACCGTGACGACATGCACGCCCTTGCCGGCCAGCGCATTCAGGTAGACCGGCAGGGTCGCCACGAGCGTCTTGCCTTCGCCGGTCTTCATTTCGGCAATGGCATTGGAATGAAGGATCATGCCGCCGACGAGCTGTACGTCAAAAGGTCGCATGCCGAGAACGCGGCGCGACGCCTCGCGGGCCACCGCAAAGGCGGGAACGAGGAGGTCGTCGAGGGTCTTGCCATCGGCGAGCTGCTGGCGGAACTCAACCGTCTTGGCGGTCAAAGCTTCATCGGACAGCGCGCGCATCTCTTGCTCGAGCGCATTGATGGCAACGACATTCGGCTGGAACGACTTCACGCGGCGGTCGTTGGACGAGCCGAACAACTTGCGGGCAATTCCACCTAGGCTGACCATGTTACTGGTCCTTTCTGAGATTTCATCCTGCCGTATCCTGCTTTATCCATTCCCAAAAAAACGGGAGTTTAGCACAAAACGGCCGGAAACTGTTCTGGACGCGAGGTTGCGTGACAGATAAGAGGGGGGTCGATTGATGTCAACGGGATTTGGCCGATACACAAAGGCCACATTCTCCTGCTGAAGGCTTTTTCACGCCGGAATCATAACTGTCGAGCCGGTCGAGACCACCGAAGGGTTATTTTATGTTGAAGTACAACAAACTTGCTGCGGTTGCTTTCGCAACAATCATCACCTTCCAGGCGCCTGTCTTTGCGGCTGATGCCCAGGATCCCGTTGTCGCCAAGGTCGGCGACGTTGAAATCCATCAGTCCGAACTCAATCTGGCGATCGCCAATCTTGATCCGCAGCTCGGCCAGCTTCCGGACGACCAGAAGAAGGTCGCCGCGCTTTCGGCTTCGATCGACGTGAAGCTGCTTTCGCAGAAGGCCGCCGCCGAGAAGCTCGATCAGACTCCGGACTTCCAGGCTCACATGGCCTATCTGCGCGACCGCGAGCTGCACAATGCCTATTTCAAGGCGCATGTTGCCGACGCCATCACGGATGCGGAAGTCAAGGCCCGCTACGACAAGGAAGTCGCCGCCCTTCCGAAGCAGGAAGAAGTGCATGCCCGCCATATCCTGGTGAAGACCGAGGATGAAGCCAAGGCAGTCATCAAGGAACTCGACGGCGGCAAGGATTTCGCCGCACTCGCCAAGGAAAAGTCCACCGATCCGAACAAGGCCGACGGCGGCGATCTCGGCTATTTCGGCCATGGCCGCATGGTCAAGGAATTCGAAGACGCTGCCTTTGCCCTGCCGGTTGGCACTTATACGAAGACTCCGGTCAAGAGCGATTTCGGCTGGCATGTCATCAAGGTCGAAGACAAGCGCGTGGCTCCGCCACCGCCGTTCGATCAGGTCAAGGACCAGGTTCGTCAGCTCGTCATGCGCGACAAGTATCTTGAACTCCTGAACAAGGCCAAGCAGGACAGCAAGGTCGCCATCAGCGACCCGGCGCTCAGCAAGGCCTATGAGGATGCGCAGAAGCAGCAGGACGCAGCACCGGCGGACGACGCCGTCTCGCCTGACGCCCAGCCGCAGCAGTAAGCAGTCGCAAGCAAGATCATCAGGGCCCGGATTTTCCGGGCCTTTCACTATCAGGTGGCTCTCATGTCCGGTTCCGTCTCTCCGCTTGCACCCCAAACCTTCGCTTCCATGCCTGCCCTTCGCGGTGTGCGCATGACCACGGCCTCCGCCGGCATCAAGTATAAGAACCGGACCGACGTCCTGCTGATGGTCTTTGACAAGCCGGCAGCCGTCGCCGGCGTTTTCACACGCTCGAAGTGCCCCTCGGCTCCCGTCGATTTCTGCCGGGCGAACCTGGCGCATGGCAGCGCTCGCGCCGTCGTCGTCAATTCCGGCAATGCCAATGCCTTTACCGGGCTGAAGGGCCGCCAGGCGACGGAACTGACCGCCAAGTCCGCTGCCTCTGCCGTCGGTTGCGGTGAAAACGAAGTCTATCTCGCCTCGACAGGCGTCATCGGCGAGCCTCTGGACGCGACCAAATTTGCCGGCGTGCTCGACACCATGGCGAAGGATGCCGTCAGCGATTTCTGGTTCGAAGCGGCCAAGGCGATCATGACCACGGATACCTATCCGAAGGTTGCGACCCGCAGCGCCGAGATCGATGGCGTCAAGGTCACCATCAACGGCATCGCCAAGGGTGCGGGCATGATCGCCCCCGATATGGCGACGATGCTTTCCTTCGTCGTGACGGATGCCGATATTTCCTCTTCCGCGCTGCAGGCGCTGCTGTCCGATGGTGTCGGCCCGAGCTTCAATTCCATGACTGTTGATAGCGATACCTCGACCTCGGATACGTTGATGCTGTTTGCCACCGGCGCTGCCGCGGCTGACGGACAGGCGCGCATCGACCGCGCCGATGACCCGAAGCTCGCGGCGTTCCGCACGGCACTCAACGAACTCCTCAAGGATCTTGCCATCCAGGTCGTCCGCGACGGCGAAGGCGCCACCAAGATGCTCGAGATCACCGTGACCGGCGCCGAAAATGACGCTGCCGCGAAGCGCATTGCGCTTTCCATCGCCAATTCGCCGCTGGTCAAAACAGCGGCCGCCGGCGAAGACGCCAATTGGGGCCGCGTCGTCATGGCGGTCGGCAAGGCCGGCGAGATGGCGGATCGCGACAAGCTCGCCATCTGGTTCGGCGATGTCCGCGTTGCCGTCAACGGCGAGCGCGACGCTTCCTATTCGGAGGAGGCGGCGTCGAACGTGATGAAGCGGCAGGATATTCCCGTGAAGGTCGATCTCGGCCTCGGCAATGGCCGCGCGACGGTCTGGACCTGCGACCTCACCAAGGAATATGTTGCCATCAATGGCGACTACCGGAGCTGATATCTCGCTGATGCATGCGCAGTCCACGATAAACAAGCTGCCCTTGGTGCGCAGGCTCGAAGCAGTTGGCTTTCGGGCATGGCCTGCTTCGTCCGTGCAGTATGATGGCAGCTGGCAGGTGCGGCTGACGGCGGGTCATCCGTCGAAGCGGCTCAATTCGGTGGTGCCGCTCGACCCCTCCGATCATCGCGATCTCGAAATCCGGCTGGCGAAGGCGCGGCGGAAGTTCGAAGCTTATGGCAGGCCGATGGTGGTGCGCGAGACGCCGCTCGCCTCGTCGCAGCTCATCGATCTCCTGCAGAAGCGCGGCTGGACGCGGTTCGACGAGACGCTCGTCATGATCGCCGATCTGGTCGATCTGGAGCTGCCGGATATGCTCGATCACCTTCCGAGCCATGATGTCGGCCGCTACGTCGACGCGAGCCTGCTGGTTGATGGGGCTGATCCGGCCCTGAAGCCCGCGCTGGCCGAGGTGGTAAGCAGCATCAAGCCGCCGTCGGGTCTCTTCGTCATCGAAAATGACGATGCCGGACCCGTGGCGACGACACTTTGCGTACAGGATAATGATCTTGCCGGTATTCTGTCGGTTTCCGTTTCGGCGCAGCATCGGCGCAAGGGGCTGGGGGCCGAAATCCTGACGTCGGCGTTGCGTTGGGCGCGGATGCGTAGCGCCAAGACGGCCTGGCTTCAGGTCGCCGCCGACAACGAGCCGGCCCTGGCGCTTTATGCCCGCTTCGGATTCCGCGAGGCCTATCGCTATTGCTATTGGCAATCTTCGGAGGAAGCATGAGCGAAGCTGGCCGCAAGATCGTCCTCGTTGCCGCCTGCGCGCTCATCGATACGGATGGCCGGATTCTTCTGTCGCAGCGGCCCGAGGGCAAGTCGCTGGCCGGTCTCTGGGAATTCCCCGGCGGCAAGGTCGAGACCGGCGAGACGCCGGAGGAGACATTGGTGCGCGAGCTTGAGGAAGAGCTCGGTATCCAGACCAAGATTGCCTGCCTGGCACCGCTGACTTTCGCCAGCCACACCTATGAAACCTTCCATCTGCTGATGCCGCTCTATATCTGCCGGCGTTACGATGGCATCCCGCATGGCCGGGAAGGGCAGGCGATCAAATGGGTGCGGCCGCAGGCCCTGCGCGACTATCCGATGCCGCCGGCCGATGAGCCGCTGATCCCATTCCTGCAGGATCTGCTTTAGGGTTAGATTTCCTTGAAGCGGAAGTTCGACTGAGCGAGCTGATCGAGATTATTCGCCATAGCCTCTCGATGGGAAGGCTCTGTCTTCGGTGTTCTCCGGAGCAACTCCGTCAGCATTTCCGATTGTCTGGCTGAATCCCGGCGGATTGCCTCTAGATGCTCGAGCATCAATCCGAAGGTAAAAATCACGGCACCGCAAAATGCATAGAAAAGCGCCGCGACCAGCCCCGCGACAAAGCCGCCGATGCCACCGATGAAAAGCATCGAGACGGCCAACACGATCGCGAAGGCGACAACGAGGCCGCCGACCGCTTTGAACAACCCCACCATATGTCAGCTCCGCCACAACTTATAAGAATGGTATCTTTGTCATGCGTTGCATTCGCGCGAGTGGGCGTCAACATCAATCTATTGGTGTAATCTATTTATAACTATTCTTTGGCGTGCTATTATGAGAGGAGTTTGTCGCCTGATGACGCACCGGGTCTTGTTTGAGTTTGCAGCGCACATATTTGGCGCGCTCAGAGACGGCATCCGGCAAGTATGGTTAACAGAAATTAGCCATTTAATATCAGGCCTATAGCCCGAATCGGGCGCTGTCCCGGAATATTACGCCTCATTAATTTGCATGTGGATATTAAGGGATCGTTTATGACCTTCTGGCATTCAATGCTCTCAATCAAGCGGTTGTTGGGTGCGTTAGAGAAGGCTTGACACAATGGACGACGATTTCTGGAAAGCTGTTCAGGAAAAAGAGCAGTCCTATTCCACGTCGCGCAAGACGGGCGCGTTGAATATCGCTTTGCTGTTCGGTACGGCGGCGGTCGCGCTTTCGCTTATCCTGACGCCAATGCTCTCCGACAAATCCAAGTCGCGTGTGCTTGCAAGTGCACCGGATCTCGACAATATTACCACCGGTTCGATCCCACAGACTGAAAACGGCAAGCGTTATACGATCCGCCGCAGTGTGCTGCAGCATGAGCCGGGTTCGGTCTGCATCGTTCAGGGGTACGGCGCCGACAGCGGCTGCCAATAGAGCTTACGCATAGCCTGCCAGATGCCATGACGAGCATCGGATTCACGAGATGTTGATGTCCAATGCTGGGGCTGGGAGCTTTGAGCGTATGCGTTCTGTACGGCGTTTTTTCAATGACAAGACCGGTGCAACGGTCATCGAGTACGGCCTCATCGCTGCCCTCATGTCCGCGGCGATCATCAGTGGTGTCGGCGCTTTCGGCGGGAGCCTTGCGAGCGCCTTCAATATATTGTCCAACACGATTCAGAATTCGTCCGCTTCCGGGAATTGAAGCGGCCGCCCGCTCCATTCGCCTCGACTGACGGACTATTGTTTGAGCTTGTGCTCGTCGACCTTGAGCGCATCGGCCAGGCGTGCCTTGGCCGAACCCGGCTGAAGCGGCTTCTGCTGGCTTTCATGCGGCGTCCAGCCGGATGCATAGATGATCGAGAAGGTGGCCCGAATCCTGCCGTCGGCATCGGAATAGCGCTCAGAGTAGAGTTCGGCGGCGCGCAGGAAAAAGGCGCGTGTCAGCGGCTTGCGGCTGCGGTCGGCAAGCGGATTGGTCATGCCCATGGCGCGCAGGTCGCGCATCAGCGCGAACAGATTGTCGTAGCGCACCGTATAGGTCTCGGCGTCTATGACGGGCAGGGTAAAACCGGCGCGCTGCAAAAGGCCGCCGACATCGCGGACATCGGCGAAGGGGATGACGCGCGGGCTGGCTCCACCCGTCAGTTCGATCTCGGTTGCCAGCAGCACATCGCGCAATTCCTGCAGGGTTCCCAAGCCCGGGATCGCCGCCAGGAAAAGGCCGTCGGCCTTCAGCGCGCGGCGGACCTGGATGAAAACGCCAGGCGTATCGTTGGTGACATGCAAGCTGAGGGGAGAGAGGACAAGATTGACCGACTCGGCTTCGAGCGGCAATTCCTCGAGCGGCGCCGCGATCAAGGTCTCGCCGGGTGCGGCAAAGCCCGTCTCGCTTTCGATCCTGCTGAGATGGCCGATCTTGCCGGTCGCCAGCGCGAGGCGCGCCGCGATGCCGGTCGCGCCGTGAAGCTCCACCGCTTCGTCGAAATGCCGTTCGATGACACCAAGTCGCTCCGCCAGTTCGCTCGCCGCGATGTCGAGAAGAAACGCAGCCTTGGCGTCGCCCTGTCTCAGCGCCCGGCGTTTGCGGGCAGCGAGCAGCGATTGGTCGAACACGATTTCCATGGCGGTTTCCTGCAATATCATCACTTCGGCGGGGCGTGGCGAGCACGCACGTTTTCCCTTCGCAAAGCCTGCGGGAAAAAGCTAGTGTCAATCATATGGGGATGATGGCGCGCGAAATCACGCTAACGAAATTGCGGTCCGGGCTGATAAGGCCCTGGCTGGCTCTGGCCGATCTGGTCTATCCGCCTGCCTGTCCCGGTTGCGGGGTTTCGGTTGGCGCGCATCGCGGCCTTTGTCCCGCCTGCTGGTCCGGTATCCGGTTCATCGAGCGGCCCTATTGCGAGATCCTGGGCAGCCCGTTTTCCCATGATCTCGGCGCTGGGATCCTCAGCGCCGAGGCGATCGCCGACCCGCCGGTTTTCGACCGGCTGCGTTCCGCCGCGGTTCACGACGGCATCGTGCGCGACCTCGTTCTCAGCTTGAAATATCGCGATCGTACCGATCTGGCGCCGATGATGGCCGGCTGGATGCTGCGCGCCAGCGACGGCATGGTCACCGCTTGCGACGCCATAATCCCAGTGCCGCTGCATCGGGCGCGGTTGTTTGCGCGCAAATACAACCAGGCAGCCGAACTCGCCCGCCATCTTGCCCGCCTTTCGGGCAAGCCGCTGCTTCCGGCGACGCTGCTGCGCGTCAAGCGCACGAGCCAGCAGGTCGGTCTTGGCGCCAAGGCGCGGCAGGACAATGTGCGCGGGGCGTTCGCGGTGTCAGAGCATCGCGCGGGCGATGTGTTCGGCCGGCGCGTCGTGCTTGTCGACGATGTCTACACCACCGGCGCGACGGTGGCGGCGGCGACACGCGCCCTGAAGAAAGCCGGTGCGGCGGATGTGACGGTTTTGACCTTTGCAAGGGTCGTCGGCCATCTTATATGACTGTGAACCTGTACTTTTCCGGAGTGGATCATGACATCCGTCGTTATCTATACGCGTGAATTCTGCGGCTATTGCGCCCGGGCGAAATCGCTGCTCGAATCCAAGGGCGTCGATTATGTCGAGCGCAACGCAACCTATTCGCCCGAGCTGCGCCAGGAGATGATATCAAAGGCAAACGGCCGCTCGACCTTCCCGCAGATCTTCATCAATGGCGAGCATGTCGGCGGCTGCGACGACATCCATGCGCTCGATCGGGCCGGCAAGCTCGATCCGATGCTCGCCGCCTGAACCGCTTCGCAAGGGAGACGACGATGACCTTCAAAGCCGCCGCCATTCAGATGTGCTCCGGTGTCGATCCGGTGAAGAACGCAGCCGACATGGCGCGTCTGGTCCGTGAAGGCGCTTCGCAGGGCGCTGTCTATGTGCAGACGCCGGAGATGACGGGCGCCGTGCAGAAGGACCGACCCGGTCTGCGCGCCGTATTGCGCGATGAGGCAGGCGACATCATCGTCAAGACGGCCGCCGAGCTGGCGAAGGAACTCGGCATCTACCTCCACATCGGCTCGACAGCCATCGCGCTCGACGACGGCAAGATCGCCAATCGCGGCTTCCTCTTCGGTCCTGACGGCAAGCTCGTCAACCGTTACGACAAGATCCATATGTTCGACGTCGATCTCGACAATGGCGAAAGCTGGCGCGAGAGCGCGGTCTATCGGCCTGGATCGGAGGCACGGATCACGTCGCTGCCCTTTGCCGAACTCGGCTTTTCCATCTGCTACGACGTGCGCTTTCCGCAGCTTTTCCGCGCCCAGGCTGTTGCCGGCGCCGAAGTAATGACGGTCCCTGCCGCTTTCACCAGGCAGACCGGCGAGGCGCATTGGGAAATCCTCTTGCGCGCCCGCGCCATCGAGAACGGCATGTTCGTCATCGCTGCCGCGCAGGCCGGCAAGCATGAGGACGGCCGTGAGACCTTCGGTCACTCGATGATCATCGATCCCTGGGGCAAGGTGCTGGCATCCGCCGGCGGCACAGGCGAGGCGGTGGTTATCGCCGAGATCGATATCGCGGCGGTGAAAGCAGCCCATGACAAAATTCCAAACCTGAAGAATGCGCGTGAATTTTCGCTGGAAAAGATCGCGACGCCGGCGGCTGGAGGCGTCGCTGCTTGATCCGCTACTCCCTTAGTTGTGACAATGCCCACGAGTTCGAGGGCTGGTTTTCGGAAAGTGCCGATTTCGACCGGCAGGTCGAAAGCGGTTTCCTGACGTGCCCCGTCTGCAATTCGGCCGCGATTTCAAAGCTCCTGATGGCGCCGTCTGTATCTACCGCGCGCAAGAAGACCGAGATGCAGACGCTTGCCATGGATGCTGCCCGTAAGGAAGCGATGGCCAAGCTCAAGGAAGCGGTCGAAGCCATCAAAGCCAATGCCGAGGATGTCGGCACGAAATTTCCCGAAGAGGCCCGCAAGATCCATTATGGTGAGGCGGATGCACGCGGGATTATCGGCAAGGCGACGCCGGACGAGGCGAAGGCTCTTGTCGACGAGGGTATCGAAATCGCCGCCATCCCCGTCCTGCCCGACGATACCAATTGATGCCGGCAGACGGCCGCAGGCATCTCGCCATGTATAATTTCGGGCTGCATGTCGCGGCTTATGAAAGTCCCGACGTGGAAGGATTTCGCCTGCGGGAAGCGGCGAATTTCGAGGCGGCGGCTCGGGCCCATGGCTTCATCGGCCGCTCCGGTTATGCAGGTGAGCCTGGCATAGCCTGTTGGGGCGAACAGATCTTTCCGCGCTTCATCGCGGGTAGCGGCTTTGCGACCGCTCCGTCGTCGCTATCG
Source organism: Rhizobium sp. SG741 (assembly GCF_012275435.1). NCBI lineage: Bacteria > Pseudomonadati > Pseudomonadota > Alphaproteobacteria > Hyphomicrobiales > Rhizobiaceae > Rhizobium > Rhizobium sp. SG741. The sequence goes on from NZ_JAAZQP010000005.1 coordinate 462,213, forward strand.
CTCTGGGCGAATATCGAATCGCTGATGGCGTTTAGCTATAGCGGTGTGCATGCGGATGCCTTGAAACATGCTCGGCATTGGAATGTCAGGCAAAGCTGGCCGCCGCTGGTTCTCTGGTGGTTGGATGCCGATACGGTTCCGGCATGGAAAGACGGTGTCGAGCGGCTGGAACATCTTCACGACAACGGGCCGAGCGCTCGCGCCTTCTCGTTCAAGCATCCCTACGGCCCTTACGGCCATCCCGCAGAGATCGACCGTGGCCGGGTGAAGGAAATCGCTGCCCTGAATGCCATAGGCCAGGGCGATCTGCTGGCGCATGTCAGGGCGCTGAAAGTCTAGGCCAAATTGCCTGCTTTCGGCAGATAGTGGCTTTAGCCCGGCCGCTTCGCCAGCAGCATGTAGTTCACATCCATGTCCTTCGACAGGTTCCATCGGTCCTGCAGCGGCGAATAGAACACGCCGGTGCGGGCTATGATGTCCATCCCATCGGCGGCGAGCGGCTTTTCGATCTCTTCCGGGCGAACGAGCTTTTCATACTGGTGCGTGCCGCGCGGCAGCCAGCGCAGGACGTTTTCGGCGGCGAAGATCGCAAGCGCTGCCGCCTTCATCGTACGGTTGATGGTGGCGACGAACATCAGGCCGCCGGGCCGCACCATTTTCGCGCAGGTCGACAGGAAGAACTCGACGTCGGCAACATGCTCGACCACTTCCATGTTCAGCACGATATCGAAGGTCTCGCCGGCTTCGGCCAGCTGCTCGGCGGTGACGGCGCGATAGTCGACGGCAACGCCGGAGGACTTCGCATGCGTCGAGGCGATGCCGATATTCTTTTCGGAGGGGTCGGCGCCGACGACGGAGGCACCCATGCGCGCCATCGGCTCCGACAGCAATCCGCCGCCGCAACCGATATCGAGCACGCGCAGGCCCTCCAGAGGCCGGCCGTTCTTCGGATCACGGCCGAAGTTTTCGCAAGCGTTATCGCGGATATAGGCAAGGCGAACGGGATTGAATTTGTGCAGCGGCTTGAACTTGCCGGTCGGGCTCCACCATTCGGCCGCCATGGCGGAGAAACGGTCCACTTCGCTCTGGTCGATCGTGCTTTTCGCCGCTTCGGTCATGGCTCACTCCCTGGTCTGTGCCGCGCCACTCGTTCGGACGGTCGCGAGGAATAATCTGTCGGATGTGAAGTCGGACGATCGGCGGCCGATGTCAAGGGCCGGGCCTTAGATGCTGTCCGCCGGCTGTCCCGATCGGTGAGAGCGGCTGGACGGTGGTTGACAGTGAACCGTCGCATGGCCGATCAATCGCCGGGGCTGTCAAATGGACTTGCAGAGCCGGATCGATTTCGATCGGCCGACTTATGGAGGAGTTCCTTATGAGACCACTATGTTTTGCGGCGGCAATTGTAATTGCCTGTCTCGCGGTCGCGCCGGCGAAGGCCGGAGACGGCAAGGGTTTTCGCCTGACTATCGATGGCGTCGAAGTGGGAATCAATCCCGGCGACACGCTCGACATGACGATGAAGGATGGACGCAAGCTCTCGGTGGCGCTGCAGCGCAGCGAAACGGTGACGTTCACCGGTACCAAGTTCTCTTTCGATCACGATGGCCAGTTCTCTGTCGCCAAGACTGACCTTGGCGGCACCGTGCAGCAATATGCGCTGATAACGCCGATTGGCACCGGCATCATCGTGCAGGAATACAAGGGACTCAATCCTTCAAGCATCACGGATTTCGTGCTGCAGCAGATGGTTCAGGAAAGCATCAACGCCGGTGCCAAGATAACGAAGCAGGCCACGCAGCGCTCAATTACCGGCGGGGTCGTGCTGAAAGGCGTCAAGGCGGAAACCTCAACGGAAAATGATGTCATGGAGTATGAGATCGTGGCTACAGGGCGTCCGGATGGCGGCGTACTCGTTGCCACCTTCTCCAACAAGGAAAATATCCCCAAGGAAGGGGCTATCCTCGACAAGATGTGGTCGAGCCTAAAAGTGGAGTAGTAGAGAATAGTTTTAGGGGCGCCGGCTGTGCCAAGCTATTGCACCCGCCTGCCAAACTCGCTAAGAGACGCCCCCATTGAGATCAAGCTTTTCCGGCTACCAAACCGGAAGGGCGATTTTGCATGCCGGGCTTATCGCATTTCGGCCGCCCGGCGCCGGGTACTGGTAGAGGCACATGGCACGCATCGTGATGAAATTCGGCGGAACGTCCGTCGCGGATCTGGACCGTATCAAGAATGTCGCACGCCATGTGAAACGTGAAGTCGACGCCGGCCATGAGGTCGCGGTCGTCGTTTCCGCCATGTCCGGCAAGACCAACGAGCTGGTCGGCTGGGTCCAGAACATGCCGAAGGTCGCCGGTGCCGATCATTCGATCTATGATGCGCGCGAATATGACGCGGTGGTGGCTTCCGGCGAGCAGGTGACATCGGGTCTGCTGGCGATCGCGCTGCAAGCCATGGGCATCAACGCCCGCTCTTGGCAGGGCTGGCAGATCCCGATCCGCACCGACAATGCGCATGGCGCGGCGCGCATTCTCGAAATCGACGGCGGCGAAATGATCCGCCGCATGGGGGAAGGCCAGGTGGCTGTCGTCGCCGGCTTCCAGGGGCTTGGCCCGGACAACCGCCTCTCGACGCTCGGCCGCGGCGGTTCCGATACATCGGCGGTGGCGATCGCCGCAGCCGTCAAGGCCGATCGCTGTGATATCTATACCGATGTCGACGGCGTCTACACGACCGATCCGCGCATCGAGCCGAAGGCGCGCCGCCTGAAGAAGATCGCCTTCGAGGAAATGCTCGAAATGGCCTCGCTCGGCGCCAAGGTGCTGCAAGTGCGCTCGGTCGAGCTGGCAATGGTCTTTAAGGTTCGCACCTTCGTGCGCTCCTCTTTTGAAGATCCCGATGCTCCGGGCATGGGCGATCTCTTGAACCCGCCCGGAACGCTGATTTGTGACGAGGAAGAAATCGTGGAACAGGAAGTAGTCACCGGCATTGCCTATGCCAAGGATGAGGCCCAGATCTCGCTGCGCCGTCTTGCCGACCGGCCGGGCGTTTCCGCCGCCATCTTCGGGCCGCTGGCCGAAAACCACATCAATGTCGACATGATCGTCCAGAATATTTCCGAGGACGGCTCCAAGACCGACATGACCTTCACGGTTCCCTCGGGCGATGTCGACAAGGCGCTGCGCGTTCTCGGCGAGAACAAGGAAAAGATCGGCTACGACGTGATCCAAAACGAATCAGGTCTGGTCAAGGTTTCGGTCATCGGCGTCGGCATGCGTTCGCACGCTGGCGTTGCCGCGACCGCTTTCCGGGCACTTGCCGAAAAAGGTATCAACATCAAGGCCATTACGACGTCAGAAATCAAGATTTCCATTCTGATCGACGGTCCTTATGCGGAACTGGCAGTCAGGACTTTGCATTCCTGCTACGGTCTGGATAAGAGTTGATACAGGACTGCTGACGACGGACCGCGACGGAGGCAAGCTTCGGCCGGCTCAGACGCGGGCAAGAATGGCATGACATCTTGATTCGGGAGCTAGAGACGCAATGAGAGACCTATCCGGCGGTCCACGCGTTCTGCTCAAGCGGCTGCGCGAATTGATGGCGGAGCCGCTGGAGCCGCAGGAGCGTCTTGACCGGATCGTTCGCCAGATCGCCAGCAACATGGTCGCCGAAGTCTGCTCGGTCTATGTGCTGCGCGCCGACGGGGTACTCGAGCTCTATGCTACAGAGGGCCTCAACAAGGAAGCCGTCCACCTTTCGCAACTGAAGATGGGGCAAGGCCTGGTCGGCACGATCGCCGCCTCCGCCCAGCCGCTCAACCTGTCCGACGCGCAATCGCATCCCGCCTTCCGCTACCTGCCGGAAACGGGCGAAGAGATCTACCATTCCTTCCTCGGCGTGCCGATCCTGCGCACCGGCCGGTCGCTCGGCGTTCTCGTCGTTCAGAACAAGGCGAGCCGGAACTATCGCGAAGAAGAGCTGGAAGCGCTCGAAACCACGGCGATGGTGCTCGCCGAAATGATCGCCACCGGCGAGCTGAAGAAGATCACGAAGCCGGGACTGGAACTCGATCTCACCCGTTCGGTCACCATCGACGGCGACTGCTACAATGAAGGCATCGGCCTCGGCTATGTCGTGCTGCACGAGCCGCGCATCGTCGTCACCAACCTCTTGAACGAGGATGCCGACAAGGAAATCCGCCGGCTGGCCGAAGCACTCGGTTCGCTGCGTATTTCGATCGACGACATGCTGTCGCGCCGCGACGTCTCGATGGAGGGCGAGCATCGCGAGGTACTCGAAACCTATCGCATGTTCGCGCATGACCAGGGCTGGGTGCGCAAGCTCGAAGAAGCCGTGCGCAACGGCCTGACGGCGGAAGCCGCCGTCGAAAAAGTGCAGAGCGATACCAAGGCGCGCATGATGCGCCTGACCGATCCTTATCTGCGCGAGCGCATGCACGATTTCGAAGACCTGGCGAATCGGCTGCTCAGGCAGCTTATCGGCCATTCGGGCCGCACAAGCGCCGAAGGTTTCCCGAATGATGCGATCATCTTCGCGCGCGCCATGGGTGCTGCCGAGCTGCTCGACTATCCCCGTGCCAATATTCGCGGCCTGGTGCTCGAAGAGGGCGCCGTCACGAGCCACGTCGTCATCGTCGCCCGTGCCATGGGCATTCCAGTCATCGGCCAGGCGACCGGGATCGTCGCCCTTGCGGAAAACGGCGATTCGGTCATCATCGATGGCGATGGTGGCCATGTGCATCTCCGGCCGATGGCCGATCATCAGCGTTCCTACGAGGAAAAGGTGCGTTTTCGCGCCCGCCGGCAGGAGCAGTTCCGCGCGTTGCGCTCGGTCGAGCCGGTCACCAAGGACGGGCAGCGCATTTCATTGCAGATGAATGCCGGCCTGCTGGTCGATCTGCCGCAGCTTGCCGAATCCGGTGCCGAAGGCATCGGCCTGTTCCGCACGGAACTGCAGTTCATGATCGCTTCCACCATGCCGAAGGCGGATGAGCAGGAGGCGTTCTACCGCAATGTGTTAAAGCAGGCGGACGGGCGCGTCGTCACCTTCAGAACGCTTGATATCGGCGGCGACAAGGTCGTGTCCTATTTCCGCGCGCATGAGGAAGAGAATCCGGCTCTCGGCTGGCGCGCCATTCGTCTCTCCCTGGATCGCCCGGGCTTGCTGCGCATGCAGCTGCGGGCCATGCTGAAGGCGGCGGCCGACGGCGAGTTGAAGTTGATGGTGCCGATGGTCACGGAGGTCTCCGAGATCAAGGCGGTGCGCGAGCTGTTGCAGAAGGAAGTGCAGCATCTCTCCCGTTTCGGGCATAGCCTGCCGCGCAAGCTGCAGTTCGGCGCCATGCTGGAAGTGCCGGCGCTGCTCTGGCAACTGGACGAGCTGATGGCGGAAGTCGATTTCGTCTCGGTCGGTTCCAACGATCTGTTCCAGTTCTCGATGGCGGTGGATCGCGGCAATGCCCGCGTGTCGGATCGCTTCGATCCGCTCGACCGGCCGTTCCTGCGTATTCTTCGGGATATCGTGCGGGCCGGCGAGCGCAACAAGACGCCGGTGACGCTTTGCGGCGAACTGGCCGGCAAGACGATTTCGGCCATGGCACTGCTCGGCCTCGGCTTCCGTTCGGTATCGATGTCGCCGGCCTCGATCGGTCCGGTCAAGGCGATGCTTCTGGGGCTCGATCTTCAGGCCCTCTCGACCGTCATGGAGGAGGCACTGAACGATAAGCGTCCGACGACCTCGATGCGCGATATCCTTGTGCGTTTCGCCGAAAGTCACAATATTCCGCTTTAGCGTGTGATCCCGAAAGACCGTAAGCGGTGTCCGGACGAGATCATGCGCATCACATCACAGCAGATATAATAAGAAGAATTGGAGTCTAGGGTGGCCAAGCTTCCCGTTGAAAAAATGCGCGAGCTGGAGCGCCGTTTCGGTGAAATCGAGGCGCGCATGTCCGCCGGTCCCGCCGCGGATGTCTATGTGAAGCTTGCTTCCGAATATTCCGAATTGCAGCCGGTCGTCGCCAAGATCCGCGACTATGAGAAGGCGATTGCCGAGGCTTCGGATCTGGAAGCCATGCTCACCGACAAGTCCGTCGACCGCGAGATGCGCGATCTTGCCGATATGGAATTGCCCGAGGTCAAGGAGCGGATCGAGGTGCTGGAACAGGAAATCCAGATCCTGCTGCTGCCGAAGGACGCCGCCGACGAGAAGAGCGCGATCCTAGAAATCCGCGCCGGGACCGGCGGCTCGGAAGCCGCGCTTTTCGGCGGCGATCTCTTCCGCATGTATGAGCGCTTCGCCGCGAACAATGGCTGGAAAGTCGAAGTTCTCTCGGCGAGCGAAGGCGAGGCGGGCGGCTACAAGGAAATCATCGCGACCATCAGCGGCAAGGGCGTGTTCTCGCGGCTGAAGTTCGAATCCGGCGTGCATCGCGTGCAGCGCGTGCCGGAGACCGAAGCGGGCGGCCGAATTCATACCTCGGCGGCAACCGTCGCCGTGCTGCCGGAAGCCGAGGAAATCGATATCGAGATCCGCGCCGAGGATATCCGCATCGACACGATGCGCTCTTCGGGTGCCGGCGGCCAGCACGTCAACACCACGGACTCGGCGGTGCGCATCACCCATATTCCCTCCGGCATCGTGGTAACGAGCTCGGAAAAGTCGCAGCATCAGAACCGCGCCAAGGCGATGCAGGTGCTGCGCTCGCGTCTCTTCGACATGGAGCGCCAGCGCGCCGACAGCGAACGCTCGGCCGATCGCAAGAGTCAGGTCGGCTCCGGCGACCGATCCGAACGCATCCGCACCTATAATTTCCCGCAGGGACGGGTTACCGATCACCGCATCAACCTGACGCTCTACAAGCTCGACCGGATGATGGAAGGCGAGATCGACGAGGTGGTCGATGCGCTTCTGGCGGATTACCAGGCGAGCCAGCTCGCCCAGCTTGGCGAACAGGCATGAGCGGCGGGCAGGGGTCGACCGTAGCCGGGCTCCTGCAGGAGGTGCGCGCCAGCTTTGCGGCGGCCGACCTCGATGATCCCGCCACCGAGGCGCGCATCCTGGTCGGAGGGCTTCTCCGCCTTTCATCGACGGAGCTTGTGACACGGGGTTCCGAGGCGGTGCTGCCGGATGATGTGACGACGGCGCGGGCGGCGGTCGCCCGCCGTTTGAACCATGAGCCGGTTTACCGAATCCTCGGTGAGCGGGAATTCTACGGTCTGCCGTTGCGGTTGTCGCCTGCCACGCTCGAGCCGCGTCCCGACACCGAAATCCTCGTCGATACCATGCTGCCGCATGTGCGGCGCCTTCAATCCGAGCTTGGGAATGTCCACATTTTGGATCTGGGAACGGGAACGGGGGCCATTTGTCTGGCCCTGCTGCGTGAATGCCCGCAAGCGACGGGCGTCGGTTCCGATATCTCCGCTGAGGCGCTGGAGACTGCCCGCGGGAACGCGGAGCGGAATGGCTTGGCGGCGCGGTTCGAGACTGCGCAAGGAAGCTGGTTTGATGCCATCCACGAACGATTTCACGTGATTGTCTCAAATCCGCCCTATATTGCGTCCAGTGTCATTTCTACTCTCGCTCCAGAAGTAAAGGATTTCGATCCTCCCGCGGCCCTTGACGGGGGCCTTGATGGGCTGGATGCATATAGGGCGATCGCAAAGGATGCGGCGCGGTTTCTATACCCGGATGGCAAGATAGGGGTGGAGATCGGTTACGATCAGCGTGAAACGGTGACTTCGGTTTTTGAAGGAGCAGGATTTCTCCTTGTCGAGGCGGTTCGTGACTACGGCCAGAACGACCGGGTGCTTGTGTTTCAATTTCATCGGTAACGCGACACGTTGCTGCAGGTTTGTGGGCCCCCTGTTGTTATCGCAAATAAAAAGCTTGGATTTCCTGAGGAAGCGATATAGGTTGCGCTCACGCGTTGGGCGGCTGGGAATAGACGGGACGATTCGTCTATCTTGGACAGGCCTCGGGGATCCGCTCTTTGGTAAGAGTGTCAAAGGTTGAAGATAACCCAATGCGTGATCAGTTAATCTGACGTAGTCGAGCGGCAGACCGGCGCTAAAGCGCAGTTTGCTTGCGGCACGCAGGCCCTGGCTCGGAAGTATCCGAGCCGCGGCGGCAGGTGTCGTGTATGATTTTATCCCAACGAAGAGAATTCAGGTGAAGGATCTATGAGGCCAGGACAGCAGAACAAGCGCGGTCGGGGGCGTGGTAACAACAACGGCGGCGGCGGCGGAAATAACAACAACAATAACAACTTCAACCGCAAAGGCTCGAATCCGCTGACCAGGACTTATGACAGCTCCGGTCCCGATGTGAAGATTCGCGGAACAGCTCAGCATATCGCCGAGAAGTACGCGGCTCTGGCTCGCGACGCACACAGCTCCGGCGACCGCGTCATGGCTGAAAACTACCTTCAGCATGCCGAGCATTACAATCGGATTATCGCCAGCGCCCAGGCGCAGATGCAGGAGCGCTTTCAGCGCGACGATCAGAATAATTATAACGACCGCGATGCCGGCGACCGTGATATGGACGATATCGACGGAAACGACATGGACGACCAGCCGCAGATGGCTCCGCCTCCGGTTCGTCAGCATGCTCCCGTCGTTGCGCCCGCTCCGGCTCCCGAACCCGAGGTTATCGACGGCACCGGCCCGCAGCCGGTGATTGAAGGCATCCCGGCCGAGGTGGCGATCGAAGAAGAGACGCCTCCAGGCGGAGCCGCCGAGCGCCAGCCGCGCCGCCGCAATGCCGGAAATCGCCCGCGTCGCCAGCCCCGCCGCGCGGCTGATGCGGAAGGGAAGGACGAGGCCGCCGCGGGCGACGCCCCGGCTTTGGCCGACGCTGCATCGGAATAAGACGACCTCCCCTCAGGGGAAGCCGGTCAAAATACCGAAATGGGAACGGCGGTGCTGAAAGTGCCGCCGTTCCCATTTTTGCTTTCGGTTCCTTCTTTTCTCAGAGTACGGCCAGAAGTTTCCGGAGCCGTTATCATTCGCTTCCGAAACGGAACTTGTCCTTCTCCGGCATATCGAGTGGAGAAATTTGATGCTTTCGACTGATAAAGCCGGCTGCCGTTTCTGTCTGGGGAATGAATTGCTCGCCGATGAGCCTCTGGGTGGCAACCGCTCCTTCTATATGCTTGGCAGTATCGATCCGGAAATGCCGCATGTCGTCATGATCATCCTGCGTCGGCATGCGGAAAGCCCTTTCGATCTCCGCTCCGAGGAGTGGGCCGGGTTGGGCGAAATGCTGACAATGGCAAAGGCTCACCTGGAATATTGCGGCCCGGATGGCTTCACTCTCGGCTGGAATGTCGGAGCCGTTGCAGGGCAGCACGTGTTTCATGTTCATTTGCACGTGGTTGCCCGTTTTGCCGATGAGAGCAACGCGGGTAGGGGAATCCGCGCCATCGTTCGCGGATGACATGTCCTTCCTGCTTTGCAGAGGCCGACGTCGCTGCAATCTTCCGCCTTTGGGTCAACGCGGCTCAACCCGGCAAATCCCTCACTTTTTTCGCTTTTGCCGCCCTTTAAACTCCTCAGATACCCTCCCATATTCTCCTCAGTTGCCTTGCTGCAAATCCCAACAGCGACAAGGCGGGGTCCGCCTCTTGAGGGGGCTCAATCTCAATCATCGATCTGCGCCGGTTAGGGCAGGCCGATCCATGGAGGTCCAGTATGAATATTGAAAAATACTCCGAGCGGGTGCGCGGTTTCCTGCAATCCGCCCAAACCTATGCGCTTGCGCAGGGTAATCAGCAGTTCACACCCGAACATGTTCTGAAAGTGCTTTTGGACGACGACCAAGGCATGGCCGCGTCGTTGATCGAACGCGCCGGCGGTGATGCCAAGGCTGCCCGTCTTGCCAATGACGCCGCGCTTGCCAAGTTGCCGAAGGTTTCCGGCGGCGATGGCCAGGTCTATCTCGCACAGCCGCTCGCCAAGGTATTTGCCACCGCCGAGGATGCGGCAAAGAAGGCGGGCGACAGCTTCGTCACCGTCGAGCGCCTCTTGCAGGCACTGGCGATCGAGTCGTCTGCTTCCACTTCCGCGACGCTGAAGAAGGCCGGCGTGACGCCTGTTACGCTCAATCAGGTCATCAATGATATCCGCAAGGGTCGTACCGCCGATTCCGCCAATGCGGAGCAGGGCTTCGATTCACTGAAGAAATATGCACGTGACCTCACCGCCGAGGCTCGCGAAGGCAGGCTCGACCCGGTCATCGGCCGTGACGACGAAATTCGCCGCACCATTCAGGTTCTTTCCCGCCGCACGAAAAACAACCCCGTGCTGATCGGCGAGCCCGGCGTCGGCAAGACGGCGATCGTCGAGGGCCTGGCGCTCCGCATCGTCAATGGCGACGTGCCTGAATCGCTGAAAGACAAAAAGCTGATGGCGCTCGACATGGGCGCCTTGATCGCCGGCGCGAAATTCCGCGGCGAGTTCGAAGAGCGGCTGAAGGCCGTGCTCAACGAGGTCCAGTCGGAAAACGGCGAGATCATCCTGTTCATCGACGAAATGCACACGCTGGTCGGCGCAGGCAAGGCGGACGGCGCCATGGATGCTTCCAACCTGTTGAAGCCTGCGCTCGCCCGCGGTGAGCTGCATTGCGTCGGCGCGACCACGCTCGACGAATATCGCAAGCATGTCGAAAAAGATCCGGCTCTCGCACGACGCTTCCAGCCCGTCATGGTCGAGGAGCCCACAGTCGAGGATACGATTTCGATCCTGCGCGGCTTGAAGGAAAAGTATGAGCAGCACCACAAGGTCCGCATCGCCGATGCCGCCCTGGTGGCCGCCGCCATGCTGTCGAACCGCTATATCACCGATCGTTTCCTGCCGGACAAGGCCATCGACCTGATGGACGAAGCTGCGGCCCGCCTGCGCATGCAGGTGGACTCGAAGCCGGAAGAACTCGACGAACTCGATCGCCGCATCATCCAGCTGAAGATCGAGCGTGAGGCGCTGAAGAAGGAAACCGACCAGGCCTCGGCCGACCGGCTGAAGCGGCTGGAGACCGAGCTTATCTCGCTGGAAGAGGAAGCCGATGCGCTCACGGCGCGCTGGCAAGCCGAAAAGCAGAAGCTGGGTCTTGCCGCCGATCTGAAGAAGCAGCTTGACGAAGCCCGCAACGAGCTGGCAACCGCCCAACGCAAGGGTGAATTCCAGCGTGCCGGCGAGCTCGCCTACGGCGTGATCCCGAAGCTGGAGAAGGAGCTGCAAACTGCGGAAGAGCGGGACAGTGCCCGCGATTCCATGGTGCAGGAAGTGGTCACCGCCGACAATATCGCCCAGATCGTTTCCCGCTGGACCGGGATTCCGGTCGACAAGATGCTGGAAGGTGAACGCGACAAGCTGCTCCGGATGGAAGACGAACTGGCGAAGTGGGTCGTCGGCCAGGGCGATGCCGTTCAAGCGGTATCGCGTGCCGTCCGCCGGTCGCGCGCCGGGCTGCAGGATCCGAACCGGCCGATCGGCTCGTTCATCTTCCTCGGCCCCACCGGCGTCGGCAAGACGGAGCTGACTAAGGCGCTCGCCCGCTTCCTCTTCGATGACGATACGGCCATGGTGCGCATGGATATGTCCGAGTACATGGAGAAGCACTCCGTGGCCCGGCTGATCGGCGCCCCTCCCGGCTATGTCGGCTATGAGGAAGGCGGTGCGCTGACCGAAGCCGTCCGTCGCCGACCCTATCAGGTCGTGTTGTTCGACGAGATCGAGAAGGCGCATCCCGATGTCTTCAACGTCCTGCTCCAGGTTCTGGACGACGGGCGTTTGACGGATGGCCAGGGCCGCACGGTCGACTTCCGCAACACCATGATCATCATGACCTCCAACCTGGGCGCCGAATATCTGACCCAGCTGAAGGAAGGCGATGACAGCGATCTGGTGCGCGAACAGGTGATGGAAGTGGTGCGGTCGCATTTCCGCCCGGAATTCCTGAACCGTGTCGACGAGATCATCCTGTTCCATCGCCTGAAGCGCGAGGAGATGGGCGCGATCGTCGATATCCAGCTGGAGCGGCTGCTGAAGCTTTTGTCGGAGCGCAAGATCACGCTCGAGCTCGACGACGATGCCCGCAACTGGCTCGCCAACAAGGGCTACGACCCCGCCTATGGTGCAAGGCCGCTGAAGCGGGTGATCCAGAAATATGTCCAGGATCCGCTCGCCGAACAGATCCTCTCCGGGCAGATTCCGGATGGCTCGCTGGTCAAGGTCACCAGCGGTTCCGACAGGCTGTTGTTCCGCCCGCGCCATGCGGTGAACGAGGCGGCATAAGGTCGAGAATGTTTGATGAAATGCGGATGGCGGCCTTTCGGCCGCCATCTTGCTTTTGAGAGCCTGCTTGCCTGACCCTGCCTCCTCTGTGATGCTGGCGCGGGTTTGGAGAGGGACGGAGGAAACCATGCTTGTTATCTTCGGTGGCCTGCCGGGCAGCGGAAAAACCACCATTGCGCGCGCGCTGGCGCAGCGGTTGGGCGGTGTGCACGTCCGGCTCGACACGATCGAGCAGGCGTTGCGGAATTCCGGTATGTTGAGAGCTGATGTCGGACCTGCCGGATATATGGTTGCCTATGGGGTCGCCGAAGACAATCTGAAACTGGGAAGAACCGTGATTGCGGATACAGTCAATCCCATTTCGGTGACGCGCGAAGCCTGGAGGCAGGTCGCGCAGCGGGCGAGCGTGCCGTCAATCGAGGTGGAGGTCGTCTGTTCCGACAGGATCGAGCATCGCCGGCGCGTGGAAACGCGCGAGGCTGATATCGAAGGCCTTGTGAACCCGACCTGGGACGAGGTCGTTACGCGAAACTATGATAGCTGGAGCTCGGGGCCCATCGTCGTCGATACGGCTTTCAAGGCGGTGGATGAGCTCATGGCGGAACTGGTTGTTCGGATGGAATCCGTTCGGGCTTAACTGGTTGCCCGCTGACCGGGATGTCCCAGCCTTCAGGGCTACTTGCTTGCGACCTGTTTCGACTTGTCGTCGCTGAGCAGCGTATCGATGCGCTTGCGCTCTTCCTGGAATTTGGCGAGAGCCTCGCCCTCGAGGGACTTGCCGCCGGGAAGGCGGATGCGCAGCGGGTCGACCTTCGTCCCGTTGACGATCAGTTCATAGTGGAGGTGCGGGCCGGTCGCGAGGCCGGTCGAGCCGATGAAGCCGATGACTTGTCCTTGAACCACCTTCGCGCCCGGCACGATGCCCTTGGCGATGGCGCTCTGATGGTTATAGGAGGAGACGTAGCCATTGGCATGACGGATCAGCGTCTGATTGCCGAAGCCGCTTGAATCCCAGCCGGCCTTTTCGACGATGCCGTTGCCGGCGGAGATGATCGGCGTGCCGCGGGGCGCAGCCCAATCCACGCCCGTATGCATGCGCGCAAAACCGAGGATCGGATGGCGTCGCATGCCGAAGCCAGATTTGAACACGCCGGTCGGAACAGGATTGCGCAACAGGAATTGCCGGATGCTCTTGCCGCCGTCATCGAAGTAATCGATCGAATTATCGGCCGGATCTTCGAAACGGTAGAAGCGGGTCACTGTATCGCCGAACTTGGCGTTGACGAAGAGCAGTTCGGAATCGGCTGTCGCCTGGCCGTTTTCATCGGCAACCGAGAAGAAGGCTTCCAGCGAATCCGCCGGTTTCAGCTGCGCCTGGAAATCGACATTGCTGGCAAGCAGCTTGACGATCTGCGCCACCATTTCCTTGTTCATGCCGTAGGAAAGCGCCGCGCGATAGATGCCGTCATAGACGCTCGGCAGATCGCGGCCGGCCACAGACGGGGGCGCGTCGTTGTCGAAGGCGGTGGCGATGGCGTCAAGCATATGCGGTTCGCTGCCGGCGACGAAATCGCCACGATCGTTCTGCGCGATGGTCAGCAAATGCTTGGTGCCGCGGTAGATGCTGGCGCGGATGATCTTGGCCTGCTCGCCCTTCTGCAGGATGCCGATGCGAAGCACGTCGCCTGCGGAAACATCGGACGAGCCGAAGAACGGCTGGATCTTTGCCGTGATGTCGTCGGCATCCGCCTTGAGATAGCCGGCATTGGTGAGGGCCGTGACAATCGGCATGTTTTCCCGAACCGGAATAATGTCGTCGGCAAACTCCTGTGTCTGCGCGGTCACAGCCTGGGAGGGGGAGACGGACATGTTTTCCTCGACGATGCGGGCGGTCAGGCCGGCTGTCAGGTCGACATCGGCATCGTCGTTGGCGAAACGGCGCGGATCGACATAATAGAGTGCCGAAAGCTGGGTATTGCCGTCTGTCAGGACCGAGCCGTTGGAGCGTACATTCTCTTCGACTTCGTCGAGCGACATGGAGCCGGCAAGCTGGAAGGGAATATCCTTGGACGGAAAGGGTACCGTCTTCAGGCTGACCTCCGATTCAACATCCGATCCGTAGATCGCGCCGGTCCGGTTGGCCGGCGGCGGTATATTCTCATCGGCGGAGAAGATCGCCAGCGGATCAAATGGCGGATAGCTTTCGTTGGCGATGCGATTGGTGGCCAAGGCGATCTTCACATGGGCGAAGGGCTGGCGACGCACCACCTCCTTGTCGCCGTCTTTCACAACGGTCGATACTTCGAGAATGTTGCGGTCTGACGGCTTGGACGCGATGGCGGTGGAAATCAGGCGCCCGCCGCGGGTGACCTGATCATCTGAGGCATCGTGATTGTCCGATGTCGCATAGGCTTCGGCCGGAATAGCCAGTTGCTGTCGTCCGTCGAGCGCTGCGAACAAGGCGACGCCCATCAATATGCTCGAGGTGACGCCGGTAAGGAAGGTGCCCGAGAGCCAGCGCAAGGAAACCTCGCGTCGATCCGGCGCCCGCCTGCCATCGGCCAGGATTGGCGGCTCGTTGCCGAGCGATCGGAGCATCATCTTGTCCGTCATCATGCCAATCGAAATCCGGTTCCTTCATGCGAGCCGCAGGCTGGGGGCGAAGATGTGCATATTTATGACAGGCGAGTCAAATCAACCGGGTGATATTCACTCTTTGGGGGCCTCGTTTCCTATAGAAATCTATGGTGCAGGTGATAGGGCTTGTGGGACGTTGCCGATGATCCACCTCATATTGTGCCGCCAGCGGCGCCCGATTGGGTAGCCTGAGCATGCCAGGGAAGGGATGCGCGGGTGTCTTCGCCGCATCTTCAGCCGGAGCCCGGCATCCCTTCATAAATATATCATGAGAATCAATCACTTATTTGTTTTTCGATTTTTTTCAAAATCGCTTGTTGACTTGGTTCGTTGGGTGGGATTATAAGCCCACTCACTGAACGAGGGCGGCGGCGCTGCTGGCGACGACGACTTTCGCTCTAGTGTTTCCT
>NZ_JAAZQP010000006.1:0-442212 GCF_012275435.1 Rhizobium sp. SG741
TCCATATGTGAAACACCGTCTATATTGCCGTCTATATAGACAGAGCATCCACACTCTCACTCACTGCACAATGCGGCCCAACTCGGATGCGTACGTTCGATCATACAAGCGTAGGCTTGATGGCGTGTGTTGCGACCATTCACGGCCCTCGATCTCAAGACATATGGTTTGACCTCAGACGAGGTGGCGATACGCCGCCAGACAACAGCAAGTGCGGACGTCGACAGGATCACCGTGCCTCAACAACCTTGTGTTCAGTCAATACGGGCCATCCGTCGCCGATCTGAATGCTATCGCCGGCCTCGCACCTCATTGAGACATGTCAAAGTGTCCGTTCAAGCGCCTTGCTAAGCATGACATGTGCAACCATTCCGGTGGGATTTGCCCGCCCTTGCGTGGTTGCTGGTGTTATCGCGCTGTGGAGACTATGCGCTATGAAATGGCATACATCGCATCAGTTTCCCGCACTGAGGCTTATCGTGCGCTCCGGTGAGAAATGCAGGGTCGTCAAAACCGTTTGGGATGCGGCGGTAACTTTGATCTCGGACTGGCCAACCGACGATGGCGAGGAATATGTCGTGGCGATCAGGGCATGCCTAGATGCCTTGCATGACGTCATCCCCCCGGAAGCGGTCAGGGAAGCTCTCATCCGCGCCGCTGCAGAAGAGCGGATCTTGTATATTTCGGTCATCGAATGACGAGGCTTGGCGCACACGAGGCTTACTCGCTTCACCCAACGACGCCGAACTTTGACCTGTTGATGTATATCAAGGCCCCAAGTCCCAAGAGCGCCTATCAATTAGTGACGAATGCTCAGCGGAAATCTCATTGTTTGCTGTGGCTTCAGGACGATAGATTCGTGACAAGGAGAAGAACATGCGTGCAGCTTTGCTGATCGCTGTGATAGCCGGTGCTATCTTCGGTGCCTACGCGTACCAATCCAGCGGCTCCGACAAACCAAAAGAACCGAGCCAACAGTCGTCGACCAATACGGGTAACGGTGCTGCCAAGCCCAAGCTCGGCTACCCCGATCCCTATATTCCCCCGACAAAGGGTAATGGCTTTTGACTTCTGACGACATTCAAGGGATTGGATAATGTCAATACGTAGCCCGATCATTGTGGTCAAGCGTCGGCGCCCCCGCGCGCCGAGATTGGCCAGGAGCCTATCCGAGACTTTGAACTCCCGGCCACCAGATGGTTCTCCCTCGAATACGCAAAATCTGCGAACTCGTCGGGTGCTCCATCTGTCGGCCGTTCCTTCCAACGATGTGACAGCTCGTTTGCCGTGGCTAAATGCCCGAGCCCAGGCTTCTGACGAAGCCTGACGCCCTATCGATCTTCAGGTCATCCACATCAGGCACTGCAATTTTCACAGCCATCGGCCGAATTTCTAAGACACACAGGCGGGGAATACGCTCCCTATCGATATCGGGGACCTCCTCAGGCACGCTGTCGCTGTGCACTGGTCGGACGCGAGATCCCTGATCAACATCGGCGAGAAGTGCAGTTTGCAGCACGGCTGCTCGACCGATCAATCCAGATACAGGTTTGCCACTTTCCGCAACATCCTGATCCCGGTGTTCGAGATCACCTGCGGAGGCAATGAGCCATTTTCAAGTCTCAGGAGCGAGCCGCTGGAAATGGGGCAGAGCCTGGTAATTCGCCCGCTATAGCGGTGCCAACCTGAGCGGAATTGTATATGAGGCCATACTTCACCTGTGTCACACGCAGATCGCGATACCAGTTGACGAGATCGCCCCATGGGTCGTTTATTTTTGACAGGCCGGATACGAAGGCGACGACAGTCCCGATTTCGGTCTTCCCGCTGACCACGAAATACCCGCCCATCGCGAAGATTCCTGCGTAACCCATCTGGGTCATCAGGTTCATCATGAAATTCATCGTGAACTTGATTTTGTAGATGCTCATGTTGATCCGGAAGACACCTCCGATACGCGACGCCTGAAGGCCGTTTGTGTCAATTGCTTGCCCCATTTGGACGATATCCTCGCTGACGTTGCGCATGATGCCGATCCTTTTCCCGACGCGCCGGTTGATCGCTGCCTGCATGATCGGGACGAAGCCACTTTGCGGAAGAAAGATCGTGACGACGATGATCGTCATGAGTGGCTGCAGATAAACCAGATAGCCGCAAACAGCTGTTAATATGCCGATCTGCAACAAAGGCTCCGAGACACTCGTGCCAACGAAGCCACCGACAGGCTCGGCTTCGGCCAGGATGATCGAGAGCTGGACACCTTCGCTGGCCATCATGGTGCCGTCCGTCAACGATGTTTGTGATGCCTCGAATACTTGGAGACGGAGCCATCGGACGGCCGCTTCTCCGATCCAACTGCTGTAGATATTGAGCCCAAGTTTCACGGCTCCCTCGATCAGAGCTAAAAGGACGTATATCAGCACCAGAATGGCGATCGTTCGATAGGAACCATTCTCCGTTGCTGCATTCACGATCCGTCGCTGTATCTCCAGCGGTATGGTTCCTGCCGTAAAGAGCACGATGGACAGCATTGCGACGGCCAGCTGATGCCATCCCGATACTCGAAAGACGAAACCGTAGAGCGTCCGGGGCAGAACTATTTCTTTCGGGATCTGGCGCGATGTCGCCGCCTTCGAACCTCGAAATTTTTTCAGGATGGTCATTGCGTCGCCGATTTCTCAAGCGCCGCCTGTCGCCCGGTACCGGCGATCGGCTCCACCCACAAAATGCCGATGATCGTGGCGATCATGACGATCAATATGATCAGCAATAGCTTTTGCACCGATGCCCTCCTGGCGTGCCATACAATTTGCCCTGTCTTTGGACGTTTTCACGTTCTTGCTATGCGCGCGTTGATCCGGGTCAAAGCCGAGGCAGCATTTGTGTGGGAGGAGAAGGGTGGTAGATCAAACTGCTCGCCGGAGTGATCCAGTGGCGGAAAAGGTTGCTTGAAACGCAGATGGGCGCGCCGTTTCCTGGCTTCTTCTTCCGACATTGAGCTTCGAAACGAGCCCCAATTTGGATGGGCTTCAGCCATGAAAGCGATGGTTCTTCGACAAATCGGGAAACCGCTGGTATTTGTCGAACGTGATGATCCAAGGCCTAGCCCAGGCGAGCTGAGGATCAAGGTTGAGGCCTGCGCTGTCTGTCGTACTGATCTTCATGTTGTAGACGGTGACCTCGACAATCCAACGCTTCCGCTCGTACCGGGTCATGAGATCGTGGGTATTGTCGATGCTGTGGGCTCCGGCATCGAAAGCGCCAAACTTGGTCGCCGCGTCGGCGTTCCCTGGCTTGGCCACACATGCGGAACATGTTCTTTCTGTCAAATGAAGGCTGAGAACCTATGTGACCGGCCGCAATTCACCGGCTACACCCGCGACGGCGGTTTCGCGACGCATGTCGTGGCCGACGCGGCCTTTGCGTTTGATCTCGATGCAGACGCCGATCCGGTATCGCTCGCGCCACTTCTGTGTGCCGGATTGATTGGCTGGCGTTCGCTCAAGAAGGCCGGCAATGGCAAGAGCATCGGTCTCTTCGGCTTCGGCGCCGCCGCGCATATCCTGACCCAGATCTGCATCTGGCAGGGGCGCGACGTCTATGCGTTCACGCGCAGCGGCGACCATGCAGCGCAGCAGTTTGCGCTGGAGCTTGGCGCGGTATGGGCCGGCTCGTCGGAAGAGAACGCTCCAATTCTGCTCGACGCAGCCATCATCTTTGCGCCCGCAGGCGATCTGGTGCCGGCAGCGCTCAAGGCGGTTCGCAAGGGCGGGGTAGTTGTGTGCGGCGGAATTCACATGAGCGACATACCGTCCATGCCCTACGCTGTTCTATGGGGGGAACGCGAGCTTGTCTCCGTCGCCAATTTGACACGCGCGGACGCAGCTGAGTTTTTCCCGATTGCCAAGAGCGCCGGCGTGCGAACCCACACCACGGCCTATCCACTCGAGAGGGCCAATGAGGCGCTCGCAGATCTGCGCGCCGGGCGTCTTGTCGGTGCAGCTGTATTGGTGCCCAAGGCAAGCTGAACGGATATGAAAATGGGCTTTATCATACTGCCGACACCATCATCCCCGGCGGAAATAAATTCGTTTCACCAGCTCGAGCGTCGCCGCGTAGATTGCCGAGATCGCGATCAGCCCTCCCATCAACGGAATTGGGAGCGGTGTGAAATCGAATATGCTCGCAACCGGCGAAAAATAGGGCAACACGAGGGCGATGAGGGTGATAAGCGCCGTCGACCAAAGGAGTAGGGGACCGGGCCTATCCTTCCATGCCGCCATGGTCGTGCGAACGATTAGCATGGTCACGAGCTGCGTAATGAGTGATTCGACAAACCAGGCCGTGCGGAACTGATTGGTCGTCACGTGCACGACAAACAACAGAAATCCGAACGTCACGAAATCGAACAACGAGCTGACTGGGCCAAAGAAGATCATAAATCGTTGGATGCCGCGAATGTCCCATCGCCTCGGACGCTGCACTTGCTGTCGATCGACCCTATCCGTGGCGATTGCCATAGATGGAATGTCGGCAAGCAGGTTGTTGAGCAAGATCTGTTTGGCGAGCAGCGGCAGGAACGGGAGGAACAGAGAGGCGATCGCCATGCTGATCATGTTGCCGAAGTTCGCGCTCGTCGCGATCGATATATATTTCATGGTGTTGGCGAAGGTTCGCCGACCGTCGTCCACGCCGCGAATCAGCACGTTGAGGTCCTGTTGCAACAGCACGAGATCAGCAGCCTCCCGGGCGACATCGACTGCGCCGTCGACAGAAATGCCGACGTCGGCGTCATGGAGGGCTGGAGCGTCGTTGATACCGTCACCCATATAACCGACCACATGACCGGAACGCCGCAGCGCTTTGATAATGCGCTCTTTCTGGTTGGGATCAATCTCGACAAACAGATCTGTTTTTGGCGCACGGGCGAACAATGCGTCGCTGCTCATCGATGCCAGCTCTCCGCCGGTCAAAACATGTTTCGTTCTCAGCCCGATCGTGTCGGCCAGGTGTTTGACGATGTAGCGATTGTCGCCGGATATGATCTTGATGCCGATGCCGCGATGTTTCAGTCCTGCCAGCGCATCCTTGATGCCTGCCTTCGGCGGATCAAGAAACAGGAGAAAGCCCTCGAGGCAGAGCTCGCGCTCGTCGCCAACGTCATAAGATCCCTTGTCTTGAGCGAAGCGCCGAGTGGCGATTGCGATCACGCGAATGCCATCCTCGCCCCATTTGCGATAAAGCGCGTCGACGGCCGCACGTGACCGGTCATCGAGAGGCCCGACAGCGTCGCCTGTCCTGACGGAGGTACAGACGGAAAGGATATTGGCGACGGCGCCTTTGCAGACCATCATCGTATCCTGGCCGGCGCTATTGACGATGACCGATAACCGTTTGCGCATGAAATCGTATGGAATCTCGTCTTTCTTCACGAAGGCTTTCAGATCTGCGCCAATCTCGCCGGATGCCAGTATAGCATCGTCGAGCGGGTTTTTGAGGCCGGCCTGCAGCGATGCGTTCAAAACGGCGAGTAAGTGGACCTGCTGCGAGCGCTTGCCGCCCGGATCGACGAAATCGTCGAGTTTTATGATGCCTTCCGTCAGCGTGCCGGTCTTGTCGGTGCACAGAAGGTTCATGCTCCCAAGATTTTCAATAGCGTCGAGCCGACGAATGATGACGCCGCCGGCAGCCATGGCGCGCGCGCCGCGGGCGAGCGTCATGCTGATAATCGCCGGCAGAAGCTCGGGAGTCAGCCCGACGGCCAACGCCAGAGAAAATAGCAGTGAGTCGATCAGCGGCCGGTGCAGGAGCAGGTTGGCAACAAAGACGGTAATGACGATCACCAACATGATGCGCGTCATCAAATAGCCGAAGCGACGTATACCTCGTGAAAAATCCGTTTCGGGTATCTGTTTCGCGATTGCGCCGGCGATGGTCGCGTACTCGGTGCGTCCACCTGTTTCGACAGCGATGACAGTTGCCGTGCCGCTGCGAACCGACGTGCCGGTGAAAACGCAATTGGACCTGGCGGCGATCGGAGCGTCGGGTGGACAGACACCGGCAAGCTTGCCGACCGGGAAGGTCTCACCCGTCAGGGTGGCCTCGCTGACGTTCAAGTCACGTGACGAAAGGATCACACCATCGGCCGGCACAAGACTGCCAGCTGCAAGCTTGATGATGTCACCGGGGACGATGGTGTTTGCCGGCACGAGGGATTCTATTCCGCCCCTTACAACTGTTGCGGACAACGAAATGCTTTTCTTCAGCGCCTCCAACGCCTTCGTCGCTCCGTACTCTTGAGAAAAGCCGAGCAGACAGCTCGCAAGGACGATGAGGCTTATGATGATGGCATCATGCATCTCCCCGACCAGCGAAGATACCGTCGCGGCAAAGATGAGAATGAGAACGAGGGGATTCAGAAATTGCCGTGCCAGAATATGAAGCGCATTCGTGTGCGTCATAGCGACGACGGTGTTCGGGCCGTAGCTCCTTAACCGGTACGCTGCCTCCTCGGGGGAAAGACCTCTTGTCTGTGAGCCGAGATCGTGCAGCAGAAGGTCTTCGGCCTTCGACCAATAGGGCGAGGTCGACGTCGTTGCATCTTGGCTTGCGGAAGCCCGATCTTTAAGCGGAGCGTTCATGTCAATTGACCCCTTGAGTGTAACTGACGTTAGCCGGTCCATCCCCAGCGCTTCATTGACGCTCATCAAAACTCGCGGTTCATAGCGTTCGACGTCTTCCCGTTCAGAGACGTCGCGCGGGAGAAAACGCCGAATAGGTCGAAGCGGGCGTCAATCGAGCGACTTGCGAAACCGCATCACACTCAGTGTCAGCATTCCAGTTCCGAGGATTGCCATCGCGGCGAAATCGGGCCAGAGAACATCGATACCGGCTCCTTTGAGGAACACGGCGCGGATGACGACCAGGAAATAGCGCAGCGGATTGATGATGGTCAGCCATTGCAGGACTTTCGGCATGGCTGAGATCGGAAATGCAAATCCTGAGAGAATGAACAATGGATTGAGCAGAAAGAAATTCAACGCGAAGGCTTGCTGTTGCGTCCGCGAAAAAGCCGACAACAGAAGGCCGAGGCCGAGTGCGGCCAAGAGGAAGAGACAGGCGCCCAGAAGCATGATCCAGGGACTTCCGACAAATGGCACGCGAAACCAGAGCACCCCGATCGTCGCCACGAGAGCGATGTCGCCGAGGCCGATCAGGAAAAACGGCAAGGTTTTGCCCAGGATGAATTCGAAGGGGCGAATGGGGCTGACCATGACCTGTTCGAGTGTTCCCACTTCCCGTTCACGCACGATCGCAAACGCCGTGAGGCTCATCACCTGCATCAATGTCAACGTGCCGATAACGCCGGGAATGAAGAACCAGCGATCGTCCAGGCTCTCGTTGAACCAGGGGCGCTCTTGCAGCGACACGGTGACCGTGCGAGGTGCCACTTGGGTGTCCGGGCGCCTGTCGTCTGTGGAATTTTCTGCTTCGAACTGGGCAACGATCTGACTGACATAGCCGGCTGCGATCAGTGCCGTGTTGGAATTGGTGCCGTCCACCACGACTTCGAGGGCTGCGGAGCGTCCATTGTTCAGGTCCTGCTCGAATCCGGGATGGATCAAAACCGCGACGGTTGCTTGATCCGTGTCGATATCATGGGTGATCTTGCGTTCATCGTCCGTGCGGTCGACGATGTCAAAACGCCCCGCAGCCGCGAAATGGGAGATGAGATTGCGGCTCGCCTGGCTTCGATCCAGATCGAGTACGGCGGTCGCCACATGATTGACGGTAAACGTTGCGGCATATCCATAGATGACCACCTGGAGGACCAGCGGGACGACCAGCCGGAAGATTGCCCAACGATCGCGCTTGAGTTCGATGAACTCCTTCATCAGCATGACGTACAGGCGCTCGAACATGGCTAATCCAACCGTTTGCGAAAGGCGATGGCGGCCAGATAGGCAATCACGGTTGCAAAGATCACCAGCCCGAGAAGCGGGCCTGCCAGATCCGCTAGGGAGCTGCCCTTCAGAAATATGGAACGAAGGATGCTGACATAGTACCGGGCATAAACGAGGAACGTCACGGCGCGGACGGGTGCGGGCATCTGGTCGATCGGGAAAGTGTAACCGGACAACATGGTGGTCGGCAGCATTGTAAGGATTAATGCAATCTGGCTGGCGCCGAGCTGGCTGCGAATGCGAACCGACAACAGGTATCCGATCCCCAGCACCACGACGGCAAACAGCGCGGTCGTCATCACCAAGGTCGTGACGCTGCCCCTGAACGGTACCTGAAACCAGAAAATCGTAACCAGAAGACAGAAGGCGGCATCGATCAGTGCAATCACAAAATAGGGAACCAATTTCCCGAGCATGACTTCGAATGCAGTGACAGGGGTGGAGATAAGCTGTTCCATCGTACCCCTTTCCCACTCGCGCGAAATGGTGAGCGAGGTCAGCCGAGCGCCGACGGCGGCAAGGATGACAGCAACCACGCCGGGAATGATAAAATTACGACTTTCCAGGCCGGCATTGAACCAGACACGCAGTTGCAGATCGATCTGGCCGATGGCGTCAGGCTGTAGGCCGTGCGCTTGCGCCCATCGGTTTTTGAAATCGGTCAAGGCCTCGGCAATCACCCCTTTTGCATAACCCGTCGCTATATTCGTGGTATTAGCATCGGTGCCGTCGAATATCGTCTGGATGTTGGCCTTGCCGGCGGAACTCATGCTCTTCGTGAAGGTTACGGGAATGACCAGCGCGCCGATGCAGGTGCCGCGGTCGATGGCCTGTCGAATCGCGCGGTCGCTGTCGAGCGCGTGGACCGCTTCAAACCATCCCGATGCTACGAAACGGCTGGTGAGATCACGGCTGGTCTGACTGTTTTCCTGATCGTAGACGCAAAGGGAGACGTTTTTGATGTCCAGGCTGACGCCGTAGCCGAGCAGCGCCATCTGCAACAGCGGCATCAACAACGCTATCGCAAGACTGCGTGGATCGCGGCAGACTTGCAGTGTCTCCTTGTAGGCAATGGCGAACAATCGACGTCCATTCATGGATGAGCGCCTTCGACGTGGCCGCGGGAGACAAGCTGGACGAAAACGTCCTCCAGACTTGCCGAGATGCGGTTGGGGGAGCCGGCGATGATGCCGCCTTGGCTAAGCAATAGGGGAAGACCTATCGCGGTGGCGCTATCGCGAAGCAAAACATGCAATTTGTCTCCAAAAATTGCTGCATCGATCACGCCTGGGGCCCGCCGCAGCTTTGCAAGGCCGGCTCCCAACATGTTGCAGGAGATCTCGAACAATTCGCCACCGAGTTCGCGCCCTCGCAGTTCGCCCGGGCTTCCGAGAGCAACCAGTTTGCCCGCATTGATCAGCGCAATTCGGTTGCAATACTCGGCCTCGTCCATGTAGTGCGTCGACACGAGGATGGTTACGCCGCTACCGGCCAGATTGTGGATCATGTCCCAAAAATGACGCCGTGCTTCAGGCTCGACGCCCGAGGTGGGCTCGTCGAGAAACAGGACTGGCGGACGGTGCAGAATGGCGCAGCCGAGCGCCAGCCGCTGCTTCCAGCCACCAGCCAACGTTGCGACGAGAGCGTCTTCACGGCCTTCTAGGCCGGCGGTCGCTATCGCCTGCGCCATTCGCGAGGCCATTTCCCGGCGGGGAACGTGATACATCCCACCGAAGAATTGCAGGTTTTCCCTGACCGTAAGATCGGAATAAAGAGAGAATTTCTGCGACATGTAACCTATATGCGCGCGAACATCCTCAGGATGGCGTGCAACGTCAAAACCCGCGACGAATGCCGATCCGGCGCTCGGCCGTAGCAGGCCGCAAAGCATGCGCAGCGTCGTGGATTTGCCTGCGCCGTTCGGACCGATGAATCCGACGATTTCACCCTTGGTGATGGTAAGATCAAGGTCGTCGACGGCCACAAATGTGCCGAACCGTTTGGTAAGTCCCTGCATCTGGACGGTTGGTGCCGATGGTGTCGGATCGAGGTTATCCATCCCGCCGCTCCTTGCCCAGAAGTGCGACGAAGACATCCTCGATCGCCGGCTCGACCGGCGTGATGGCCATCACGGGGATAGCGCGCCCGGCGAGCCGCTCACGCAGTTCGGGTTCTCGCATGTCGGCGTCGTCTACCCGGACATTGACCCTGTCTCCCATCAGAAGCAGGCCAAGAACGCCAGGAGCGCCCACCAAGGCATCGCGAGCGGCGCGAGGATTGTCGGCAGAGACGGCGAGAAGGGCACCCGGCATCGCTTGTTTCAATTTCGCGGGCGTGTCGCAATGGTGTATTTCGCCGCCACTGACAAGCGCCAGGCGCGAACAGCGCTCGGCTTCATCCATGTATGCCGTTGAAAGGATGATGGTGACGCCTTCTTCGCGCAGGCCATAAAGGATCGCCCAAAAGTCCCGGCGTGAGACAGGATCGACTCCAGTTGTGGGCTCGTCGAGGAGCAGGACTTTCGGGGTGTGTATGAGTGCGCATATGAGCCCCAGCTTCTGTTTCATGCCGCCGGAGAGCTGACCGGCAAGACGGCGTTCGAAGCCACGAAGGCCGGCTGCATCCACAAGTGCCTCGGTACGTTCTCGGCGGATCGCCCGCGGAACGGAAAACAGCTCCCCATAGAAGAAGATGTTTTCGGCAACGGTCAGATCCTCATAAAGCCCGAAGCGCTGCGGCATATAGCTGATCTGCGATTTGGCCAGCTCCGGCATTGAAACGACGTCGATACCCTCGATGGTGACTGTGCCGGCATTCGGACGCAGCACACCGGCGAGCACGCGCATGATGGTGGTCTTGCCGGCACCGTCCGGCCCAACCAGCCCGAATATCTCGCCACGCGCGATGTCGAGGTTGACGTTACTCACAGCCGACAGCGAGCCAAAACGGCGAATGAGGCCCTGCACGTGGACAGCGATGTCGGTTGCCGCGCCGATCATTGGCCTGACGCCAGGAGAGAAATGGTCGCATCGGCCGGCATGCCTGGCAGCAATTCATGTGTCGGGTTGTCGATCTCGATGCGGATCCGGTAGACAAGCGTGATGCGTTCGGCGTGGGTCTCGACGGTTTTCGGCGTGAACTCAGCCTGAGGGGAGATGAAGCTAATTCGGCCCTTATAGATTTTGGCAGGATAGGTATCGGTGACGACGTCTACCGCTTCACCCAGCCGCACCTTGCCAATATCGGGACCGTTCACATAAGCGCGAAGCCAGATGTGATCGAGGTCATCAAGTGTGAGGATGGCGACGCCCGGAGCGGCAAGTTGACCGAGTTCGGCTTCGCGAACGGCGACAACTCCGGTGAAAGGGGCGCGAAGCGTGGCGTAGGCTAGAGTCATTTCGTCCAGCTTGATCCTCGCTTCAGCTGTCGCGACGCTTTCCGTAGCGAGCCGGACGTTGGCTTCTGCCACACCGACCAGGGCTTGATCGTGCGAAAGAAGCGCTGAAGATTGCTGTTGCGCGGTCAATGCGAGATCTCGTGTCTGCTGCGAGACAACGTCACTCTTTGCCAGAGTTTCCGCGCGAGCGAAGTCGCGCTGTTTCTCGGCAAGATCGAATGTGTCGCTCACAACGCTATGCTGGGCAGCCGAGAGATTACTTTGGTTGACACTGACCTGGGCAATCGCGACGTTGAGATTGGTGTGGTCTATTGCCAGCTGCTGTCGATAAAGACGGTCATCGATCCGTGCGAGCACCGTGCCAGCCTCGACACGCGCCCCTTCGTCGAAAGGAAGCTCAATGATCGGAGCCTGTACTTGGGTAAAACTCAGGACGCTCTGATGTGCTTCGATATTGCCGGAGATCGTGATGTGGTCAACTGCGAGGGAGGGACCGAATAGGGCATTTTGGAGCGGCTGCCGATACCAGAAGCCTAAACCGGCCATTGCAACGATGATCGCGACACCCACAGCCAAGCGACGGTTTCGACGCATTCGCTCTCCAGCCCTATGATCTGCAGCTCGTCCAGTGATTGGATCATGCGGTGATCCATCGGGGGCGGGTGCGATCTTCATTGTCGCGATATCCCTCTGTCGATCGATCCCCTCCGCTTTGTTGACGGCGGTTTCAATCGATTTCTCCGCGGAGTTTTTGGTGGTTTCGTCAGTTTCAGTGGGCATCAGCGTTCACCTCTGATGCTTTGCTAACCATTGCCCGGCGCGCGCGCCTTGACCTTTGTCAACAGGCGATCGTCTGAACGCGTTGGCTGCGGGGAATGGGTTGAGTGCCAAGCGTCAAGCCGGCATGGAGGAGTAAACGCCTTACCGACCTTCCATTTGCTTGATCAGTGAGCGACAAGAACCGGCATTTCGAGATCGGCCAGCAATGATCGGGTGACGCCGCCAAGGACCAATTCACGCATTTTGGAATGCCCGTAGGCACCGGCGACAAGCAGATCCGCGTGAAGGGCTCTGGCGGCCGATTGGATAGCAACGGCCACCTCTTCGCCATTTGCACGAGCAACGACAACTTCGACATCCAGGCCGCTGTTGCGAAGGACATTCGCGTATCGGTCCCGAGCCTTCTCGTTCATTGGAGCCTCGTTGGTGATCGAGATCAAGATGATCTTCGAAGCACTTTCCAGGAATAATCGGGCCCCGGTCAACGCAGTTGACAGCGGCGCGCTCCCATCCCAGGCGATTGCTACTATATCGATCCGGCTACAAACATGGTTTGCAGGGAACAGGACGAGAGGTCGGCCGCTTTCGAACAGAAGGTTCTCAAGCAAAGGCATCATGGTCTCGGACGCTTCGACGATTGAGAGATCATAAGCGCGCGAGATTTCCACCAGAGTATCCGGGATCAGCGGCTCCGACGCTTCGAATGTCTGAATGACGGCCCTTATGTCTGCTTTGTTGGCGTAGTCGCACACTGCTTCGCTCAATGCGACACCGCTGTCGCGGCTGAAGCGCTTTGCCTGCGAACTCAATCGTTCAACGTCGTCCACCCATGGGGATGATTGTCCGACGAGCGGCGTCTTGATCTGCAGAACGCTCGCGGTGAGATCTGCTTTTTGATGTCGCGCCAAGTCGACTGCGTTTTGAACCACGGAAAGCGAACTGGCACTGGGATAGGTGATCAATGGCAGATGGAATTGCGGTTTCATGTCAGTGTCCTCCAACAGGCTGACATAATGATCGCGTCGCTGCCCCACCGCCGCTTTGATGAAGATCAAGGTTGTCCGGCCCCGAAGGGGGCCCCGATCGATTTCATGACCGGCAAGATGACGATCGCGATCGCCTCGGGACGCGCGACAGCGCGCCATTTTGATGCTGATCAATGAACAACGTCGCAACACTGTCTTTGATGATATCGCGTCTTACGAAGACGATTTGGAAAAGGGCCGGGGCAAGGTCGTCCTCCAATGGTCCTCGCAACGAAGAGGAGAAATGATATGGCCGATATGGCAAGGAAGCTCCCCGTGAGCACGGAGAAGAAGGCGGCGCCCGCTATGGAGCGCTGGGCGCCATTCGAGAGCCTGCGATCGGAAATTGATCGCGTCTTCAATGACTTAACCCCTGGCTTTTTCGATCGCACACTCGCGCGTTTCCCGAATGCTTTCGCGCGTGGCATGCCGGCCGTCGACTTCGTCGAGTCCGATAAGGCCTATGAGCTCACGGCAGAGCTTCCAGGTATCAATGCGAAGGACGTGGAACTGACGCTCGCGGACGGCATCCTGACGGTCAAAGGCGAAAAGCATGAAAGCAAGGAGGAAAAGGAGAAGGAATACTACCTCTCCGAACGGCGCTATGGATCGTTCCAGCGCAGCCTCCAGCTTCCCGACGGCGTCGATGCCGAGAAGATCGATGCCTCCTTCGCAAATGGTGTTTTGAAGGTCGTTCTGCCGAAGACAGCCAATGCGCAGAAGAATGACCGGAAAATTGCGATCAAGGCAGGCTAACCCATCTGGCCTCAATCCCGTGTCCGTCGCGGCTCAGCTGTGGGTTATCAAGGGGGCCGGCGGCACAGGAAGGGAGGGGCTCGCCCCTCCCTTTGGCGTCAACCCACATGAAGGTGATTTTCAACGATGGCGACGCCCGGAACCGACCACGCGGCCTGCTCTGCCGCCTGCCGCTCATTCCAGGCATGTACGTCGCCTTCGAGGACGACTTTATTTCCTCCTTGAAGACAATCGATTGAGGCTCACACTCCCGACCAAATCTCCTCATTCCATCATGCAGCGTCATTGCGTTGGGTCGACGACGAGGCTCGTCTCCCTCCAAGTCTGGCGGGGCTCCGTCATGACTGGCGGGCGAGTCCGAATCGTCTGGATCCAGGCCCCGTGCGCCGGGACTAGGGGAGATGGGTTGTCGCACTTCTGCCGACGGTCGATCGCTACCGGGTCTCTTGCAGTCTATCGGTCGGAGAGGTCGCTGGCGATTGAGAAATACCGGGCAAGCATCGAAGAAAGCCGTCGGCGCCTGTCGCTAATGCGCAAGAAACAGCGGAATGTCCGAGTCTTCCAGCATCGATCGCGTCACTCCGCCGAAAAGGCGCTCCCGCAGTCGTAGATGGCTGTAGGCTCCCATGACGATTATGTCGGCGCCGATATCGACCGCGTGTTGTCGCAGCGTTTCATCGACCAGTCGGCCGCCGCTCGCAATGCAATCGACACCGACGTTTACGCCATGCCGGGCGAGGAAGACGGCGATATCCGCGCCGGGCTGCTTGCCGTTGACAGACTGTGGGGCAAGCGGATCGACGATCGTGACATGCACCTTTCCGGCGGCTTGCAGCAAATCGATCGACTGCCGCGCGGCGCGCGCTGCCTCCTCGCTCGAATCCCAAGCCAGCAAGATTACTTTTGACGCAAACTGAAGCGTTTTGCCGCTCGCGTTGACAAGTACAGGCGTCGGCGACTGGAACAATGCCCCATCGATTACCCTTTGCTGAAGCTCCTCGTTACGGGCCGCCTGCGGACCGATGAGGACGAGATCGGCATAAAGGGCGCGGTCCGCGATATCCTCGTCAGCCCAGGGAAATTCCGTATAGACTTCCTGCACGTCATAAGATGCGATGTTCCCGCTGAGCTGGGATCTGATATCGGATGCCTTCTCGGTCAGACTATCTATTTCACGTTGTCGCTCGTTGAGCTTGGTGATGGAGAGAGCATCGTATGCGCTGTGGGGCGGCGTGCCACCCATTGAAACGATCAGCGCGGTTAGGTGCGCACCATGTGTCTGGCAAAAGTCAACGGCGCCCTTCAAGTCATTTTTAAATTGATTGACGTCGAGGATACACAAGACGGTTTTGATGGACATGGTCTAATCGCCTTTCTCATTCGGAGGTCGGCAAAGATAGTCACCATCGCATCCCCGTTTCCTTGATCCTCATCAAAGCGAAGGCGATCCGGCATGCATTAAAGTCGAGACGCATACGAGGAAAACCGATGACGGACCCCATATTACATTTCTACGGTGCAGCCGGATCGGTCACCGGATCGTGTTTCGTGCTTGAGCACGCCGGCGCTCGCACCATGATCGATTGTGGCATGTTTCAGGGTTCGAAGACCGAAAAGGAGTTGAATTACCGGCCTTTCCCGTTCGAACCGGCTCTGATTGACTCCGTCATCCTGACCCATGCCCACATCGATCACTCGGGCCTCATCCCGAAACTGGTCAAAGCCGGTTTCGAGGGGGCCGTCCATTGTACGCCGGCTACCTTGGATCTGTGTTCGATCATGCTGCAAGATTCGGGACATATTCAGGAATCGGAAGTCGAGCAGCTGAACCGCCGCAACCGGCACCGATCGCGTGACATGTTGCAACCCATTTACACAGCAGAAGACGCGCGCGCCGCGATGACGCAGTTTCGAACGGTTGCCTATAAAGAATGGCAAAGATTGGAAGGTGGTCTGCGGTTTCGGCTTTGGGACGCCGGACATCTGCTCGGTTCGGCCTCGGTCGAGATCGAGTTGGCGACCGAAACCGGACCGATCCGCATTCTGTTTTCTGGAGATGTCGGTCCGCAGCACAAGTTGTTGGAGGGCCGGCCAGATGCTCCGCAGGACTTTGACTATGTCATCTGTGAAAGCACGTATGGGGATCGGGAACGAGACGAAGTCTCGGACGTCGCCCGTCGCGGGCAACTTCGGGAGATCCTTCTCAATGCCTATCATTCCAACGGCGCCCTGCTGATCCCATCATTTGCGGTGGAACGCACGCAGGAATTGCTCGCCGATCTCAACGTACTCATGGATGCGGGCGAGATATCGCGCTGTCCGATAGTCATCGATTCTCCACTAGCATCCCGCGCAACCGCGATCTTCAAGCAGCACGCACATTCCATCCCCAATGGCGACCTGCTGATCAAAGCGCTGAATGCGAAAAACGTGCGTTTCACGGAAACGGCCGAGCAATCAAAAGCAATCGATTTCATTCGCGGCTTCCATATCATCATTGCTGCCAGCGGCATGTGTGAAGCCGGTCGCATTCGTCATCGTCTCAAGAATTGGCTCTGGCGGGATGAAGGCACCGTATTGCTGGTCGGATTCCAGGCAGCGGGCACGCTTGGGAGAATTCTTGAAGAGGGTGCGCGCACCGTAAAAATCCAGGGTGAGGAAATCATCGTCCGCGCGACTGTGCGATCACTAGATGCCTATAGCGGTCACGCCGACGCTAGCGAATTGAGAGCTTGGATAGAAGCCAGAGAGCCGATTCGATCAGGACTGTTTCTGGTTCACGGCGAGCCTGGCGCACGCGACAGTTTGAAATCCCGTCTGTTAGTCGGGAAGCCGGACACGACCATCATCGTACCATCGCTCGACGACAGCTATAGCCTGACGAAAACAGCCGCCGTATCGCTCGCACGCGTCGCGCCGCCGCCGCGCCTGGTGCCCCAGGATGTCGGCCATTCGGATTGGCACAATGACTATCAATCGATCGTCCTCGATCTGGAGGAGCGGTTGCGTAAAACCGCCGACAGGAAGGCGCGCTCCGTTATTCTTCGGCGCGTTAAAAGAGCTCTTGAGGAAGACGGACGTGGAAGCTAGCAGCAAAGGAGTAAGACCATGCTGACGACGGATCGCGATTGCAGAAGGGGAGGGCAGCGATTTGCCATTCCGACACTCGGAGAGGTCGAGGGCAAGCTTATCGCCTCGGAGATTGTCGCCACAAGTTGCCTCCACGAGCTTTTGGCCTATTCCAGTAGCAACGGAATGCTCTCGCTCAAGAGCAGGATCAGACAGGCCCTTGATGCGCGCTGCACAAACGCAAGCCTTTGTCGCGAGGATACCGATGCGGCGGTAGCATATGCCTTGGAGCTGCTTGATGCAGCAGCCGAGGTCGCAGGCAACCAAGCTGGAAACTCTGCGAAGTCCGGTGGCTGCGAGACGGTCCGCCGATTGCGTCGCCTGGCGAGCATGAGATGACAGCGCACGGCCGTAATCGGCCGGAATAAAGGGAGCGCGGCAAGCCTATTCGGTTCTCACATCGCCGTTTGCCGGTGTTCTTCTTTTTAAGCTACGCGGCGCTATTCGATTGCTGCGGGCGCTCGGGCCAGAGCGTTCCGAGAGAAGGATTCATCGCCAGTTTGACTCTTTTAATTACAGGCAGGCTCAAGTGATGATCCAGCAACTTGAAGACATTCTGTGCTGCCTGCTCGACGCCAATGTCGTTCAGCTTCACTGACCGCCTGCCTATGCTTGCAAAGAAGTCCATTCTATCTGAGCACGGCTGGGCGTGTTGAGGCTGCCAGTTTTCGTAGAATATTCCCCGGATCAATGGCGGCAGATGCGATGAAAAATCGGCCATCGCCTTCAGATCCATTGAATCTCGAAGCGCGTGCAGGACGGACCGCAGGCAATCGTAGGCCTCATTCCGTTCACAATGGAGATACTCTGACAACTCTACGACCCAGATTTCGGCTTGGTGCGCAGAATCCGAGAAGGTCTGGGAAGGGATAAAGCTCATGGTAGGCCTCCTTGATGAAGGGTATCCTCACCGAATTCCCGCTGATGCGCATTGTCTTGGGTCAACATCACGATTCTATTCGCATAGAACGTTGGGACGATGTCCCTCAAAGCTGGTTTCTATCTTTGCAATCGCGGGCATCCTGGGGTCAACCTTTCAACCTTTGCTCAATTTCCGGAATGGGAAGCATGGTGAAATCATTTGCTACCTCGCCTTTGACGACGGAGTGCACCGTCGGTGTCAAATGCGCTCGAAGGACGCCCAGGACTTTCGGCGGAGCGATGATGATCAAATGCTTGACTGTGCGGTTGCGGACCAGTTGATCAAGTCTGCGGGCGACATCGCTCACAAACGCCTCTTCGCTCTGCCATTTCAGATCGACCGCCTCAACGGAGCTGCGCGATCGGCCTTGTGATTGATAAATCCGACCGGGGCGATCCGAGGCGGGCGCCTGAAAAGCTGTTTTGTCACCGTAGATCTCAACTGGAATCAGATTGATGAGTTCGGCGTCGCCATCGTTGCGCAGAAACAGCGCCTTGACGCCGTCACAAACCAATACCCAACTGTCTCTCGGGATTCTGTGCTTTTCCATCTTTCGCTCCTGTTGGCACGATGTCGAATGCTACGACCAGACTGACCGTCTTCACGCATCGGCGGGTTGGTGTCTTGCGGTCGCGCCTGCCGCCGCTTGGACGGCCGCAGATTTCTTTCGTCGCTTTGAAGCTTCATCTGCGCCTGTCGCCACTGAATTGAAGGAGCAAGACGAAAAGGTTAATGAAATCAAGGTAAAGTGTGAGGGCGCCCATTAGCGCCATCTTCACAGTTGGCTCCGACGGATAACAGGCCTGATAGATCTGTTTGAGGCGCTGTGTGTCGTAGGCAGTCAGCCCGACGAAGAGAACGGCGGCCACTGCCGAGACGGCAATTTGCAGAATGGTCGAGGCCAGCAAAATGTTTGCGAAGCTGACAACAATGGTTGCAAGGAGTGCCATTGTCAAAATGGAACCAAAGCGCGAAAGATCGGCTTTCGTGGCGTAGCCGTAAAGGCTCGTGGCGGCGAAGATCGCTGCGCTGATGAAAAAGGTCCGCACAATGCTTTCATTGGTGTAGATCAGGAAAATGCCGGCGAACGATAGTCCCATCAGGCAAGCATAGATCCAGAACAGCGCCATGACTGAGGCGAGGGGCATCTTCTCCAGCCGGATGGTCAAAAACAGCAGTGCCACCAGCGGAGCGAAAATAACCAACCAGATGAAGCCAGTCCCGGCGATCTTTTGATAGAAGCCGGTCTCGATTGCCAGATATGCGGTAAGGCCGCTCAGGCACAGCGCTCCGGCCATATAATTATAGACTTGCAGCAGAAATTGCCGCAGCCCGAGATCGACATTGTCATTTGCGGACCGGTCGTGGCGAAGTGATGTTGCGGGGACGAAGCGATCTTGGGCCATAGTCATCTCGTGAACTGGGGTTTTCCGAAGGGGCCATGACGCTGGGCAAGCTGATGGCCAATAAGGCCGCACGCCATGGAAAGCGTCTTGAGAGAGCTACCACCAGGCGCCAAGCCGGTCTTTGATCCGTGTCAAGGACGTGGCTGCGGCCGCATGAAACCAATGAGGTGTCGATACGCTACGCCCGGAGGCACCCATGGACCGGAAACACACCTTCAGCATCGGTTATTTTCTCGTGGCGTTCCTGCTGCTCAGCCTTTTCCAGCTATGGTTCGCCTATCGCGACACGGCCGAGATATCCTACAGCGACCTGATGCACATGGTGGCCGACGGCAAGGTGCAATCGGTCACGCTGACTGAGACGATGGTCCAAGGTGTCTTCAAGGTTCCCCAAGATGGCAAAACGCTCTTCATATCCAACCGCGTGGACCCAGCCGCTGCTGCGACCTTCGAAAAGGCCGGGGTTCAAGTCTCCGGCGGCACCGACAGCAATTGGCTGACAACCATCCTCTCCTGGACGCTGCCCACGCTCTTCTTCCTTGGAATTTGGGTCTTCTTCTTTCGCGGCATGATCGACCGACAAGGCGTGGGTGGCTTGATCAACATCGGAAAATCAAAGGCGAAGGTCTATCTGGAGCGCAAGACCGGAGTCACGTTCGACGACGTGGCAGGCGCGGACGAGGCCAAGGCCGAACTGCAGGAAATCGTTTCCTTTCTGAAGGAGCAGGATAATTATGGTCGGCTCGGCGCGCGGATTCCCAAGGGTGTGCTGTTGGTCGGCCCACCCGGTACAGGCAAGACGCTTCTGGCGCGAGCTATCGCCGGGGAAGCGAACGTGCCGTTCTTTTCCATCTCCGGCGCTGAATTCGTCGAGATGTTTGTCGGCGTCGGCGCCGCCCGCGTCCGCGATCTGTTCGAACAAGCACGCAAGGCTGCTCCTTGCATAATTTTCATCGATGAACTGGATGCCCTCGGCCGTGCTCGCAGCCCGCTTGCAGGTTATGGCGGCGGCGACGAGAAGGAGCAGACGCTCAATCAGCTGCTGTCGGAACTTGACGGATTCGACCCGCGCGTCGGTATCGTGCTGCTCGCCGCAACCAATCGCCCCGAAGTTCTCGATGCAGCCTTGCTGAGAGCGGGCCGGTTCGACCGCCAGATCGTCATCGATCGTCCCGACCGAAAAGGTCGCGCCGACATTCTCAAGGTTCATATCAAGAAGATCGCGGTTGCCGCCGACTTCGACATAAACGACGTCGCCGCACTAACGCCGGGTTTTACCGGCGCAGATCTCGCAAACCTCGTCAATGAAGCTGCCATTATCGCCACCAGGCGTCACGGCGATACCGTCACCACCGAGGACTTTGTGCAGGCAACGGAGCGTGTCGTTGCGGGGTCGGAGCGCCGAAGCCGGCTGCTCAATGCAAACGAGAGGGAACGCGTTGCCTATCACGAGATGGGGCATGCGCTGGTCGCGACTTCGCTTGCCAAGACGGATCCCGTTCAAAAGGTCTCGATCATTCCGCGGTCGATCGGTGCGCTCGGATATACCTTGCAGAGGCCGACGGAGGATCGCTTTCTCATCACGTCGAGTGAATTGAAGGAACGCATGATCGCCTTGCTGGCCGGTCGGGCGGCAGAGGAGGTGGTCTTTGGAGAGGTATCGACCGGTGCCGCCGACGATCTTGGCAAGGCCACCGATATCGCGCGTGAAAGCATCACTCGATTCGGGATGAATGCCTCGGTCGGCCAGGCGGTCCTTGAACCCCAAAGAGCACAGTGGCTCGACGACAATCAGCTCGGCGTCCATCCGCGCGACTATTCCGAAGCAACCGCTCGGGAAGTCGATCTGGCGATAAGGGGGATGATCGACGAAGCATACCAGATGGCGAAGGAGATGCTTTCGGCCAACATCGAGAATCTGAAAGCCGGCGCAAAACTTCTGCTTGAAAGGGAGACCATCACGCCCGCAGATTTCGCACCGCTTCAGCGCCAGCCAAAATTGCCGGACACAGGTATTTCGCCTCGCCTTGCCGTTAGAGGGATTTGAGGGCGATCCAGCCCTTTTACATCATGGCCAAGTCAGCGAGCCGATCGGGCATTTGCCGACAGATGCGGATCGAACAAGGTTCCCTTTTCGCCGCGGACGATGGCGCTGGCGTCCTCGAGCTTGCCGATGCCAGCCGGTCTGTCCATTTCCACCGCGAACTGGATTGCGGCAGCGACTTTCGGCGCCATCGAGCCTGGTGGAAACCTCGCGCCGGATAACATCTCCGGAGCAATACGACCCAAGCTTCGAGCCTTCGGTGTCCCGTAATCCAGATAGACTGCGTCGACATCAGTTAGAAGCAGCAACATGTCGGCATTCAGCTGTCGCGCCAGGAGCGCACTGGCGGCATCCTTATCGATGACGGCCTCGATCCCGGTAAGTCCGCCGTCCGCCTGTTCGATCACAGGAATGCCGCCGCCACCGGTGCAGATGACGGTCACGCCGTGATTGACGAGCAAGGCGATGGTTTTGGCCTCGATGATTGCCAAGGGTTTTGGCGACGCGACGACACGCCGCCAGCTTTCACCGTCGGGCGCGATTCTCCAGCCGCGCTCTCTGCCAAGCCGGCGGGCGGTCGGCGCGTCGTAAACCGGGCCGATGAACTTGGTCGGATGTGAAAAGGCGGGATCGCCTGCCTCCACCCGTGCCATCGTCAGCAAGGTTGCAATTGGATGGTTCTTCAGGACATTTCCGAGCTCCTGTTCGATCATATAGCCGATCATCCCCTCTGTTTCGGCACCGAGAACATCCAACGGAATACCATTGCCGTTGGAGGCTTCTGCCTGCAAGGCAAGGAGCCCAACCTGAGGGCCGTTGCCATGGGTGATGACCAGAGAGTGACCGGCAAGGATGAGTTCGGCCAAGGCAGCGACGGCAAGCCGGACATTCGCCCGCTGGTGTTCAGCCGTCATCGGCTCGCCGCGACGCAAAAGCGCGTTTCCTCCCAATGCTGCGACGATCAACATCTCAACTTCCGATCGTCGCAACGAGCAGCGCCTTGATCGTATGCATTCTGTTTTCGGCCTGATCGAAGACAATGGAGGCGTGGGACTCGAAAACCTGGTCCGTCACCTCCATGCAATCGATGCCGTATTCCTTGGCGATGCGGGCACCGACTTCCGTCTCGGTGTTGTGAAACGCCGGAAGACAATGCATGAATTTCGCATAGGGATTTTCGGTCGCCTCGATCACCTGGGCGGTGACCCGGAAGGGAGAAAGAAGCCGGATGCGCTCCGCCCAAGCCGATTCATTCTCGCCCATTGAAAGCCAGACATCCGTGTAGATAAAATCAGCTCCCAGCACTCCGGAGCCGACATGTTCCATCAAAGCGAACTTGCCACCGCTTTTCCAGGCTTGCGACTTCACATGATCGACAAAAGCTTGGTCTGGCCACAGGGCGGTCGGCGACACGAGACGAAAATCTATTCCGACCTTGGCAGCGCCGAGCGCCAGCGACATCGCCACATTGTCGCGCCCGTCGCCAAGGAAGGTCACGACCATGTCCGACAGGTGCTTGTGGGTGAATTCGCGCATCGTCATGAGATCCGCGAGAATTTGCGTCGGATGAGAAACGTCGGTGAGCCCATTATAGACCGGCACGCCGGAATAGGTTTTCAGGGTCTCGACCGCACTCTGCGCGAAACCGCGATATTCGATGGCATCATAAATGCGGCCGAGAACACGCGCGGTATCCTTCATCGATTCCTTGTGGCCGATATGACTGCCGGTGGGACCCATGTAGGTGACGTGTGCACCCTGATCATAGGCTGCCACCTCGAACCCGGTTCGGGTGCGGGTCGAATCCTTTTCGAAGATCAGTGCGATATTCTTTCGCGTCAGGCGCGGCACCTCGTATCCGCCTAGTTTTGCGACCTTGAGATCGGCCGCAAGGCGCAGCAGATGGCGGATCTCCTCGGCTTCCAGATCATCGAGGGACAGAACGCTGCGACCATGGAGATTGATAGGCATGACAAATTCCTCTGTAGCTAAAGGGGGGCGCGATCAATCGGGCACGTCATGCAGTGTCCGCCACCACGGCCACGGCTGAGTTCTGCCCCTTCGATGGTGATCACCTCGACGCCTGCGCGGCGCAGCAGCGTATTGGTGTAGACGTTGCGGTCGTAGGCGATGACGACGCCGGGCTCGACGGCGATCACATTGTTGCCGTCATCCCACTGCTCGCGCTCGGCTTCGTAGCGGTCGCCGCCAGTCGCAATGATACGCAAGCTCTTCAATCCAAGCGCTTGCGCAACCACGTCCGTAAATGGAGATGTCTCCTCCCGGGTGTCCACCGAACCTTCGACATCACCTGGTCGCAGCGAGAAGCTCCGCAACCGATCGACGACGGGAGGATACATCGTCACCAGATCCCGGTCGCAAAAGGTAAAGACGGTATCCAGATGCATGAAGCTGCGATCGCGCGGCATCAGCGCCGCGATAATGCGTTTTGCGATACCAGCCGCAAAAAGACTTCGGGCCAGCGCGCCGACCGCCTGCGGGGTGGTGCGTTCACCCATGCCGATCAGGACGACCCCGTCGCCAACTGGCATGACGTCCCCACCTTCAAGACTGGTTCCGGTGACCGGGTTCTCAGGCGAGACGAATGTGAAGTCGGCGGCGTCGAAGCGAGGATGAAAACGATAGATCGCCTCGACATTTGCAGCCTCTGGCCGTCGCGCCTGCCAATACATGGCATTGACCGAAACGCCACCATAGATCCAGCAGGAACTGTCGCGGGTAAAGAGCTGGTTCGGCAGCGGCGGTAGCACGAAATCCTGCGGTGCCAGCGTGCGTCCGGTCAGCCCGAGGGGTTCGAATGGCAATTCGGCACGAGCAATGCCGCCGACGAGGTAGGTCGCCAGATGATCCGCCGGCATCTCGTTCAGCCAGCCGCGCAGTTCATCGACCATGTCACCTCCGACAACCGCGGATTCGACGCGGCGATCAAGTAGCCAGCGGCGCGCCTTGGGCAAAGCCATCGTTTCCGTGAGCAATTCGCCCAACGACTGCACAATCACGCCGCGTTCGCGCAAGGCATCAACGAAGATGTCGTGCTCCTGCCGGGCACGCTTGACCCACAGCACGTCGTCGAAAAGCAAGGCCTTGCAATTGTCCGGTGTCAGGCGCTGCAGGCTTAGGTCAGGGCGGTGAACCATGACTTCGCGAAGACGACCAACTTCCGAATGAACCCCAAGAATATTCATGACGCTGATCCCTGTTAAAACGGGCTGACAATGCCGGCCCACATTTCGTAGGCAGCAAGGAAGGCTACCGCGACAAGCGCGACGGCCAGGAGCGCCTCGAACGGCTGGAAGGGTCTTTGCCCCGCTTCTCGACGCGCAAGAAAAAAGAACAGAATGCCCGGCGCATAGAGGATCGCACACATGAACAGGTAAGCCGGGCCGGCGGCATAGACGAGCCACAGCCCGTAAAGCGTTGCCAGAAGCCCGACCAGCATCGGAGCTATTCGCTGTTCGTCCGGTGCATAGCCTTCTCCGGTTATGGCCAGCTTTGCGGCATAGGCGCCCGAGAAGATGTAGGGCACGAGGATCGCGGTCGATGCGATGGAAAACAACGCCTGATAGGTGCTGTGGGCGTAGAGGGTAACGACAAGGAACGCCTGGACGAGAAGATTGGTGATCAGGAGCGAGGCCCATGGGACGCCCCGTTCACTTTCCGAGGCGAGGAATTTCGGCATGGTCCCGTCCTTCGCCGCCGCGAAGGGAATCTCGGCTGCCAGAAGCGTCCAACTCAGAAAGGCACCGATCACCGAGATGACAAGCGCGATGTTGATGAGAGCCGCACCCCAGGGACCGACCACCACCTCAAGTACCCCAGCCATGGAAGGATTTTTCAGGGCAGCAAGTTCAGGTTGGTTCAGAATGCCGAGCGAAAGCAGGGACACGAGCGCGTAGAAAGCAAGGCAGGTGAAAAAGCCAAGGACCGTTGCCGTCGCAATGTCGCGCCGGCGCTCGGCGCGGGCGGAGAACACGCTGGCGCCTTCTATGCCGATGAACACCCAGAGCGTGACCAGCATGGTGCTCTTGACCTGCGTGGTGATCGAGCCGAGGCTTGCGTTGCCCAGACCGGTAAAATCGAGCGAGAAGACGTTCAGCTTGAAGGCGACGACGCCGACGCCGATGAACAATAGAATCGGTGCGATTTTTGCGACGGTGACGATAAGGTTCACGACCGCCGCTTCACGAATGCCCGCCAGCACAATAGCATGAATCAACCACAGCAAGATGGACGCACCAAGCACGGCCTGCCAGGTGTTTCCGTCGCCGAAGGACGGAAAGAAATAGGATAGCGCGCTGAAGACGATAACCGCATAGGAGACATTGCCGATCCATGCGCTCAGCCAGTAGCCCCATGCACTGTTGAAGCCGATAAATGGACCGAATCCGGCTTTTGCATAGGCATAGGGGCCGACGTTAAGGTCTGGTTTGCGGGTGGCCAGGGACTGATATACGAAGACCAGCGCCAGCATGCCGATCGCCGTAATCCCCCAGCCGATTGCGATGGCCAACGGGCCGGCGCCTGCCGCCATGTTCTGCGGCAGGCTGAAGACGCCGGAGCCGATCATCGAGCCGATGACTAACGCCGTTAACGAACCCAGCCGCAATTTCCTGCTAACCGCCACCGGCTCGGTCGAGGTGACAAGCTTTATGCCGATCGAAGTCATCGTCTTCTCCTAAGGATCGAAAATATCTATGGGAGACACTGGACACTGGGTGGCGGCGACAAACCTTGATCCTGGTCAAGACGGTTGTAATTTTTTGCAGGCTTGGAAACAGCACCGCTAGAATGTTGGCCAACGATCCCGGAGTTGGCCGCAGCTACAATGCGGCATCACCTGCCGTCCGTCTGGCTGACAGTACCTTGCGCGCCCGGGCAATGCAGTCTCTCCAGACGTTCCAGGAAGGGACGTTGACCGCCGACGATCTTTTGGCCCGCCTCGGAAAGGGTGAACCATTCGGCACGATCGATCTCGGGGAAGAACTCGAAGCGTCCGCTTCGTGGCGGCCACTCGATTTCAAACAGATTGCTGTGCAAGCAGGATGTGTCGAATACCCCCTCAAGGGCAAAGGCGGTGACGGTCTTTCCGCTCTTCTGGCGCAATTCGCCAAGAGGCTGCAGCGCACCTTCAGGCGCGGAACCTGTTTCCTCGGCGAATTCCCGTCGAGCGGCCGCTTCAGGTGCTTCAGCCTCGCCGTATTCGCCCTTGGGAATGGACCACGCGCCGTCATCACGTTTGCGCCAGAATGGGCCGCCTGGATGGACAAGCAGAACCAAAATACCGTCCTGCGCCTTTTTATACATTAGGATGCCGGCGCTCTTCTTCATGTCCGATCGTTCCTACGAATGGAACCCCATATGTCTTTGCCTTGTCTCCAAGATTTTGACCTCTCGACGGCGATCGAATGCAAGGAAAAAACGGATACGACACCAAAATTGGCCAACCGGCGACATGCCCCAGCTCGTGACTTCGGAAGCAAGTCGTGAAACGGTGGACAATCGCATTGTCATCTCTGGCCGGGATCAAGGCAAAGGGGCAAGCCCGCCGCTGTCTGAGCGGCACCTGTTCTCGAACATCCAATGACGGCGATCAACCATGTGTAGATGATGAACACCGACGGTCATCATCCGAAATCTCGCCGCAGCACGACGATCGTAGGATCGTCTTTGTCGTCATGGGCCTGGAAAGCCATGTCGCGCTCCAGCTCGATTGCGGCATGGTTTTCGCGGCTTTCTATGGATTCGATGCTTTTGAAATTATGTCGTTCCGCATAGCGGCAGATGTGCGCGAGCATTTCCCAACTTATACCCTGATGCTTGTAGTCTTCACGAATGGTCAGCGCGACCTCTCCGCGTTGAGCATCCTTGCCGACCGCCAGCATTGCCACCGCCAGCAAAGTCTGATCGGGTGAAAAGGCAAGGAAATTGACGCGCTTGGCATCGCCAGCGCTTGTCATTTCAACGAGCCTTTCATGAGAAACGGATTTCATTCCGGATAGGAAACGAAATCTGACGTCCTCTGGTGTCACATGATTGAAAAAATCAGCGACAATTGCTTCATCCTTCGGCTCGGCACCCCGAACGTGAAAGTGAAATCCGCTACGCGTGGTCAGGTCACCCTTGGTATCTTCGATTTCCATCATGCTTCTCCTTCAGGTTCGCGGAACAACTGCTCGCTGCGGCCGAGACGCAGGTAGTAATGCATTTATTATAGCAGTTAGGATTCATTGGCTTTGACTCAACTCAAGGCACGCGCATTTTCCGGAGGGGATGTAGCCTGACCGCCAGCGGTTTGGAGGCAGTGCGGATGATGATGCTGAACCAGGAAGCTATTACGGCTGCTGCAGTAGGCCAAACCGTCACAAGCAATCGTGGTAGGGTCCTCTGGAACGGTAGATGCCATGGTCCCCAATCTTCACGAAATCCAGGTTGCCCAAGCGCGTTTGTATTCGATTTTGGGAAATGGCGAGATGGCCGAGGACTACGGTCATGTCGGATTGACCCTGCGCAGCCATCCGCTTTCCTTCCTGAGCGCGGATCTGGGGAGGGGCCGTATCGTCACCTGTCGCAAGGCGATGCGGGCCAGCGATGGTACATGGCTCTCGAGGCTGCGGGGCCTTGTGCTCGTTCGCTAGCGGCCCGGTTCGGCCAAGGGTGTGATGTTCATCGCCATCGAGGACGAGACCGGCATTGCCAACCTCTTCGTCTGGCTAAAAACCTTCAAAAAATACCGCCGTGTGGTGCTCGGCGCCGGGATGATCCGCGTCCATGTACGCATCCGGCGGGCAGGGGAGGTCGTGCATCTTGTGGCACATCGGCTCGCCGATCTGCCGGCGGAGGTGGCAAGTGTCGGGGTGGCGTTTCCGTTGCCGCATGGACGAGGGGATGAGTTTCATCATGGATCGCCGGTGCCGGATCCGCGCGGGATTCCGAAGGGGTCGGAAATTCGGGCCGGCCTACGCAAAACAGCTCCGCCGCAAGCGACCTTCTTGCCGGGACATCTGGCACCTGGATGAGGTGGTGATTTCCATCGCCGGCCGAAAACACTGGCTTTGGCGCGCGCAGGCTGCCATTAACTACATGAATTTGCTGGCAAATCCATAACATGGGTGGGGTCATCATCGGGCGCCGATCGTGACCCCACCCAATTGTCATTTTCTGTCTGTAGATCAAAGCCTTAGACTCGTGTCACGAGGGGTCAGCCTCGGCTCCGACTCACAGTCTACCGGACGGTGAGAACAGAGACCGACATCTTTCCCTCCAGACGCCCATCGGAACCGTGTGATGTCTGAAGTGTTACCCCGCCATCGAAAGGAGTCGACCATGCCGTTTCCCTCGCCAACAACCGAAGACCCACGACAGCGCTTCGAAGAATTGAAGGTCGCCGCAAGGGCTGTATTGGAAGAGATCATCGCCTCCGCAAACGAAGCTGGATGGGGCACTCAGGAGATCGCTGTCGCGCTAAGCGAGGCAGCTCAGTCTCTCAAGGATGACAACACCG
The DNA here is from genome assembly GCF_012275435.1 of Rhizobium sp. SG741. Taxonomy (NCBI): domain Bacteria; kingdom Pseudomonadati; phylum Pseudomonadota; class Alphaproteobacteria; order Hyphomicrobiales; family Rhizobiaceae; genus Rhizobium; species Rhizobium sp. SG741. Next base: position 28,946 of record NZ_JAAZQP010000006.1, read on the forward strand.
TCGATCCCGATCCGGCCGACGAACCGCCAGTGCCAGACGCCGTTCGCGGGCAGATCGGCCATGGCGAGCAGTTTGACTAGATTTGCCGCTCTCATTACACCAATTCGTTGGCTTGAACCGAGGAGCTCAGGGACAGAACGCGCGGAACACTCCGCGATCGTTGAGGTCAATGTGAGGCATCGAGCGGTTTTTCAATTGAACTTACAAGAATGCTGAAGCCGCCTGTGAGACGTGTCAAGGAGGCAGCCAGGTGTTCATGTGCGCCTCTGAACGGGCCAAAGCTCAATGTCGATCAGCGATTAGCAATCGCAGGGTGGAGCTTTTAGGAGGCCTGTGTAATCGATTTTGGCTCGGAGACACGCAATGCACGCGGCCGCTCCAATAATGTCAAGTTTGTTCAACTTGTTACGCTATAAAGCTCATTACTCACGAGCAAGCTTCCAGGGAAAAGTACGTTGGATTTTCCAAACTATCTTTCCCAGCGAGGGGATGGGGAATCATTTTGTTGGACGCGACAGGCAAGTCGCACTTCATTCTTGAACCCACCCGGCTACAGCATAATATCAGATAATCTATCTTATGGAACTAAATCCGATGCCGGCTTTGTGCCGCTTTTGCGGCTCTTCGTCATGCCAGTACGTTCATAGAGACGCGGATGACCAACACAACTCCATTCTGCCGCCCTAGCGTTTCTTTATAGCGAAAGCGGCTGCAACGATGCGAGTCTTGCAAAGACGGCATGCCTCATGTGCAGGCGTATGCATTTTATTTGGGCTAAGAACTGACTATCTGGCAGGCATAGTCAAAGGAGATGACGATGAGAGTGTTTGATAAAATTAAGCGGTTCGCTGAAAATCGCCGAGCCATCCGCGAGCTCGGAACGTTGGACGATCATGTTCTCAATGATCTCGGCTTATCGCGTTCGCATATCCGTTCGGCCGTCTTGGGCAACTCCCGTTCCTAAGTTTGCACGGCGCTGTTACGTTGTTTCGAAATGATGTGTTGGGAAAGCTGATGGTCCCCTCAAAACCAAAACTGCTGCATCGGCAGAAGCAGAGAGTCTAGCTGCCCATAAAGTGCAGGAAGCATCAACTTCCGCCCGCCGTCACCTCAGAACAGACCTTACTGTCCAAGGTTGCTTCAGCGCTCTCCAACGCCGGTCGCGAAGGTGACATGATCCGGAAACCGTTCCTGCCTGCCGATTTTACCTCGTATAAGACACGGTCCGCTTTCGCAAATATGTCTTTGGGCGATTGACCAGGTAGGATTATGGCAGCTCCAACGGACGCAGCGATCCGAATGTTCTGCGTTGGAGTTGAGATCGTCCAATTCATGCCTTTTACGACCCGGGCCGCGATCTTTGCGAGATCTTCGACCGATGAACATGGGTGGATGACAGCAAATTCATCCCCGCCTATGCGAGCGATCATGTCAGCCTGAGGTGCCGCCCGCGAGAGCCTGCGGCTTGCAACTTTGAGGCACTCGTCCCCGGCCTGATGCCCGAAAGTATCATTTACAGACTTAAAACCGTCGAGATCCGCCAAGAGCAAGGCTCGCGCCCCTTGGCCCTCGGCTCCGCATATCTCACTAAGGAAGGTTTCAAACCTGGTCCGGGAACTCAATCCGGTGAGCGCATCGCGTTCCGCCAAGTGACGAAGCTGCTCGACCACAGCCTTCTCGGCAGTGATGTCCTGTTTCACCCCGAATATTCTTGCGGCAGTGCCGTTCGCAAACTCGACACAAGCGGTTATTCTTATCCATCGGTTGTTACCTTTTGCGGTAACTATCTGAGCGTCCAGGGTAAAGCCTTCACCTGTGCGAATTGCCCTATCGCGGGCCTCGTTAAGCAGCTTGCGGGTTTCTGGCGTGTAGAGTTTGACGATTTCGTCCCGCGCCAATGGCGCTTGCGGAACAAGATCAAAGAATTCATAGACCGTATCCGTCCAACTTAGCGTTTGATCCGGCAAGCTGCATTCCCATACACCTATCCGAGCCGCCTTGAACGAGCGATCAAACAGCTCCCGCAAACGTATGAACTCCTCGGAGCCGATCGCGTGAGGCTGCGGTATTTCATATACATTGCAAGACATTTGGCTCCCTCGCCAGCTGAACGAAGATTGTTGCCAGTTTCATCAATATGCCCCAGACCACCATCCCAAACAGAGGATTACACATATTGCTTGCGTTCGGGTTTCTAAAATACGGACCGCACGAATTTCGTTCAATCAAGAATCGCATTCAAGCCCCCGTTCCGAAACTAATCTACAACCCGGCAGATCGCGACGCCCGCGCTCAAAGCGCGGCCAGGCTTTCGCCTGACACAATCAACCAAGACATTCGTTTGGAAATTTCGGAGCACTGGACATCGGTATTCGAACCGAAGAACAAACTCCTGCGCGGATTCATGACAATCCAGTTTCGCTTGACGCACAGACGAAGCAACTGGGCCGGTACTCAATGTGTGAAAATCGAACGCCTTGAGAGGACTCTAACCGGCGATACTTCCTCGCCAGTGCATGCTTGCGACGAAAACCGGTGTCGTTTGCAGCAGAATTCTAGCGGGTGATCTGATCTGGAATGCAGAATAGCGCAGGTATTCCGCCCGAAATTATCAGCCGGCAGTTCTGGTCCAGAGGTCGCGTGCCTCCTGCATGAGCATCAGGGATTCCGCCCACCGATCGGTCGTGTCCTCCCCGTCCCTCCCCGTGATCGCATAGGGTTTTGGCCCCAGCTCGCAAGTAAAGGCGAGAGTGTCGTTGCTGCCGGCGCGCTTTCGCCAGCTTCTGAAGCCGTATTCCCACCAGCCGAGGAAGAGATCGACCCAGGGCCGATGATGCGCAAAGGAGATTTCGATCTGGACCTGCTCGCGCGAAGCGACCCGGCCGTGAAAGGCCCATGAATTGTCGAGTATCTGATGGATGAGCGCATGATTTTCATCCGATACCGGCCAGGCGAATTCCCGGCCGACGAGGAAATGCGAGATATCGCCCAGCAGCCGCAAATCCGGCAGGCGATCGAGCAGATCGAGCGTGAAGAACAGATCGGTGGTCATCCGGTCGCGATGCGTCTCGATGAGGACGTCGATGCCGGCCTCCTCCCCAAGACGTTGCCAGCCCTCGAGCAGGGGGACGCAATCCTCCAGGCGGCGCAATCGCACATCGGGTTGCAGACAGATGTGATGCACATTGTATTCGGCGGCGATCTCGAGCGCTGGCTTAAGATCGTCGATGGTCTTGGGAAAGCATTGTCCTTCCGCCTGCAAACCGTGCTGCTTGAGCAGCCCTGCGACCCGGCGAACATAACTGCGGTCGTACCAATGGGTGCTGATGCCGTCGAAGCCGGCGACGGCGATCCTCTCCAGGTTCTCTTCGAGAGTCTGCTCCGGATAAACAGCGCTGCGTCGCTCCATGGCCCAGAGCGACTGAAAGATGAGCATGTTCTGCATGATGCCTCCCGTACCAGTGGACTGCACAGATCATGAATTCGCTGTCTTTGCGAGACCGTTTGGTGATGGGTTTTGATCATCGATGCGTTTCATTGCAAAGCGGATGCATTTACGCGCCGGCAGTCACCGGCATGATGGTTTTTCATCAAAATACTCTCGGAAGCCAACCGGCTCCATTAGCCCGCCCGGAGCTGCAGGCCATGATCAATTCTCATCAAATCTCTGCTGTCGTTCCGCACCTGTGTCGGAGACATTGAATGCATGATTTCGGGCAATTGGGAGGCAACACCATGGACGACACACTTTACGGCACGCGCGACAAGCGAGGAGACTGGAAACCCAACAAGCTCCTCAAATATCCGCCGGTTTTCGTTTGGCCGGCTCAGCCCATGGCCTTCCTGAAATGGTTCTTCGGCTATCCTGGCTATCTGATGCCCTGGAATACCGTCTATGCGATCGTCGGCACGCTGCTATGGCTCTATGCCACGCCCTCGATGGAAACGATGAAGACCTTCGCGCCGGGTTGGATTGCCTATCTTCTCCTTCGCAACGCCGCCCTCGTCTTCCTGTTCTTCGGCGCCTTTCATCTGCGCCTGTACATGCAAAAGAAGCAGGGAACGACCTTCAAATATAACGCCAAGTGGCCGTCGACGGGCAATTCCGCATTTCTCTTCGGCAATCAGACCGTCGACAACGTGATCTGGACATTCGCAAGTGCCGTGCCGATCTGGACAGCCTTCGAAGTCCTGACCCTCTGGGCTTTCGCCAACGGCATCATTCCCTATGTCGATTTTGCCGAACATCCGGTCTATTGCGCGGCGATCATGCTGCTGATCCCGGCATTCCGCGATCTGCATTTCTACCTCGTTCACCGCCTGATCCACTGGCCGCCACTCTATCATGCCGTTCACAAGCTGCATCATAACAACGTCAATCCCGGGCCATGGTCGGGTCTGGCGATGCATCCCATCGAGCATCTCCTCTATTTCTCCGGCGTGCTCATCCATTGGATCGTGCCCTCCAGTCCGATCCATGTCCTCTTCCATCTGACGCATACAGCTCTTGCGCCAGCGCCGGGCCATGCGGGGTTCGACAAGATCGTGATCGCGGACGACACCGCCATCGACACGCATGCTTACGACCACTACCTGCATCACAAGTTCTTCGAGTGCAATTACGCCGACGGCGTCATCCCGCTCGACAAATGGTTCGGCACCTTCCACGACGGCTCGAAGGAGGCAGAGGACCGCATGAACAAGCGTTTCATGGAACGGGCGAAGAAATATGCCGACAAGCAGGCGCGTCGTTCAGGGTCGGCGAACTAGGCCAAGCCCGGCCGGAATAGTCAGGCCGGGCAACGACCTCAAGGACTTGCCAAGAGCGTGGTGTGCTCCATATGCGACATTAGGTTCTCCCCCCGCCGCCGATCTTCAGGTCGTCGATGGCGGGAAATGCCGGAGCCTGCTGGCCCTCCTTTCGCAGGCTCCGGCATGACCAATCATGTCAGCCAAGATAAGGCTCTGGATCAGCCGCTTGGCCGCCGGCACTACGTTCTCAGCCGCCTGTGGTTTGACGTTTCCCCTTTCGTTGAAAACGCGCGACGGCCACAAGGCCGACCAAGCGAGGTTTCTTCATTCTGCTTCTCCTTGATGAAAAATGATCATGATCGGCGTGGAATGTGAAGGGTCATATCGCGCATGATCGAAATTGCTCGGGGGAGGAGAAAGCTGAGCGCGATCAAGGTTCAAGGCCGGAATGTTCCTCCAGCGAGACGATATCTTTTGTGCATGGCGGCAAGCCGCCGACGGACAGCAACGAGGAGGCAGAAAATGACGACATGGATCGATGCGTGTGCAGCCGAGGAGATCGATCAGGAGGACGTCGTCCGCTTCGATCACGCCGGGCGAACCTTTGCGATCTATCGAAGCCCGGATGACGAATATTTCGCGACCGATGGGCTTTGCACCCATGAAAAGATCCACCTGGCCGAGGGGCTTGTCATGGACGACACCATCGAATGTCCAAAGCACAACGGCCGTTTCAGCTATAAGACCGGCGAGGCTCGCGGCGCGCCGGTCTGCGTCGGCCTGAAAACCTATCCAGTGAAGCTGGAGGGCGATCGCGTCATGATCGGGATCGGAGCATGAGCAACGATGCGGGCATCATCATCGTCGGCGCGGGCGAATGCGGCGCGCGTGCCGCTCTGAGCTTGCGAGAAAACGGCTACCCGCATGCCATTACCCTCATTGGCGACGAGGCTCACCTCCCCTATGAGCGGCCGCCGCTTTCCAAGCAGATGCTGCTCGCCGAGGCAACGCCGCAGGCGCCGACCGTTCTCAACGATATCATGTTGGGCGAACGGGCGATCCGGCATATCGGCAGCGCGTCGGCAAGCGCTATCGACGCCACCGGCAAGCAGGTGATCCTGTCGGACGGCCGTGCGTTGGCCTATGACAGATTGTTGTTGACGACGGGCGCCGCGCCCAGGCGATTGCCGAATGTGCGAGCCAATGCGCGCATACTCTATCTCAGGACGATCAACGACGCGCTTGCGCTTCGCCCCTGGATCAGCGCCGACATGCATGTGGCGGTGCTCGGAGGAGGCTTCATTGGTCTGGAGGTCGCCGCATCGGCGCGCAACCGTGGCGCAAGGGTCACGGTGATCGAATCCCAGGAGCGCATTCTCAAGCGCGGCGTACCCGAACAGATCGCGGAGACGATCAGTTCGCTGCATCGTCGCAACGGGGTCGTGGTGAAATGCGGCCTAACGGTCAGCGAGATCGACGCAGACGACCGGCGCGTGAGCGTCCGTCTGGCCGATGGCACCGAGGTGACCGCGGATGTGCTCGTGGTCGGCATCGGCGCGCAGCCGCGCACTGAGCTCGCCGCACAGGCGGGCATAGCCGTCGACAACGGGATCTCGGTCAACGAGCGCCTCGAGACTTCGGTGGCGGATATCTATGCTGCGGGCGACTGCTGCTCGTTTCCGCACCCGCTGTATGGGGGACGCCGGCTTCGGCTGGAGGCATGGCGCAATGCGCAGGATCAGGGCATTCTTGCCGCGGCGAACTTGGCGGGCGCTGCGCGTGGCTATGATGCCGTTCCCTATTTCTGGTCCGATCAGTTCGATCATACCCTTCAGATCGCTGGACTTGTCGATGAAGGACGCACCGTAGTCCGAAGAGACCTGGGCGATGGCGCCTTCATCCTGTTCCATCTCGATGACGGACAGAGACTGGTCGCCGCAAGCGGCGTGGGTTACGGCAATAGGGTCGCCAGGGACATGAAGTTGAGCGAGATGCTGATCGCAAGGCAGGTCGTGCCGCCACTCGATGCGCTGGCGGCCGACGCTAACCTGAAATCTTTGTTGCCAAGAGCGGCGTAAAAGGCCGCTGCTGTTTGCCAACTCTAGCAAAAGACGTGAGCAGCGCCCGGGTCGAATTCCAGATTGACATGATCACCACGGCTGAGGCCCGAGATGGCCTCATGCCCGAAAGGCAAGCGAACGGACAAGGTCTCGTTGGCTGAAATCTGTGTCGTCACGTGCACGTTGTTGCCAAGAAAGGTTATGTCGTTGACGGTGGCGCTGAGGCCCTTGCCCGCCCCGTTGCTGCGCCCGAGCCGGATGCGCTCGGGCCTCAGCATCAGCGCGGCCTTGCCGCCCGTGGCCGCCCGGCCATGGACCGGGATGCGCTCGAAGATCGCCTTGTCGCCGAGTGAAATGGTCGCCTGTCCATTGTCCGATGACAACAGATGACAGGAGATGAAATCGCTGTCACCGATGAATTCGGCGACGAAGCGGGTGCGCGGATTGGCGTAGAGTTCCGGCCCGGTGCCGATCTGGTCGATCACGCCCTTGGAGAACACGGCGATGCGATCGGAGAGCCGCAGCGCCTCTTCCTGATCGTGGGTCACGTAGAGGATCGTCACTTCGGTCTGCTGGTGGATCCGTCTTATCTCGTGCTGGATTTCCTCGCGAAGCTTCTTGTCGAGCGCCGACAGCGGTTCGTCCATCAGAAGCACCGGCGGATCATAGGCGAGCGCCCTGGCAAGCGCGACACGCTGCTGCTGGCCGCCGGACATCTGTGCCGGCTTGCGATCCTCGAAGCCCTCGAGCCTGACGAGACGCAGCATTTCCTTCACCCGGCTGTCGACTTCGGCCTTCGACTTGCGGCGAACCTTCAGCGGAAAAGCGATATTTTCGCCCACGGTCAGGTGCGGAAACAGCGTATAGCGCTGGAAGACCATGCCGATATTGCGCTTGTGCGAAGGCGTCGACAGCAGCGTCCGGCCGTTCAGCAGGATGTCGCCCTTGGTGGGGTTCTCGAAGCCGGCCAATATGTAGAGCGTCGTGCTTTTGCCCGAGCCGGAAGGTCCGAGAAAGGTCAGAAATTCGCCGCGCCGGACGTCGAGATTGACATCATGCACGGCGACGACCGGGCCGTACTCCTTGCGGATGCCTTTGATTTTCAGGAAGGATTCGCTCATGATTTCAAAACCTTGCGTACGATCGCGGCCAGCGCCATCAAAGTGACCGTCAACAGAATGAGAAGCGTGGAGGCGGCAGCCACGACCGGGGTGAGGTCCTGCCGCAGCGTCGTCCAGACCTTGACCGGCAATGTCTGCAACGTCGGGCTCGCCATGAAGATTGCCACGACCACCTCATCCCAGGATGTCAGGAACGAGAAGACTGCCGCGGAGAAGAGCCCGTGGCTTATGGCAGGCAGCGTTACCCTGATCTTTGCCTCGAGCGGCGAAGCACCGCAGAGCACCGCCGCATCCTCGATGGACTTGTCGAAGCCTTCGAGCGCGCTTGAGATGGACAGGATGGAAAAAGGCAAGGCCAGGACGAGGTGGGAAAGGACGAAGCCGATCAGGGTTCCCCCGAGCCCGATCCGTAGGAAGAAGGCATAGAGCGCAACGGCGAAGACGACGACCGGAAGGATCATCGGCGTCAGGAACAGCGCCTTCAGCGCATCGCGAAACAGGAACTTGCCGCGCACGAGGCCGAACGACGTCACGAGCCCGAGCACGACCGAAAGCACCGTGACGATCGCCGCGATCCTGAAGCTCGTCCAGGCGGACTCCAGCCATTGCGGATCGGAAAACAGTTCGCCGTACCAGCGCAGGGTCCAGCCCGGCGGCGGAAAGATCAACCATTGCGACGAGCCGAATGACAGTGCCGCGATGAACAGGATCGGCAGCAGCAGGAAGGCAGCTGTCAGAACAGTGATGGTGAGAAGCACATACTTCCACCAGCCGAGCTGGCCGAAATTCAGGAGCATCTCAGCGCCCTCCCGTATTCTGTACGCCGAACAGCCGCAGTTGGACGGCGTAGAGCGACAGCGTGACGACAAGCAGGACAAAGGCCGCCGCTCCGCCCATGCCCCAATTGACGAGGGATTGCACGAACTGGGCGATAAGTTCCGCCAGCATCATGTTCGCCGTGCCGCCGAGCAGCGACGGGGTGACGTAGTAGCCGAGCGACATGACGAAAACCATCAGCGCACCCGCCATCATGCCGGGAGCAGCTAAGGGGAGCAGAACACGGGTGAGGCATTGCCAGCGGTTCGCACCGCAGAGAGCAGCTGCCTGCAGCACCGCCGGGTCGATCTTCTTGATGACGCCATAGAGCGGCAGGACGATGAAGGGCAGCATGATATAGGTCATGCCGATCGTGACGCCGGTCAGGTTGTTGACGAGCGCCAGGGGCTTGTCGATAAGCCCCATACCAACAAGCATCTTATTGATCAGCCCCGTCCGCTGCAGCAGCACCATCCAGGCATAGGTACGGGCAAGCAGATTGGTCCACATCGACAGCAGCAGGATCGCAAATACCAGCGAGGCCAGTCTCGCAGGCATGATCGCCAGCGTCCAGGCGACGGGAAAGCCGATCAGCAACGATATGATGGTGACCAGACCGGAGACGATGAAAGTATTGGCGAAGATCTTCAGATAGGTTGCGGATCCGAGCAACTCGGCATAATTGCCGAGCCCGAGCGTCGGCTCCATCACGCTGCGCAGAAGAAGCGCTACGACTGGAAAGGCGAAAAAGATCGCGATGAAGATCAGTGCCGGCGCCACCTGTCCAAAGCCGGTAGGCCTCGCCGCCTTGCGCGTCGGTGCGGTCCCGTCCGCAACGTCCATATATGTCGACATGGCAATCCTTTCCCACCGTGGGCACCGCCAGGCAGCCATAGCTGCCATGCAGGCCCGCACCTCGTATTGCCGCACCGCGGACATCGGTCCGCGGTGCTGTTGACAGCTCCCTGGAGCTTACTGTGCCTGCCAGGCGTACCACTTCTTGCCGATGGCATCCCGGTTTTCGGCCCAGTAATTCATATCGGCATTGACCTGGCTGGCGGTCTGCTGGTCCGGCAAGGTCTTGGCCGTTTCCGGATCCATCAGCTTCGCCGAACCGACATTGATCGGGGCATATCCCGTCGCCTTCGCCATATCGGCCTGCGCTTGTGCGGACGTCGCAAGCGCGATGAACTTCATCGCCGCTTCCAGGTTCGGAGCGCCCTTGGGAATGACGAGGGAATCGGCTGCCGTGATGTTCTGGCTCCACGACGTCTCGGTCTTGACACCGCTATTGGCGAGCGCGGTCATACGGCCGTTCCACAGGCTGCCGAACGGCGCTTCCGCCGATGCGACCAGCTGCTGCGACTGCGCGCCGCTCGACCACCAGACGATATCAGACTTGATCGTATCGAGCTTCTTGAAGGCGCGATCGAGATCGAGCGGATAGAGCTTGTCCGCGGGAACGCCGTCGGCCAGCAAGGCGGCTTCGATCACGCCGGGCGCCGACCACTTGTAGAAAGTGCGTTTGCCCGGAAACTTCTTCGTGTCGAAGAGATCGGCCCAGGTCTTCGGGCAGGCACTGACGGCATCCGCATTGCAGCCGATCACGAAGGAATAGTAGAAGCTGCCGACCGAATAGTCGCTGACGAAGCGCGGATCGAGCTTGGATTTGTCGATGACGGAGAAGTCCAGTTTCTCCAGCAGACCATTCTTGCCGGCCTGTGCGGCGTAATCGCCCTCGACGTCGACCACGTCCCAGGTCACGCGAGCCGCCTCGACCATGGCTTTCAGCTTGCCGTAATCTGTCGGGCCGTCCTGCATGACGCCGGTGCCGGTCTTTTCGGTGAATTGGTTCGCCCAGGCGACCTTCTGCGCATCCTGCGTCGTCCCTCCCCAGCTCGTGAAGACCATGGTATCGGCCTTGGCGGGCAAGCATGCGGCCATCATTGCGGCAAAGGCCGCGAGTGCAATTTTTGCTTTCATGTTCCCTTGTCCTTGTTTTTGCAGTCTTTCAGGTCATGCCTTATGCGGCCGCCCGCTCATCCCGCGGGAGAAAAGCTGGCCGGCTTCATAATCTTGTTCTCCGCCACCTCGATCAGATCGCGAATCCTGGGCAGGAAGGCTTGCCACTCAGGGTCGGCAGCCAGTCGCTGGCGTCGCGCCTCGCGGTCGTCGAGGCTCGCATAGGCCCAGATGTGGACGATCTCGTTGATCGTGCCGATCTCCGAATAGAAATAGCCGACCAGATTGCCGAGATGGGCTTTCTGGATGGCAATCCCCTCCTCCCCGACGACCTTGAGATATTCTGGGATCGTGCCGTTCTTCAGCCTGTAGGTGCGGATCTCGTAGAACATCGGCGTCACCTCATGACGAAAGGATCGGGGATCGGATCATCTGACGTGCGCAGCCAGATCGTCTTGGTGCGCGTGTAGTCGAGCGCCGCCGCCAGCCCGCCTTCCCTGCCCTGCCCGGAAAGACCGAAGCCGCCGAAAGGCGCGATCGGCGATACCGCGCGATAGGTGTTGACCCAGACAACACCGGCGCGAATGCCTTTCATCAGGCGATGGGCGCGGGTGAGATTCTGGGTGAAGACGCCGGAGGCCAGTCCATAGCGGGTGTCGTTGGCAAGCTTCAGCGCCTCGGCCTCGGTGTCGAAGGAGACGACCGAGAGAACCGGGCCGAAGAATTCCTCGGCGAGCGACGGCGAAGCGACGGCGTCGCAATCGAGGATCGTCGGCGGGAAATAATAGCCCTCGCCGTCTGGCCTCTGCCCGCCGGTGACGAGACGCGCGCCGCTCTGGACGGATTTTTCGACAAGGGCTGCCACATGATCCTGCTGCCGCTTCGTGGCGAGCGGGCCGACTTCGGTCGCCATTTCGAGCGGCGAGCCGATGCGGATCGCTTCCGCCTTGCGCTTGAGAATGGACAGGAAAGCATCCTTGACGCTGCGCTCGACGATCAGGCGGGAACCGGCAACGCAGCTTTGTCCTGTTGCTGCGAAAATACCGGCAACCTGGGCATTGGCGGCGCTTTCAAGATCGGCATCGGCGAAGACGATGAAGGGCGATTTTCCGCCGAGCTCCAGGGATGTCGAGGCAAGGTTCTCGGCAGAGTTGCGCACGACATGGCGCGCCGTCTCCGGGCCGCCGGTAAAGGCAACGTGCGCGACTTTCAGATGCCTCCCGAGAGCCGCGCCGCAGGACGGGCCGAAACCGGTGATGATGTTGACGACGCCGGCCGGAAAGCCTGCTTCATGAACGAGACGGGCGAATTCCAGAAGCGGCGCCGGCCCATCCTCCGATGCCTTGACGACCATGGTGCAGCCGGCCGCCAATGCCGGGCCGATCTTGACGGCGGAAAGAAAGAGCTGGCTGTTCCACGGCACCATCATAGCGACGACGCCGATCGGCTCGCGGCGGAGCCAGACATCCATGTCGGGCTTGTCGATCGGCAGGTAGGATCCCTCGATCTTGTCGGCGAGCCCGGCATAGTAGCGATAGTAATCGGCGACATAAGCGATCTGCGCCGAAGTCTCGCGAATGATCTTGCCGGTATCGCGGGTTTCCAGTTCGGCGAGCTTTTGGGCATTGGCCGCGACGAGATCGGCGAGCTTATAGAGCAGCTTACCGCGCTGGGTTGCCGTGGTCTTGGCCCAGGGTCCGTCATAAAGCGCCGTTTCGGCGGCATTGACGGCGCGATCGACATCGCTTTCGCGCGCCTCCGGCATCTCGGCCCAGATCAGGCCGGTGGCCGGATCGACGCTTGGATAGCGGGCCTCCCCGTCCAGAAATTCGCCATCGATATAATACTGGAAGCGCTGCATGGGGTTCACTCCGCAAATGCCGGCATGACCTCGGCGATGAAACGTTCGAGCGAGGCTTTCTTGCGCTCGAACGGCATGCCGGTGTCGATCCAGAAGGAATATTCGTCATAGCCCATCGCCTGGTAGGCCTTCAGCCGCGCAATCACCGTCGCGGCGTCGCCGACGACATTGTTGCTGCGCATGACCGCATCCGACAGCATGGCATTCGCGCGAATATCCTCATCGGGAATGCGCTCGATCAGGCCCTGATGGACCGGCTTCTCGTTCTTGAACCAGGCGAAGAAGTAATTGTAGTAAACGCTGAGCTCGTGGGCGGCCTCAGCGATATCGGCTTCCGAGGAGCCGACATAGGTGTGGCGTAGCAGCATGATCTTCGGCCTGTCGATATCAGGGTTCTTAGCGCAGGCGTCGTTGAAACGGCCCATCAGCGCCTCGACTTCGTCATCTCCTTGCCAGAGCGGCGTCACCTGAACATTGCAGCCGTTGGCGACGGCAAATTCATGCGAGTTCGGATCGCGTGCGGCGACCCAGATCGGAGGATTGGGCTCCTGTAGCGGCTTCGGCGCCGAGGTGGTCGCGGGGAATTTGAAGAATTCTCCGTCATGGGCATAGTCGCCCTTCCAGATGCCTTTGATCGCAGGGATCAGCTCGCGCATGCGCTGGCCGGCGCCCCAGGCGTCGAGCCCCGGCAAAAGACGCTCATATTCGAAGGAATAGGCGCCGCGGGCGATGCCGATATCGAGCCTGCCGTCGCAGATGATGTCGACCATGGCCGCTTCGCCGGCAAGCTTGATCGGATGCCAGAAAGGCGCGATCACCGTTCCCGTGCCTAGTCTCGCCCGCGACGTGCGGCGGGCCAGATCGGCGATCGTCACGAAAGGATTGGGAGCGATGGTGAAATCCATCCCGTGATGCTCGCCCGTCCAGATGGCGTGCATGCCACCCTTGTCGGCAATTTCGCAGAGCGCGACGAACTCGTCGTAGAGGCTCTTATGGCTCTGGCTCGCATCGAGGCGCTCCATGTGAACGAAGAGAGAGAATTTCATGCTCGTGCCACCTTCGTCGAGACCGGGCGGACCGTACCGGAGGTCTCGTCTCCAAAATAAACGCCGAAATTGCCGATCTGGCTTTCCAGTGCGAAACGAGCGACGATATCGGCTGTCGCACTCGTCTTGAAGCGGGTTTTGGTCAAAGCGTCCGGCTTGAAGAACCTGCCCTCGCGCGGCTCGCCTTGCGACGTGAAGGCGCGGTAGACGATATGATGCTTGCCATCGCTCTTGCCTTCATAGACCGAATAGAGAAAGCCGATCGTCACTGAAAGCCCGGTCAGCTCTTGCAGGTAGTCGCATAGAATTTCGGTCGGGCTCCCTTCCCTTCCCTCGCAGCTCGGCAGTGCGAAGATGTCTTCTCCGAGCAGCAGGATCTCGCCATCGCGCTCCAGAACGGCACCGAGCTCGATATTGCCCTCGGTTGCGGCCGAAACTGCCTTGCTCGCGAGGATCGGCGTGAAATAACCGCCGCGGGCATAGCCCAAACCGTTGCGGCCGCTGTTGTGGAAGGAGGCGATGCGTCCCATGAGGATGACATGGTCGCCGGCATCGATGACCTGCTCCATACCGCATTCGAACCAGGCGGCAACATCGGCAAGGATCGGACAGCCGTCGGCGGCGGCATTCCATTCGACAGTTGCGAACCTGTCTTCAACCGGACGCGCGAAGGTGTTGGAGATATCTTTCTGCGCTTCCGACAGAACATTGATAGCGAAATGCTTCGCGCTCGTCATGGTCGCGAAGTTGCGTGAGGTCTTCGCCAGGCAGACCAGAAGCAACGGCGGATCGAGCGAGACTGAGGTGAAGGAGTTGGCCGTGAAGCCGATCGGCAGACCGGCGTGATCTTGCGCGGTCACGACCGTGACGCCGGTCGGAAATGCGCCAAAGGCGTCGCGCAGCGCCCTTGCATCGATATTTTGCGCCGTCATCTTGCGTCCTCCCCGCATGAAAGCCACTCAGCAAGCAATTCGTTGACGATCTCAGGTGCCGTCAGGTTCACCATATGACGATGCCCTTCGACGATCCGGACCCAGCCTCTCGGGGTGGCAGCCGCCATCTGCTCGGCCATCTGCGGCGTCGAGTTGGGATCGTCCGAACCAGTCAGGAATAGTGCCGGCACCCGCACCTGCGGCCACCGATCGGCGTAGGTTTCGTCGCCGCCGGCAAATGCCGCATAGGCTGTCGCATATCCCTGCGGATCGACGAGGCCCAACCAGTTGCGGGTCAACTCCCGGGCGGTCGCACTTTGCGCATCGTCACCGAACCAGCGCAGAAGCGGCCCTTCCTTGTCGACGCCGGTCACCGGGATTGCCGCTGCGCGTGCCAGGACCGCCGCCTTTGCTTCCGCATCACGGCGATAGACGCCGTTGAGATAGGCGACGCGCCTGATCCTCTCACCGAAGGTTGCCGCGGCACCACCGGCGACAAGCGCACCCATCGAATGCCCGGCAACATTGGCAGCGTCGAGCGCCATCTCATCAAGGAAGCCGCCGAACCAGTCGACGAAGGCTTCCAGGCGGCTGCCGGCAGGCAGCGATCTGCTTTCGCCATGGCCAGGCATGTCGACGGCGATGACGCGATGGCTCCCGGAAAAGGCAGCGATCTGCGGCAGCCAGGCTTCGAGGCGCATGCCGACGCCGTGAATGAGAACAAGGGGCTCGCCTATGCCCACCTCGTGGTAGGCCGTCCCGCCTGCCGTGATCTTACGCGGCAATCCTTCTGCCTCGGGGACATTGGCTTTGCTCTGCGCTATGGTGTCCATCGTCGACATCTCCGCGCCCAATCCGTCAGACGCCGGCAGGATTTGAGACGTCCTGCCCCAGGTCCTTGAGGTCCTGATAGCGGTCGCCGATACGATGATGCGGCCGGCCGCCGACGGAAGCGCCGAGTGCGACGACAATCTCGTCGGCAGCGGGAGCATCGGCGATCGACGTCTGGATCGTCAGATAATGCGAACGGCGCCCCTCGTCATTCTTGTCCATCAGCGGGATCATGATCGGCGCGTTGGCCGGGCCACGCGTATTGCAGAAGGCGAGATAGGACTTGGCGCCGACGGCATGGCGATAATGATTGCCGAAACGCAGCGTATGGATCAGTGCAGACGCATGTTCGATCTCGCCGTCTAGGCCGACCACTGCCGATTTTCCATAGGCTTCGACGGCCTCGCCCGATCCGACCGCCTCGATGATCATGCTGGTGAGCAACTCACCGAGAACCGGCGCTGCGGCATGGATCTCGGGCTTCAGATCCTCGACAAAGCCGCGACCGGCCCAAGGGTTCTTCACGATCGCACAGGCCGAAAAGAGCTTCAGAGGCGTGGGCGCTGCTTTGCCCCCTTCAACCAAGGTGGTTTCGATCTGCAGGACGGTTTTACGGATTTGAAAGGTCATGGCTGCGCTCGTTTTTCTAGGTTATGTATGATGGTATGCCATAATACAAAACTGTCAAGCGGCTTCGCGCAAACGAGCGGAAAACTTAAGTGAACAGAAAGAAAATGTAATTATAACAGATGCTTATTCATCAAAGCGAAAGTGATTGATCATGGCATGCTAACCATCATCTTCATGCCAATATTCTGGGTGAGCCTGCAGGCTGCGACTGCATTCCCAGTTTTTTTGATGTTCCAATTTTGTATTATTGATTATGGCATACCGTCACATCGAACGCCGCGGAGAGTCAAGCCCGCATCGTGAGGGTGCCTTTAATTTGGTGAGGTCGCCGAGATGGCATTAGGTGCGATGCCGCCGTACATCGGCAAGGAGCGGCGTACCGGATCAATCGATCGGTTGGCGTCCTGAGAGAACCGCCTGTGCGATTGCGCTGGCGCTGGCGACATGCTCCATGGCTGCCTGGAAGGCGCCCTCGCCGTCTCCGCGCCGGATGGCATCGACGATCCGCGCCATCTGCACTGGCCCCTGAACATCGCGATTTTGCGTCTTGATCGTCATCGAGCGCAGATGATTGATGCGCACGGTCAGAAGATTGACGACGCCCCACGCGATGTGGCGGTCGACCATGCTGAAAAGCGTCTGATAGAAGGATGAGGTATGGGCGAGTACACCAGCCATATCCTTGTCCCGGTAGCTGTTTCTGATGTCCTCAAGGGATTTGTCCAGAGCATCGGCAATGGCGGGATTGCGCTGCTCGGCGCAAAGACGCGCGGCCATGCCTTCCAATGCGCCGCGGATCTCATAGATCTGCTTCGCCTCGTCATGGTTGAGCTGGGCGACGATCGGCCCCTTGTTCGGCAGATTGGCGACGAGGCCTTCGGATTCGAGGTGGCGCAGAACCTCGCGTACGATCGTGCGGCTTACACCAAGCTGGGCGCAGAGATCACGCTCCACCAGACGATCCCCCGGGCGGAAATAGCCATTGAGGATCGCCTCCCGCACTTTGTCGAGCGCCAGTTCGCGCAACGTCTTGGCCGGACGCTCCACGCGAATTGCCGTGCCGTGCGCATCATCATTCATTCCAACACCTCTGTTTCAGACGTCAACTTCCGTCCCTTGCCGCAGGGACGGTCAAGTTTCGGATACCATATTATGGCCTACCAAGATTATGCAATGGCGAGATGGAGTCAATGCAACTGGATAGACCGTTGCGAACAACCCCTACTCCAATGTCACCGACAAGGATATCAGGAACTTTTTCGCGACGGGCGGGGCGCGGAAGTCTGATTGGGAATATGAGTGGGGAGCTGATCCAGGCTCGACAAATTCCACTCCGCAGTCTTCCGACCACGGAGTTCTGCCCTTTTCTGCCAGGCATCAGTACGCAGCAACGGCGCCTCGGAACTGCAGGTCAGTTCAATCTGGCGAGCGGCCTGCCATCGGTATCGAAGAGGTGGCAAGCGGCAGGTTCCATGTCGAGAGACAGAGCTGTGTGCAGCGGAGTCGTATCCGTACCTTCCGTCTGCACGACAAGCGACTGGTTCGATCCGATATCCACATGCAGGATCGTGAGGCCGCCCAGCCGCTCCGCCAGCATTGCTTGGCCGGGGAAGCGTCCATTCGGGTCGATGCGGATATGTTCAGGGCGGATGCCAAGTGTCAGGTTGGCTCCTACCGTTCCGCCGAAGGCCGGCACAGTGATCCTGTGTCCGCCCGGCAGCGCGACGGATATGCCTTGAGGTCCGGTCGATTCGACCACAGCCGGAAGAAGGTTCATCTTCGGCGAGCCGATGAAGCCGGCCACGAAGATATTTGCCGGTCGGTTGTAAAGCTCAAGCGGCGAACCGACCTGCTCGATGCGACCGGAGTTCAGGACCACGATCTTGTCGGCCATGGTCATCGCCTCGATCTGATCGTGGGTAACGTAGATCATCGTTGCCGCCAGCCGCTCATGCAGCCGCATCAGCTCCAGCCGCATGTTGACGCGCAAAGCGGCATCGAGATTGGACAAGGGTTCGTCGAAGAGGAAGATCTTCGGATTGCGTACGATCGCCCGGCCGATGGCCACACGTTGCCGCTGACCGCCCGACAGGTCCTTCGGCCGACGGTCGAGCAGATGCGCGAGCTCAAGAACCTCGGCAGCTTCCCTGACCTTGCGATCACGGTCGGCCGGGGAAACGCCTGCGATCTTCAGCGCAAAACCCATGTTCTCGGCGACCGTCATGTGCGGATAGAGCGCATAGGACTGGAAGACCATCGCCAGGCCGCGTTGCGACGGGTCCACGTCGTTGGCGCGAGTGCCATCGATCATCAAATCACCGCCGGTGATCTTCTCCAGACCGGCGATCATACGCAAGAGCGTGGACTTGCCGCAGCCGGACGGGCCGACAAAGACCACGAATTCACGGTCGTCCACATCCAGGTCGATGCCCTTGATGACTTCGAGCGCGCCATAGGTCTTGCGGGCGTCACGCAGCTTGAGATTAGCCATTGCTGGCCTCCTTTCTTTCGATGGATGGACTGGCGCCAATGTCTGTCTCCTGCCCGAGGATGAGGCTGGCCGCGCCGATCAGGCCGGCGTGACGCCCGAGCTGGGCGGCAACAATGGGGACCCCGCGATAAGCCGGCATGGCGCGTTCGCGAACGGTCGCCACCACAACTTCCTGCAGAAGATCGAAGCCATGCGAGATACCGCCACCCATTACCAATATGTCTGGCGAATAGAGATGCAGCAGATTGGTAAAGCCGATGCCGAGCCAGCGCGCTTCCGCATCCAGCAATTCCATCGCCAGCACATCGCCCTTTCGTGCAGCCTCAACGACATGCCGCCCGCTGACGTCGCCATCGCTGGCAATCGCACGCATCAGCGAGCCGTCGAATTTCCGGGTCCGTGCCGTTGCATGACGCCCCAAAGCCGTTCCCGAGGCAACGGCCTCGAAACAACCGATCGCGCCACAAAAGCACCGCTCCCCTTCATTCGTGATGGTCATATGCCCGATCTCGGCCGCCAGGCCGCGCCGGCCGTGCAAAGTCCGGCCGTTGGCGATCACGCCGCCGCCGATACCCGTGGAGACCGTCACGAAAACCATCGAATCCGCGCCGCGACCCGCTCCGTAGTGCCATTCGCCGAGGGCTGCCGCATTCGCGTCGTTCTCCAGCCGGACCGGCAGTTCGAAGCGATCGGAGAGAATGGTCGCCAGCGGCACCTCATGCCAGCCGATAAGCGTCGGCGGCCCGATGACGATACCGGCCTCGGGGTCGAGCGGTCCCGGTGCGCCGACACCTATGCCGATGGGAGAAAGGTCGGGCGTTTGCGCCAGCACCTCGGCTGCGAGCTGTTCCATCTGCCGCGTCACCGCCGCAGGTCCATCGGCGGCCGCCGTCGGCATGGCCGAGAAGGCCAGAAGGCTTCCTGCCTCGTCGACGAGTGCGGCGCGAAGCTCCGTTCCGCCGAGATCAAAGGCGAGGGCAACCTTGTTCACGCAACCCCGCTTTCCAAGCCATGGAGCCAGGCGATGCGGCCGGCTAGATCCTTGTCGCCGAAGGCGAGCGAACCGAGAACAACCGTCTGCGCGCCGGCCTTGCGCAGGAGCGGCACAGTCTGCTCGCGGATGCCGCCATCGGCCGCAAGGATGATCTGGTCCTCACGACCGGATTGCTTGAGCAAGTCACGCGCTTCCAAGAGCCGGTCGCATGCCCTATCGGAAAGGCTCTGCCCCTTGACGCCGATGGATGTGCCAAGCAGCGTCACGAAGGCAACATGATCGATGAACGGCTTGATCGCCGAAACCGGCGTTTCCAGCCGCAGCACCACCCCTGCTTCGGCGCCAAGCTTTCTTGCGAGCCCTACAGCACGCAACCCCGCCTCGCCATTCTCGGCGTGGACGCTGATCAGATCGGCTCCCGCCTCGATGAATTGGCGCGTCTGTTCCTCGACGATTTCACCTTCGACCATCAGATGCACATGGATGGGCTTGGCGGTCGCTTTGGCGATGCGGGCGACGAAATCCGGAAAGAACAGGAAGCCCGGGGTAAAGCGGGCGTCGGCGACATCGATATGGTGCAGGTCGACAAGGGGCTCGATCCGCTTCAGATCGGTTTCCATATTGGCAAGATCCGCCGACCAGAGCGAGAACTCGCCGAGCAATCGGTTACGGGGCAGTGCGGCGATGGCAGCCGAGCCGGAAAGAGGTTTGGATGTCATGATCGAAAGAGGCTCCGGATTGAACTGGATGCAAGGAAATCGGTGATGGCGCCTTGGATTTCGGCGAAATGCCGCGCCTTGTCGGCGGTCTTGGCAGTGACTTCGATGTAGCGTGCGCCAGGAACGGTTTCGGCAAGCGTGAGGGCGCAGGAGAGCGGATGGATCGCATCCTGTTCGTTTCCGATGACCAGCGTCGGAACTTTGATGGCTGCCGTGTCGGCCTTCGATACGCCAGGCCCATCGGCGGCGATGTCGCCAAGGACGGATGCGAAATCGAAGGCGTCCGGCCGCTCGAAATAGCCGAGCAGCGAAGAGAAATTGTCGGGCGCCTCGGACGCGATCCGACGCCCGATTTCCGAGGCGATAAAGCGTTCCCTGGCTTCCGCAACCGGATGTGAACGGATCAGGGCCGCAACGGCGCGACCAGGCTCGAGATTGTCCGGTGATGCCTCGAATATCCAGGCGGGACGCACGAGAACGAGTCCCGCGACACGGTCGGGGTGATGATGGGCAAGATGCAGCGCAATGGCCGCTCCCATCGAAATGCCGCCGACAACGAAACGGTCAAAGCCGTATTCGGTGGCCGCTGCCAACACGTCCTCGGCGAACATATGGATCGAAAAAGGTCGCGCGCTGCCAAGCGACGAGGCGCCATGCCCGCGGCACTCCAGCGTCAGTCGATGGATATCCGCGGAGGTTGGAACATTCTGTGCTACCTGTGCCTCGTCAGCGCCAAGACCGTGCTGAAAGACGACCGGAAGCCCCTGCCCTTCGCGATAGACGGCAAGGCTTGCATCGGCACGCATGAATGACGTCTTTCCCATCAGATCAGCCCCTTAAGGAACGCTGCAACGCCGCGGGCCTCGGGCGCCGAGAGGCCATGCGTGACGAGTGGGCCGTCGAAGCCCACGGCCCGCAGCCGTGCAATGAAATCAGGAAAATCGACGACGCCCTGCCCCGCGATTGCGAAGCGACCATCGACTTGACGATCCTTGGCATGCGCGAGAGCTATATGGCCCGCCGCGGTTTCGACCGCCTTCTCGACGATCACCCGCGCCTGCTCCGGCGTCGCCTGCTCGAACAGATTGGCGGGATCGAGCACGATGCGCAGCCGTCGCGATCCCATTTCCTCGATCAGCCGCCTGGCGTCCTCAGCCGACGTGACAATATTGGCTTGCTCCGGCTCGATGCCGAGATCCACACCATGCCGCTCCGCCAGTTCCAGAGCTTTCGACATTTCAGCCGCCATGTCGGCCCAGGCGGCGGGATCGCCGTTGTCGGGATGATGGGCCCATTGGTCGTTCGGGTCGCGCGTACCGGTGCAAAGCGTCACGAGCGGAATGGAGAGTGCCGCTGCCGTCTCGACGACGACGGCGAGTTGGGCCATGCCCGTTCGACGCACGGATATGTCCGGATGGGCCATGTTGTAGGTGCCGGAGAGAGCTGCAAGCGAGATCCCGGTGGCGCGCACTGCCGTTCGGATTTCCGCAAGCGTCGTCTCAGCGACGGCATCGGGCATCGAGGGCAGTCCGCAGCAGGCGAGATTGAACTGCACACATGCGTAGCCGCTGTCGCGCACGGCCGAGAGAACACCGAGCGGCTCGGTCCCCGGAAAGGTCTTGGCGAAGATCCCGATCTGCATCAGACCGCTCCCGTGACCAATGCAAGTTCGACGCGCTCGCCCAGTTCTACCGATCGGGCGATCGCCACCATCGCGCGGATCGAAGCCAGGCCGTCCTCGACGTCGGCCCCGCGCATCGGCGTACCATTCAACGCCGTATCAGCGAGGCCTTCGAGCTGCCGGCGGAAGAAATGGCCGTCGGCACCGAGCGGCTTCCTAGTGGTCGCATCCTTCTCATGGAAAATCTCGACCTCGCTCGAGCGGAAGTACCAAGGATTGAAGGTCTTGGCGAGGATCGAGCCGTTTTCACCATAGAGCTGGAAGCCCTCATGCCAATCCATGCGCACGGCAACGGTCAGATCCAGATGGCCGAGCGCGCCACTGGCGAATTCGGTTTCCACGAACCAGCAGTAAGCACCGGCTCGTTCTAGAAGCCGAGCGCGCACTGCAACGATATCGCCGCAGAAGAAACGCGCGGTGTCGACCAGATGCGAGCCATGCGCCAGCATGAAATATTGCCGCAGGTCGGCCTTCGGATTACCGACCGGCTTGCGCGCAAGCTTGCTGGTGACAGGCAAGGGCTGCACCGCATCCGTATTGGTATAGCGATGGGTGGAATCGCAATACCAAGCCTTCATCGCAAAGATCTGGCCGATATCGTCGCGGACGAAATCACGCGCCGCCTCCAGCGCAGGATCGAAGCGCTTCATGTGCCCGACCTGCAGAATCCTGCCGGAGCAGCGCACGGCCTCGGCAAGTTGCAGGCCCTCCTCGATCGACACGCCAATGGGTTTCTCGCAGAGCACATGCTTTCCGGCTTCCAGCGCCTTGATGGACATCGGCACGTGATAGGCGTCGGATGTCGCGACGATCACGGCCTCGAGATCGGGATCGGCGAGCATTTCATCATAGTTGTCATACATCTTCTGCGGCTCGTAGGTCGCGCCCATGCGTGCCAGGAGATCGGGCGCCGCATCGCAGATCGCATAGAGATCGGCATTCCTGGCCTTCACGCAGGATTCCAGGTGCGCGAACTGGGCGATCGGCCCGCAGCCGAGCACTCCGACGCGAAGACGGCGATTTTCCTTTTCGATCATGGTTCTCTTCCTTATGCGCCGTAGCCGCGCATGGTTTCGCGGTTGGCTCTGACCGCGGCGGCAGGGTCGGCGGCTGCGGTTTCGGATTCTTCCTCCAACACCAGCCAGCCATTGAAACGCGGCGCTGTGGAGACGAGATCGATCACGGCAGGCGTGTCGAGAATACCCTTGCCGAGCATCGCCCATCGGTCATTGGCGTCGACGTCCTTGAGGTGCAGGTAGCGGATGCGATCCTGGTAGGCGCGCATCGTATCGAGCATGTCAGCATGTCCGCGCAGGATATGGCCGGTATCCGGCACCCAGCCGACCAGGCTCGGGTCGAGCAAGGCGAAGATGCGGTCATAATCGGCGCGGTCGAACAGCAGAGTATTGTGATGCGAACTCGGATGTACGGCGACATCGACGCCGCTGGCTTTGCCGAGTTCTCCGGCGCGATTGTAGAAGTCGCCGGCGATGGCGAACTTGTCATCGCGCGGGCCGTCTGAGACGACGGTGGCCGAGCCGATGGAGACGAGTGCGCCCGGAAAATGGGCGGCGTAGTCGATCCAGCGCCGCGCCGTCGCAAGATCGTCCTTAGTCGCATCGGCGACCGTGAAGCCGCTCTTCGAGCCGAAGGCGAAGGAAACGAGCGTCAAGCCGTGGCTTTTCAACGCGCTCGCGAAAGCATGGGGGTCTGCCGCGTAGCGGCCGATCATCGTATCGGTGATTTCGATGCCGAGATAACCGCCGGCGGATATGGCCGACAACAGATCGTCGGCCGTTCCTCGCCAGGCATCGCCGAGCATTTCCCACGTAAATGTCTGGCAGCCGACTTTTATGTCCTTGCTCATTCCCGCTATTCCTTGATTCCGCCTTGGGTCAGGCCTTCGATGATGTGTCGTTGGAAGAAGAGCACCAAGACAATGAGCGGCACGGTGACGACAGCCGATGCGGCGGCGATGTCTCCCCAGGGCACGTAATATTGATTGGTGAAATTGGCGATGCCGACCGGGATCGTCTGGCTGTCGCTATCCGAGGTGAAGGCCAGCGCGAAAAGGAACTCGTTCCAGGCGGTGATGAAAGCAAGCAGGCCTGTCGTGACCAGGCTCGGCAGCGACATCGGCAGGATGATATGCCAGAGCAGGCCGACCGGACCGACGCCGTCCATGCGGGCCGCCTCGTCGATCTCGCGCGGCAATGTCTCGAAGTAGCCGAACAGGACCCAGGTCACCAACGGCAGTCCGAGTGCGAGATAGGTGATGATCAACGCCGTATAGGTATCGAGCAACCCGAGATCGGACGCAATGAGATAGAGCGGGCCGACCAGCGCGATCTGCGGAAACATCGACACCGAAAGAATGACCGTGAGGATGCCGAAGCGCCCCCTCACATCGAGGCGCGACAGCGAAAAGGCGGCGAGCGAGCCGACGATCAGGCAGAGAGCCGTGGTCGACAACGCGACGATGAGCGAGTTCATCACATAGTGATGCAGGCCTTTTTCGATGAAGGCGTTATAGTAATGCTCCAGCGTGAACGGGTTCGGAATGAGCGAGGGCGTTCCCTCGGTCAGTGCCTTGTCGAGCTGGAACGAGGTTGAGAACTGCCAAAGGAACGGGCCGGCGGACCAGATGAGGATAAGCAGTGCGCCGAAGTAGATGACGAGGCTTTGAAAGACGGAGCGGCTTTCGTTCATGTCGTCTTCCTTATCTGCCGCACGAGGAAGATGCAGAAGACAACGGCGATCAGCCCCTCCGTGATGAACATGGCGGTCGAGACGGCCGAGCCATAGCCGAACTGAAGCGTCGAAAAGAGCACCTTGTAGGACAGCGTCGAAAGCGTCTCGGTGGAATCGGCCGGGCCTCCGCCCGTCAGCACATAGACCAGATCGAAGACACGGAACGCATCGAGCGCGCGAAAGAGGCCGGCAATCAGCAGCGTCGGCATCAAGAGCGGCAGCCGGATATGCCAGAAGATCGTCCAGGCTCGCGCGCCGTCCATGCGGGCGGCCTCGACCAGGGATTTCGGAACGGTTTGCAGCCCTGTCAGCAGCAGAAGCGCCATGAACGGCGTGGTTTTCCAGACGTCGGCAAGGATGATCGTCGTCAGGGCCGTATCGGGCGAGCCGTACCAGTTGACGTTCTGGTCGATCAGCCCCGCATGCAGCAGGATGAAATTGATGATGCCGTGCTGACCATCGAAGAGCCAGCCGAACATCTTCGATGTCACGACGGTCGGCATGGCCCAGGGCACGAGCATGGCGGCGCGGATCATGCCGCGGCCGGCGAAGGTCTCGCAAAGGATCAGCGCCATCGCAAGGCCGATGAACGTCTCAAGCCCGGTCGAGATCACGGTGAACCAGATGGTGTGCCACCAGGCATTCCAGAAAGGCGGATCGGCCAGCAATTGCACATAGTTGGCGATGCCGATGAAATCATTGTCCTGAGTGATCAGCGAGCGATTGGTGAAGGACAGATAGAGGCCGTTGAAGATCGGATAGAAGGATACCGATGCGAGCGAGATGAAAGCCGGTAACAGCAGCAGCCAGGGCCAGAGGGCGCTTGGCAGCGCCCTCGATTTGCCTGGGGTTCGCTCGGACGCGGGAACCGTCATCGTTACGGCCATTTCAGCCAACGATCTTGTTGATCTGGGTAGCCGCCGCCTGCAGTTCCGCCTTGACGTTGCCGCTGACCAGCGCCTTCGAGATGCTGGACTGCAATGCCAGCGTCACCTTGGCATATTGCGGCGTGATCGGCCGCGGTGTGGCGCCGGTGAAGACGCTCTGGAGGCTCGCCATGAACGGCTGCTCGGCCTTCAGCTTTGCATCCTGGAATATCGCCGGACGCGAGGGTGCAAGACCGAAATTAAGGGCCAGCCGGGTTTGGGTTTCCGGCGACGACATCCAGGTCAAGAATTCGATCGCCGCTTCCCGCTTCTTGGAATTGGCATTGATGCCCAGCTGGTAGCCGCCGAGGCACGCGGCACTCTTGCCGCCGGCAAAATGCGGCAGCGGAGCGACGGCAACCTTGTCGACGACATGCGAGGCCTTTGGATCCTGCGCGATCGGATAGACATAGGACCAGTTGCGCATGAACATCGCCTCGCCCGACGTAAACGGCTGGCGAGAAGGCTCCTCATCCCAGGACAGGACGTTCTGAGGGCTGACCTTCGTCTTGTTGATGGTGTCATAGAGGAACTGGATCGCTTCGACGGCAGCATCATCGCCGATGACCGAGGATTTACCGTCGGCGGAAAGGATGGAACCTCCGTTGGACGCGATGATTTCGACGGCGTCGCAGATCAGGACTTCCGCCTGTTTGCCCTGCCAGAGATAGCCGAACTTGGCGTCGCCGGCCTTCTGTGCCTCAGCCGCGATCGTTGCCATGTCGGCCCAGGTTTCCGGCACCTTGCCGCCATGCTTCTCCACCAGATCCTTGCGATAGTAGAACATGCCGGAATCGACGAACCACGGCAGCGCGGTGAGTTTGCCGCCATAGGTGCAGGCGGCGACCGTACCGGGGAAGTATTCGGCGCGCTTGTCCTTCGGGAAATATTCGTCGAGCGGCAAGGCCCAGCCCGCGGCCGCAAAGCCTGCGATCCAGATGACATCCTGGCTGAAGACATCAGGCGTCCCATTGCGGCGTGCCAGCTGCTGGACGAGCCCCTGATAGACTTCTGTCGACGAGCTTGGCGGCGGCAGCTCGATGAACTTGACGGTCACCCGGCTTTGCGACTCGTTGAAAGCCTTGACGAGATCGCCAAGCCCTTCCTTGCCGAAGAAGCTGGCACTGGCAAAGCTGATTTCCGTCCGGTCGGCGGCGCGCGCCGGGCGGATGCCAAAGCCGGACGCAACGCTAAGTGTCGCCGCGCCCGCCGCACCGAGCAGCAGCTGGCGGCGGTCGAGCATCATCGATTGGCTGATCATCTTGGAGTCAGCCGGCGTCTTCTTGAAACCTGTCATGTTTCCCTCCCAGGAAGACTGGCGACCTCCGTATCTCCGCGCCAGTATTCGCACATGTTTCATAAAAAATTGTCGCGCGTCAAGAAATAAGATGCTTTAAATCACATCTGGAATCGTCGTTCGGGTGCGTCGACGCGCCGCGAACGAATGAAGTGCATCAGGGAGGATTGAAAATATGACAGGAAATTCAAAGGAAAAGCTCGGCGTCGGAGTCATTGGCTGCGGCAATATCTCCATGACTTATCTGCGCAATGCGGCGCTGTTTGCCGGCGTCGAATTGCGCGCCTGCGCCGATATATCGGCCGATGCGGCCGCACTGCGCGCTCGTGAATATGGCATTCGCGCCTTGAGCGTCGACCAGCTGCTCGCCGATCCAGAGGTCGATCTGGTCCTGAACCTCACGGTTCCCGCCGTGCATTTCGACGTGACCATGTCGGCCCTTTCTGCCGGCAAGCATGTCTTCACCGAGAAGCCGCTCGCGACATCGGCGGCCGACGGCCGCCTCCTTGTGAAGGAAGCCAGGCGCCGCGGCTTGCGGCTGGGCTCGGCCCCCGACACATTCCTCGGCGCGGCGGGCCGTCGGGCACGGCGCTTGATGGAGGAAGGCGCGATCGGTCGTCCGGTCAGCGGTACGGCCTTCATGATGGGGCGCGGCATGGAGCACTGGCACCCCAATCCGCACTTCTACTACCAGCCGGGCGGCGGTCCTGTCTTCGACATGGGCCCCTACTATCTGACTATGATGGTGAACCTGCTCGGGCCGGTCGTGCGCGTCATGGCGATGGCGACGAAGGGCCAGGAAGAACGCCTCATCACCGCCGATGGCCCTTTCAAGAACACGAGCTTTAAGGTCGGCACACCGACCAATGTTCTCTCGCTGCTGGAATTCGCATCCGGCGCCACGGTCAATTTCGGCGCCTCGTGGGACGTCTTCCGCCACTCCAATCATCCGATCGAACTGCATGGCACCGAGGGGTCGCTGCGCCTGCCCGACCCCGACACGTTCGGCGGAACGGTATCCCTGTCCGAGCGTGGCGCCGATTGGCGTGATTTCGATAGTGACGGCGAGCTCTATGGCAAGAGGAATTGGCCATATGCGGCGCCGGATCGGGCAAATTACCGCATGCTTGGCGTTGCCGACCTCGCGCGCTCGCTTGAGGAGAACCGGCCGCCACGGGCATCCGGCGAGCTTGCGCTGCATGTACTCGAAATCATGGAGGCCATTCTGGCTTCAGGAGAAAGTGGACAATCCGTCAGGATTGCGGGCGATCTTACGCAGCCGCCATTGCTCGGCGAGGACGAAGCGCGCAGTCTTCTCGCCTGACGCCAGCCAGGGGACGCTGATATGACCAAACAGCCCGATGAAAACGCCCGACAGCTTCTCGATCTTGGCAAGAGATCGAAGCCTCGCGTATTCGAAGATGGTACGCCCGAACAAGCCCGCCTCGATTACAATGCCGGCTTCCTCTCGGTTCAAGGCGCCAAGGAGACCGTAACCTCGTTAGAGGACAGGCAGATCGACGGTCCGAACGGCCGGATCAATCTGCGCCTCTATCGTGGCATCGATACGCCATCGCGGGATGCCGCCGCCCTGCTCTATCTCCACGGCGGCGGCTGGATGCTTGGCAATCTCGATTCGCATGATGAGATTTGCCGATGGTTCGCCAATATCGCGCGGTGCGTCGTCATCTGCCCGGACTACCGTCTGGCGCCCGAACACAGGTTTCCAGTCGGCTTGGCGGACTGCGCGGCGACATTGACCTACATGGCTCGGAATGCGGCCGAACTCGGCATCGATCCCCTGCGCATAGCGGTCGCCGGAGATAGCGCCGGCGGCAATCTTGCGGCGGTTCTGGCGCTGATGGCGCGCTCTGGCGAAGTGCCGACGCTTGTGGCGCAGCTACTGATCTATCCCAATACCGATGCCGCACAGACGGCGGACAGCTATCGTCGCCATGGCGAAGGTTTTGGCCTGACGTTGTCAACGATGCGATGGTTTCGCGATCACTATGTCCGCAGCAGTGCGGATATCCTCGATTGGCGAGTTTCGCCGCTGCGCGCGGAAAGTCTGGCGGATGTCGCCCCCGCCTTCGTCCTCCTTGCGGAGTACGACATCCTTGCCGACGAGGGCCTCGCCTATGCCGAGCGTCTGCGAGAAGACGGTGTCCCCGTGGTACTTCGCCAATGGCCCGGGCAGATCCACGGCTTCGTCTCGATGGGCAAGTACATTCCCGTCGCACGCCAGGCGGTCGAGGAAGCGGTTGCGGCATGGCGCGGCTTCGAAGAGGTTTCCGATCAAACGAAGCCTTGAGGCAGCGTCAGGCCGATTGCCTCATGACCAGCGTGCCGTTCAGGCGGACCATGGGCGCGACCGCCTGAGCCGGCTCATCCGTATCGCCAAGAAGCGCCAGCAGCGAATCGACGCTGTTTGCCGTCATGGCGGCGAAATCCTGTGCCATCGTCGTCAGCGGCGGGCAGGTATAGCGGCTCAGCGGATGATCGTCATGCGCGGCTATCCGCAGATCATCGCCCTTCTTACGTCCGACTTTCAGCCCATGCGCGAAAGCGGCGGCCATGACGCCGAAGGCGAGACGATCGTTGGCGCACAGAATGGTCCGGCGCGGCAGGGTGTTCGCATTCAGGATGTCGTCCATCTGATGGTAACCGACATGCTCGAACTCCCAGGTGTAGGAGGCCGTCGTCTTGATCACCAACGGCTCATGGCCGGAGGCCTCCATCGTGGCGATGTAGCTCGCCAGTCTCTCCGGCGAGTTGTGATTGACATGAGGAATATCAAGATAGGCCGGCGCTTCGCCGGACCGGCAGAGATATTCGACGATCGTCGCGACGCTCTGCCTGTTGTCATTGCCGATGAAAGGCGTATTCCCCTCGATGTAGGTGTCGAAATAGACGATCGGCACATTTTGCGCCAACCTCTCGAACGCCCGCGGATGGGACGTCTGTCCGAGCGGCGCGGCCACGGCACCTGCGACCTTCAAGGAGAGCATCGTGTTGACGGCTTCCCTCTCCAGTTCCGGCAGACCATGCGAGGAAAACACGATCGGCCAATAGCCTTCGTCGCGCAGCCTCAACTCGAGACGATTGACCATCTCCGCATAGAATGGATCGGTCAACGCCGGAACGAGAATGCCGATATTGCGGGTTCTCTTCCGGTTGAGATTTCGTGCATAGATGTTCGGCTGATAGTTGGACGAACGGAGAGCAGCTTCGATCAGAGCACGCGTTACCGGCTTCACACTGGTCGGATCGTCGAAATATTTGGAAAGCGTGGGACGGGAGACGCCGCAGGACTTTGCGAAATCCTCCATTGTCTTATGCGTCATTTTTTCCATCGAATGCCGACCATCCTGCCTGAGCCGAACCGCTCGCTTTTCCCGTTATGCGTCCACCCGAAAGCAAGCGCAATCGACGACACAAATTCCGGTAAAGTTTTCCGGAACTTACGTCATGCAAAAATATTACGTGCGCAAATTTATTAATTGACGCACAAAAGTTCAAGTCTTAGAAACTTGGCCGGTTCAAAGGCTTCGCGCCGCCAAAATTGAAACCACCACGAAGTGAGTTCAGCCTGCATGAAAAAGCTCGTCAGTGCCGGAGAGATCGTCGTCGAAATCATGGCGGATCGGGTCGATCAAAGCCTTGCCGAGCCCGGACTGCTGCACGGTCCCTTTCCTTCCGGTGCGCCGGCGATCTTTATCGCCCAGGCTGCACGCCTTGGCCAGCCGGCTGGCCTGATCAGCGCGGTGGGCGATGACGATTTCGGCCATCTCAATATCGATCGATTGCGGGACTGGGGCGCGGATGTCTCCGCCATTGCCGTCCACAAGGGACAGGCGACGGGCACGGCCTTCGTTTCCTATCGGGCCGACGGTAGCCGCCACTTCGTCTTCAACATCAAGAACAGCGCGGCCGGATCGATCGAGATCGACGAAGCGGCCGTGGCACTTCTGGCCGGTGCCGATCATTTCCACGTCATGGGCTCCTCGCTATTTTCCGAGAGGGCGACGTCAGTCATTCTCTCGGGTATCGAAATGGTCAAGCGCAAGGGCGGCACGGTCTCCTTCGATCCAAACATCCGCAAGGAGATGATCGAGCTGCCCGGCATGCGCGAGGCGCTGACCAAGGTTCTGATGTTGACCGATATTTTCCTGCCGAGCGGCGAGGAACTGTTCATCTTCACCGATGCCGCCGACGAGGCTTCGGCGGTAACCGAAATGCTGGCGTGCGGCATTTCGGCGGTGATCGTCAAAAAAGGCTCTGCGGGTGCCGTCTATTACGACCGGCATCGTCAGGTCACGGCCCAGGGCTTTCCTGTCACAGAGGTTGATCCAACTGGTGCAGGTGATTGTTTTGGCGCGGGATTCGTCTCGCTCTGGCTCCGTGGCGCTCATCCCGAAGACGCTTTGCGCATAGCCTGCGCGTGTGGGGCGCTGGCCGTCACGCGCAAGGGGCCGATGGAAGGAATCGCAACGCTCGCCGAGGTGCAGGCATTCCTTGATGACGCAATCGGGAGGCCTTCGCCATGAATGCGACGCGACGGCTGGCAAGAATGCCGCAACGCCGCGCCGAGGGATTGACAACCGGTATCACCTCCGTCTGCTCTGCACACCCGCTTGTCATCGAGGCAGCGTTGACGCATGGCAAAGCCAGAAATGCCGATGTGCTCATCGAGGCGACCTGCAATCAGGTCAATCAGGATGGCGGCTACACCGGCATGACGCCTGCCGATTTCCGGACCTTCGTCGAGGCGATTGCCGCAAAGGTCGGGTTCGCTCCGGACAGGCTCATTCTGGGCGGCGATCATCTCGGTCCCAATCCATGGAAGCATTTGCGCGCCGATGAGGCGATGTCGAAGGCGAAGACAATGATCGACGCCTTTGCCGCTGCCGGCTTTACCAAGCTCCATCTCGATACCAGCATGGCCTGCGCCGACGATCCGCAGGCACTGCCCGATGCGACGATCGCGGCCAGGGCCGCGCAATTGGCCGAGGTATCGGAAGCCCGGGTCCGTCAATCCGGAACGCAGGCTCCAAGCTACATCGTCGGCACCGAAGTCCCTGTTCCCGGCGGCGCGGTCGAGGCGCTGGACCATATGCACATAACCACGCCGGACGATGCGCTCGCGACGGTGGAACTGCATCGCCAAGCCTTTGCTCAATTGGGTCTCGACGAGGCCTTTGCGCGGGCGATCGGCGTTGTCGTCCAGCCCGGTGTTGAATTCGGCAATGCCGAGGTGATTGGCTATCAGCGCCGGCCAGCCGCCAGCCTGGCCGCCACCTTGAACGACATGCCGCAATTCGTGTTCGAGGCGCATTCGACCGACTACCAGAGCGCCGAGGCGCTTCGAGATCTTGTCAGCGACGGCTTTGCGATCCTCAAAGTCGGCCCCTGGCTGACCTTCGCCCTTCGCGAAGCCCTGTATGGCTTGAACTCGATCGCCGAAGTGCTTGCTCCGCGCGCGATTGGCCAAACGCTGCCGGCAGCGATGGAACAGATCATGTTATCCTCACCCGAACACTGGCAAAAATACTATCCGGGCGATGCGCGCGAGCAGTTTATCCAGCGGCACTACTCTTTCAGCGACCGCATTCGTTATTACTGGGCTATGCCTGCTGCACAGGGGGCGGTGGATGAGCTGATGTCGGCCCTCGAAGGGCGCATCATCCCGCGCCCCTTGATAAGCCAATATCTCGGCCATCTGGAGCCCATGATTGCCGATGGATCGGTCATGCCGGAGGCGCGGGCTCTCGTGCTTGCCAACGTCGTCCGTGTGCTCGACATCTATGCCGGTGCGATCGACGGCGCGACCCGGCAATAGCGCAGCGTTGAACGGCTCATGCAAGCTTTCTCGAGATGAGAAGAGGCCCAGACGAGGCAATCTCCAGCGCCAGATGGTCATAGTTTTCGATGCTTGGATGCCGCGTGATGAGCGGCGCGCGGTGGGTCGCGCTGATCACGAGTACGGAAGCGCCGGCCGTTTCGGCGGCTTCGACGCCGGCGGGAGCGTCCTCGAAAACGAGACATTCCTCAATGGGTTGCGCCAATGTCTTCGCAGCCAGCAGAAAGCAATCAGGCGCCGGTTTGCCGTTCTGCACGTCCTCGCCGGCGATCAGCACCGGCGGCCAGGGAAGGCCGGCTGCCTCGAGGCGGACCCTGGCCAGTTCCCGTGGAGCGGAGGTGACGATCGCCCAGCGATCCCGAGGCAGGCTTTCCAGGAAATCAAGTGCACCCGTAATCGGCTCAACGCCGACCACATCGTCGATCTCAGCCTGTGTCAGAAACCTGACCTCCTCGGCCGGATCAATCCCCGACAGGCCGAGCCGGTTGATCGTTTCAATCGCCTTTCTGCCGTGAACGGTGGCCAACAGGCTTTCTGCATCGACACCTCGCCGCTCCGCCCACGCTGTCCAGACCCGCTCGGCAACCGCAATGGAGTTCAGGATGGTTCCATCCATATCGAACAGGAAGGCGCCGAAGGAGCGGCCGGAAAAAAGCGTCACGGCTGATCCTCGGTTTTCTGATTGGACGACAGTCGGTCAAGGATCGCCTGCGCGGTATTGGCATCGGTGACCAGCGCGTTGATCATCCCGGACCGCGCCGCTCCGATAATGCCGGGCGCCTTGCTCGGAGTGGCGGCAACGGCAATGCACAGGGGCACCTTTCGCAACTGTTCCGGCGAGGCCGCGATCATCCGTTCCTCGCCGTCCCAATGCAGGATCTCGCCGGCTTCGGTGACATAGTGGCGCAATACGTCGCCTGCGGCATGGCTCAGCGCCCTTTCTCCCGGCAGCGCTGCCGTCGCCTCGGATGGGTTCGACGCGTGCGTCAAACCGACGCCGACGATCGCCGCATCCAGCCTGTCCCAGAGCGACGTCACCTGCTGCACCGTGGGATCGGCGAGGAAAGCGTCCCTGAGTTCGGTGGAGGAGACATAGGGGGCATGCAGGAAATGCGGCATGCCGCCCATCTGGGCGGCCGCCTGACGCACGAATTCATTGATCTGGAAGTGTGCCGCTGCCTGCTGCATGCCGCCATTGAGGGCGACGGTAATAATTCCGGGCAATTGCGGCAAGCCGGCAAGCGTCACCTCCCGCACCGCCCTTCCCCAGCCGATGCCGAGCGTCGAGCCCGAGCGCAGCCCCGCCTGCTGCATGAGCGAGCCGACCGGAGCAGCAAGCGCGCTCAAGACGTTGGACGACGGCGTGTCGATCACCGCGGCCGTGCGCAATTTCAGACCATCGATCAGTGCGGCGCTCAGATCTTCCGACGGCGAATGATCGATTACCTCGATCCTGACGATCCCGACCGAGCGAGCCCGCTGCAGCAGCCGCGAGACCGTGGCCGTCGATAGGCCAAGCTTCTTGGCGATATCCACCTGCGACATGTCGGACTGGTAATGCAGCTTGGCGACGGTATGCAGCAAAGCACGATTTGCTGCAGCCTCCTGCGACTGAGATGAATTCAGGTTGAAATTCCTTTCTGCAATGTGTTACACATTTCCTGCTTGAGGAGTTATCGCTCAAAACAGCCGATTTCGCAACGCTTATGCGGCGGCACATGCGCACCCTCAATATCAGAGGTTTGGCCTCTCCTGGGAGTGGAGAAGTCAAACCGGCATCATTGCCGTTTCGCACGGCCGGAGGAAGGATCAGATGACGAGATTGACCACAGCGGAAATGCGCGGCTATCAGCAGATTTGTGGTAGCGATGGCGCCATGATGGTGATTGCCTGCGATCAACGCGGCGGCATGCGCAGCCTGTTGGCCAAGGACCCGGCGGAACAGGCCGCCATCTCCGACAAGGTATTGGGCGACACCAAGGCCGATATCGCCCGTTTCCTGGCAAGCAAGGCGTCCTGCGTTCTGGTCGACCCGATCTGCGCGGTGCCTGCACTGGTCGATGATCGGATCATCCAGCGCGATACCGCGCTCCTGATCGGCCTCGATGCCTCTGGTTGGGATACTTCGCCCGAAGGCTATCGTTTGTCGAAGCTGGTTCCCGGCATTTCCGCCCGCCGCGTGCGCCAGCTGGGTGCCACTGGCGGCAAGATCATGGTCTATCTCCGCTCGGATCGCGATGAGGCGAATGTCCGCAACATCGAGATTCTGCGCCAATGCATCGAGGATTTCGCGCGCGAGGATCTGCTGCTCGTCGTCGAGTTCCTCACTTACAAATTCGAAGATGAGGACGAAGCAGACTACAAGGCCAAGCTGCCCTCACTGATCGTCGGCGGCAGCCGGATCTGCCTGGATTGCGGCGCGAAGGTCTTGAAGATCCCCTATCCGGGCTCGACGGAAGCCTGCGCCGAGGTGACGCGCCTCGCGGGCGATGTCCCTTGGGCTGTCCTGTCCGCGGGCGTCGATCACGCAACTTTCCTCTCGCAGGTCGAGGATGCCATGCGCAACGGCGCCTCCGGCGTCATCGCCGGCCGCTCGCTCTGGAAGGACTGCATTTCCCTGGACCGCACGGTGACGAAGGATCGGCTTGAAACGGTTGCCGTACCGCGGCTTCGCGAAATTCAGGCTCTTATCGCCACACACTTCAAAGGCGCTGGCTCGAAGAGCGCCAATCAGGGGCAGCGCGCCAATGCCTGATATCGCCATCGGCGTGGACATTGGCGGCACGAATATTCGCGCCGCTCTCGTCTCCGATCGCGGCGAGATCCTCACGAAACTGTCGGAGCGGACACCGACCGATCCCCTTCAAGTCCTCGAACGCGTGATCGCCATGGCACGCCAGCTCGACCGACCGGACGTTGCTGGCATCGGTCTCGGCATCCCCGGCCGCGTCGATGTCGCCAACCGCGAGATCCTGTCGGGCGGCATCCTCAATCTTGCCGGTCTCAACTTTGCGGAGCGGATCGAGGCGGCTATCGGGAAGAGAGTGGTCGTTGAGAATGATTGCAGCATGGCGCTGATCGCCGAGATGCGCATTGGCGGCGCGAAAGGTTACAGAAACGTCGCCATGCTGACGATCGGAACGGGCATCGGCGGCGCTGTCGCCCATGCCGGCAGCATCTATCACGGCCACAGGGCGGCCGGACAGCTTGGCCATATCTGCGTTTCGCAGGATGGCCCGCCTTGCCCGTGCGGCAGACGCGGTTGTGTGGAGACGTTCAGTTCGGGAACCGCACTGCGCCGTCACATAGCCGAAGCCGGCCTGTCGGCCGCCACCGTCGGCGAGGTTTTCGATTTGGCCGCCGCAGGAAACGACGATGCCAGGCGTGTCTTGCACCAGTGGGCTGCACCGTTGCGCGCGGCCCTCGACAACATCGCAGCGACGATGGATCCGGAAGTCATCCTGCTCGGTGGTGGTCTCGGCTGCGACGCCGCGCGTGCGCTTGCCGACCTCCCGGCGGTCGCTCCATGGTTTTGCCCGGCAATATTGCCGGCCAAGCTCGCCGATGATGCAGGCGTCATCGGCGCCGGCCTGTCGATCTTCGGCAACGCCGGCGGGACGGCCGAAAAGCATGTCGTGCTGGTCAACGGCGTGCCGGCCTCGGGAAAGAGCCGGCTTGCCAAGGCGCTGTCCGAGCGCACCGGCTGGCCGATTCTCTCCCTCGACGGCATCAAGAATCCGTTCCTGCAGCATATCGGCCCCGTCGACCGCGACTTCAATCGCACCTTGGGAAAAGCGAGCTACCAGGCGATCTGGTCCTTCATTGCCGATGCGCCGGCCAGTTCGACATTTATCGTCGATGCCTGGTTCGGCTTTCAGCCGAAAGCACAGCTCGAGGCCTATATAGCGGATGCAAAGATCGCGCGGGTAGCCGAACTCTGGTGCAAGGTTCCCGGGACTGTTGCCGGCGAGCGCTATGCCAGCCGCCTGAAAGATCGATTGCCGGGCCATCCGGGCGCCGAATATGTACAGGAACTGATTGCGCTTGCCGATCGTGCCGAGCCCATGGGTTGCGGGGCCGTGATGACGATCGATCAGACGAAGGAGCTGGATATGGACGCTGTCGTGGCGTGGGTTTCGCAGGTGTTCGGCGGCAGCTAATGCGGCCGCCGTCTAGGCGGCCGGTACAGGGTTAGAACAATGTTTGACTGCCGCTCGACGCGATGTCTGCGGCAGATCGTAACGTTGCGGATAGCTTTAAATTGCCTAAACATATCAACCAGATGAACGAAATTCCTTGCAGAAAAAAATTACTTGACGAGCCGCAGTAAGCCACTGATTATCGCTTTGCCGGACGGGGAGGTTCGGCTTCAAGAGGAGGAAGTTATGGAGCGCCGCTCATTTCTAAAGGCTTCGGCCGTGGCATCGCTTGCCACCGGTGTTGCCGCAATCGCCGGCAGTGCCAAAGCCCAGGATAAGAAGTTTACGATTGCCCTCATTCCGGGCCTGACGACCGATGCCTTCTACATCACCATGCGCAAGGGCGCCGAAGCCGCCGCCAAGGCTGTTGGTGCAACCCTCGTGTTCCAGGGCGCACCCGACTTCAACCCGGTGACCCAGGTGCCGGTTCTTGACGCCGTAATCGCCAAGAAGCCCGACGCGATCCTGATCGCGCCGACCGACAAGGACCAGCTGATCCAGCCGCTGAAAAAGGCTGCTGACGCCGGCATTCCGGTCATCACCGTCGATACCTTCATCGGCACCGGCGTCTATCAGACCGGAAAGGGAGACGCGGATTTTCCGCTGGCCTACATCGCCTCCGACAACCTGCTCGGCGGCGCGATCGCCGCGCGTGCGCTGGCAAAGGCAGTGGGCGAGAAGGGCAAGGTCTACGTTTCCAACGTCAAACCCGGCATCTCGACCACGGACCAGCGCGAGCAGGGCTTCAAGGACGAGATGAAGAAATATCCGAACATCACCGTTCTGGATACGCAGTATAATGACGACGACGCCAACAAGGCGGCCTCGCAACTCCAGGCCGTCTATGCCCGCAACTCCGATCTCGACGGAGTCTTCGGCGCCAATCTGTTCTCGGCCCTTGGCGCAGCCAACGGCGTGCAGCAGGCAGGCCAGACGGGCAAGATCCGCGTGGTCGCCTTCGATGCGCCGACGACGATCGTCGACAACATCAACTCCGGCCTCGTCGATCTGGCGATTGCACAACATCCGGCTGAAATCGGCTATTTCGGCGTCATGGCGGCCTATGCGCATCTGACCGGCAACTCGATCCCGACAGCGATCGGCACCGGCTTCACGGTCATCGACAAATCGAACGTCGCCGACAAGAACGTCGCGAAGTTCATCTACTCCGACTAATCGGTTGAACTCTGTGCCTCGTCCATGGGGCGGGGCACGTCTCTGATCATAATGGAGGGAATGGCGTGACGACTTCTGTACGTCCTCGCTCGAGTTTGGATTCATCCATGAGTATCGAAGATACCGAGGCCCGCAAGGCGGACCAGCATGTGGCGCCGCAGGCGGACCACGGCGACCAAGCAAAAACCGTCATCAATTATATCGCGCAGTTGCGCGCGTGGCTCTTTCTTGCCGCGCTGATCGTGACTTTCGAGATCTGGGCCCGTATCGATTTCGGCGGCACCTTCATCGGCTCGAGTTTCAACTGGCAGTCCGTGGCGGTCTTCGCCGTGGCGCCGCTGCTTCTGGCGATAGGGCAGACCTTCGTCATCATATCGGGCGGCATCGACCTTTCGACCGGCTTCATCATGGGGCTCGCGGCCGTCGTTGCTGCCCATATCACCAATGTCGCCGGCCTCTACATGCCCCTGCCCGTGGCAATGGTATTTGGCGTTCTCGTCGCCATGCTGGCCGCGACCGTGCCCGGCTACATCAACGGACTGCTGATCTCGCGTCTTAAGGTCCCGCCCTTCATCGGTACGCTCGGCATGTTCGGCGTTGCCCGCGGCACGGCCTTCCTGCTTGCGGGCGGCACCACCGTGCCTGTCAAGAACTCCTATTTCGCCGAGCTCGGCAACGGCCGCTTCTACGGCGTGCCCTATCTTGTCATCGTCACGCTCGTCTTCGTCCTCATCATGCATTACCTGCTGAGCCAGACGCGCTTCGGCCAACATAATTATGCCATCGGCGCCAATGCGCAGGCCGCGCGCCGCGCCGGCATCGATATCAAATCGCACCTGCTGCGGCTCTATGTGCTCTCCGCTGCTTGCGCCGGCCTCGGCGGCGCGCTCTACGCGGCCCGCTTTACCGCAGGTGCCGCGCAGGCGGGCGAACCGCTGCTGCTCGATAGCGTCGCTGCCGTCGTCATCGGCGGAGCCAGCCTCTTCGGCGGCTCGGGCACCATCATCGGAACCGTCGCCGGAGCGCTCGTCATCGCCGTCATCCAGTATGGCCTCGTCTTCATGAACGTCGAGCCGTTCTGGCAGTTCATCGCCGTCGGCGTCGTCATCATCATTTCGGTGCTCATCGATCAGGCGCAGCGCCGGTTCAGCGGAGCAAAACAGGATGAATAGCGCAACACCTCTTCTCGAAGTCCGCAACCTCTCGCGCTATTTCGGCGCCGTCCACGCACTCGACAATTGCTCCATGGTCGTCCGTCCCGGCGAAGTCGTCGCCCTCGCCGGCGACAACGGTGCCGGGAAGACGACAATGATCAAGGCGATCTCGGGCGTCTATCCGCCGACGTCGGGCGAGATCCTGATCGAGGGCAAGCCTGTCACCTTCTCTTCGCCGCAGGACGCGCGCGAGAAAGGCATAGAGACGATCTATCAGGATCTGGCACTTGCCGACAATCTGACGATCGGTGCCAACATCTTTCTCGGCCGCGAACCGATGAAGAAGCTCTTCGGCTTTCTGCCTGTCCTCGACCGGAAGGCCATGGCGGAGGCGGCGCGCACGACGATGGCGCAGCTCGATTTCCATGTGAAAAGGCTCGACGCGCCGGTCAGTAACTTTTCCGGCGGCCAGCGTCAGGCTGTCGCGATCGGCCGTGCGGTCTACTGGAACGCCCGCATCCTGATCATGGACGAGCCGACCGCAGCGCTCGGGGTCCCGGAACAGCGCAAGGTCGTCGCCCTGATCAAATCATTGAAGGCGCAAGGGCGCGGCGTCATCTTCATCTCGCACAATCTGCAGGATATTTTCGCGGTCTCCGACCGGATCGTCGTCCTGCGGCGCGGCATCGTCGCCGGCGAGCGCAATATTGCCGACACCAATCATGAGGAAGTCGTCAGGCTTATGATCGGCGGTTAGTGTAGCAGCGGCACAATCTCGGATCGCGAATGGGAGCGGCGACGGCGGTGGCATGCTGTCGCCGCTCTGACTATTTGGGCACTTTCGGTGCTTGGTCGCCGTCCCATGAAATTGCATTCATAGGCTGGCCAGAGGGCCGGAAAGTCAATGATCGGCGGATAAACGACGCGGCCGGGAGCTGTCGAATTACCGCCCGACACCACGAACTGCATCCGTTTTAAGCAGCACTGATTATTGCCTTGCAAACACGCATTGGCTGTGCCTGTATATACAGCCAACGGCGGCTGGGTTGACTATGCAGATTATCACTTCCAATGATGCGGCAGCGCTTTTGAAGGATGGCATGACCGTCGCCGCCTCGGCTTTTGGCGGGTGCTGCCATCCCGAAGCCATCTCGGCCGCGGTGGAGGAACGTTTTCTGGCGGAAGGCGGTCCCCGCGGTCTCACGCTGCTGTTTGCGGCGAGCGCCGGTGATCGCAAGACGCGCGGCATGGGCCACTTCGGGCATGAGGGCCTCGCGAAGCGCGTCATTGCCGGTGGATGGCGCGGCACGCCACGGCTCGGGGAACTGGCGCTTGCGGAAAAGATCGATGCCTATTGCTGGCCGCAGGGCGTGATCGCGCAGCTCTATCGCGCCATTGCTGCCGGCCAGCCCGGCGTCGTGACTCATATCGGTCTTGGCTCCTTCATGGACCCGCGCAATGGCGGCGGTCGCATGAATGAGAGCACCACCGAAGAGCTGGTGGAGCGCATCAGCCTGCGCGGCCGCGACTGGCTGCTCTATCCTTCCATGCCCCTCGATTGCGTACTTTTGCGCGGCACGACGGCCGATGAAGACGGCAATATCACGCTGGAGGACGAGGCCTTTCCGGTCGATGTCCTCGCCATGGCCCAGGCCGGCCGCAACTCCGGCGGCATCGTCATCGTCCAGGTCAAGCGCATAGCCGAGCGCGGCTCGCTGCCGGCCGCCGATGTCCGCATTCCGAGCATGCTTGTCGACTATGTCGTCGTTTGCGACGATCCAACCCAGCACGGCATAAGTTTCGGTGAAGCCGATAACATAGCCTATACCGGCCGGCTGCGCTCCGCCGTCAGCCAGTTGCCGCCCCTGCCCTTGACTGTCGACAACGTCATCCAGCGCCGCGCCTTTCAGGAGCTGCTCGGCCGGAAGGGCGCCACGATCAATCTCGGTATCGGCATTGCCGCCGGCATCGGCCGCATCGCCAGCGAAGAAGCCTTCGACGACTATACGGTCACGATCGAATCCGGTGTTATCGGTGGCATCCCGGCCGAGGAGCTTTCGTTCGGGGCGGCCGTCAATCCGAGCGCGATCATCGCGCAAGCGTCTCAGTTCGATTTCTATGATGGCGGAGGCCTCGATCTCGCCTTTCTCGGCATGGCCGAGGTCGATATCCGGGGTGCAGTCAATGTCAGCCGCTTCGGCAAGACCGTCGTCGGCGTCGGTGGCTTTACGAACATCGCGCAGACCGCCGGCTCGGTCGTCTATATGGGCTCCTTCTCCCATGGCGGCGCCGATATTCGTGTTGCCGACGGAAAGCTTTCTATCGTTGCGGACGGGCGCAGCTGCAAGATCGTCGATAAGGTGGCGCAAGTGAGCTCCGATCCTCATGCGGCACCTGTTGGGCAGCGGCAGATTGTCGTGACCGAGCGCGCCGTCTTCCATGTCATCGACGGCAGGCTGACGCTGACGGAAGTCGCGCCGGGCATCGATGCGAGAACGGATGTCATCGAGCGTCTGCCCGCGGGCGTCGCCATCGCCGACAGGCTGGTGCTGATGGATACACATCTTTTCCATCCGTCCCCGATGAAGGATTTCGCCCATGAAGATTGAAGGTGCCGTCGTCATCGTCACGGGGTCGGCGACCGGCGTCGGCGCATCCTGCGCCCGGATATTTGCCGAGAAGGGTGCAAGGGTCGTCGTCAACTACAGCCGCAGCCGCGACGAGGCGGAGGAAACAGCGTCTGTCTGCAGGGCAGCCGGGGCGGAGGTCGAACTTGTCCAGGCCGACGTGTCGGATGATGTCGCCTGCCGAATGATGGTCGCAAAGGCCGTTGACCGCTGGGGGCGGCTCGATGCGCTCGTCAACAATGCCGCCGTGACAGTCAAATCCGATCCCTTCGATCTCGAGACCCTTTCGGCCGGCGATTTCCAAACGGTCTTCGGCGTCAACGTGGTCGGCGCCTACCAGATGTGCCGAGCCGCCCTCCCCGCCATGCGGGCAAACGAAGCCGGCGCGATCGTCAACGTCTCTTCGAACGTTGCGTTTACCGGTGGCGGCTCCTCGCTTGCCTATACCGCCTCCAAGGGCGCGCTCAACGCGCTTACGCTGGCGCTTGCCCGCACCTGCGGACCGGAGATTCGCGTCAATGCCGTCTGCCCCGGTGTTATCGATACGCGGTGGATGCGCCAGACGCTCGGCCCGGATGCCTATGAAGCGCTCGCGGCGCGGTTTTCCAGCACGGCGCCGCTCGGGCGGGTCGCGACACCGGAAGATGTCGCCGGAGCGGTCGTCTGGTTGGTCGAGGGTGCCGACTTCATCACAGGCGAATTGCTGCCGGTCGATGGCGGCATCCGGCTCGCCGGCGGCACCCGCAAGCCGGCCACCAAGGCTGAGGATTGATCATGGCGATATCCGCTCGATCGTTGATGGAGTTTCCGATCCCCGAGGCGCGGCAGACGGTGAGCGCGCGTGATGCCATCCTCTATGCACTCTCAGTCGGATACGGAACAGAACCGCTCGACACGGCGCATTTGCGCCGGGTGCTGGAACGGGATCTCTTGGTAGTGCCGACCTTGGCAAATGTGGTCGCCCATGCCGGTCCGTGGATGCAGGATGCGGGTGTCAACTGGCAGCAGCTGGTCCATGCCGAGCAGCGGCTGACGATCCATCGACCCCTGCCCCTCGATGGGCCCCTGCTCTCGCGGTCGCGCATGCTCTCGATCGTTGATCGCGGTGTTGATAAGGGCATGTTCGCGACCTTCGAGCGGTCGATCGTGACATTGCCCGAGGAGACACCCGTCGCAAGCATCGTTCAGACGAATGCTTGCCGGGGCGATGGCGGATGCGGATCGGCTGGAGTGCCGCTTGACCCGCTAACGCCTGTTCCGGAGCGCGTCGCCGATGCGATGTTTTCGATCAGGGTCCCTCGGGACGCAGCCCTTCTCTATCGTCTGAACGGCGATCTCAACGCTCTCCACGTCGATCCAGCCTATGCCGCGCAAGCCGGGTTCCCGCGTCCAATCCTTCATGGCCTCTGCACCTTCGGTTATGCGGGCTACGCCATTGGTCGCGCGCTGGGGGCCGAGGGTATCGCGGATGTCGGCTTCATCGCCGCTCGCTTTACATCAGTGGTATTTCCCGGCGACAGGCTGGAGGTCGATATCTGGCACGAAGATCGCGAGGTTTATTTCCGGGCACGTGTGCCGGAGCGCGGGGTGACGGCGCTCGACTATGGAAATGCGAGGCTGTCATGACGGGACCCAAGCCAAAACCGCCTGGCGACGCGCCGCATTATCTGCGGATCAAGGAACGGATCATGGGTTTGATTGCCGAAGGCAAGTTCAAGCCCGGCGACCGCGTCTTTTCCGAAAGCGAACTGGTATCCTCTTTCGGCGTCAGCCGCATGACCGCCAATCGAGCTTTGCGCGAGCTGATGTTCGAAGGCGTGCTGACACGCTCCGCCGGTCTTGGAACCTTTGTGTCCTCGCAGCGTCACGATATCGACCTGCTGCAGATCAAGAACATCGCTGACGAAATCTCCGGCCGGGGCCACCGCCACGCCACCAATGTACTGATCGCCGACCGCATCAAGGCGGATGCGAATGTGGCGCAGTCGCTCGATCTTAAGCCCGGCATCGAAGTCATGCACACCCTCATCGTGCATCTGGAAGACAACCAGCCGATTCAGGTCGAGGAACGCTATGTCAATCCGATCGTCGCGCCGGATTATCTTGCCAATGATTTCCGCTCGATTACCCCGAACGAATATCTGACGCGCGTCGCACCGATCACCGAATTCGAGCATTTCGTCGAAGCTATCAAGCCCGATGCCGCAGTCAGAAAGCTGCTGGGCGTCAAGCCTGACCAGCCCTGCCTGCGCGTCTTCCGCCGCACCTGGTCCGGCGACGCAGTCGTGACCTGTGCGTTGCTGACCTATCCCGGCGACAAGTATCGGCTGGAGGCCCGCTCCGGCAAAGATCGCAGGAAACCCATCGCACTTCTTGGAGGCAAACAGGAATGAGCAAGACCGGCAGCATCGTATCCTTCGCCGGAACTCCCCCGGCGGTGAGCGACATTGTCGCCATCGCGCGCCGTAATGCCAGGATCGCGATCTCACCTGATGTCGAAGAGAAGATTCGCGCCGCGCGCACTGTCGTCGACCGCTATGTGGCGGCCGATCTGCCGGTCTACGGCCTGACGACCGGGCTCGGCGCCGGTGTCGATACCAAACTTGCCACGGATGATCTCATCGCCTTCCAGATGCGCGTACCGCTCGCGCGTGCGGTCGGTGTTGGGGTGGCACTGCCACGCGA
Source organism: Rhizobium sp. SG741 (assembly GCF_012275435.1). Classification (NCBI taxonomy): domain Bacteria; kingdom Pseudomonadati; phylum Pseudomonadota; class Alphaproteobacteria; order Hyphomicrobiales; family Rhizobiaceae; genus Rhizobium; species Rhizobium sp. SG741. The sequence continues at coordinate 73,517 of NZ_JAAZQP010000006.1, forward strand.
GGCCGTGCGGGCAATGATGGCGGTGCGGGTCGCCGGCATGGCAGCCGGCGGCTCGGGTGTCTCGCTGCCGGTGTTCTCCGGTCTGGTCGCAGCGCTGAATGCAGGCTTCCATCCGGTCGTCCCCTCTCTCGGCTCGATCGGCGCCGCCGATCTTGCACCGTTGGCGCATATGGGCCGGGCGCTGTTGGGGGACGGCGAAGCTGAAGTCGGTGGCGTCGTGATGGCGGCCGGAGAAGCGCTTAAAAAGGCCGGGCTGGAACCGCTGCTCATCGCGCCGAAGGACGGCCACGCCCTCGTCGTCGCCAACAGCCTGTCGGTCGGCAAAGCCTGCCTCTGCCTGGAGGATGTCGAGCGGCTGTTCGACTGGTCGCTTGCGGCCGTGGCGCTGAATTTCGAAGCATTCCGCGCCAATGTCACTGCCTTCGACGACCGGGCAATGGCGGCAAGGCCGGCTTTCGGCCAATGCGCGGCCGCAGCCAGGCTGCGCGACCTGCTTTCCGGAAGCTCGCTGCTTGTCGAAGGCGCGGCGCGACGCCTGCAGGATCCCTTAAGCTATCGTTGCGCCCCTCAGGTCTGGGGCGCGCTTCTTCATGCAATCGGCGAAGCCCGTGAGGTGACCGAGATCGAAATTGCCAGTTCGGGTGACAATCCGGTCGTGCTCACCGACGAAGGTCTCATCCTGTCGCACGGCAATTTCGACATGACCGCCTTCGTGTTGGCCTGGGAGCGCCTCGGCCAGGCGCTGGCGCATTGCGCGGCCGCGACGGCCTACCGAACCATGAAGATCATGTCGGCTGCCATGTCCGAGCTGCCACGGTTCCTCACGCCGTTCGGCCAGAGCCGCACCGGTTTCGCCACGGTGCAGAAAACCGTCTCGGCGCTCGAAGCCGAGATACGCCATCTCGCCGCGCCGATCTCGCTCACGCCGATCCCGGTGGCCGATGGCGTCGAGGATCAGGCATCGATGGCACCGAGCGTTCTGACGAAGACGGAAGCCATCATCGAGCGGCTGCGCTATCTCGTTGCCATCGAGCTCATCGCGTCGGCGCAGGCCATCGAGCTGCGTGGCGTGCAGGGGGAACTGGGCGCGGGTACGCAGCAGGCCTATCGGCAGGTCCGCGAGCTTGTGCCGCCGCTCGACGAGGACCGCGCCCAGGGGCCGGATTTCCTGAGACTATCGGAATTCATAGGAAGCACCCCTCAGAAGGAGGGCATCGCCCTTCATCAATGACAAAGAGCCAAAAGGCCGCAACCGATTTGAATATAGACCAACGAATCCAGAGGGAAAAATGAGACTATCGATCCTGTCCACCATAGCCGCCGCCGTGATGGTTGCCTCCGCAGTCAGACCCGCCGCAGCCGAGCCGATCAAGGTCGGCAGCAAGAACTTCACCGAGCAATATATTCTTGCCGAAATGTATGCGGCGCTGCTTGAGAAAGCGGGCTTCCAGGTCGAGCGAAAGATCAATCTCGGCGGCACGCTGATCGCCCATCAGGCCCTGACCACGGGCCAGATCGATCTTTATCCGGAGTATACGGGCACAGCGCTCTCCTCCGTCGTCAAGGGAACCATGTCCACCGATCCGGACAAGGTCTATAACGAGGTCAAGGACTTCTACGCCAAGAACTATAATCTCACCTGGCTGAAGCCCACCGGCATCAACAACGGCTATGTGATCGTCGTCCGCAACGAAACTGCGGATGCCAACAATCTCAAGAGCTTGTCCGATCTTGCTAAAGTGGCAAATACGCTCGTCTTCGGCGGCGGCGCTGAATTTCCCGATCGTGCCGACGGCCTGCCCGGCCTGAAGCGCGTCTACAATGCGGAATTCAAGGAGTTCAAGCAATTCGCCAAGCTTGGCCTGCGCTATGACGCGCTTTCGCAAAAGGATATCGACGTCGCCAATGGTGCCGCCACCGACTGGCAGATCGGCGCCCAGGGCCTCACGGCACTTGACGACGACAAGGGCCTCTTTCCGCCCTACTATGTCGCCCCGGTCGTTCGCCAACAAGTTCTGGACGCAAATCCCAAGCTGAAGGACGTGCTGGAATCGCTCGGATCCCATCTCGACAACGCAACCATGCGCGTCCTCAACGCCAAGGTCGAGACCGATCACGAAGAGCCCAAGGATGTCGCGGAGGCATTCCTGAAGGAAAAGGGCTTGCTGCCCTGATCATCATCGAAGCGGCGGGCTGGTTCGTACCTGCCGCTTCGCTTTCCGCAGACCCGCGCGGCCTGCACCCCTCGATAACCCGGCGCAGCCGGCAACTGGCCTGGAGAACGGCAATGCAGGAAATCTGGATCGACTATCTGAACGCCATCGATACGAAAGCCCTGGCGCTTTCCAACGATGAAATTCTTGACGCCGTGACCAAGGCACTCGATGCGCAGGGACGCGGTGAGACGGTGATCGAGCCTCGTGTCCACCTCGTTCCCGAGAGCTCCGACAAGGGCCACTTCAATGTGTTGCGCGGCTATGTGAAGCCGCTCGATTACGCGGGCGTCAAAGTCGTCGGCGATTTCGTCGACAATTACAAGCAGGGCCTGCCCTCGGAACTGGCCGTGCTCAGCCTGTTCGATCCGCGCACCGGGGTGCCGAAGGCGATTATCGACGCGACTGCAATCACCGATATGCGCACGGGTGCCGTCACGGCCATCGGCGCTCGCCATCTCGCCCGCAAGGACAGCAAGATACTCGGTCATATCGGCGCGCGCGGCACATCCTATTGGAATGTGCGCCTGCTCGATCATCTCTTCGATTTCGACGAGATCCGCGTGCATTCGCGCCGTCCGGAAAGCCGTAATGCCTTCGCCGCACGACTGGAGAAAGACCTCGGCAAGAAGATCATCGTCACGGACAATTGGGAAGACTGCCTCAAGGGTGCCGACATCATGATCGAGGCAAGTCGCCTGCCCGAGCCGACGCCGCTCTTCAAGACTGCCTGGGTGAAGAAGGGCGCCTTCGTCGTTCCCTACGGCACGATGAGCGCGCTCGAATTCGACCTGACCGACATCATGGACAAGGTCGTGGTCGACGATTGGGGCCAGTGCGGCCCCGGCCGTCCGTTCGGCGCGCTGCGCCGCCATGTCGATGAAGGCAAGGTGACGGCCGAGACGCTGCATGCCGAGATTGGCCAGATCGTCTGCGGCGCCAAGCCCGGCCGCGAAAGCGACGACGAGACCATTCTCTTCTGGCATCGTGGCCTCAGCACCACCGATGTCGCGCTGGGTGCCGCGATGGTCGACAAGGCCAAGCGGATGAACATCGGCCAGCGCCTTCGTTTTGCGTGACTGCCATGACACGCCCTTCTTCAGCCATTGCCTGCTCGCGAATGTACAATCTCAGTCCGAAAATATCCGGGCTGTGGGATCGCCTGTTCGGCTGGCTTTCCAGCCACTCCGGCGTCGATCTTGAGGTCATCGCCCATGCGGCGCCTGCGCCGTTGTCGGCGCTATGGGCACGGCCGGACATGGGCGCCGTCTTCATGTGCGGCTTTCCGTTTTCAAGGCTCGCAGCCGCGGAGCGTCCCGTGCCGCTGGCAGCACCTGTTTCCCTGGCGGATTGGGGAGAAGGGCGGCCGGTCTATGCAAGCCATATCGTCGCCGCTCACGACAAACCGCTCACGGAATCTGACCTTTCGGCCGTGCGCTGGGGCTGGACCGTGCGGGACTCGCAGTCCGGCTATAACGCACCACGAGAGTTCGTCGCCGCGCTTGGGAACGGACGTTCGGTGCGCGAGACCGTCGGCCCGCTCCTCAATCCGCGCGGCGTGGTCGAGGCGATCGGCGCGGGTACGATCGATGTCGGAGCGATCGACGCCTATGCCTATCAGCTGCTTGAGATGCACGAACCCGACATGATCGCGCCGCTGCGGGTCGTTGCAACGACAAGGCCTGCGCCCTTCCCGCTTCTCGTCGCCGCCAGGCAACAGTCTCCCGAGACGATCGCCGCGCTTCAAGGCGCACTTCTTGGTGCGCATCGAAACCCGGAAGGGCGGGATATTCTCCGCTCGCTCGGCCTTGCCGCCTTCGCCGAGCCGGATATCGCGGCCTATGAGCAGCTTCCGGCAAGAGCCCGCGCTATCGACGTAGCTCTCGGAGGGGCATGGTGAAGCTCCGATACACTTGTTGCCGCCGCGAGGGAGCTCGCCCATGAAGTGGGTTCCGAAGAATTTCGGCCGTTTGGCCGAAGCCCTGCTGGAACATCTCTACCTCGTCTTCTCCTCAGTCGGGATTGCTCTGGTGATCTCCCTGATCGTCGGCATATGGGCCGCGCGCAGGCCGCGAACCTTCGGTGCCATCGTCATCGTGACCGGTGTTCTGTTCGCCGTCCCGAGCCTCGCGCTTTTTGCTCTCCTCATCCCCGTGCTCGGCATCGGCGCCGCGCCCGCCATCACCGGCCTTGCCGCCTATTCGTTGATGATCCTCATCCGCAATATCGGGCTCGGCTTTCAGGCCATTCCGCGCGACGTGCTCGATGCGGCCAACGGCATGGGATATGACACGCCAAGGCGCATCTGGGAGATAGAGCTGCCGCTCGCCATGCCCTTCATCGTTGGCGGCATTCGCATCGCGATCGTGACAGTCATCGGTATCGCCACTGTGGCCGCCTACATCAATGCCGGCGGTCTCGGCGTCATCATCTTCGAGGGTATCGACCAGCGTTTTCCGGAAAAGATTCTTGCCGGCGGCCTGCTCACTTCGGCATTGGCGCTTTTTGCCGATTACCTTTTCGCGTCGCTCGAAAAATACCTGCGCCGCCGCAACGGAAGGCAGGCGGCATGATGCTGATCGATGCCATCAACTGGATTTCCCAGAACCAGAACACCTTCTTCAGCGCCTTTAACCGCCATGTGCTGATGTGCGCCATATCGCTCGGCATTGCCCTCGTCATTGCGATACCGCTCGGCTTTCTCGTCGCGCGGGCGCCGCGCGCCGCCTTCGTCGCCGTCAATATCGCCGGCTCGCTGCGTTCCATTCCGAGTCTTGCCATTCTGTCGGCGGCGATGCCCTTTCTCGGCATCGGGCTTTTGCCCTCGGTCATCGCGCTGATCGTGCTGGCGATACCGCCCCTGCTGCTCAACACCATCATCGGCATAAGGGAAATCGATCCGGCGCTTCTCGATGCCGCCAACGGCATGGGCATGGGGCGACGCGATATTCTCTGGCAGATCGAGTTTCCGCTTTCGGTGCCTTCGATCCTTGCCGGCGTGCGCACCAGCGCCATTCAGGTGATCGGCGGTGCGGCACTCGCTTCCTTCATCGGCGGTGGCGGGCTCGGTGATTTCATCAATGCCGGCATCGCCATCATGAACATGCCGCGCCTTCTGGTCGGCGCCCTTCCGATCGCGCTTCTCGCCATCGCGGCCGAACTCGTCTTCGGCCGGCTGGTGCGATTTTTCACTCAAAGACGATGACCGCAAAGGGCGCTTGATATGATCAGACTGGACAAGGTCTCGAAGAACTACGAGGGAAGCGGGCGCCACGCCGTCGACAGTCTCGATCTCATCATCGAAACGGGCACGACCGTCGCGTTGATCGGCCCTTCCGGCTGCGGCAAGACCACCACCATGCGCATGATCAACAGGTTGGAAACACCGACCGCCGGCCGTGTGCTGGTCAATGATCGCGACGTGGCCGCGACCGATCCGAAGGAGCTTCGCCGCAGCATCGGCTATGTCATCCAGCAGGTCGGCCTGTTCCCGCATATGACGATCGAGCGCAACGTCGCGACCGTGCCGCGCCTGCTCGGCTGGGGCAAGGCAAGGACGGACCGCCGCATCGACGAACTTCTCGAACTGGTCGGCCTCGATCCCTCGATCATGCGCAGGCGCCTGCCGCATGAACTTTCCGGCGGCCAGCGCCAGCGCGTCGGCTTTGCCCGGGCACTGGCTGCCGATCCCGCCATCATGCTGATGGACGAGCCCTTCGGCGCGATCGATCCGATTACCCGCGTGCGTCTGCAGGACGAGTTCCGGCAGATCCTGAAAAAGGTCAGCAAGACGGTCGTCATCGTCACCCACGATATCGACGAGGCGATCAAGATGGGCGACCGCATCGCCATCATGCGCGATGGACGCCTGCTGCAATATGATACGCCGGAAGCGATCCTGGCGCGGCCGGCCGACGAGTTCGTCGAGAGTTTCCTCGGTCCGGACAGGGCGATCAAGCGCCTGCGCCTGATTGCGGTCGCGAGCGTCATGGCGCCGCCCGCGCCTCAGGCTTCCGCCGTATCCATCAAGCCCGACGCCAGTCTTCATGATGCGCTGGCGCTGATCCTGGCAGGGGATCTGCCCGGTCTTGATGTCAGAGCGGAGAGTGGCGAAACGGTGGGGTATCTCTCCCGCGAGACGGTGCTTTCCGCGCATAGGTAGGGCAGTCAAGTCCGCTTTGAGGGCCGTGATTGGCATGGAGTCTTGGAAACGAGTGCGCGCATAATCTACGTTGAAATCAAAGTCCATCTACATGGATGGTGGCCGTGGCCATTAACGTCAATGATCCGGAGGCGGATGCGCTAACGCGCAAGTTTGCGCACATGGCTGGCGTCGCCATTTCCGAAGCGATCGTTATCGCTACGAAGGAGGCGATCGCATCGGCTAAAAACCCTATGACCTCGCCGATCGCCGTGCTGGAAGCAGCGCGTGGCCTTGCCCGTCCGGATAAATTCGATCTCTCGGTGGAGGCAGTAGAGTCCCTGCTTCTGGAATTCATGGACGAGCGCGGTATTGAAATCTGTGATCTGCCGCCGGCGGGAAACAACCCGTCTAGCGCTTGCGGCGGCGCATCGCTATCGCTCTGAACGTCATGGGCTCAATCTCGGCGATTGCTTGCATTACGCCTGCGCCAAATACTATGGCGTACCGATCCTAGCGCAGGCAGAGGAATTCCGGCGAACCGACGTTGAAACCGTCCTCTATCGGGAATGATGCTAGCCACGATTGGAATCTTGCTCCCCGTGGGCGGCGCGCAATAACGCCAACGGGAAATAGTAAAAGCAAATCCCCGCCGTGGCTCACACAGCGGGGACCGTCGATATCACCAGGCTCTTTATTATGCCGGCAGCTGGAATACCCAGTTGGCTATCAGTACGATAGCGAGACCGCCGACCAACGCTAGGTAAGGCAGAATACCCGCTTTTTTCACGCCGAGATCCTGACCGACAAGACCCAGATCATCCATGGCGCCGGCCGGGAACTTGCCGCCGTCGCGCACATAGTGCCTGTAGGCGAAAACCGGCAGGATCAACGCGGCGAACGCAAAGCCGATCCAGAGTGCGTTCGCATAGCCCCAGACCTTGGCGCCGGCACCGAGGAAGAGCGCATTGACGAAGGCAAGAACGGTGTTGAGGCCGATGAGCCAGGCCGGTGCCTTCCAGGGACGCTCGATATGGCCGGAATCCATGCGATGGATCCAACCGGAGTTGAGATTGAGGAAGTTGAAGATGATGTATCCGACGTTGGAGACGGCGAGCACGAAGAAATAGCCGCTGGTATCCGACGCTATGGCGAGAAGGGCGAGGTTGAAGGCGAAGTCCGTCCACATCGCTCTGGTCGGCGCGCCATTCTCGTTCACGTGGTCGAGATATTTCGGTAGCCAGCCATCCTTCGAGCCCTGATAGAGCGTGCGCGACGAACCGGCCATGGCGGTCATGATGGCAAGGAAGAGCGCCATGATCATCAGGATGACGAGCAGCTGTGTGACGATACCGCCGGCGCCGATCAGGCCACCGAGCGCTTCGCCGACACCCGTGCCATCGACGATGCCGGGCGCCAGCATGCCGGAATGGCCGAGCACACCCTGAAAGGCGAAGGGCACGAGGAAGAAGAAGACGCAGCAGGCGAGACCGGAATAGAAGATCGCCTTGAACGTATCCGTCTTCGGGTTCTTGAGCTCACGCGTATAGCAGACGGCTGTTTCGAAGCCGTAGGTCGACCAGGCCGCGATATAGAGGCCGCCGAGGAAGAGCGTCCAGCCGCCATTGCTCCAGGTGCCATCGGTCGCGGCATAGGCCGCCGTCGGCGGCACGAGGCCGGTGACGTTGGTGGAGAGAATCTGGCCGCTGACGATCGGATAGACGCCGATGATCAGCAACGGCACGAGAACGATGATCGCCAGCCACTTCTGCACGCTTGCCGTCTCGGAGATGCCACGATGCTGGATCGCGAAAATGATCAGCATCAGGATACCGCCGATGAAGAAAGTGGCGTTGATGTTGGCCGTTGCGAGGAAGGGAATGTTGAAGCTGACGAGAGACCAGTTGCGAACGGCAGGCGTCAGCGCGGCAACGCCATCGGCGCTGAGCAGCGCTGTTACGGCATCCTGCGGCGACGTGCCGGCGTGAGCCGCAATATATTCGGCAATCCGCGGGCTATCGGCCGTAATGGATGTTGCATGGGCGCTGATCCAGCTGAGCACGGCCTGCGAATCTGCCGCCGGGATCGGGTAGAAGGCATTGAGAATATAGCCCGCGGCGATGGCGCAGCCGAGCGATAGCACCGGCGACCAGGCGAACCAGTTGCACCAGACGGAAAGCGGCGCGATGAACTTCGAATAACGCAGCCAGGCGGTTGCGCCGTAGACCGAAGCACCACCGGACTTGTTGCCGAACATGCCGGCGATTTCCGCATAGGTGAAGGATTGCAGGAACCCCATGATCATCGAGATGATCCAGACGACGAAGGCGAGCTTGCCCGTCGTGCCGGCGATACCGCCGATGGAAAAGAGAACGAGCGGCGGCACGCCCGCAGCCACCCAGAACGCGCCCTTCCAATCGAGCGCGCGTATAAGCTTACCTTCGGTGCCGACAGAAGCGCCGGCGTCCACAATATCCGTCATTGGTGATGTTCCCCATCTTTGTTCCGGACGTATCTCTCCTACGTCTCCCCGAACGTGCCTCCCATGGCATTTTTGGCTTGCTGGAGGTTTTCGCGAGCCGCGTCTGTGCGCGGATTTCCAATTACCAAGCCTTTATACATAGTGAAGATATTTTCTTTCTAGTCAATATCCCTTTACTTTCCGATGGCATTTTGTCAGCATGATTCCGGTGCCGTAGCGCACCTCGTTTTCCCGAGAGGGCCACATGCGAGAACTCCATCCGCCGATCGCCGGGATACGGCCCGTTTCGGCGAGCATTGTCCGTTATCCGGGCATTCCGGCGCTGCCGTCTGACACCGAACGCTATCGCTGTAAGGGCGGCGGCACACTCGTCGTGCGTGTCGAGGCGGGCGATCGAATCACGCTGACCGACTGCGAAGGCGGCCAGACCTGCGAGCTGTCATTCCTCGATGAGAAGGGCCGCTTCCAGTCCGCCGGATTGGGTGCCGCCTTCACCGGTGCCGCCGAAGGATTGAAGTCTATCCTGTCCTCCAAAGACGCAAGCGCTTCGCGCGTGCGCGCGGCGCTCGAGCGCCGCGGTGCCGATCTCGCGTCGGCCGGCGCTCTCAGCATCTTCGGAGAAACCTCACCGCCCGGCAGCACGGCTGAATTCACCATCGCTCTGAAAGGTCTGCTCATCGCCTGCGCCCCGGGCGCGGCCATGTCGCCGGAGGCACAGGATACGGCAACGCCGGTGGAGATCAGGATCCGGCGCGCGACGATCCTCCGCGACTATGCCTCCGCCCTGCCCGAACCCCTGGCCGATCCGATCGAGGATATCCGCATCAAGGCGGCCACAGCCTCCGCCTATTTCGTTCGCGCCGGCGAATTCATCCAGATCATCGACGTCTATGGGCGGCAGTGCACCGACTTTCAGGCGTTTGCTGCCCGCAAGGTGGACAAGGGGCTGGATCTCGCGCTCGATTCCACCGTCACGCGCACCCTGCTCGGCCGCAGCTATCCGACGCCCGGCCTGCCCTCCAAGGCCTTCGACCGGGATTTCGAGCCGCTTATAGAAATCGTCCAGGATACGGTCGGCCGCCACGATGCCTTCGCCACCGCCTGCAATTCACGTTACTATGACGATATGGGCTATCCCGGCCACGTGAACTGCACCGACAATTTCAACGCAGTGCTCGCGCCTTACGGCATCGCCGGCCGCAAGGGCTGGGAGGCGCTCAACTACTTCTACAACACCAATATCGACCACAATAATCAGCTCTATCTCGACGAACCCTGGTCGCGACCGGGCGACTATGTACTGATGCGGGCGCTGACCGATCTCGTCTGCGTCTCCTCCTCCTGTCCGGACGATATCGACGCGGCCAATGGCTGGGACCCGACCGATATCCATGTCCGCACCTTTTCCGGCAAAGAAAAATTCACACGAGCGGTAGCCTATCGCATGACCCCTGACGCTGACGCCGAACTCACGCGGGAAACCGCGTTTCACCCCCGCCTCTCCGCACTGACGCGGGATTACACCGAATATCGCGGCTTCTGGCTGCCGAACCGCTTCTCTTCGGAGGGACCTGTCGAGGAATATTGGGCCTGCCGCGAGAGAGCCGTGGTCATTGACCTCTCGCCGCTGCGCAAGTTCGAGGTGACGGGACCGGATGCGGAGGAGTTGCTGCAATATTGCCTGACCCGCGACGTCCGCAAGCTATCGACCGGCCAGGTCGTCTACTCCGCCATGTGCTACGAAAATGGCGGCATGATCGACGACGGCACGCTTTTCCGTCTCGGCGACAAGAATTTCCGCTGGATCGGCGGCGATGACTATAGCGGCATCTGGTTGCGCGAGCAGGCGGAGAAAAAAGGGTTCAAGGCCTGGGTCCGCTCGTCGACCGACCAGATGCACAATATCGCGCTGCAAGGCCCGAAGAGCCGCGATATCCTGAAGGAGATCATCTGGACGGCGCCACGCCAACCCGCGATCGGCGAACTTGAATGGTTCCGTTTCACTGTGGGCCGCATCGGTCACTTCGAAGGCGCGCCGGTCGTCGTCTCGCGCACCGGCTATACCGGTGAACTTGGCTATGAGATTTTCTGCCATCCGAAGGATGCGGCCACCGTTTTCGACGCCGTCTGGAAGGCCGGCGAGCCATACGGCTTGAAGCCCATGGGGCTGGAGGCGCTGGATATGGTCCGCATCGAGGCCGGCCTGATCTTCGCCCATCATGAATTCACCGACCAGACCGATCCTTTCGAGGCCGGCATCGGCTTCACCGTGCCGCTGAAGTCCAAGCAGGATGATTTCATTGGCCGTGAGGCGCTGATACGGCGAAAGGAAAATCCGCGTCATCTGATGGTCGGTCTCGACATCGAGGCCAACGAAGCGGTCGGACATGGAGACTGCATCCATATCGGCCGTGCTCAGGTCGGCGTGATCACCAGCGCGACCCGCTCGCCGATCCTCGGCAAGACGATCGCGCTTGCTCGCGTCGATGTCCTACACGCAGGCATCGGCACCAAGGTCGAGATCGGCAAGCTCGATGGCCATCAGAAGCGCCTGCCGGCTGTGATCGTGCCACTCTCGCATTACGATCCGCAGAAGACGCGACCGCGTTCATAAAGCGTTTTTACTCCGCTTTCCTCTGCGCATTCGAGATCGCCCGCGCCGCCTCCTCGGAGGAATTGGCGAGCGTGCGCATCTCTGCCGCCAGCACCGCAAACCCCGACCCCGCCGTTCCGGCTCTCGCTGCCTCGATGCCGGCATTGACCGCAAGCAGCTTCAGGTAGCGCAACGACTGCAGGATCTCGTTGGTCTTGGAGGCCGTAACCCGCATGCCCGATGTCTGTTCGTCGATACGCTGATAGAGCGACTCGATGTTGATGATGCTGCCCTCCAAGTAGAGCAATTCCCCGGCCTCGTCCCATACGCCGCCGCCGGTCTCCGTCACCCAGATGAGATGACCGTCGCGATGGCGTATCCGGTACTCCATCGTCCAGTCGGCGCGGCTTTCCAGCGCCTTGCCGACAACCTCGTCCATGAGTGGAACATCCTCCTCGTACATGATGGAGGTGAAGGTTCGCGTGCGGTTGCCGATAATCTCGTCGACGGGATAACCGAAGATGCGTTCGACGCCGTCGGTCATTTCCAGCATCGTATAGTTCTCGTCAGCGCGGCAGCGATAAAGGAAGCCGCTCATGCGGCCAAGAACGCTAGTTTGGAAATCCATGGAGGCCGTACCCGAAGAAAAAGTTGCTGATCAAATCGCTTCGTCTCAACTCAAATACGCCAGCAAGGGCGGCGCTGAGCCTCCCTTGCCGGTCACGCGGGAATATGGCGGGCGCGTCAGTTGCGCAGATATTCTTCCATCGAGTCATCAAGCGCTTCGACCCAGGGTGTATGATGCTTGGGCGACATATTGCCGGTCATCAGCGAACGATAAGCATGGTCGCGGAAGCCCATGATGTTCTCAGCCTTGTGATGCTCCCATTCCATGAAGGTCTTGTTCGTACCTTCGATATCGAAACTCGGATAATCGGTCTCGGCGAGCAACTCCTTCACATAGTCGCCCTGGTACCAGATCATCTGTTCGGCATCCTCGAGCGTTTCCTCGCGGGCGCGCCACATGTCGAAATTCGCCTGCAGCTCTTCTTCCGGCGGCAGCTTGATGCGGCCCATCATGACGTCGCGCGCCCACCAGGCCTGTACGTCGAACATGTTGAAGGTGTAGAACTGGTCCTGCATGCCGATGTAGAATAGCTGCGGATTCTTGTCGAAGATCACGCCCTTGTAGAGATGATCGGCCCAGAGACGGTTGGCCGTCTTCAGGCGCAGATCGTCCGGCAGGAAGGGGAAGTGGTGCTGGTATCCAGTGCAAAGGATCAGCGCATCGACCTCCTTGGAGGAGCCGTCGAGGAAATGGGCCGTCTTGTTCTCGAGCCGCGTCAGCAGCGGCCGCTCCTCGAAATTATCAGGCCATTTGAAGCCCATCGGCTTAGAGCGGTAGCTCGTCGTCACCGATTTCGCGCCGTATTTCCAGCATTGCGAGCCGATATCCTCGGCCGAATAGCTGCGGCCGACGATCAACACGTCCTTGCCCTTGAATTCCAGCGCATCGCGGAAGTCGTGGGCATGCAGCACGCGGCCGTTGAAGGTCTTCACCCCTTCGAAATAGGGGACGTTCGGCGTCGAGAAGTGGCCGCTCGCGACCACGACGTAATCGAACTCCTCGTCATACATGCGGTCCTGGGCACGGTCATGCGCAGTCACCGTGAACTTCTTCGTCTCCTCATCGAAACGCACCATGCGCACGGGCGTGCTGAAACGCACCCATTTGCGCACATCGGCCTTCTCGACGCGACCCTTGATATAGTCCCAGAGCACGGCGCGCGGCGGATAGGAGGCGATGGGCTTGCCGAAATGCTCTTCGAACGAATAGTCGGCGAATTCCAGGCATTCCTTGGGGCCGTTCGACCATAGGTATCGATACATGCTGCCGTGGACGGGTTCACCATATTCGTCCAGGCCGGTGCGCCAGGTGTAATTCCAAAGCCCGCCCCAGTCGGACTGTTTTTCGTAGCAGACGACTTCCGGGATCTCAGCGCCTTTCTGCGCTGCCGATTGGAAGGCCCGCAACTGGGCCAGTCCCGAAGGACCGGCGCCGATAACGGCAACTCTTGTCATGAAGCATTCCCCTTCTCGATTGTATCGAAATTCTTATCGTATGCAGTCGTTTGGCACTGGGACGGGATCAATCCGGGAAGATGCCGGGGCTGGTCGGCGCCCCGTCGTCATAGGTCGAAAGCCAGTCGATGGTGGTCTCGCGGAAGCGTGTCAGGCCCTTGTAGTCGATGAGTTCCGGCGGCAAGGTTCGCAGCACGCGCGGGAAGCGGCGTGCCCATTTTGGCACCGTCACGAGTTCGTCCATGTTCATCAGATAGCAGCGGATCACGAAGAGGATGGCATTCGAACGCGGCAGGCGCCACAGGCTCTGCAATTCCACGCGCAGATGTACTTTCTCGCCGACATTCTCCGGTGTCACCGTTGTACGGTCCGGCCCCCATTTCGGATAGTTCTCGGGACTGGTGTCGAGGCGGGGATTGATCGTCATCGTCCAGTTGAACCGGCGCGTCGGCTTGCCCTGCTGCAGGTTCAGCAGGAACTTCAAAGCGCGGTCGAAGACGCCGATCTGGTGGGCGAGCGGCACCGGTCCGTGCCATTCCATGAAATTCATGCCGATGTCGAAGTCGAGCGACCAGTCGGCCTGGGTCGTGACCATGCCGGCATCCATCCAGAGATTGCCGTCCCGCTGGTCGACGATGCAGAAATCGCCCTGTGCCTGGCGGGTGATGTATTCGAAGGGCTCGTAGGGCAGCGTGGATGTATCGCCGAAGGTGAAGGTGTCGTCGATGCCGAGCGGCCGGTTGATCCAGCGCCACCGGTCGCCGTTCTTGGTGAGCGTAAAGTGCTCGGGATAGCCGGCAGCCTGCTCTTCCATCAGCAGTTCCAGCGTATCCCACTGCGCCGACATCATGTGCGGCAGCGCCTGATAGCGCAGCGGATCTTCCTTCAGAACCAGCGCCCGGTCGCGCATTTCGGCGACGTAGTGCTCGTCGACGTCGATCAGGCTTTCGTAGATCGTGTTCTTCTGACCCTTCACATGCGGTTCCATGTTGACGGAATACATGTACTCGTCGCGGTCGAAAGGAAACGGAAAGCGCCGGATGTTTTCCGGACTGTTGCGATAGCTGAAATCGTCCCGGAAGGTTTCCTGCTTGAAGGCGATTGCCATGTCCGTTCTCCTGAGTATCGGTCCGGTGCCTAAAGATCGAGATGCAGCGCGCTTCCCTCGAAACGGGAAACGCAGATCATCACCTTTCGGCCGGACGCCTTTTCTTCGTCGGTCAGATAGACGTCGTGGTGCAGAAGCTTGCCATCGCAGACGGCAACACCAGTCTCGCATTGTCCGCAGGCACCACCGCGACAGAGGAAAGGCGCGTCGACGCCGGCAGCCTCTATCGCCTCCAGCATGCTCTCGTGATGGCCGACATGAACCGTCTTGCCGGAGCGCGTCAGCTCGATCGAGAAGGGCTTGCCGGGTTGCGAGGACAGGAAGCGTTCGGAATGCAGGTTCTGCTCGGGCCAGCCGGCCTCCAGACCCGTTTTCAGCACGCCGTCAATCATCCCCGAGGGGCCACAGACATAGAGATGCGTGCCGAGCGGCTGGCTTTCGAGGAGACGGGCGACGGGGATGAAATTGCCGTCGGCGTCACAATAGATCTTCACCCGCTGCGAGCCATATTGTTCGACAAGTTCTCGGCAATAGGCACCGCGATCCACCGAGCGCACGGCATAATGCAGTTCGAAATTGGCGCCCTCGCGCGAAAACTGCTGCATCATCGCAATGAAGGGCGTGATGCCGATACCACCGGCAATCAGCAGATGCTTGCGGCCACGCCAATCCGGCTGGAAGAGATTGACCGGATAGCTGACCTTGAGCTCGTCGCCTTCGCTCACCTTCTCATGCATGAAGGCGGAACCACCGCGCGAATCCTCGACGCGCAGCACGCTGATCTCATAGGCCGAACAATCATGCGGCGGCGACATCAGCGAATAGGCGTTGCGCCGCATATGTCCTTCGTCGTTCATCGAAACGATCACATGGGCGCCGCCGGAAAAGTAAGGCATCGGCTTGCCGTCGAGACGCTCGAAGCGGAAACGCTTGATGCGATCGGCGACCGGTGTGACCTTCGCAACGCGGACCGGAATTTCTGTACCACCGCTCACAGGAACAACTCCTCGGGATCGGGCGCACTGCCGGGCTCTTCCGCATCGATATTGACGCCCTGGAAGGCGCCGAGACGGCGCGAATAATGATCACGCACCAGAAGCGGAAGCCCGCAATGGCTGCAGGTGAAGGGACTATGCGTGACATCCTCGGTGATGCCCTTGCAATGGACGCATTGCACGCGACGCGCCAGCGAGCCGCGATGTTCCGTGATGATCGAGGCATGGTCCATGCCGTAGTCGAGCGCTACCATCATCGCCTGGCCGATGAAGCCCTCGGTGCCGGCAATATAAAGCCGCGTGCCCATATGGGCGGTCGCAAGCGACCCTTTCAGGCGAAAGAGCAGCGTTGCGATCGTCGGCGCCGCGAAGAACATGTCGGCGCCTAGCTTGCGCAGGGCTTCGTCATGGCCCTTGCCCTGCGAGCCGCGCGCGACATAGAGGATTTCGCTGCGCGACAGGATCGTGTCGTCAAGCGCGGCCATCTGGTCGAGGAGAGCATTTGCCCCCTCGCCTTCCAACACAAAGATGTGCCGCCGGGCGTGCGGCTGGATGATGAGGCCTTTATAGACCGGTCGGCTCTTGATGCCTTCGACAAGCATGAGCGCCTCCTAACCGATGGCCGTCCTCTTCTTCTTTTCCGGATCATCGAAGGGCAGCGTGTGAGCAATGGCACTTGCCTTCAGGCTCTTGCCGCGCACTTCGAGCTTCGTGCCCTGAACCGCCTTGTCGACGTCGAGACGGGCGATCGCCATGGATTTCTTCGTCAGCGCGGAATAGCACGGGCAGGTAATGACGCCGACTTTTTTGCCGTCGGCAAAGACCTCGTCGCCGAGATCGGCCGGGCCATCGGCATCGATGAGCATGCCGAAGATCTTGAAGCGCTCCCTGCCCTTGAGGCGGGCATGTTCCTCGGCCCCCCTGAAGCCGGTCTTGCCGGGGCTGACGGTAAAGTCGAGGCCGAGTTCCCAGAGGCTGTCGCCGGGCGGCTGATCGGCGAAGGGATACATCTGCGAGTTATCATAGGGGTAGAAAAGCAGATAGCTTTCGACGCGCAGCATGTCGAGGACGCTGAAGCAGCAGGGAATGATCCCCATCTCCTTACCCTCAGCGACGATGCGATCCCAGACCATCGGGGCATCCTGACCACGCACGAAGATTTCATAGCCGCGCTCGCCGGTATAGCCGGTACGCGAGATCATCACGGGCGCGCCGAACAGCGTCGTCTGCATGTGATGGAAATATTTGAGGTCGCGGATGCCGGGCACGTATTTGGCGAGATAATCGACAGCGACCGGACCCTGCAGCGACAGATCATGCAGATCGTCGTCGAAGAGGACGGCGCAGTTGCGCCCTGCTGCCTGCTTGACGAGTTCCTCATGGCCGGAGCCTGAACCATGCACCAGCATCCAGGAATTCGGTCCGGTGCGATAGACAATGCAGTCGTCGGTGAAATAGCCGCGATCGTTCAGCATCGCGGCATAGACCGAGCGACCGGGGTAGATCTTCGACATGTCGCGTGTGGTGATATAGTCGAGCACGGCGATGGCGTGCGGGCCGACCAGGTGCACCTTCTTGAGGCCGGAAACATCCATGATGCCGGCCTTGGTGCGGATCGCGACATGCTCGTCCGACATGTCCTTCTCATAGGTCCAGGCGGTTCCCATGCCGCTCCAGTCTTCGAGTTTCGATCCGAGAGCACGGTGCCGGTCCGCCAAGGCGGAGAAACGCCATGATAATGCCATTTCGTTCCCTCATTTTCTTCTATGGAATATTTATTTCCTGACTATAATCGTCTTTCGTGTCTTGGCAAGCCGATCCGAGTGGTTTTTTGTCGCCACCCGGAAGGCATTTTCCTCAAAACTTCGGCGGCTGCTTTCCGGCGGCCCGATGGGCGGCAATGACGGTATTGGCCATCAGCATGGCGATCGTCATCGGCCCGACACCACCCGGAACCGGCGTGATGGCACCGGCGACGTCGGAGGCTTCCGCATAGGCAACATCGCCGACCAGCCGGCTCTTGCCCTCGCCGCGCTCCGGTGCGGCAATGCGGTTGATGCCGACATCGATGACCGTCGCGCCCGGCTTGATCCAATCGGCCTTGACCATCTCGGGCCGACCGACAGCCGCCACCAGGATATCGGCGGTGCGAGCCACAGATGCCAGATCCTTGGTGCGCGAATGCGCCGTCGTGACAGTCGCATTGGCATTGAGCAGCAATTGCGCCATCGGCTTGCCGAACAGATTGGAGCGGCCGATGACGACGGCGTTCATCCCCGACAGGTCCTCGCCATGAATGCGCCGCACCAACAGCATGGCGCCGGCCGGCGTGCAGGAGATCAGCCCGGTTGAGAGATCGCCGGTCGCAAGCTTGCCGGCATTGACCACATGCAACCCATCGACATCCTTCTCCGGCCGGATCGACTGGATGATCGCATCGGAATCCAGATGCTTCGGCAGCGGCAGCTGCACCAGAATGCCGTGAATGGACGGATCCTCGTTCAGGGACTGTACCAAACCAGCGAGTTCTTTCTGCGTCGTTTCCGCCGGCAGCGTGTGCTGGATGGAGTTGAAGCCGCATTCCTTGGCCATCTTGCTCTTGGAGTTCACATAAGCGTGGCTGGCCGGATCGTCGCCGACGATGACGACGGCAAGCCCGGTCCGAACACCGGTCTCCGTCTCTAGCCCGCCGGCGGCAACCTTCACCGCCTCGATCACCGAAGCCGCCGCAATCTTTCCGTCGATCACTGAAGCCAGCGCCATCCCTCAGCCCATCCGTTCGGATGCATAGCTTCCCGGGCTTGCCGGGAAGACGATGGTGCGGTTGCCGTTGAGGAAGGTGCGGTAGTGGATATGCGCATGGATGGCGCGGGCCAGCACCTGGCTCTCGACATCGCGGCCGATCGACACGTAATCGTCGGCCGACTGCGCATGCGTGATGCGGGCCGTGTCCTGCTCGATGATCGGGCCTTCGTCGAGATCGGCGGTGACATAATGCGCCGTCGCCCCGATCAGCTTCACGCCGCGCTCATAGGCCTGCTTGTAGGGGTTCGCCCCCTTGAAGGACGGCAGGAAGGAATGATGGATGTTGATGATGCGGCCAGACATCTTCTGGCACATGGAATCCGACAGAATCTGCATGTAGCGGGCCAGCACGATCAGTTCGGTGCCGGTCTGCTCGACCACCTCCATGATCCGTGCTTCCGCCTGCGGCTTGTTGGCCTTCGTCACCGGAATATGGTGGAAGGGGATGTCGTGGTTGACCACCACCTTCTGGTAGTCGAAATGGTTGGAGACGACGCCGACGATGTCGATCGGCAGCGCGCCGATCTTCCAGCGGTAGAGCAGGTCATTGAGACAATGGCCGAAGCGCGAGACCATCAAGAGCACCTTCATGCGCTTCTTGCCATCGTGGATCTCGGCCTCCATCTCGAACTTGGCAGCGACCGGCTTGAAGCCCTCGACCAGCGCCTCCAGGCCGACCCCTTGCTCGGAGATGAAGGAGACGCGCATGAAGAACTTGCCGGTGTCGAGATCGTCGAACTGGCTGGAATCGACGATGTTGCAGCCCTGGTCGGCCAGATAATTGGCTATCGCCGCAACGATCCCGCGCGTCGACTGGCACGATACAGTCAGTACATAGTTCTTCATGGTGATCTTCCTCCGCCGTCCCGGCCAAAAATCCGCGCCCGCGCCGGAGCTTGATACTCCAGCGCATGCGCTTATTCGGGCAATCGTCCGCTCCGCACTCAGATATCGAGCGTGCTGTCGCGCTCCCACTGCGTGAAATGCGAGCAGTAGGCGTTCCATTCCTGATGCTTGAGCTTCAGATAGGCAGCGGAAAACTCGGAGCCGATCGCCTCCTTCAGGCCCTCGTCCTCATCATAGGCCCGCAGCGCATCGAGCAGATTGAGCGGCAGGCGCGGCGCATCCTTCACCAAGTAACCCTCCGCATACATGTCGATATTGTGATGCGGGCCGGGATCGGCCTTGTTGCGCAAACCGTCGAGGCCGGCCGCGATGATGATCGCCTGGAGCAGATAGGGATTGACCGCCCCATCGGGCAGGCGCAGTTCGAAACGGCCGGGACCGGGCACACGCACCATGTGAGTGCGGTTGTTGCCGGTCCAGGTCACCGTATTCGGCGACCATGTAGCGCCCGATGTCGTGCGCGGCGCGTTGATGCGCTTGTAGGAATTGACTGTCGGATTAGTGATCGCCGCCAGCGACGAGGCGTGCTTCATGATGCCGCCTAGGAAGTGCCTGCCTTCGGCCGAAAGACCGAATTCCGCCTCCCTGTCGGCGAAGACGTTGGTCTTGCCGTCATTGCTCCACACGGAAATATGGCAGTGGCAGCCATTGCCTGTGAGACCTTTGAAGGGCTTCGGCATGAAGGTAGCGCGCAGTCCGTGCTTCTCGGCGACCGACTTGACCATGAACTTGAAGAAGGAGTGCTTGTCGGCGGTCTTCAAGGCATCGTCGAACTCCCAGTTCATCTCGAACTGGCCGTTGGCGTCCTCGTGGTCGTTTTGATAAGCACCCCAGCCGAGTTCCAGCATGTAGTCGCAGATCTCGGCGATGACGTCGTAACGGCGCATGACGGCCTGCTGGTCGTAGCAGGGCTTTTCGGCGGTGTCGTATTCATCCGAAATCTTCGAGCCATCGGCGGTGATCAGGAAGAATTCGGCTTCGACGCCGGTCTTGACCCGCTTGCCTTCGGCTTCAGCCTGCTTGACGAGCTTCTTCAGCACGTTGCGCGGCGCCTGGGCGACCAACTCGCCTTCCATCATGCAATCGGCCGCGACCCAGGCAACATCCTTCTTCCATGGGAGCTGGATAACAGAGGACGCGTCCGGCACGGCGAAAAGATCGGGATGGGCAGGCGTCATATCGAGCCAGGTGGCGAAGCCGGCAAAACCAGCGCCCTCTTCCTGCATGCCGGCAATCGCCTGCGCCGGCACCAGCTTGGCACGTTGGCCGGAAAAAAGATCGGTATAGCTGATCATGAAATATTTGATGCCTTTGTCTTTCGCAAAAGCAGCAAGGTCCAGTGTCATTCTCGTTCCCCTTTGGATTTCTCAGAGACACTTCGGTTTATGCGTGAAGCCGCCGGGCTCTTCGGCCCGGTCGGAAATTCAATAGCCTCCCTTGCCCGGATACCAATTCGTGCCGGCAAGTGGAATCTGCGCCATGGCGGCCGCTTCCATCGTCAACGCACACAGATCTTCCGGTTCCAGATTATGCAGATGGTTCTTGCCGCAGGCGCGCGCGATCGTCTGCGCTTCGAGCGTCATGACCTTGAGATAATTGGCAAGACGACGGCCCGCCGCGACCGGGTCGAGCCGCGCGGCGAGCTCCGGATCCTGGGTAGTAATGCCGGCCGGATCCTTGCCTTCATGCCAGTCGTCATAGGCACCGGCAGTCGTGCCGAGCTTCTGATATTCTTCCTCCCAGCGCGGATCGTTATCGCCGAGCGCAACCAGCGCTGCCGTGCCGATGGCAACCGCATCGGCGCCAAGCGCCAGTGCTTTCGCGACGTCCGCGCCGGAGCGAATACCGCCGGAGATGATCAGTTGCACCTTGCGGTGCATGCCAAGATCCTGCAGTGCCTGGACGGCCGGGCGAATGCAGGCAAGCGTCGGCATGCCGACATTTTCGATGAAGACGTCCTGGGTCGCGGCCGTGCCGCCCTGCATGCCGTCAAGGACGACGACGTCGGCGCCGGCCTTCACGGCCAAAGCCGTATCGTAATAGGGACGCGCACCACCAACCTTCACATAGATCGGCTTTTCCCAGTCGGTGATCTCGCGCAGCTCCATGAGCTTGATTTCAAGATCGTCAGGACCGGTCCAGTCCGGATGACGGCAGGCCGAGCGCTGGTCGATGCCCTTCGGCAGATTGCGCATGTGAGCGACGCGGTCCGAAATCTTCTGGCCGAGCAGCATGCCGCCGCCGCCGGGCTTTGCGCCCTGGCCAACCACCACTTCGATCGCATCGGCGCGGCGCAAATCCTTCGGATTCATGCCGTAGCGCGAAGGGAGATATTGATAGACGAGGGTTTGCGAATGGCCGCGTTCCTCATCAGTCATGCCGCCATCGCCGGTCGTGGTCGACGTGCCCGCAAGCGTGGCGCCGCGGCCGAGCGCTTCCTTGGCGTTGCCGGACAAGGCGCCGAAGCTCATGCCTGCAATGGTGATCGGGGTCTTGAGAGTGATGGGCTTCTTGGCAAAGCGGCTGCCGAGAACGACTGTCGTATCGCATTTCTCGCGATAGCCTTCGAGCGGATAGCGGGAGATCGACGCACCGAGGAAGAGAAGATCGTCGAAATGCGGCACCTTGCGCTTCGTGCCGGCGCCGCGAATGTCGTAGATGCCGGTCGCCGCCGCACGGCGGATTTCGGCCAGGGTATGGTCGTCGAAGGTTGCTGATTTGCGTGGCGGCGTAAAAGGATTGTGATAGCTCATGATGTCTCTTTCGCCTCAATACGCGTCGGCATTGTCGATGTTGAAATTATAGAGTTTGCGCGCCGATCCGTAACGCTTGAACTCTTCCGGCCTGACACCGCTGACGCCTGCCTTGTCGAGAAGCTCGGCAAGCTTCTCGAGATGCTCCTGGCGCATTTCCTTTTCGATGCAGTCCGAGCCGAGGCTCTTGACCGAGCCGCGAACGAAAAGTTTTGCCTCATAGAGGCTGTCGCCCAACGCATCGCCCGCATCGCCGAGCACGACCAGATGGCCTGATTGACCCATGAAGGCGGACATATGGCCGATATTGCCGTGCACGACGATATCGATGCCCTTCATCGAGATGCCGCAACGCGACGCCGCGTTGCCCTTGATGACCAGGAGGCCTCCCTGGCCGGTCGCCCCTGCATATTGGCTCGCATCGCCTTCGATGACAACGGTGCCCGACATCATGTTCTCAGCGACACCCGGTCCGGCGGAGCCATGCACCGTGACGTTGCCGCCATCGTTCATGCCGGCGCAATAATAGCCGACGGAACCCTTGATATCGACGGTGACGGGAGCATCGATGCCGACGGCCACCGCGTGATGGCCACGCGGATTGACGACTTCGAAGGCAGTATCATTGGCACCGGCTGCAAGGCTGTGAAGCATGCTGTTAAATTCGCGCAGCGAGGTAACGGATAGATCGAAAACTGGCATGAAAGAACTCTCTCGATTGCGCCAAGACTGGATTAGGCGGCCTTTTCGTGATCCCAGAAATAGACGGTGGCCGGTTCGGGTTCCCAGATGCGGGCATCCTCGATGCCAGGCAGGTTTACGAGCGCACGATATTCGGAGCCGAAAGCAACATACCGATCGGTTTCGGCCATGACGGCCGGCTTGCAGGCGATGGGATCGCGAACGACGCCGAAGCCGGACTTTGTGCCGACGACGAAGGTGAAGAAACCGTCGAGATCGCTGAGCGCGCCGGTCAGCGCCTCGCCGAGATCCTTGCCCTTGGCCATCTCGGCCGTCAGATAAGCGGCGGCGACTTCGGTGTCGTTCTGCGTCTCGAAGGTCATGCCCTCACGCACGAGTTCGCGGCGCAGGTTATTGTGGTTCGACAGCGACCCGTTGTGGACCAGGCATTGATCGGAGCCGGTCGAGAACGGATGGGCGCCCAGCGTCGTAACCGCCGATTCCGTCGCCATACGGGTATGGCCGATGCCATGCGTTCCGGACATGGAGGAGACGCCGAAACGGGAGATGACGTCCTTCGGCAGGCCGGTCTCCTTGTAGATCTCGATGGCATCGCCGCTGCTCATCACCCGGACATCGGGGCGCAGCGTCGCGAGCGCCGCCCGGCCCTCGTCGAGCTTATCCTTCGCGAGCGTGATGACAGCATGAGTGCTTTTGACCTCGACCGACACCGGCGCATCCAGCGCGCGCCTCAGATCATGCTCGAGGCCGTCGAAGTCCTTTGCCGGGCTGGCCGATTGGATCGTAATCTTCGCCTTGTTGCCGTTGGCGCCGCCGTAAATCGCGATGCCAGCGCTATCCGGCCCGCGATCGGTCATCGTGACAAGCATGGACGAAAGAAGCGAGCCGAGCTCCGGCTCGAGGCTTTTGTCTTTCAGGAAGAGACCCACAATTCCGCACATGATCAGACCCTCCATTTCGCGTCTGCAAAATGGCTATCAGGTCTGTTTTCAGATTTCAACCCAAAAGAATATTTTTTTCTTTTAAGGCAAGTTATTC
Source organism: Rhizobium sp. SG741 (assembly GCF_012275435.1). Classification (NCBI taxonomy): domain Bacteria; kingdom Pseudomonadati; phylum Pseudomonadota; class Alphaproteobacteria; order Hyphomicrobiales; family Rhizobiaceae; genus Rhizobium; species Rhizobium sp. SG741. Next base: position 97,335 of record NZ_JAAZQP010000006.1, read on the forward strand.
GGTCTTGCCGCGCTGTGGATAGCTGATGATCGACAGGTATTTGCTCGGCAATTTCACCAGGACTTCAGGGCCGTGCGGCGCGTCGGCGTCAAAGAACAAGCTATCGCCGGGCTGCATCGGGAAGAGTTGGTCGCCATGGCGATAGATCACCTCGCCTTCGAGCATATAGAGGAACTCCATGCCCTCGTGCTGGAAGGTCGGGAAGACATCGGAATCGGCCGTCAGCGTGATGAGATAGGGCTCGACGATGACGCCGCTGGAATTGTTGTCGATATGGCCGAGCAGATTATATTGATGGCCGGCGCGCGTGCCGCGTCGTTCAAGCTCTATGCCCTGCCCCGCCTTGACGAAGACCGCATTGCGCGGCTCCTCGTAGCGGCGGAAGAAGGCCGTCAGCGGCACACCAAGCGCACGCGACAGCGATTGCAGTGTCGTCAGCGATGGCGAGATGTTGCCGTTTTCGATCTTCGAGAGCATGCCGAGCGAAATACCGGTGGCCGCAGCCAGGTCCGTCACCGTGATGCCGAGCTTCTTACGATAGGCGCGCACCTCGTGGCCGATCGCCATTTCGAGATTGTTGACCTTCGGCTCGCGAACCGCATGCGGATCCTGCACGAACGCTGGCCGCGTGCCATGCGGATGGTCCTCGCTCGACGTCTTGTTCGGCTTGGTCTTCATTCACGATCCTTTTCGGTGATGCTCTCTTGCAGCAACTCTATCTTCCCAGTGAAATTTTCTCAACTACGACGAAAGCTACGACCGGCGCGTTTCGCTTGGGGCCATATCGTAAAGGTTGCGATAGGCCCGCGAGAAGTGAGCACCGCTTGAGAAGCCGGTGGCAACAGCGATTTCGGAAATGGATAACGGGCTTTGCTCGAGCAACCGCCGGGCATGCTGCAACCTGATACGGCGATATTGATCGAGGAATGTCGAGCCCAGATGCGCGGCAAACAATCGATCGAGATGGCGTGGCGTCACGCCGGCGATCCGCGCCATGGCTGCGCGATCCAACGGCATCTCGATCGTCTCCTCCATCTTCTCGAGCACGCTTAGAAGACCGGGATGGTGGACACCATAGCGCTCGGCGAGTGAACCGCGTTGCGGCGCTGTTGGTTCGCCGACTTCCGTGTGGAGAAACCAGTCGCTCACACGGCGGGCGAAGTCCGGTCCCATGCGCTCGGAGATCAGCACATGCATCATATCGAGCGGCGCGACGCCACCGCCGCAGGTAATGCGGTTGCCGTCGACGACGAAGCGGGCCTGGCGCGGCGACAGCGTCGGAAAAGACTCGAGCAGCGCCGGCGCATGCTCCCAATGGATGGTGAAGTCGCGGTCCGCCAAAAGCCCGGCTGCGGCGAGCAAATAGGGGCCGCCGGATATACCGCCGATACGCACTCCTTCGCGCGCCAATTGCCTTAGACAGGCCAAAACCGTCGGGTAATGCCAATCTCGCGGCGATCCACCCGCGCAGACAAAGACTGTCCCAAGCCCGGAGCCACGGCCTGGAAGCGGTGCGGCTGGTACGGGCACGCTGGCTGACGACAATGCCGGCGCACCATCCGGCGAGAAAGTCGACAGCCGATAGATCTCGCGTCCGGCCAGCAGATTGGCGGCGCGCAGCGGTTCGCTCGCCGAGGCATAGGACATCAGCGCGAATCCCGGGATCAGGATGAAGCCGATATGCTGGACGTTTTTTGCGTCGATCGAAGACATGTCCTATTTCTATCGAAATATGTCCCGAATGGGCAAGTCACCATTTCCCGCTCTGTCATCATGAGCGCAATTCCACTTGGATCCATCCATGCGCTATTCCGCTCTCTCCATTTTCCTCAACGGTCTTCGCGGCAATGCCGGCTGGGCTCCAGCCTGGCGTCAGCCCGAACCCAAGCCGCATTATGACGTCATCATCGTCGGTGGTGGCGGCCATGGGCTGGCTACGGCCTATTACCTTGCCAAGACCTTCGGCATCACCAATGTCGCCGTGCTGGAAAAGGGCTATCTCGGCTCCGGCAATATCGGCCGCAACACGACGATCATCCGGTCCAACTACCTGCTGCCCGGCAACAACCCCTTCTACGAACTGTCGATGAAGCTCTGGGAAGGGCTGGAGCAGGATTTCAATTTCAACGCGATGGTTTCGCAGCGCGGTGTGCTGAATCTCTTTCATTCTGACGCGCAGCGGGATGCCTATACGCGGCGCGGCAACGCCATGCGCCTGCATGGCGTCGATGCCGAATTCCTCGATCGGGAGGCCGTGCGCAAGAAGCTGCCGTTCCTCGATTTCGACAATGCCCGCTTTCCGATCATGGGCGGCCTGCTGCAACCACGCGGCGGTACAGTGCGCCACGACGCCGTCGCCTGGGGTTATGCTCGCGGCGCCGATAGCCGTGGGGTCGACATCATCACCGGCTGCGAGGTGACCGGCATCCGCAGCGAGAACGGCCGCATCACCGGCGTCGAAACCACCAAGGGCTTCATCGGCTGCGGCAAGCTGGCGCTGGCGGCGGCCGGCAACTCCACTGTCGTCGCCGACATGGCCGGCCTGCGCCTGCCCATCGAAAGCCATGTGCTTCAGGCTTTCGTCTCCGAAGGCTTGAAGCCGTTCATCGACACGGTCGTCACCTTCGGTGCGGGGCATTTCTACGTATCGCAGTCGGACAAGGGCGGCCTCGTCTTCGGCGGCGATATCGACGGTTACAATTCCTATGCGCAGCGCGGCAATCTCGCGACTGTCGAGCATGTCGCGGAGGCGGGCGTCGCCTTGATACCGTCGCTGACGCGCGTGCGCTACCTGCGCACATGGGGCGGCGTCATGGACATGAGCATGGACGGCTCGCCGATCATCGACCGCACCCATATCGACAATCTCTATCTGAACGCCGGCTGGTGCTATGGCGGCTTCAAGGCCACACCGGCCTCCGGCTACTGCTACGCCCATCTGATCGCCCGCAACGAGCCGCATGAAACGGCGCGGGAACTGCGGCTCGACCGTTTCCGGCGCGGCTATCAGCTCGATGAAAAGGGCGTTGGCGCCCAGCCCAACTTGCATTGAGGACATGACGAGATGGCAAGCCTGATTTCCTGCCCTCACTGCGGCATTCGCCCCAAAGAGGAATTTACCATCAAGGGTGATGCGAACCTCGGTCGTCCCGCGCCGGATGCCGGTTCCGACGCCTGGTACGACTACGTCTATCTGCGTGACAACCCGAAAGGATTACACAAGGAATATTGGCACCATTCCTCCGGCTGCCGCCGCTGGTTGATCGTCGAGCGCGACACGGTCACGCACAAGGTCCACGGCGTGAACGACGCAGCGCTCGCCAAGCTCGGAGATCCGGCATGACCAGCTTCCGCCTTTCTTCCGGCGGCCGGATCGACCGCTCCAAGAGCGTCCGTTTCGGCTTCGACGGCACGGAGCTGACGGGCCACCCCGGCGATACGCTTGCCTCCGCCCTGCTCGCCAACGGCATTCAACTCGTGGGCCGCAGCTTTAAATATCATCGGCCGCGCGGCATCCTGACGGCGGGCGCGGCCGAGCCTAACGCCCTTGTGACAACAGGCACGGGCGGGCGCACGGAAGCCAATAGCCGTGCCACGATGGTCGAGCTCCATGATGGGCTGATCGCGCGCAGCCAGAACCGCTGGCCCTCGCTCGGCTTCGATATCGGCGCCGTCAACGGGCTGCTGTCGCCCTTCCTAAGCGCCGGCTTCTACTACAAGACATTCATGTGGCCCGCTGCCTTCTGGGAGAAGGTCTACGAACCATTGATCCGCAAGGCCGCCGGCCTCGGCAAGGCTTCCTACGAAACCGACCCTGATTCCTATGAGAAATGCTGGGCGCATTGCGACCTGCTGGTTATCGGCGCAGGTCCGGCAGGGCTTGCCGCCGCATTGACGGCGGGGCGTGCCGGCGCACGCGTGTTGCTGGCCGACGAAGGCTTTGCCCTCGGCGGCAGCCTGCTTGCCGATCAAGAGTCGCCACTAGGTGACTTTCTGACGGAACTCGAAAGCCTTCCGAATGTCCAATGCCTGCCGCGCACGACCGTCATCGGCTGGTACGACGACAACGTCTTCGGCGCCGTGGAGCGCGTGCAGAAGCACGTCGCAGCGCCCGATGCGCGCCGGCCGGTCGAACGCTTTTGGCGCATCATCGCCAAACAGGCCATTCTTGCTACCGGCGCGGAAGAGCGGCCGCTCGTCTTCGGCGGCAACGACATTCCGGGTGTCATGATGGCAGGCGCCATGCGCAGCTATCTGAACCGTCAGGCGGTCGCGCCTGGCAACCGGACCGTTGTCTTCACCACGAACCGGTCAGGCTACCAGACGGCGGCCGATCTTGAGGCCGCCGGCGTCGAGGTTGCCGCCATCGTCGACAGTCGCTCCAAAGCCAGCGAAACTTGGAACGGCAAAGCTCCGATAGTCCCCGGCGCCCGCATCATCGATGCGCATGGCGGCAGGCTGCTGCGTCGGGTCACCGTCGCGACAGCCTCGGGCACACGACATATCGAGGCCGATGCACTTGCCATGTCGGGCGGCTGGAGCCCGATCATTCATCTCGCCTGCCATCGTGGCGAAAGACCGGTATGGTCCGACAGGCATGCAGCCTTCCTTGCCCCGGAAAGGCAGGAAGGACTGCTCATTGCGGGCTCGGCTGCCGGTCTTGCCTCGACCGAGGCTTGCCTTGGTGATGGTGCGCGCAAGGCAACTGAGGCGCTCGAGGCGATCGGCTTTGCCAAGGCGGAGCCGGCCTTCAAGCTTGGGGAAGATGTACAGGCAGCCGCCTCGCCGCTGTGGTCCGTCAAAGGTGCCAAGGGCAAGGCCTTCGTCGATTACCAGAACGACGTACACCTTCAAGATCTCGGCCTTGCGGTGCGCGAGGGTTATGGGCATGTCGAGCTTGCCAAACGCTATACGACCAACGGCATGGCGACCGACCAGGGCAAGCTTTCCAATATCAATGCCATCGGCATCCTTGCCGAGGCCCGCGGGGTTTCACCCGCCGAGGTCGGCACCACGACATTCCGGCCCTTCTACACGCCGGTTTCCTTCGGCGCGCTCACCGGCGCATCGCGCGGCAAGCACTTCCAGCCCGCGCGCAAATCGCCACTGCATGGCTGGGCAAAGAAGAATGGCGCCGTCTTTGTCGAGACCGGGCTCTGGTATCGCTCCTCCTGGTTCCCCCGCGCGGGTGAAAAGACCTGGCGCGCGAGCGTCGACCGCGAGGTGCTGAATATCCGGAAGAATGCCGGCATCTGCGATGTCTCGACGCTCGGCAAGATCGAGATCTTCGGCAAGGACGCGGCGGCCTTCCTCGACCGCATCTATTGCAACGGTTTTGCCAAGCTGCCCGTCGGCAAGGCGCGCTATGGCATCATGCTGCGCGAAGACGGCATGATCTATGACGATGGCACCACCAGCCGCCTCGGCGACGAGCATTTCTTCATGACGACGACGACGGCGCTTGCCGCCGGCGTGCTGGCCCATCTGGAATTCTGCGCCCAGACGCTTTGGCCCGAGCTTGAGGTCCACTTTGCCTCCTCGACGGATCAATGGGCGCAGATGGCGGTCGCAGGCCCGAAATCCCGTGCGGTCCTCGCCGAGATCGTTGATGAAGACATTTCGGACGCAGCCTTACCTTTCATGAGTGCGCGCGCAGTCACGCTGTTCGGCGGCAAGCTCGAAGGCCGGCTTTTTCGCATCTCGTTTTCGGGCGAGCTCGCCTATGAGCTCGCTGTGCCTGCGGCCTACGGCGAGTTTGTCGCCGATGCCGTCATGCAGGCCGGGCAGCAATACGATATCTGCCCCTATGGTGCCGAGGCGCTCGGCGTCATGCGCATCGAAAAGGGTCATGTCACCCATGCCGAGATCAACGGCACGGTTACGCCGGGGGATCTCGGTTTTGCCCGCATGGTTTCGCCGACGAAGGCCGATTTCATCGGCAAGGCCATGCTCGCACGCGAGGGCCTGCAGGCGGCCGATCGGCCCCGCCTCGTCGGCGTCAAGCCGCTCAATCCGGCGACAAGCTTCCGCACCGGCGCCCATATCTTGGCGGAGGGCGCGGCCGCAACGCTGGAAAACGATCAGGGCTATGTCACGTCGAGCGCCTTTTCGCCGAGCCTCGGCCATACGATCGGCCTCGCGCTGGTCAAGAACGGACCGGAGCGGATCGGCGAAAAGGTCTTGGTCTGGAACGGCCTTCGAAACGAATTCACCGAAGGGCAGCTCTGCAGCCCGGTCTTCATCGATCCTGAAAACGAGAAGCTTCATGCCTGACCTTCCCCAAAAAAAGCCGGTTCTTGCCGGCAAGGCCGCCTTGCAAGGTTCGGACATCCGGCTCGAAGCCCTGCCTGAGGGTCATCTGCTGCATGTGATGGGAGCAACGACGACCGAAGATCTCGAGGCACATCTTTCTGCTGCAGGCATCAAGGACAGCGCTGTGCGTCCGGCCGGATATCGACAATGGTTCATTGCCGGCAACAACGTGCTTCCCAACGCCCTTGTACGGGATTTTTCCAATGCCCTTGCCGGTAGCGCCTTCGTCTCGGACCAGAGCCATGGCCGCGTCCGCATCGTCGTCTCCGGTCTGCGTGCCGCCGAATTGCTGAGCAAAGGCACGGCCGTAGACCTTCATCCGGCCACCTTCCCGCAAGGGCGGACGGCCATGACGCTCTTCGGCCATATATCGCTGCAGGTCGCACGTACCGGTGCCGACGAGTTCGAGCTGACGGTGCTGCGCAGCTTTGCGGAGTCTCTCTACGAAGAGCTTGAGGCGCTGGCACTATCGCTGGGTGCCGCGCGCGTTGCATCCTGAACCATCGGGTATCGAAAACGCACCGGCTTATACGCCAGAGACATCAGGCGCTGGCGGCCGTTTTCAGCAATCTTTCGGCGGCCAGGTTCAGGCATTCTTCAAACGCAGTTAGATCGAGAAAGAGCCGATCCGGCGCCACCTTCCGCGTAATGACCGCACCGTTGCGCGCCGCGATGCCACCATCAAGCATCAGATTGTCGGCCATATCGAAATTTTCCAGCGCGAAGCCATCAGGCCCGCGATGGCGGCCGTCGGGACCGAGGCGGACTTCCCCGCCATAGAGGCCGCTGACCCGCTCGAAATGATTCTCGGTGCAGTTGGAAAAGGCAAATGCCGGGCAGCCGCGGGCGCACATGAAGCCCAACTCGAACGCGGTGCCGATGTCAGCCGCAACGCCGCGAAACGGCGTCAGATTGGCAATGATCAGATCGGCGCTCGACATCAGGCTCTCGTTGATGGCGCTGATGGCGAGACCGCGTTGATGCCTCGTTTCGGTTTCGGGGACGGCCAGATCGCCGGGCGAGACAGGGGTGAAGCCATAGCTGCGCGCTAAGGCAATCTTGTGGTCGAGGACTTCCCGCGCATTGGGGAGGAACACCTCAGGACCTGCCAAATATGCTCTCAATGCTTTGCCTTTCCGACAAAATGTTGCACCACGGAAGCTGCGGAACCATATGAGGCATATGACCGATTCAACGCTCTTGCGCCATAGCGAAACGCGCGGCTTGCAAAATCGCGAAATGCGCGCGAGTGCCGTTCCCGACCAATGGCAAGGCGCGTATATTCGCACTTCGAAGCGGGGCGTTGAGACAGCCGATGACAGGCGACAGAATTTGTGGGGTAAAAGAAATGCAATCTTCCATTGCGGCAATTGCCGGCTCGGAAAATGACGACCGTGGCAGCTGGCCGACGAAACAAAGCAAAATCCTCGATTGGTTGATGAATGACGTTCGTGAGCAGCGCTTCATCGACAATATTCTCGTCGAGCTGTGCGAGAAGATGCGGGCAATCGGGATTCCGGTTGCGCGATCGACGATGCATTTCAGAACGATGCATCCGCAATGGCTCGGCGCGCGGATCCTCTGGCGCACCGGCATGAAAGAAGGCGATATCGCCACGTTCAGCTACGGTGTCGAGAATACGCCGCAGTTTCTGGCAAGCCCCATCAACGAGATCTTCAACGGCGCAACCGAGGTCCGGCAAAATCTCGAGGTTTCCGACAAGGATCAGTTCGTCTACCCGCTGTATAAGGAGCTATATGCGGAAAGGTTGACCGACTATATTGCCTGGCCGATCTATCACACGCTCGGCAAGCGCCATATCGTCACTTTCGCCTCGGATGCACCGGGCGGCTTCACCGATGAGCACATCACCTTCCTGAAGGATTTACTCCCTGCGCTGACGATGGTGACCGAGATCCGGCTGAAGAACATCATGGCCCGCACGCTTTTGCGGACCTATGTCGGCCCGCATGCCAGCGAGCAGATCCTAGCCGGCGCAACGACGCGCGGCAGCGGCGCCACGGTCGGAGCGGCCATTCTGATCTGCGATCTTCGCGACTTCACGACCATTTCGGACATGTGGCCGCGAGACGACGTCATCGAGCTGCTCAACGGCTATTTCGACGCTATGGTCGAGCCGATCGAAAAACACGGCGGCGAGATCCTCAAATTCATGGGCGACGGGCTGCTGGCCATATTCCCGCTGAGCGACCCCAACGCCTGCCACAATCTCCTCCTGTCAATCCGCGAGGCGCAGGAAGCGGTGACAACCCTCAACGAGGAAAACCGCAAGCAGGGCCGCGAGGTGCTCCGCTACGGCGTCGGCGTGCATGTCGGCGACGTGATGTATGGCAATATCGGCTCGCGCACCCGCCTCGATTTCACGGTCATCGGCCCGGCCGTGAACATCGCTTCGCGCCTGGAAACGCTGACCAAGGAAGTGAAGCGGCCGGTGCTTCTGTCCAAGGCATTCGTCGAGATGGCCGGCTGCCAGCGCGATATGGAAAGCCTCGGCGCCTTCCCGCTCAAGGGCCTCGGCGAACCGGTCGATGTCTTCGCCTTCACCGCAAAAGAGAAGTTGCTGCAGGATGCATGATCGACGGAGAGCCGGGGTTCTTCCCTCTCACGCGGCCGATTTGATGCGGCGCGATTCAGTCGGTTGCAAAACGTGAAAGGTCAAAGGGCTGCCGCTGCCGATACAGTTCCCTATATTGTGAAACGGATCATGACGATAGCCGCCTTATTTTTGGGATCGTTCTGCGATTACAAACGTTAAGTAAGGGTTGATTCTATCGGCTCGACCGGAGGGTGCTTGTCACCCATAAATACTCTGACAAGGAGAAAACAGATGAGAAAAATTCTGACACTGGCGTTTTCAGCCGCATCGTTGATCGTCGCCGGCGCGGCGGTAGCGCGCGCGGCAGACCTGCCGACGAGCTATCGCGAGGAGGAACCCGATCAGCGCAATGGCGTCAAGATCGGCTATCTCGATTGCGAAATCGGCGGCGGCGTCGGTTATGTGCTCGGCTCGGCCAAGGAGGTGGATTGCACCTTCCACTCGACCGTCGGAAGTAAGGGCGTGGAGCATTACAGCGGTGCGATCAGGAAGATGGGGGTCGACCTTGGTTTCACGACTCGCAGCCGGCTCGTCTGGCTCGTCTTCGCTCCGACAGCCGGCTATCATCACGGCTCTCTGAGCGGCCTTTATCAGGGTGCCACCGTTGAAGCGACCCTCGGCGCCGGCGTCGGCACGAACATCCTTGTTGGTGGTACTTCCGGCTCGATCCATCTTCAGACGGTGAGCGTGACGGGCCAGCTCGGCCTGAACGTCGCCGCTACCGGGACTTCGGTAACGCTGACCTCGACCGAGTGAGGTTTTAGGCCGCTGCGAAGCGGCACGAGTTCTATGGCCGCCCTTCCATAATGTTAGGGCGGCCTCTTTTTGTTGATGACCTTGCCGCCAAAGCAATTGCTCGTTGGCTCGTCTGTCGACAGCCATCGTCAACGCTCAATCAACAAAGCCCGTTTCTTTTCAAGGGCCTCTGCCCTTATCTTCCTGTTATCTGGCGTCACCGTTCTGGCCCGAAATGAATTAACGGCGATCCGGTATATGGCTATAGCTATTCAATGCAGAAGAACAATTGGAGCCAAGCTCATGACCGATACTGTCACCGATCGCTTCCTTCGCTACGTCGTCATCGACACGCAATCGGACCCGATTTCGAGCACCCAGCCCTCGACTGAGAAGCAGAAAAACCTCGGGCGTATCCTTGTCGAGGAATTGCTGGCGATCGGCCTCGGTGACGCGCATCTGAACGAGCACGGCTATGTCTATGCGACCATTCCGTCCAATGTCGACAAGCCGGTTCCGGTGATCTGCTTCTGCTCCCACATGGATACCGCGCCCGATTTCACCGGCACCAACGTCAAGCCTCAGATCCTGCGGAATTATAGCGGCGGCGATATTCGGCTCGCGGGCGATCCGCAGCAAATCATCCGTGTCGACGACCACCCTGCCTTGCGCGATCAGGTCGGCAACGACATCATAACCTCGGATGGCACGACCCTGCTTGGCGCCGACGACAAGGCCGGCCTCGCCGAGATCGTGGCGGCAGCTCAATATCTCGTCGACAACCCTGATGTGCGCCACGGCACCATCAAGCTCCTGTTCACGACCGACGAGGAGATCGGCCGCGGCGTCGACAAGGTGGATCTCAAGAAGCTCGGGGCACAGTTTGCCTATACGGTCGATGGCGAAACCGCTGGGCATATAGAGGACGAAACCTTTTCGGCGGATGGCGTCGAAGTCACCATCCAGGGTGTTGCCATCCATCCGGGCTTTGCCAAGGGAAAGATGGAGAATGCCATCAAGATTGCCGGCGCGATCATCGACAGGCTGCCGAAGGACGTAGCGCCTGAAACGACGGCGGGCCGAGAGGGCTTCATTCACCCGACAGGCGTGACCGGCTCGATGGAGAAAGCCTCACTCGGTTTCATCATCCGTGATTTCGATGATGCCGGTCTGGCCGTGAAAGAGGCGATGCTGGAACAGATCGTCAAGGACGTGATGACAGCCTTTCCCGGCTCCTCCCACACATTCACGGTCAAGCATCAATACCGCAACATGAAGACGATTCTCGATCGGCACCCGCAGATCGTCGACAATGCCGTGGAAGCGATCCGCCGGGCCGGGATGACCCCGGTGCGCGGCAGTATTCGCGGCGGCACGGACGGTTCAAGGCTCTCGTTCATGGGGTTGCCTTGCGCCAATATCTTCGCCGGCGGCCATGCCTTTCATTCCCCGCTTGAATGGGTCAGCCGGCAGGACATGGAAAAAGGCGCAAAGACGCTTGTCGAACTGGCTAAAGTCTGGGCGGAGCGTAGCTAAGCCGGTTCAGGCAGGTAAAGTCAGCTCAGAAGAGCGCCCGTTGCCTCAGAAACAAGGCCCCGGGCGCTGGCATTTGTCGCAGACGATCGTGAGATTCACCAGCCGATGCTGGCGACATCATCGATTGCCCGCCTACCTCGGCGAAGCACGGCGCCAGGCGCGTCGGCGGCCTGGCTCAGCAGGTAGCGCGCGCCAGCCAGCGGACGAAACCCGACCCTCTCCTCCACAACAGGAGGCCGCTCATCGTTCACCAGCGGCTGTTCGGCCTGGGCGTATTCCGGCTCTCCCGCGATCAACGGATCTCGCGTTTCGCATTGCGGCAAGCAACGGTCGAAACGCTCGACGCCGCCCGACGATGCGACCTTGGTCTTCGCAATACCGGCGTGGGATGCGACCCGCTTTGCCGTAACGGCAGCTTTTTCCGTCGAGGCAAGCGGCGACGGCGATGGGATCGGTACCGACATCGTTTGTCGTGCCGGGCTCGCATCGACCACGACCTGCGGCCCGCTCATCGCGACGTGTTCCAGGGGTTTGGCGCTGCTGATCGCGATCACGCCGCTATCGTCGACGAACCGCATGGCTCGATCGGCCGGAGCGGTTTGAACGATGAGGTAGAGGGCACCGACCACCGTGCCGCATACAGCAAGCCCGGAGCCTAGTCTCCGCGTCATCTCGCTTTGGCCATTCCACCAACTTGCAGGCTGCGTACCCATCGACAGCTCCTTTGGACAGAGATTCCAGAGGCCAATTCACACGAGAACTGTGGCGCAGCTTTTGTCGAAACATGGCTAATTGCGGACCTTTTGCAAAGAAATGTTGACGGACCAGGACCTTCGTTCATCAGGAGACGCGGTTTGTCGGTGGACCGAAAGAAGATGATGATGCAAGGCTGCATCATTAAGCTTTATCTTTAAAGTTAATCGGGAATGTCGCAAGACAAGCAAATGGTCTTGTGATTTTAATAATTCGTGGCTGGGCTGAGCCACGATTCCATCTCGAATTCGAAGATAAGATATTATTGTGCGCATGGTATTTACCGCAAAAGAACTTGGTCGCGATGAGCATTTTCTGTCGGCCATATTGCAGAGCGCACACGAGCTCATGGCCATTTACAGCGAGAATCCCCGGATAGCGTCGATTATGGCTGCGCAACAACGATGGCTCATGGCTCATTCGGGCTTTTCGCTTTCTCTCGGCTATCCGGATGAACCGACGCCTGGGCTATATGGCAGCCGGTTCGTCGACTTTGCCGTGAAGCACGGCATTGCCAGCCGCAATACTGCCGCGGCCTTCCTCAAGGAGATGCTGGCCTATAAATTCATCCAGCCGGTGCCGCAGAGTTCGGACCGCCGCATCACGCTGCTGGAGCCGACGGAGCTGACGCGCGAATATATGATGCGATGGATCCATACCCATCTCGTCGTGCTGGATACGCTCGACGGCGGGGACCGGATGGCCCAGGTCGCTATCAATCCGGAGGCCATATGGCGCATGCATCCGATCATCGCCAAGCGGATCATGGATAGTGACATTCTCCGCAATCCCGGCGTTACGTTCAGCCTGTTCAACTGGGCGACATCGGGCGGCGTCGTGATGGACTATCTCATCTCGCGCATCACCTCGGTCGATTTTGCGGCCGACAAGATCCTCATCGGTCCCCTTTCCATGAAGGTGATGCAGAGCCAGTTCATGATTTCCAGAACTCACCTGAAGCGCCTGTTCAAACGGGCGGCGGAATTCGGCAGCGTTGGATGGGCCGGCGCGCCGGGAAAGAGCAGCTTCTGGCTGTCCCACACCTTCGTGTCGGAATATTGGAACTATCAGGCCGAGAAATATGCGATGATCGATGCGGTGAGCGCGGCGGTGCTCAATACACCCGACCGTCTCGACGAAAGATCGCATGCAACCTCGACGCTGACCGCCTGACGCAGGCCTCCAGGGTGCACGTTGCCGGCCGCAGCGGTAACCGCCGACCTGCCCGCCGGGACACGTGACGTCTACTTTGAGGTATTCATCAACACAGCTCAAGCTCTGACTGTCTATGGTCGCGTGCCGCCCCCGACAACGCCGTTACCGGGAACCTATACCGACACAGTGGTCGTCACACTCACCTACTGATACGAAATGCGATATGTCGACGGACCCTCGCGGCTCCCTCATGCAGCATCTGCGCCGCCTGCGCTGCGCCGGCTGGTTCCAACCGTCGATACGGCCGCCGCCGTCTCAGGCATATCGGAGGAACAAACCATATTGCGGCCGCTTCGCTTGGCTTGATAGAGTCGCCTGTCCGCCACGCCCGCCAGTTCCTCCCAAGCCCCTAAAGCGCATTCTGCTCGCCAGCCGACGCCAAAGCTGGCGGTGGCGCGCAACCCATGCTCTTCGCTGATGACAGCGTGGGCTAAGGCCGCGCGCAACCGCTCCGCGGTTGCCTGAGCGACTGCCTCGGTCGCGTCGCCCAATATAATGATGAATTCCTCGCCGCCATAGCGCGCAAACAGATCCCCGGGCCGCAGACATGGGCTCAATATCTGAGCCGTCCTTTGAAGCACGACGTCGCCGACGGCATGGCCGTACCGATCATTGATCGACTTGAAATGGTCGATGTCGAACATGACGATGCCGAAACCACGGAATCCGGATCGCGGAGCAGCGAGCAATTCCTCGACTGCTTCACTGAGCGCTCTGCGATTAAGCAGACCGGTCAGCGCATCCGTCTGAGAGAGACGCTTCAATTCCTCCGTCATCGATTTGCGCTCCATCTCCAGATGTCGCTTGAAACACTGCTGCTCCCGCAGAATGTTCAGCCGCAGGAACATCTCGCGCACTTCCCGACCGGCGTGCGGCATCGCTTCGGGCTCCGATAGGTCGCCGGCAGCGATATCGTCGATCTGCCGTATGGCGGCAAGCATCGGCTGGAACAGGGATCGCCTGAGCGCATAGGCCAATCCGGCAACCACCGATATCGCCGTTACGGCCAGGAGCGCCGATATCAGCATGGCTCTCAAGGCCTTCTGCTGTGATTCCTCCAACGACGTCAGCGCGGTCTCTTCGATGAGTTCACGCAACGTCTCCGTCGATTTCATCCCCGGAACATATTTTTGAGTGAACTCCCCCGCCGTTGGCGGCTTGCCTCCATTCAGCTCAAAAGCAACCTGCTGCGCATAGGGCAAGGATCCGGCGAAGTAATTCACCGTCACTTGATCCAGCAGTTGCGCGATAGCCTGGGAATGCAGCGTTGATGGAGCATAGGTCTTCAACAGCGCATTCACTTCGAAAAGGCGGTTCAACTCATTGTCGAACGCCGCCCGGTAGTGCGAGCGGGCCTGCCCTTGCGAGGCGAGCATCATGACCACATACGATCCCAATCTTCCGGCGCGTTCTCTGAGCGTTCCGGCCATCGAAGTCAGCATGACTTCGGCCCCGGTCTGCGGCGCCTGAGCGATAATCGAACGTCCCGCTACGTCACGGTAATCCTGCGCCCGGTCCGCCGCCCGGAACATCGTCTGTATCGCCTCGGCTATTTGTGTCCCACTCCGCTCGTCGCGCGGAATGGCCGCGACCGCATCGACGGCTTTTCGGCCTGCTTCCAATTGCGCCTTGACGGCCATGAATGCGCTGCTCATTTCCGGCGACGCATCTATCTCCGTCCGGAAGATCGTCTCGATCTTGGCGATATCAACGTCGGTGTCGCCACGGCTCGCTTTCAACGCGGCGGCAAATTGCGGCTGCTGTTCCTCGGAGGCGCCCATAAGGCTGTTCGCCGGCCCCCGCTCCTTCGATATCGTGGCAGCCGCACGCAAGGCGGCATCGAAGCGCTTGAACTCCGTCACCCCGCGCTTGTAGTGGATGTAATCCGACAAGCTAAAGGCAATCGTCGAGCCGGCCATCATCAAGCAAACCATGATAACGGCTATGGCGCCGTTCCACTGTAGCTGTTGAATTCTAAGCCGCGACAATAAGTGCACTCCACCGAGAACCGTTTGATCGAGAATAAACTGCAACTGGTAGAATTTTCGTTTAAGGCACAGAAATGAAATATTTCTCACGAGCTGATGACGAGGTTACGCAAATTGTCAGCCAGTCACGATAGCCTTATGTTTATGCACAACAAAGAGAGGTTTTCGGCGTCATTGGCGCGGCGAAGAACGGCCAAAAAAAGTAGTCGACACCGACAAGGCGATGCGGGCAATCGTACAAAGCGCGAGCGTTCGCCGCTGCTTTGTACGACGTGAGTTTTGCCGGGCGTCTCTCCCATAGAAGGGAGTTCGCCCGCCTATGGGCCTCCCTTATCGCCCCAGAACTGGGTCGGTGGCTCGAATGCTTATTTGCTGGCGAGCAGGTTCAGCTTGTAGATCTGCGGCGGCTCCGCAAAGAGATCTCCCGCCTGTACTTTTGCCATCAAAGCGGCCGCTACTTTGCCGTCGAGATGGGCCTGCCGGCCCGCTTCATTGTCGAACGTGTCGAAAATGGCGAACTTTCCGGGGCCTTCTTCGATCGCATACCAGCTTGCCGTACCGGGTTCCGCGAGGACCAAAGGCAATGCCGATCGCAGAAAATCGGCAACCTCGGCCTCCTTGCCGGGCTTGGCCTTCAGCGGAACATACAGTGCAAGTTTGCTCATGACCCACCACCTTTCATGTGCGGATGATGTCAACCAACGTCGGGCGATAGGAACTGTTCCCGATCAGGCAGACCAGAAAGCGATCATCTCTTCAAAGGAAAGGTGACCGAAACCGATATCGCGGAGATAAAACTAGTTCTGCACGAATGCCGCCGGCATGAGATTTGCGCGGGCCGAGTAATGTGGCTGTCCGACGACATGCGATATCACCAGCGCGTAGACCAGAATAGAACCGATGACGATGGCAATGCCGTTCACGGGCAGGTTCTTCTTCGACGCCGCGCAGGGCGGGATATCCGGGACATTCGCGCGAGAAGGTCGTCTCCCAGATGTTTCCGCCGTCGTGAAGGGAAGCATCAACTCCTTTTCTATGCGGGCCTGCGCATCGATTTGCTTGCCATATCTCGTCGTGGGCCTGAACTGGATGACTTCGCCCATTTTTCACGCGGTCCCTTTTGCCGCTTGCGGCTATTGGCCATTATTCTCCTGGTTATCGTCAGTATCGCATAGTCGACGCGCACGATGACCTTTTCAGGTCGCTGCTCGCCGTGCGGAACAATCATGCTGAACCTGCAACCGAGATTCCGACGACGCATGTTGCGATCCTGATCATGGGTAAGGTATACTCCAACAGAACCATGGAAGCGACATCGTTGCGCAAAAAAGCCAGCCTCTTTGCGCCATCCTTTCGCAATGCGTGATTAAATCGCCTTGCCGCCTGACGATGGAAAAGATCGGCATGCTGCGCGTGGAAGATGGGGATTTTGACGACATCACCGTGCCGGAAGGACATATCCTGCGGCCGTATGTGCTCTACCGCATCGATCATCCTGTCAGCCTGAGCCCCTGATCGGCACCCGCTGCACAAAAGCGGGCGCCGAAAGACTGGGCTTAGCGAAGCTCGATAATAGCGCAGCCATAGGCCTCGAGCGACAGAGCGCCGGATACCGACTTGCCGTCATCGAGAAGATTGATCCCGGCCGGGACTTCACTCAGCTCAGCGCGCTGATCGAGGTAATTCTGCAGGAAGAGCAGCCGCCGGTCGTCGTTCTGGCGCATCGTCACCTCGACTCCCTCGGGCAGATCGCCGACGAGCGGCCCGATACCGGCTTCCGCAAAGGTCCTGTCGGCCAGGGCATCGGTCAGCTCCAGCGTCAGATAGGTGCCGAGATAGAGCACCCTGCCCTTGCCGACCCGACGCAAGCTCGCCATCGGCTGGCCTTCGGCATAACGGTTCGACCATGTCGCCACGACCTCGACATCGTCGGCGACCGTCAGGTTCTCATAGAAATGAGCCGCATCGATCTCACGATTGCCGAAGGTGAAGCGACGAACGCGCCGATGGGATTCCGCCGGGCGATTAGGCGGGATGACCAGGCCGCCCGACCGGGACATGACGTCGAAAAGACCCTTGGCACCGGGCGCTGCCAGCCGGCCGAAATCCTCCACCTTGACGCCCGTCAGCCGTGTCAGCGACGAACCCGGTGCTGTCTCACGGATGACATGGTTGTTTTCGTCGCGCGTGCCGGTGCGCGCGCCGATGACGACCGTGCCGCCATCTCGGGCAAAGGCTTCGAGCCGCCCGGTCCAGCCGTCTTTCCACATTACCCAATGCGGCACATAGAGCAGCTTCAGCCGAGAGAGATCATCCTCCGGGTGAATGAAGCCGCAGGCAATGCCGCGGTCATAGCAATATTGATGCAACTGAATTGCATCGTCCTGCGGGCTGGGCAGGCCGATCGAATAGGTCTTGTGCGCCTCCTGATTGTCGAAATCCGAGCCGGCGATGCCGACATCCATGCGCACATGGGTTCCGAGGATCTTGTCCTTGAGAGCGGTCATCTCGGTCGCGAAGCGTTTTGCCTCGTCGTAACGGTGGCGCGGCACATCATCGTGGTCGATGAGGCCCATCCAGTAGATTTCCGCGCCGAAATGCGCAGGCCGCCAGCGGAAGAACAGCAGGCCATCGGCGCCGCGCGCAACCGACGACATGGCCATGCGCCGCATTTCGCCAGGCTCCGGCGTCAGCGTGCAGAAACCGGGCTGGCTTCCGAAGCCGGATTGCTGTTCAGGAACGATGTAATTGCCGGAGAATCCGCGGCAGATATCGAGGTGGAGCGCCTGCACCTTGGCGTGGTTGCCGATGCGCTGAAACTCATCGTAGAGCATCGGATAGATGTCATAGCCGACGAAATCGAGATCGGTGGAGAACTGGCCGCGGAAGTCGATATCGCGAAGGCCGCCGAGATTGTGGAAGATGAACCATTCCGCCTTGGTGGCGCGCAGGATTTCCACCTGATCGTGCTGGAAACGCGCCGTCGCGAAGGCGAGGAAGCGGTGATAGTCCTGCACATGTCCTGGGCTCGGGAAGGTCGGGCCGAACTCGATGGGAAGCACGACCTGACCGAAATCGTCATAGGCCGTCGCCCAGAAATCGCCGCCCCAGGCGAAATTGAGCTTGTCGATCGTCCCGTATTTATCGGCGAGAAAGGCCTGGAACTCCGAAAGTGTCGCCGGGGAGAAGGATTCCGGCATGCTGGTATTCAGCTCGTTGTCGGTCTGCCAGCCAATGACATGCGGATTGTCCCGATAGTGCTCCGCCATCGCCTTGGTAATGCGCTTGCTGTGCTCGCGGAACACCGGGCTTGCGGTATCGGCATGCTGGCGCGAGCCATGGCTCATCGTCCGGCCGTTGCCATCGACGCGAAGGATTTCGGGATGGGCGGCCGTCAGCCAGCGCGGCGGCGTCGCCGTCGGGGTGCACACGATGGTGTCGATGCCATGACGCGCCAGCACGGCGATTGCACGGTCGAAAAGATCGAAATCGAAGGTGCCGAGCTTTGGCTCGAAGAGATGCCATGCGAACTCACCGAGACGCGCGACATTGAAGCCGGCCTCGGCCATGCGCTTGGCATCGCGCTCCCAATAGCTCTCGTCGACATGTTCCGGATAATGCGGCGCGCCCACAAGAAACCTGTCGGTCTTGATGGTCCGCCATACGGAAAGGTCGTTCTTACTGCTCTTCACTGACACGGTATCAGGCTCCTGAACTGTTATTTGTCGAGAATTGGCTTGCGGACGGTGATGGTCCGCTCGTCCTGGGTGGAAAACAGGTAGATCTCGCGCGGGTCGATGCTGAGGCTGACCGATGCATCGGCATTGATGCCGGCGACATGGCCAACCTGCACGGTGATGTTGCCGGTGCCGCTTTCGGAACTGACACATTGCAGCTCGCCGGCATCGATATAGAGGATGGTCTCGCGACCCAGATGCTCGACAAGACCGACACGGCCGGCAATCGCCGCACCGGCCGGCCGAGCATCCGCGACCGCGATATTCTCCGGCCGGATACCGAGCGTCAGCTTTGCACCCTTCTCGACCGACGAACCGGCCGCCAATTCGACGGCTACGGGCGCCAGACCCGGGGCGGAAACCGTAGCCGAATTTCCTGTGACCTGATCGACCGTGACGGGAAAGAAGTTCATCCGCGGCGCGCCAAGGAAGCCGGCAACGAAGAGGTTGGTCGGGTTGCGATAGAGCTCCAGCGGCGAGCCCACCTGCTCGATGAGGCCGCGATTGAGAACGACGATGCGGCTCGCCATCGTCATGGCTTCGACCTGATCGTGGGTCACATAGACCATGGTCGCTCCGAGTTCGGCATGCAAGCCGCTCAACTCGACACGCATCTGCGTGCGAAGTGCCGCATCCAGATTGGACAGCGGTTCGTCGAACAGGAAGACATCCGGCGAGCGGGTGATGGCGCGGCCGATCGCGACACGCTGGCGCTGGCCGCCGGAAAGCTGTTTCGGCCGCTTGTCGAGCTGATCGGTTATCCTGAGGATCTTCGCGGCGCGTGCCACGGCGGCATCGATCTCCGCCTTCGGCCTTTTTGCCATGCGCAGACCGAAACCCATATTCTCGGCGACCGTCATATGCGGGTAGAGCGCGTAGGACTGGAACACCATGGCGATGCCGCGATCGCCGGGCTCGGCCGTGCTGACATCGCGGCCGTTGATCATGATCTGGCCGGAAGAGATCGTTTCCAGCCCGGCGATCGACTTCAGCAGCGTGGACTTGCCGCAGCCTGATGGTCCGACCATGACGATGAATTCACCCTGCTCGACCGAGAGATCGATGCCGCGCAGCGCATGATAGGCGCCGTAATTCTTGTTGACGTGACGAAGTTCGAGACTGGTCATGCTTCAGGGCTCTCAAGGAATGGATTGGCATGAGGAACGGCGGCGGGGATGGCGGACAGATCGCTCATCCCTTCACCGCGCCCATGGTGAGACCGGCGATGAAATGCCGTTGCATGAGGAAGAACATCACGACCGGAGGCACCGCGACGACGATCGTGCCGGCAGAAATCAGGTTCCAGGCCGAAACCCATTCGCCGCGCAGATTGGCAAGCCCAGCCGTCACCGGCTTCACCGTATCGCTGACCGTCAGCACCACGGCCCAGAAATAGTCGTTCCAGACGAAGGTGAAGATCAGGATGGCGAGGGCGGCCAGTGCCGGCCGCACCAGGGGTACCACCACGTGAATGAGCGTCTGGAAGGGCGTCGCGCCCTCCGCCCTCGCCGCCTGGAACAACTCGTCCGGCAGAGCGGCAATGAAATTGCGCATGAATAGCGTCGCAAAGCCCGTCTGGAAGGCGATGTGGAAAATGACCAGCGCTGCCGTGGTGTCGTAGAGGCCGATACGCACCATCAGGTCGCGCACGGGGATCATCATGATCTGATAGGGCAGGAAATTGCCGCCGACGAACAGGGCGAAAACCAGCATGTTGCCGCGAAAGCGATAGCGCGCCAGGACGAAGCCGGCGAGCGTGCTCAGGATCAGCACGCCGATGACGGCGGGTATGGTGATCGTCAGGCTATTGAGGAAATAGCGCGCCATCGGTGTCTGGGTGAAGACGGAGGTGTAATTATCCACCAGGCCGAATTGCGTCGGCCAGCCCCAGAGATTGCCGCCCATCACATCCTGCGTCGAGCGGAACGACGTCAGGATGATGGCAAAGAGCGGGCACAGCCAGAGGATCAGGATGGCGAGCACGGCGATGAAATAGAAGCGGCGACGCCAGATGGCATCTTCAGGGATCGGGCGCGGATACATCAGGCCCCTCTTTCTTCGATGCGAACGATGCGCGTGAGATACCAGACGATGAACACCGCCATGATCACGAACAGGACCGAGGCGATCGCCGCGCCATAGCCGAAGCGATAGGAGAAGATCGACTGTTCGAACATCTGGTAGGCCAGCACTTCGGAGGAGCCGAAGGGGCCGCCCTGCGTCATGACCGAGACCATGTCGAAGGATCGAAGCGCGCCGACGACGGTGACCGCAATGGCGATGAAGGTGACCTGTGTCAGCTGCGGCAGGACGATATGGCGCAACATGTTCCAGCCTCTTGCACCGTCGACCCGTCCGGCTCCGATCAACTCCTCGCTGAGGCTGTTGAGACCGGCGAGATAGAGCACCATGCAGAAGGCGATCTGCGGCCAGAGCGCTGCGATGACGATCGCAAAGGTGACGAAGTGCTCGTCGGAGAGAACCGCCGGCGCGGCCGCGCCGAAAAAGCCGAAGATCAGGGCGAGCAATCCGAGTTGCGGTGTATAGACCCAGGTAAAGACGACGCCGACAGCGACCGAGGCGAGCACCAGCGGAATGAAGAAGAGCGACTTCATCAGCCGCATGCCGCGGATCTTCTGATTGACGAGCAGTGCGATCGCCAGCCCGATGGGCGGCGCCGCCATGAACATGACCAGCCAGATCACATTGTTCTTCAGCGAGACGTAGAATTGCGGGTCGTTGAACAGCTCGACATAATTGCCGAAGCCGATCCAGACCATCGGGCTGAAGCCGTCCCAATCGTGCAAGCTGATCCAGAGGCTTTCCACAGCCGACCACAGGATCACGACGGAGAAGAGAACGGCCGCGGGCAAAATCAGCAAAGTCGGGGTGAGCCACCAGCGATGGCGGCGCCAGAACGTCATCATTTTGTTCTCTTTCGGTATGGGGAGGCGGAGCAACGGCCCCGCCTCCCGGTCGCTGGGAGGAAGGCTAGATCTTGTAGATACGCTTACGCGTACCCTCGAGCCGCTGCAGAATGGCGTTGCGCCGTTCGGGCTTTGCCATGAATTCCTGGAAGCCGACGAGCCCGGCCTGGGCCATGTCGGGATCGCTGTCGCGGTCGTAATATTGCGATGTGCCCTGCACCGTCTTCAGCGCCTCGACTGCGGCATTGACCAGCGGGTCCTTGCTTGGCGGCAGGTCGTTGCGCGGCGGCACGTTGCCGCCGGGTACCAGATAAGGGCCGAGATTTTCGGGGCGATAGAAATAGGCGAGGAACTCGCGCGCGCCCTGCTTGTTCTTGGCATTGGCCGGGATATGCACCGAATTCAGCGAAAATTCCTCGAAACGGCCGACCTTCGGATCGATCGTCGGGAAGGGCGCGAATGCGAGCTGATCGAGATCCTCCTTCGGAAAGGTGGAGCGCACGAAAGCGCCGAGATTCATCATGCCCGCCTTCTTCTGCGACAGCAGAGCACCCGCCTCCTGCCAGCCGAACGAGGTGTTGTTCGGCGTGAAGAAATCCTGCTTGATCAGGGTCTCCCAATTGTCGAATACCGGCTTCAGCGCCGGGTCGAGATAGCTCATCTCGCCATTCATCAGCGCCATGTGCTTGTCGAGACCGTTGATGCGCAGGTTCATCTGGTCGAACCAACCGGCCGCCGGCCACAATTCCTTTGTGCCCATGGCGATCGGCGTCAGGTTGGCGCTCTTGCACTTGGCGCCGAAAGCCAGGAAATCATCCCAACTCGTCGGAACCGTCGCTCCAAGCTGACTAAAGACATCCTTGCGGTAGAACATGCCCCAAAGCGTGCCGCCGGTCGGCAGCCCATACTGCTTGCCGTCGACGGTAACTGAGCCCGCGGCCGGGCCGAGCACGTCCTTGTATTTCTCCTTTTCGAAGAGATCGGAGATATCATCGAACAGGCCGCGCTTGACGAAGGCGCGCATGCGGTTTCCCGAAAACCAGAAGCAGATATCGGGCGCGCCGGCGACCAGATAGTTGCGGATCGCCGTTTTGTGCGCCTCGTGATCCATGTTGTTGACCACGACCTTGACGCCGGCCTGCTTGCCGAAATCGTCGGCGATCTTGCGCAGGATCGCCAATGCATCGGCGTTGTTTTCGTCCGAAATGATGTTGACGTCCTGGGCCTGCGCGATGGCGGGCATCGGAAAACCGGTGAGCGCTGCGACGGACGCCGCCCCTGCACCCTTCAAAAAGACACGCCGGCTCGCCGGCCTTCCAAGCAAATTGAAAGTCATTTGAAACTCCTCCCGTTGTGACGTCCACCCTCACCCCTGCTCAGCCAGCCGTACGAACACGCGGCGGGCGCCCCTCCTGCCCTCCCACGCACGGTCGCAACAAACCTGCCGCGGCAATGCATTTGCATCGCCCGGAACTTTCGGTTCGAGAAACCTTGTCCTATTGCTGACTTCTTCGTGCTTGCGCACGAGCCGGATGTTGATCGACGGGTGAAGTTATGCATAAGTCTGAAACGGACGCAATAATTAATTTACAAAATTAAGAAAGAGAAATCGTGAAACTGAAAGGCGACCAGAGCACGTCGCGAGCCCTGAACCGGCGGCTCATCCTGAACCTTCTGAGGCAGGAGGGGCCGAAAAGCCGCGCCGAAATAGCGACGATCACCGGTCTTAGCCCGGCCGCCGTCACCTTCGTCATTGCCGATCTGATCGAGGAAGGACACGTCACCGAAGGCAAGGCGGTGGCCGGGCTTTCGGGCCGGCGGCCCATACCCGTCGAGATCAACTACACCAACGGGTTGGCGATCGGCTTCAAGCTGATGGTCGGCTCCGTGGAATGCGTCGTGACCGATCTGGCAACCAACCCGCTTGCCTCCTGTCGACTGACCCTTATCGATAACGAGCCGGAGAATGTAGCGAAGACGCTGGCCGAAGCCGTGCCCATGCTCGTTGAAGCCGCAGGGCGCCCGCAAGCGCGACTGGCAGGAGTCGGTATTTCCGTGCCCGGTGTCATCGACAACGGTCAGGCCATCTGCGTGCGCAGCTTTCGTTTCAAATGGAACAACGTGCCCCTCGCATCGATGGTGGCGCAAAGGGTCAAGGTGCCCGTCTGGCTCGAGGACGATACGAACGCCTATGCCATCGCCCAACAGCTTTTCGGCCTCGGGCGGCAATATCGCGATATGGCCGTCCTCGCCATCGGTGTCGGCATCAGCTGCGCGCTGATCGTCGATGGAAAGCTCTACCGGGGTGCCCATGGCGCGGCCGGTAAATTCGGCCACACCTTGCATGAGGAGAACGGGCGGCTTTGCGAATGCGGCAAGCGCGGTTGCCTGATGGCCTATTATTCGGAGCCTGCCATGCTGCGCACCTGGCGCGAGGCGACCAGGCGTGACGACAGCCAAAACCTCTCCGATATGCTGGAGGCCGCCAGAGCCGGCGATGCAGAGGTCAGCAGGATCCTTGGCGAGGCAGGTGCCGGGATCGGCAAGGCGCTTGCCAACCTCGTCAACATCACCGACCCTGAGGTGATCGTTGTTGGAGGCGAGGCGGTTTCATTCGGCGATGCTCTTTTCGACCCTCTGAAATCAAGCATGGCTGCCCGCACCTTTTTTGCCTCACCACCGCTGCTGCCCGATTGGGAAGACAATTCCTGGGCACGTGGTGCAGCCGCCCTCGTCACCCAGAAATTCTTCGACTTCGAGACATCCGGCGGGACGATGGGGAGCAGTGACGCTGACACGACCACGTCGGCGGCATAGAAAACGGTGATCGCCGCCATGCTTGCTGGCAACAGAAAGCGAGCACGCACCCCCAACGGTTCGGTCTTGCATCGCCAGCCCTTTCACGCGACAAACGCCAGATGAGCGCCCCTACAGTCCATCCCTTCGCCTTCGACCCCACCTACGGCATGCAGCTAAAGCAGTTGCTGGCCATCATGCCGCCGGAGGCGCCTGTTGGTTTCGACGATTTCTGGCGGAAGCGCTACAGCGCGGCAATTGCCGTCGATCCGCAACCGAAGCTTCGCCGCAGTAAATTGCGCCATGACAACTGGCACGTCTTCAACGTCAGCTACACATCGACAGGCTCGTTTCAAATCAACGGCTGGCTTCTCATTCCCCGCCAAGGCCAGGTGCGGCGCGGCCTTGTCGTCGGACATGGCTATGGCGGGAGAGACCAGCCCGATCTTGATCTGCCGCTGGAGGAGACAGCGGTGCTGTTCCCCTGTTTCCGCGGCCTGTCCCTCAGTGCCTGCCCGCAACTTCCACCGGATGCGGCCGAACACGTCCTCAGCGGTATCGAAAATCGCGATACCTATGTCATCGGCGGCTGCGTCGAAGATCTCTGGCTCGCCGTATCGACACTTGAGACACTCTATCCCTGGATTGCCGGTCAAATCGGCTACAGCGGCATCAGCTTCGGCGGCGGCATCGGGGCTCTGGCAATTCCCTTCGATGCGCGCATCGACAGCGGCCATCTGGTCGTCCCGACCTTCGGGCATCGGCAGCTTTGGCTGACGCTGCCAACGGTCGGCAGCGCCCAGTCCGTCCAGGCCTATCAGGAGAAGCATGGAAGCGTGTTCGAGACTTTGCGTTTCTTCGATGCAGCAATCGCTGCAAGCCGCATCAACGTGCCGATGCTCGTAGCCCCTGCCCTTTTCGATCCCGCCGTGGCGCCGCCCTGCCAGTTCGCCGTCGCAAATGCGCTACAGAAATTTAACGAAATATTCATTCTGGATGCCGGCCATTTCGACTATGCTGGCATGGACGAGCAGAATGCACGTCTGCGTGACAAGGTGGGGCGACTTTTCAAGGTGTCATGAACCGGGAATATCTGCGCTGGTACAGCCCACGGCTGGATCGAGACATGGAGCTGCTGGTCTTCGGCCATGCCGGCGCCAAAGTGCTGATGTTTCCCACGAGGGATGGACGTTTCTGGCAATATGAGCAGATCGGGATCGTTGCCAGCCTTGCGGAAAAATTGAACGCCGGACATCTGCAGCTCTACTGCATCGAAGGGCTCGCCATGGAAACCTTCTATGGTTCCCATCGGCATCCGGCCGAGCGCATCCGCCGGCATGGGGCATACGAGGACTATATACTCAACGAAGTTCTGCCGCTTATGGCGCAAAAGAACCCGCATGAATGCACCATCGTCCATGGCTGCAGCCTCGGCGCCTTCCAGGCTGCCAGCCTGGTCTTCCGCTACCCTCACCTCTTCCGCAAGCTCGTCGCTTTTTCCGGTCGTTATGACCTGACGATGCAAATCGAATCCTTCGGCGATCTGTTCGACGGCTATTATGACGACGACATCTACTTTCATACGCCGACGCATTTCCTGCCGGGGCTGAATTGTGATTGGCAGCTGGAAAAGCTGCGACAGGTCGATATCGTCTTGACGATCGGCGATGCCGATCCTTTCCTGGACAACAATCGCCATTTGAGCCGGCTTCTGGCTGACAAGCAGGTCAGCCATCGATTGCATGTTTGGGACGGACGCGCGCACCGTGCCGGCGCGTGGCGCCGGATGGCACCGCTCTACATTTGAGCACGGCCCCCCAAGGCTTGATCAGCAATTGCTGTGAATGAACCTAGATCAGACCAACGGGGATGGGTCTGATCACCTTGCGCGCGCCATAGTCACGCTCATGCGATTTGCGGTGCTGTTGCTCGTGGCTTGTGGAGAAGTCGATAAGAATGCGCTCCACCATGCCATCCGGATAGGTTCCGGTGTCGTCGGTCTCTACCTCCGACTGTGCAGTGACGATCTTCAAATTCATCTCGATTCCTCCGGCTTGGCACGGAAACCCTTGATTCCATGGTTTGTTCCACTAGTATCCGCACAATTGTTAAAAAATTAACTACGTCCGTTAATCAAATCGGGCGCTGCGGTATCGAACTTGAACGGCTCGCCGGATTGGAACATTGTTGCAATCTTGGCGTTCAATCTCCAACTGGATTGGAGGGCTTGATGTATCGATCCAAATCGCCCAGCACACGGCGCCGGTTGCAGCCGCCAATGCAATTCTCATCGACTTCGACCTCTTTCGGTTCCAGATCCTGTTAGGGATTCCGGCCGCGCCTTTGCATGCCTTCGATCAATCACTGTCAAATCGGCGGATAGACTGGAGCAGATCATGGCCATTCTCATAACATCGATCATTCTGGCGCTTATCGGGCTCGCGCTCGGCGGCGGCGGGCTTTGGCTTGTGCTGCTCGGCGGCAGCTTCTTCTACCTTCTCGCCGGCATCGCCTTTCTCGCGACGGCGATTTTGCTCTCCATGCGCAAGGTGGCCGCGCTCTGGCTCTATGCGATTTTCGTAATCGCCGCGCTTGGCTGGGCCATATGGGAGGTGGGGTTCGACTGGTGGCAGCTCGGTCCGCGCGGCGGACTGATCATCCTGATCGGACTATGGCTGCTGACACCATGGATCCGGCGCCCACTGGGGTTTCGCAGCCTTGATGGTGTCCACTATGGGGCCAATCCCTGGCCGCTCGCGATACCCCTGATCATCGCCGTTCTCATTGCAGTTTATTCCATGACGACCGACCCTCACGACCTCTCAGGCGATCTGCCGACGACGGTTGTGGCGAACGCTCCCGTGGGAGGCAATGTGCCGAATGGCGAATGGCATCAATATGGCCGCACATCTTTCGGCCAGCGCTATTCGCCGCTCGACCAGATCAATGCGCGGAATGTCGCCACCCTCAAGGAAGTGTGGCGTTACCAGACCGGCGACGTGAAACGCCCGGACGATATTGGCGAGACAACCTATCAGGTCACGCCGCTCAAGGTCGGCGACACGCTGTTCCTGTGCACGCCGCACAGCCTGGCGATTGCGATCGATGCCAAGGACGGCAAGGAAAAATGGCGTTACGATGCGAATGCCGGGATGAACCCCAATCGTCAGCATCAGACCTGCCGCGGCGTCTCCTACTATCACGACAAGACCGTCACCGCCGGAGCGCCTTGCGCCGACCGCGTCTACCTGCCGACCTCCGACGCCCGGCTGATCGCCCTTGACGCAGCCAATGGCAAGGTCTGCCCGAGCTTCGCCGATCAGGGCACGCTCCATCTCGAAACCGGCATGAAATACAATCCGGCCGGTTACTACTATTCCACATCGCCGCCCGTCATCGTCGCAGACAAGATCATCATCGGCGGCGCGGTCAACGACAACTATTCGACGCAGGAGCAATCCGGCGTCATCCGCGCCTTCGACGCCAGGACCGGCGCACTGCTCTGGAACTGGGATTCGGGCAACCCCGACCAAACGGCACCCCTGCCCGCCGGGCAGACCTATACCACCAATTCGCCGAACAGCTGGTCGATCTCCAGTGCCGATGAAGCGCTCGGCATGGTCTATATCCCGCTTGGCAACCAAACGCCCGATCAGCTGGGCATGGGACGCAGCGCCAATGTCGAGCGCTTCTCCTCATCGATGGTCGCGCTGGACATCAACACGGGCCAGCTCAAATGGGTGCAACAATTCGTCCATCACGATCTCTGGGACATGGACGTACCGGCGCAGCCCGTGCTCTTCGACCTGACAAAGGCCGATGGCTCCGTGATCCCCGCGCTCGTCGCCTCGACCAAACAGGGCGATCTATACGTCCTCGATCGTCGCACTGGCGCTGCGATCATTCCCTTTAAGGAAATCCCCGCGCCTGGCGGCACCATTCCGGAGGATCACGCCTCTCCAACGCAGCCGATCTCGGATCTGACCTTTTCGCCGCCTCCATTGCAGGAAAAGGATATGTGGGGCGTCTCGCTGTTCGATCAGCTTGCCTGCCGCATTTCCTTCCATCGACATCAGTATGAAGGTCGATACACGCCCCCGTCGCTGCGTGGCTCCATCATCTATCCCGGCAATTTCGGCACTTTCAACTGGGGCAGCGTCGCCGTCGACCCGGAACGCCAAATCATGTTCGGCATGCCGACGTACCTGGCCTTCACGTCGCGGCTCGTGCCGCGCGCCGAGATCCCGCCGAAGGGAGCGGGGGACAAGGGCAGCGAGCAGGGCTTGAACCGCAACGAAGGCTCTCCTTACGGCGTCTATATGGGGCCGTTTCTCGGGCCACTCGGCATTCCCTGCCAGGCGCCGCCCTGGGGCTACGTCGCCGGCGTCGACCTGAAGACCGGCAAGATCGCCTACAAGCACAAGAACGGCACCATCTACGACATGACGCCGCTGCCGCTGCCCATCAAGGTCGGCGTTCCCGGTATCGGCGGACCGATCGTCACCAAGGGCGGCGTTGCTTTCCTGGCTGCGGCCGTGGACGATTATCTGCGGGCCTACGACGTGACAAGCGGCAAGCAGCTCTGGCAGGCGCGCCTGCCGGCGGGCGGCCAGGCAACGCCGATGACCTACACCGCCAGCGACAATAAACAATATGTCGTCATGGTGGCCGGTGGTCATGGCTCCGTCGGCACCAAGCCGGGCGACTACGTCATCGGCTACACCCTGCCATGAGTTGACCTTGAAACGGGCGGGCCTGCTCGCCCCCTTTCACCTGAAGCTTGCAGTCAGTTCTTCGAAGAGCGGACGCGGCTCGACGTGCCATTGCCTTCGGAACTCGCAGGGGGCTCCTCCCATCCGAAGACGCTACGGCCGCCATAGGACGAAGATCTGTCGAATTCGCCGGCGATGATCTCCTTGAGATCGGGTCCGGTGACATATCGCTCCAGAACTCGGGACTGATCGTCCAGGCGCTTCAGCGCAGCCAGTTCTTCGTCGCGCCCAAGACGCCCCTTCTTCACCGCGGATTTCATCACGCTGATCGTCTCGTCATAGACCTTCAACGGAACTGGAAAAGGATGCCGATCCTTGCCGCCATGGGCGAGCGAAAAGCGTGCCGGATCGGAGAAGCGGCACGGTGCGCCATGAACGACTTCGGCGACCATCGCCAATGCCTTCACCGTCCGTGCGCCAACGCCAGGCGTCAACAGCAGCTCCTCGAAATCCACTGGACCGCGATCGGCAGCCGCCGCGAGATTTCCATGCAAACGCCGCATGTTCACATCCTCCTGGCGCACGTCGTGATGTGCGGGCATGATGAGATGCGGCAACATCGGTTGCGCATCGTGTTTTCTACTTGCTGGAGCTTGTCCTTCCAGCGCATTGAATTCACGGATAATTTTATCTGGACCCAGTGAAGTGAGGAGATCCAGTTGCCCATTGCGGGAGCGCTCGGCGCGACGATCGGCAAGATTGATGATCTCACCCTGCTCCCTTCCCTCGATTGCCGCATGGGGAGAATCGAGAAAGCTCGTTAGCCCTTCGGACAGCCAGTGATACCGGCGCGCCTGGCGCCGATCGCCGTTCATTCCCTGCTGGACAACAACCCATTTGCCGTCGTCCGCCACGATGAACCCGTGCAGATAGAGATCAAAGCCATCCTGCAAGGCCGCACTATCGACTTTTGCAATCAATCGGCTGGTGGTGGCAAGCGATGTGCCGTCGATGCCCACGCGATCGCCGATATCAACCAATTCACCCGGCGTCTTCCGTGAATGCGAGCCGCGGCCGCCGCAGACATGGATCCCAAGCTCGCCGGAAAGCGGTGTCAGGCCGCGTTTCAACGCGCCGAGGACGCTGGTCGTGATGCCGGAGGAATGCCAGTCCATGCCCATGACAGCGCCGAAGGACTGGAACCAGAAGGGATTGGCGAGCCGGCGGAACAACTCATCGCGTCCGTAATGCTGCACGATCGCCTCGGTGATCACGGCGCCCAGGCGCGTCATCCGGTCTCCCAGCCAGCGCGGCACGCGGCCGCCATGCAAGGGAAGATCAGCCTTTCCAGTTCTGTGTGCCAAGTTCATCACCCACGATCTTCGGAAAGCTGAATGTAGTGCGAACGGCCGATTTGCGCCATCCGCACCGTCTTTTATCGAGCCCCACCGGATCCGGGACCGCCTTGCCCGACGAGCGTCAATCGTGGGCGGGATCTTCCCCTGATTATTGACAGTCAGATGGCACTCAAGAGCGATTGCGCAGCAGATAGGAGCGCATTGCCGTAATGCCTTCATCGATATTGGAGCGGCCGAAACCTATGCGGAATCGATCGTTCGGCGTCGAGTTGAGATCCGAGCGGTAAAGGCTGGCGGGCAACAGCAGCACGCCGGACCGTTCCACCAGATCATGCGCAAAATTCTCCACGCCGTCCGTCCCCTTGTAGCGCGGATAGCAGACGCAGCCGCCATCGGGCGTGTACCAATCGAACAGATCCTCGAACTCGGCAAACAGCGCCTTCAACTTTACCAGATTGGAGGCG
This sequence comes from Rhizobium sp. SG741, assembly GCF_012275435.1. Classification (NCBI taxonomy): domain Bacteria; kingdom Pseudomonadati; phylum Pseudomonadota; class Alphaproteobacteria; order Hyphomicrobiales; family Rhizobiaceae; genus Rhizobium; species Rhizobium sp. SG741. The sequence continues at coordinate 128,485 of NZ_JAAZQP010000006.1, forward strand.
ATCAGCCGGTTGTTGCGGTCGAGGATCTTGTCGGCATTGAGCAAGGCGATTTTCGCCAGGCTTTCGCTCGGGCCGGCATTGCAGATGGAGAGATAGTGTTTCATCCGCTCCATCTTCGAAATCACCCCGTGATCGCGGCAGGCGATCCAGCCGATGCGCAGGCCCGGCAGTCCATAGGCTTTCGACATCACGCCCAGCGACAGGCCCCGCTCATAGGCGTCGGCCGCCGCCGGCAATACCGGTTTGCCTTCAACGGTCAGGCCGCGATAGACTTCGTCGCTGAAGAGCCAGATGCCATGCCGGCGGCAGAGATCCACCAGCGCATCGAACCGCTCCCTTTCAAGGACCTTGCCTGTGGGATTGTGCGGGAAATTGATCGAAATCAGCTTGGTATTCGGCCGGATTGCCGCGCTGACCGCGTCGATATCGAGCGACCAGCCGTCATGCGGATCAAGCGCCACGGCAGAGACGTCGCAGATGCTCAACGGTATCGTTTCGGACGATTGGTAATTGGGTGTCACGACGATCGCATGGTCGCCCTTTTCGAGAAGCGCATGCATGGCGATGTAGATGCCCTCCTCCGCTCCGGCGAAGCAAAGGATATCCGCTCGCTGCATCTGCAGATGCAGGCCGGCGATGATGTCGCGCAGTGCCGGATCACCGAAGGTCTCCGTATAGCCAAGCCATAGGTTCTCATGAGTTTGTCGCTGCTCCGGCGTCGCCATATCAAGCAGCTCCGCCATCGTCATACTCTGCGCGTCGGAGGCGGTCATGTGATAGCGCGCGCTGAACTCCCACCTCGAAAAATAGGTCTCGAGCTTGAAATCTGGCAGCAGCGGCATGGTGCATTTCTCCCACATCTATGGTGACCGGTACCGGTTGGCACCAACTCCCTACGGCCGCAAAACTAGAAGCGAGTTGACAAATTGTCAAATACAGAGTTTTTGTCTATTCCCTTAGCTGGAGTGCAGCGATGCCAGGAAAGACAGCCTCGAACATGCATGGATCGACTGCAAGCGAGGACATTATGGTCTTCGCGCCCATTGCCGAGGCGGTGGCGACCTTGCTCAAGCCACATGCAGAAGTCGTCATCCACGATCTGAGAACGCAGACGATCGCCTATATCGCCAACAACCTGTCGCGGCGCGAAGTCGGCGGCTCGTCGCTTGCAGAGTTGAAAGATATTGGGTCTTTGGGCGCAGATGTCATCGGTCCTTATCGGAAGACGAATTTCGACGGGCGCCAACTCAAGTCCATCACCTCAGTGCTGCGGAACACGGCCGGCGAGCCGTTCGGACTGCTATGCATCAATTTCGATATAGCACCGATCGAAGCGGCACGGGACGCGCTGAACCTCCTGGCGGCATTTCAGGGTGCCGGGGCGCAGCCATCCGCGCTTTTCCGCGCCGATTGGCAGGAGACGGTCAATGCCGCGATCGCGGATTTTCTCGGTGAACGGGGGCTGGCCGCCTCCGCACTCGCCAGGGAAGACCACGCCGCCCTCGTCGAGATGCTGGAACAGGAGGGCTACTTTTCCATCCGCAATCTGGTCCCCTATCTCGCCCGGTTGCTCGGCATTTCACGGGCAACCGTCTACAAGCATCTGCGCGAGGCTCGACAAAAGAAGCTGCAGACGACGAACGCCTGAGGCGCCTGTGGCGCTCGGTGGCCGAACGGTGATGGCGAACTCAGGCCGATGCGGAGATTGGAGCAAAATCGCTCATCGCGCCGGAAAAGGACTTCGGTAGGGGCGAGGCATAGGAGCTGCGTTTGCTGGTTGAGAGGCCGAGTGAAACGAGCGCTTCGGCCTGTTTGACCGCCGCGGCCACGCCGTCCACCACCGGGACGCCGTAGATCTCCTGCAATTCCCGCGCAAGATCCGTCATGCCGGCACAGCCGAGCACGATCGCCTCCGCACCGTCATCGGTGAGCGCGCGTTCGATTTCCGCCCGTAATTTTCCGATCGCGCCGGAAGACGCATTCTCAAGTTCCAGAACCGGGATATCGGAAGCGCGCACCCTGGCGCGACCACCCATGCCATAACGCTGGACGAGGTTATCGATCAGGATCCGCGACCGCTCCAGCGTGGTCACCACGCTGAATCGTTGCGCCAGGAAAGCAGCCGTTGCGACGGCCGATTCGCAGAGCCCGACAACCGGAACATCGCAAAACATGCGTGCCGCCTCGAGGCCGGTATCATCGAAACAGCAGATGATCGCGGCATCGTAGCCTGCGGCCTGCCGTTCCTTCAGTTCGCGCAGCAGGCCGGGCACGGCAAGGGCTCCATCATAATAGCCTTCGATGGAGGCCGGCCCCATCTGCGAGGTGGCGGCGATGATTTCGGTGCCAGAGGCTGCGACCGCGCGGGCCGCTATCGCCGCCTTTTCGGTCATGGAGGCGGTCGTATTCGGATTGATAAGCAATAGGCGCATGATCTCAGCTCTTCTTGGCCTGACGGCGGCCAAGCATGGTCATAATTGCGAGCGCCAGGAGAATGATGGTGAAGGAGAAGAGCGTCGTCACCGTTCCGAGCGCATAGAGCACCGGCGTCGTGACGTTCGTCGTCATCCCGTAGATTTCGAGGGGCAAAGTGTTGTAGGTGCCCGACGTCATCAAAGTACGGGCGAATTCGTCATAGGACAGCGTGAAGCCGAACAGGCCGACGCCGATCAGGCTCGGCGCGATCATCGGCAGCACGACATGGCGGAAGGTCTGCCACGACGTGGCGCCCAGGTCCCGCGCAGCTTCTTCATATGCTGGCGAGAAGCGGTTGAAGACGGCGAACATGATCAGCACGCCGAAGGGCAAGGTCCAGGTCAGATGCGCGCCGAAGGCCGAGGAATACCAGGCGGGGGCAAGACCGCCCTGCTGGAAGACCACGCCGATGCCGAGCGAGATGATGATCGACGGCACCACGAGGCTCGCGACCGTGGCATAGAACAGAAATGTCGATCCGCGGAACCGGCGGCGAAAAGCAAGGCCTGCCAACAGCGAGACGACGACGGTCACGATCATCACCATGATGCCGAGGATCAGGGATCGCTGGAACGAGGCGCCGAAATCGCCGACCGCCTGCTTCTCGAAGAGATTGGCGAACCAATGCAGCGACACCCCGTTCAACGGAAAGGTCAGGCCGCCATCGGGCCCCTGGAAGGACAGGATGACGATCGCCGACAGCGGGCCGTAAAGGAACAGCACGAAAATGGTGAAGAAGATCGCCAGGACATAAAATTCCAGGCTGCGCTTTTCGTGGTTCATCTCAAAGCTCCTTGCGGATATCGACGATGCGCAGGATGGCGGCAACCATCAGCAGCACGACGACGAGTAGGACCACGGCATTGGCGGCCGCAGCCGGATATTGCAGCAGCGACATCTGGTTCTTCATCATCAGGGCGATGGACGCGCTCTGGCCGCCGGACATCACCTGCACGGTCGAAAAATCCGCCATGACGAGGGTGACGACGAAGATGCTGCCGATCGCCATGCCAGGCTTGGCAAGCGGGATCACCACGTTCCACAGCACCTGCCATCCGCTGGCTCCGGCGTCGCGAGCGGCCTCGAACAGCGAGCGATCGATGCGCATCAGCGTGTTGAAGATCGGCGTCACCATGAACAGCGTATAGAGGTGCACCATGGCCAGCACGACGGCGAAATCCGAATAGAGCAGCCATTCGATCGGCTTCGGTATGAGGCCCAGCTCGATCAACGTCGAATTGACCAGCCCGTTGCGCCCGAGCACCGGGATCCACGAGATCATGCGGATGATGTTCGATGTCATGAACGGCACGGTGCAGACGAGAAAGAGGATCATCTGGGTCGATGTGCGGCGGATGTGGAAAGCGAGGAAATACGCGACCCAGAAGCCGATGAATAGTGTCAGGCCCCAGACAATGACGGTGAATTTCAATGTGTTGAGGTAGGTTTTCCAAGTAACCCATGAACCTAGCGTGTCGGTGTAGTTCGTGGTCAGGAAGGCGGGATAGAGGCCGGCGAAATCATAGTCCCAGAAACTGACCACGCCGATCATCGCGATCGGCAACAGGAAGAAGAAGCCGAGGATCAGAAAGAGCGGCGTTGCCTGGAGATAGGAAACGAGCCCCAGGGGCACGCGAAAGCTGCGCCCTGATTTTACTGTTGCTTGGTCCGTTTCTGATGAAGCGATCGTCGCCATGGCCCGGTTTCTCCGTTAGCGGCTTCCTCCCCCCAACTTGGGCGGGGAGAGGATTTGATGGGTAGAGGCGGTACCGATTAGGCCGCGATGAATTCGTTCCAGCGGCGGACCATGTAGCGGTCTTCGTCCATGACCGAGTTCCAGCAAGCAACCGCACCCATGCGGGCCTCGAAGGAACCGCCGTCGCGAACGGCGCCGGCCTTCTCCATGACCTTGCCTTCCGGAGACAGAATATCGCCCTGCGCCGGCTTGCCTTCGATCCAGTAGCCCCATTCGTCGGCCGACATGAAGCCCTTGGCGGTTTCCATGCAGGCGGAATAGTAGCCCTGGCGGTTGAGGTAGCCGCCGACCCAGCCGGACGTGTACCAGTTGATGTATTCATAGGCGGCGTCGAGCTGCGCGCCCTTCAGATGCGAGGCGAGGCCGAGACCGCCGCCCCAGGCGCGATAGCCTTCCTTGAGCGGCTGGAAGGTGCAGGCGATGCCCTTCGAGCGAACGGCAGCGACAGCCGGCGACCACATCGACTGGATGACGACTTCGCCTGAGGCCATCAGGTTGACGCTTTCGTCGAAGGACTTCCAGAACGCGCGGAACTGGCCTTCACCCTTGGTTTTGATCAGGAAATCGATCGTCTTGTCGATTTCCGCCTTCGTCATGTTGCCCTTGTTGGCATATTTGATCTTGCCGGCGGCTTCCATGATCATTGCGGCATCCATGATGCCGATCGACGGGATGTTGAGGATGGCGGTCTTGCCCTTGAAGGCCGGGTCGAGAATGTCGGCCCAGCTGGTGATCGGACGGCCTGTCAAGTCGGGACGAATGCCGAGCGTGTCGGCGTTATAGATGGTCGGAACCATCGTCATCCACTGCGTCGGCTCCTTGGCGAATTTCTTGGAACCCTGGCCTTCGACGAAGCCGACCGTGTGCGGCGCCGTGCCCTGAGCGATGACGCTGTCCGGCTTCAGCTTGCCGTTGATAAAGAGCGGTACGATCTTGTCGTAATATTTCAGCTTCTTGACATCCATCGGCTGCAGGACGCCGACCGGGAACACCTTCTTGGCGATCCAGTATTCGATGTCGGCGATGTCGTAGCTGTTCGGCTGCGTGACGGCGCGCTGGGCAGCAGCGTCGGAATCGGTCGCGGTCATCTCCAGCGTGATGCCGAGATCAGCCTTGCACTTCTCGGCGATGGCATTGATGTTCGAAACGCCGGTGCCGAACTGGCGCAGCGTGATGTTCGACTGCGCCCAGATGGTCGGAAAGCCGGTGATGAGGCCGGAGCCTGCGATGGCGCCGGCGGCAGCCGCGCCGGTCTTCAGCAATGAACGGCGGGAAATGCCCTTTGCTGCCTTGGTAGTCTTCGTTTCAGTGGTCATGTCAGTTCCCCTTTTGTGATGCTCAGGATTCATGCGGAAATGCGACCGAGGAGGATGGCATCCTCCATGCCCCAACTCAGAGAGACGGCATCGCCGACCGATAGGAATTTGGCGGCGCTATCGTCGTTGCTTGCGATAACGGTGAAATCGTCGCTGCCGGCGCCGATGACGGTGATCTTCACCGTCGCGCCGCGGTATTCGATGTTGGAGACGACGCCATTGAAGCCGAGGCCCTTTTCGGCGGATTGCGAAAGGCGGACGCGATCGGTGCGGATACCGAAGTCGACCGGCTCTCCGACCTGGCGACCGGCGCCCCGCACGGAAAAGCTTTGTCCTTCCGGCGCGGTCATGGTGATGATGCCGTCATCGCTCGCCGTCACCCGGCCGGACAGCACATTGTGGTCGCCCATGAAGCGCGCAACGAAGGCAGTCGCGGGACGCTCGAAAACCTCTCGCGGCGAAGCCGCCTGCTCGATGCGACCGTCGTTCATGATGACCATGATGTCGGCAAGCGCCATCGCCTCTTCCTGGCTGTGCGTGACATGGACGAAGGTGATGCCCAGCGTCTTCTGCAGCTTTTTCAGCTCGGCGCGCATGCGAATCTTCAGGAACGGATCGAGCGCCGACAAGGGCTCGTCCAGCAGCAACGCCTCGGGATCGGTGATCAGGGCGCGAGCGAGCGCCACGCGCTGTTGCTGGCCGCCCGAAAGCTGAGCCGGACGGCGGGTCGCATAGGCTTCCATCTGCATGAGCTTCAGCATTTCGAGCGCCTTGGCGCGACGCTCCTCCTTGGCGACACCTTTCATCTTCAGGCTGAAGGCGACGTTGTCGATGAGATCGAGATGCGGAAACAGCGCGTAGGACTGGAACATCATCGCCGTGCCGCGCTTGGCAGGCGGAAAATCGGTGACGACGATATTTCCCAGCCGGACATCGCCCGACGAAATGCTTTCATGCCCCGCGATCATGCGCAGGGTCGATGTCTTGCCGCAGCCGGACGGGCCGAGAAAGCAGCAATAAGACCCTGCCGGTATTTTGAGGCTGATCGCATGCACCGCCGTCGTCGTACCGTAGACCTTCGAAACGGACGCTATATCTATCTCTGCCGCTTTCGACATCATCTTCCCCTTTTGTCTGGGAAAGACAGTGCATCAATCGTGCCAGTTTTGCTGCGCCGCACTAACTGTTTGCGATCTTTGTATTTTTATAGAGATCTAAAATAAACACCCTTCACGAGGCAATCGACCGTCTGCACATGAAATAGGCTATTGTCCTCGATAAGTGCAGATAATTGTATACGATTTGACTTTATTTATGCATCAAATTCCGTTTAACTTTTGCAGCAAACCACGATATCATTTCTCCGATAATCAGGTATGCGATTTCATGAATTCTCAAGCAGACGCGCTGCAGGCGCCCGGCGACTCCACGGAAAACGGTGCACAACAGATCCGCGATGCCCTTCGCGAGGCAATCGTCGAGCGCAGACTCTCGCCCGGTACGAAACTATCCGAGAGCGATGTGGGCAGCCTGTTCAATGTCAGCCGCACACTGGCGCGCGCCGCCCTGCAGGCTCTTTCCTATGAGGGTCTCGTCAGCGTCGAGAAGAACAGAGGTGCCTTTGTCGCGTACCCTTCCCCCGATGAGGCCAGACAGATCTTCGCGGCTCGCCGTCTGGTGGAGCCCGGCATTCTCAAATCTGCGGCCGAACGTATCACGCCGGCTCAGCTCAAGCACCTGAGGCAGCTCCTCATGGAAGAAGGGCGGCTGATGAGCGAGCGTGGTCAATCCGCTCGTCGCGCCGAGATCAAGGCATCAGGCGATTTCCATCTGATGCTGGCTTCGATTTCCGGCAACCTCATCATGCAGCGTTTCATGGAAGAGCTGGTCGCGCGCTCCTCGCTGGTGATCGCACTCTACGGCCAGTCGAGCGCCTCGAGCTGTGGCCATGCTGAACATGGCGACATCATCACCGCGCTCGAGCGCAAGGATATCGATACGGCCTGTCATCTGATGCTTCATCATATCGCGCATATCGAAGCCGATCTCGATCTGCGCGAGCGCAAGAGTTTTGGCCTGAAGGAAGCCTTCGAGCGCTAAGGGGTCGCCCATATCGGAGCGGCATCCGAACGATTGAGTTTCAGCAGTGAAGGAGAAAGATTTGAGCGCGATCGAGACGCTTTTTACCCGAGCCAAGCTCGCCGACGGCGCGATAAAGGACATCGGCGTTACTGACGGACGCATCGTTTCGATCGAGCCGGCAGGATCGGCAGTCACAGCGGGCGAGATCGTCGAACTCGAAGGCGCGTTGGTCGTTCCCGGTTTTGTCGAGGGACATATCCATCTCGATACAAGTTTTTATGGCGACGCCTGGATACCGCACAAGCCCTGCACCAATGGCTTCGACGTCCACGAACGCGTCGCATTTCAGGCTGAGAACATGGCGCAGGCAGCGCCCATGGACGTGCGGGCGAGGAACCAGCTCGACCTCTGCATCGCCAATGGCAGCACGCATATGCGCAGCCATGTCATGGTCGACGGCTCCGTTGGGCTGAAATCGCTCGAAACCGTGCTCGCCGTGCGTGAGGAATATCGCGGACTGATCGATATCCAGCTTGTCGCCTTCCCGCAAAGCGGCATTCTGAAGAGCCCCGGCACGCCGCAACTCATGGACGAAGCGGTCGCGATGGGTGCCGACCTCGTCGGCGGCCTTGATCCGGCAAGCTTCGACCGCGATGTCGAGAAGCATCTCGACGTCGTTTTCGGTATTGCCGAAAAGCATGGCGTCGATGTCGATATTCACCTCCATGATGGCGGCACGCTCGGCCTGTTCACCATCGAGCAGATCTGCGCCCGCACGCACGCCCTTTCCATGGGCGGACATGTCGCCGTCAGCCATGCCTATGGCCTCGGTGATCTCTCAAGCGAGGCGGCAAAGCGCGCCGCTACTCTCATTGCCGAGAGCGGCGTTTCCATCATGACCAATGCGCCGGGCAATCACGCCTTCCCGCCAGTCGCCGTACTTCGCGCAGCAGGCGTTACCGTCTTCAGCGGCAGCGACAACATTCGTGACTCCTGGTGGCCCTATGGCGATGGCGATATGCTCGGACGCGCGATGATGATCGGCTATCGCTCCGGCTTCTATACCGATGACGAGCTGAGAGCCGCCTTCGACATCGTTACCGAAAGCGGTGCCAAGGCGCTGCGCCTTGAAGACTATGGCTTGCGCGTCGGCGCGAAAGCCGATTTTGTGACGTTGAAGGCCGAGCATGTGCCCGAGGCGGTCGTCGCGGTTCCGAAAGGGCGTTGCGTTTACAAGGCCGGCAAGCTCGTCGCCAGAGACGGTGCCGTCCTGCGGAACTGACAAAGCACCGGCATTCAGCTTGCGAAAATAAGGTAGCCCGATGCTCGACCTGGTGATTTCTAATGTTCGTATCGCCAACCGCGAGGGCTGCTTCGACATCGGCATCAGGGACGGCAGGATTGCCGCAATCGAACATGCCTTGGCAACCGATGCACCGCGGCAGGATATGTGCGGCTGCCTCGCCTTTGGCGGCTTCGTCGATAGCCATATCCATCTCGACAAGGCCTGCATTCTCGATCGCTGCCTGATATGCGAGGGAACGCTGGAGGAAGCGGTCCGTGAGACTGCCAAAGCAAAAGCCGGCTTCACAACCGAGGACGTCTACGCACGCGCGGCCCGTGTCGTCGAAAATGCCATCCTGAACGGTACGACAGCGATGCGGACCTTCGTGGAGGTCGACCCTCGTGCCGGCTTTCGTTCGCTGGACGCGATCAGGCAGATCAGGCGCTCCTATGCCTGGGCGATCGATATTCAGATCTGTGCCTTTGCCCAGGAGGGCCTTACGAACGAGCCTGAAACGACGGACATGCTGGATCGCGCGCTCACCGACGGGGCGGATCTCATCGGCGGCTGTCCCTATACCGATCCCGATCCCCAGGCTCATATCACCAGGATTTTCGATCTGGCCGAGCGCCATGGTGTCGACGTCGATTTCCATCTCGATTTCGATCTCAATCCGTCAGGCTCCGCGATCCCGGCGGTCGTGGCGGAAACCAAGCGGCGGGGCTATGGCGGCCGTGTTTCCATTGGCCATGCGACCAAGCTTTCGGCCATGTCGACACAGGCGGCTAGCGAGCTTGCCGCGCATCTTGCCGATGCCGGGATAGCCGTGACGGTGCTACCAGCAACGGATCTCTTCCTGCTCGGCCGTGACAGGGATCATCTTATCCCGCGCGGCCTCGCTCCGGCGATGCTGCTTACGGGCAGCGGCGTCACCGTGACGGCGGCGACAAACAATGTTCTCAATCCCTTCACTCCTTACGGCGACGCCTCGCTTGGCCGCATGGCCAATCTCTTCGCTAATGTGGCGCAGCTCTCGCGGGATGAAGATATCGGCAGGGCATTCGACATGGTTACGGTCAATGCCGCCCTCCTGATGCGACGCAACTATGGTCTGGAACCGGGCGCAACCGCGGATATAGTAGTAGCGGACGCTGCCGATCCACTATCGATGATCCGAGAAATCCGCCAGCCCATAGCCGGCTGGAAGAACGGCAAGCAGACGTTCGTACGGCCGCAGCCGCGCCTGTTGCGTCCTGCAAGCTAGGCCACGAATGGGGCCTCACCCGCCTATCGCTTCAACTCCCGCTCGAATTTCTCGATCTGCTGCAAGACCCATGGATCGTCGGCGGAATACTGAATCGTCTCGGCCTCCAGCCGCCGCTGGCGACGACGCCTAATCCAGTCGATGAAAGCGAGAAGCAGCCGCATGCGTATATCCAAGTCTTTCAGTATCTGCGAGGCCCGACAACCAGGCGTAAGCCGCAAGGAAGTCGGGCCTCGACAACCGCAAGGCGTTGCGGCAACTATCTATTTGCCCGCGCCTAAATGAACGGTAGCTGAACACATTTACACGGAAAGATGGTTTTCTTCTCGGCCTTCGCATCCATAGGGAAGCTCGACGAGCTACAACCTATGCTCTGAAGAAGCCAAAAGCAGCCGGCATCAGCGACATGGTTCAGGGATGAAAAGCTTTTTTATGCGAGCGTACCGCTATTGCCCAATCTGACCTAGCCGAGCAGAATGACCACCGATAAACAACGCCACGTCGCTTCCGATTTCCCCGGAGCGGCACAAGCTTGGCCTCGCCTTTGCGAGGCCTTTTTCTTTTTGGCAGAGATGTTGCTACCGGCGCGGCTCGCCGCCCGGTGCATAGACCGTGTCCTGTTCGAAACGGAAGACGGCGCCGCAGCGGCAACGCATCATATGCTTGCGCGGGTCGGGCGACGGCCGTTCGGTGGAGAAACCGCGGGGCATCTCATCGATCTTGAAATCGCGGCTGGGTGCCCGACGGTTGTCGGTCTCGGAAACCTCGGCAAAACCGGCGTGCCCGCATCTCGCACATTCCAGCTTCCGTGAATATCGATCTCGCGCGGCCATTCTCTTCCAACTCGGGGACTCACATTGGGCCCTTTCTATCAGCGCTATCAGCACTCTTGAAGACCGCGCGATCTCGCTGTCCCGCCTTCTTCCAATCGATCCGGTCAATCTTGATGCCGAACACAGAAAAATTCGGCTTACCGGAAAAAGAGATTGACCTGATGGCAGATGTCAGACCAATTTATCGACCCATGATCAAGACGATGCTCACACCCCTTCCCTCCATCGACCGGACGCAGCAAGTCATCGACGCGCTGTCGACCTTCATCGAGTCGTCGAAACTCCGAGCGGGCGACCGGTTGCCCACGGAGCGCGAGTTGATGGCGGCGCTTTCCGTTGGGCGCTCGACCATCCGGGAGGTGCTCACCTATTTCCAGGCTCTGGGTGTCATGGAAACCCGCAAGGGCAGCGGCACCTATCTGCTGAAGCCTGTTTCCAAGGGCACCATCCACATGCCCCTGTCGCTCGACCCGCCGCATCTGCGCGATGCTCTGCTGCAGACGCTGGAGGTTCGTCGCGGCATCGAATGCGAGGCCGGCATGGTGGCGGCCAGGAAACGCACCGTCGAGGACATCGTCATCATCGAGCAGAAGCTTAACGAGATGGAACGCGTCCACATGGCCAAGGGCACGTCTGGACCTGAGGATCTCGCCTTTCACCTGGCAGTCTACGACGCCACGCACAATCCGTTGTTCAAGCAACTGCTCGAACAGATGCGCGAAACCTTCGAGCGCTTCTGGTCTCATCCATTCGACCGGCAGGACTTCGCCCGCCGATCCTTTCCCTTTCACCGCACCCTGTTCAACGCGATCGTCGACCAGGATCCCGAAGCGGCGCGCGCCGAAACACTGAGAATTCTCGACGTCGTCGAGGAAGACATCAAGGAAATGTCCAAATGACTGACGGGCTAGAGCCGTTCGATCTTGCGTCCCTCATAACAGCCCACGACGAAGGCAATTTCGCCGAGGCCGTGGTGCCGCCGATCTTTCAGACATCGTTGTTCACCTTCTCCAGCTATGACGAGATGATCGCCTCCTATCGCGGCGAGAAGGTGCGGCCGATCTATACGCGCGGCCTCAACCCGACCGTGCGTATGTTCGAGGAAATGCTGGCTAAGCTCGAAGGCGGCGAGGATGCGCTCGGATTCGCAAGCGGCATGGCGGCGATCTCGTCCGCCGTGCTGAGCTTCGTCGAGCCGGGCGACCGGATCGTGGCGGTCAAGCATGTCTATCCCGATGCCTTCCGTCTCTTCGGCACGGTTCTGAAGCGCATGAAGGTCGAAGTGACCTATGTCGACGGCCGCGATGAGGAAGCCGTCGCCAAGGCCCTGCCCGGCGCCAAGGTCTTCTATATGGAGAGCCCGACGAGCTGGGTCATGGAAGCGCACGATGTCGGCGCTCTCGCAGCCCTCGCCAAGAAGCACGGCGTCGTCTCGATGATCGACAACAGCTGGGCCACCCCCTATTTCCAGCGGCCCTTGAAGCTCGGCGTCGATCTCGTCATCCATTCCGCCTCCAAATATCTCGGCGGCCACAGCGATGTGGTGGCGGGCGTGGTGGCCGGCTCGAAGGAGATGATCGCGCGGCTGAAAGCCGAAGCCTATCCCTATCTCGGCGGCAAGCTCTCGCCCTTCGATGCCTGGCTCCTGATCCGCGGCCTTCGCACCCTGCCGATCCGCATGAAGGCACATGAAGCCGCGGCGATGACGATTGCCAAGCGGCTGCAGGAACTCGACGTCGTCGAGCAGGTCTGCCATCCGGGCCTTGCCAATCGGTTGCCTTCCGGCCTCAACGGCACGTCTGGCCTGTTTTCCTTCATCTTCCGTGAAGGCGTGGATATCCGCACCTTCGCCGACCGTCTCAGGCTCTTCAAACTGGGCGTTAGCTGGGGCGGGCATGAGAGCCTGATCGTGCCTGGCGAAGTCGTGCTGCAGCAAAAGGCGCAGCCGAATTCCGCCCACACCTTCGGCATCAATCCACGCTCCGTGCGGCTCCATATCGGCCTCGAAGGAACCGAGGCGCTGTGGAGAGAACTCGAGGAGGCGATCGCCGCCGCCTCGTGACGTCAGCAACCCAAAAGGAAAACCTAAAAAGGGGGAACCAAGCATGAAAAGACTGATAACCGCAGCACTCTTCACCGCCATGATGACCGGCACGGCCTTTGCCGACACGACGCTGAAGCTCGTCGAAGTGATCACCAGCCCGGAGCGCACCGAGACGCTGAAGTCGATCGTCGCCCAGTTCGAAGCAGCCAATCCCGGCACCAAGGTCGATATCATCTCGCTGCCCTGGAACGAAGCCTTCCAGAAGTTCGCGACCATGGTCTCTGCCGGCGACACGCCCGACGTCATGGAAATGCCGGACACTTGGCTTTCGCTCTATGGTAACAACGGCATGCTCGAAAGCCTCGAACCTTACCTGGCGAAGTGGGATCACACGAAGGAACTGACGCCGCGCGCACTCCAGCTCGGCCGCGACGTGAAGAACACCGCCTATATGCTGCCCTACGGCTTCTACCTGCGCGCCATGTTCTACAACAAGAAGCTTCTGAAGGACGCCGGCGTCAGCGAGCCGCCGAAGACGTTGGACGATTTCGTCAAGGCTTCCGAAGCGGTTTCGAAGCTGCCGGGCAAATATGGCTACTGCATGCGCGGCGGGCCGGGCGGCCTGAACGGCTGGATGATCTTTGCCGCCTCCATGGCCGGCGACAACAAATACTTCAAGGATGACGGCACCTCGACGATGAACAGCCCGGGCTGGGCCAAGGGCATCGAATGGATGGTCGATCTCTACAAGAAGGGCCTGGCGCCGAAGGATAGCGTCAACTGGGGCTTCAACGAAGTCGTTGCCGGCTTCTATTCCGGCACCTGCGCCTTCCTCGACCAGGACCCGGACGCCCTGATTGCTGTCGCCGAGCGCATGAAAAAGGATGATTTCGGCGTTGCGCCGCTGCCGAAGGGACCGGACGGAAAATCCTTCCCGACCATCGGCTATGGCGGCTGGTCGATGTTCTCCACCAGCCAGAACAAGGATCTCTCCTGGAAGCTGATCGCAACGCTCGAGGGGCCGGAAGGCAACCTCACCTGGAACAAGAAGATTGGCGCCCTGCCGGCCTATACGGCGGCGGAGAAGGATCCCTTCTATGCCGGTGACCAGTTCAAGGGCTGGTTCCAGGAACTGGCCGACAAGGACACTGTTCCGACAGTGATGCCAACCTACCTTGAGGAATTCGCCTTCTTCAAGGATTCGCTCGCCATCAAGACCTCGCAGCAGGCGCTGCTCGGCGATATCTCCGCGAAGGATCTTGCCGATCAGTGGGCAGACTATCTGACCAAGGCGCAGCAGAAGTTCCTTGCCAAGAAATAATCCACATATCCGGCGGCGGAGCGATCCGCCGCCGCTCTTGCCCACCTGAAACAGACGGCGTCCGAACGCCGCGAACGGGAACTCTTGCAGATGACTTCGATCACCGACACGCTCGACAGGCGTCACGACCAAAGGCCGTGGCTGAAACGCCTAGCCGACGCCTCGGAGCCTTATCTCTACAGCGCCCCTGCCCTCATCCTCATCATAGCCGTGATGCTGGTGCCGCTGGCGATCGGCATTTCCTACGCATTTCGCGATATCCAATTGCTCAATCCATTTTCGGGCGGCTTCATCGGCCTGCAGCACTTCCGCGACCTCTCCAAGGATGCAGCCTTCTACGGCGCGCTGAAGAACACGCTCTGGTGGACCGGCGCATCCGTCGTGCTGCAATTCATCTTCGGGCTGATCCTCGCCCTTTTGCTCGACAAGCCCTTCCTCGGCAGGTCGATCGTGCAGGCGCTGGTGTTCCTGCCTTGGGCGGTTCCCTCGTTCCTGGCCGGCCTCAACTGGTCATGGCTCTTCAATCCCGTCATAGGCCCGATCCCGCATTGGCTTTACGCCATGGGGTTGATGAGCGAGCCGGGTAACATTCTTTCCGATCCGCACTATGCGATGTGGGGGCCGATCATCGCCAATGTCTGGTGGGGCATCCCCTTCTTTGCGATCACGCTGCTGGCCGCGCTTCAGGCAATCCCGCGCGATCTCTATGAAGCGGCCTCCATCGATGGCGCCGGCTGGTTCGAGCGCTTCCGCTCTATCACGCTTCCCTTCCTCGCGCCGACCATCGCCATCACGGTACTCCTGCGTACGGTCTGGGTTTCCAATTTCGCCGACCTGATCGTCGTCATGACGGGCGGCGGACCGGCCGACCGCACGCAGATCGTCGCGAGCTACATCTTCACGCAGGCCTTCAGGCGGCTGGACTTCGGTTATGCCTCGGCCATCGCGTTGGTGCTGCTGGTCCTGCTGCTTGCCTATTCCATGCTGATCATCCTGCTGCGGCAGACCCTGCTGAACAAGGATTGAGCCATGAGACGATCCGTTCTCCCGACTATCGCGCATCGCCTGGCGATCCTCTGCTACGTCGTCTTCGCGCTCTTCCCGCTCTTCTGGCTGCTGAAGGTCTCGGTGACGCCGAACGACCTGCTCTATACGGAAGGCGTGCGCATGTGGCCCTCGCGCACGACATGGGAACACTATGCTTTCGTGCTGCAGCACAGCGACTTCCCGACATTCTTCAAGAACAGCCTGATCGTCTCGGGCTCGACGGCGATTGCGGTGACCATCTGCGCTTCGCTGTCCGGCTATGCGCTCTCGCGCTTCAACTTCCGCGCCAAGTACTGGATCGTGGCGCTGATGCTGCTCACCCAGATGTTTCCGCTGGTCATGCTGGTGGCGCCGATCTTCAAGATCCTGACGCCGCTGCATCTGACAAATAGTCTCACCGGCCTCGTCGTCGTCTACACGGCCTTCAACGTGCCCTTCGCCACCTTCCTGATGCAGTCCTTCTTCGACGGCATTCCGAAGGATCTGGAAGAGGCTGCCATGATCGACGGCGCGACCCAGTTTATCGCCTTCCGGCAGATCATCCTGCCGCTGACGCTGCCCGGCATCGCCGCGACGCTCGGTTTCGTCTTCACGGCCGCCTGGAGTGAGCTGCTCTTCGCGCTCATGCTGATCAACGGCAATCAGGCCGCGACCTTCCCGGTCGGGCTTCTCACCTTCGTCTCGAAATTCTCGGTGGATTTCGGGCAGATGATGGCAGCGGGCGTCATGGCGCTCATTCCGGCCGCACTCTTCTTCCTGCTCATCCAACGCTATCTCGTGCAGGGCCTGACGGCCGGCGCGGTCAAGGGTTAGTCACATGGCATCGATCGATATCCAGAACGTCAAGAAGGCCTACGGCCATGTGCAGGTGCTGCACGACATCGATCTGAGGATCAAGGATGGGGAGTTCGTCGTCCTCGTCGGCCCATCGGGATGCGGCAAGTCGACCCTGCTCAGAATGATCGCCGGCTTGGAGGACATCAGCGGCGGCGAGATCCGTATCGCCGAGAAGCGCGTCAACGAGCTGCATCCGAAGGACCGTGACATCGCCATGGTCTTCCAGTCCTACGCGCTCTATCCGCATATGAATGTCGCCGGCAACATGAGCTACAGCCTGCGACTTCGGAAGATGGCGAAGGAGAGTATCGCGAAAGCGGTCGCGGCAGCTGCCGCGAAGCTCGGCCTCGATCCCCTGCTTGAGCGCCGCCCGAAGGCGCTTTCCGGCGGCCAGCGTCAGCGCGTCGCCATGGGACGCGCCATCGTGCGCCAGCCGAAAGCCTTCCTCTTCGACGAGCCGCTGTCGAACCTCGACGCCCGTCTGCGCGAACAGATGCGGGCCGAAATCAAGAAATTGCATGGCGACCTGAAAGCGACATCGATCTACGTCACCCACGATCAGATCGAGGCGATGACGCTGGCGGACCGGATTGTCGCCATGCATGGCGGGGTGGTCCAGCAGGTCGGGAGCCCCCTTGAGCTCTACGACCGCCCCGCCAACCTCTTCGTTGCCGGCTTCATCGGCTCACCCGGCATGAATTTTCTCGATGCGACCTATGAAACGGGCAGCATGAAGCTGAAGGACGGCACCGTCGTGCCGCTACCGGCGCCGCTAAACTTGCGGTCAGGCGTCAGGGCGACCCTCGGCATCCGGCCTGAGCATGTCGTCCTCTCTTCGGATCAGTCCGATATGGCCGCCAATGTCGAGCTTCTCGAGCCTACGGGTTTCGGCATCATCCTGCACCTTTCTCTGCATGGCCTGCCGTTCAAGGTGTTCACGCTGGATCGCAGTGCGTTGAGCGCCGGTACCCAGGTGAATGTCGCCTTTCCGCCGCAGCATCTGCACGTCTTCGATGAAGAGGGAAAAAGAGCGACCTAAGCGACGACTT
The DNA here is from genome assembly GCF_012275435.1 of Rhizobium sp. SG741. Lineage (NCBI taxonomy): Bacteria > Pseudomonadati > Pseudomonadota > Alphaproteobacteria > Hyphomicrobiales > Rhizobiaceae > Rhizobium > Rhizobium sp. SG741. Next base: position 145,794 of record NZ_JAAZQP010000006.1, read on the forward strand.
TTTTCCTCGCCGGAGCCAAACAGCGCAAACTGATAGAACTTTGACGCGCGCGCGGCTATCTTTTAATGTCGCAGAAGTTTCATTCAAGTACGACACTATGCTCTTCCTAAAATAGACCAGGGAGGATGTCATGCCGCTTAACAATTACGCCGTGCTCAAAGGCAGACCCATCAACAATCGCCTGGCGACCGGCTCGAGCCCGCATTATCAGGTGCTCGTTTCGGAAAATGGAACGCTGTATCGCATCGCGGTCAATGTGCGTTCGCAGGACGGAAGCGAGGTCGAATTCCTCGTGCGGGACCGCTTTGAACATCCAATCACGGCACAGCTGGCCGAGCTGCCGGAAGGATTGCACCCGACGCCCAGCCAACCCGGTGGCGTCGCGCTCGATTTCATTCGCGGCAATCTCATGCAGCCCTGGGAACTGAAACCGCTTCCGATTTCGGCGGCAGGCCCCGACAACGATCTCAACGAAAAGATCGATAGTTACATTCAGCGCGCCATGTCGGACGAACAGGCGATGATCTATGCCTTTGGCGAGACCTGGGGACCGGAGAATAACAAGGCGGATCAATATTTCGGCTTCAAACCCGGCCGCGGCATTCATGACATCCATTTCAATCAGGGCAATCCGGGCGGAAAATACGCCTCTCAGAACGGTCCATGGCAGGACGGCGGCCTGATACTGGAGTTTCCTCGCGAGCAGCAATGGGTCGCGATCTTCATGAAATTCCAGACGCAGGCGTGGCATTCGGACGACACGGACGGGTCCGTCATCGTCGCGCCGAGCCGGGATCATCCGAACCTGCCGCATGCGCCGGTCGACCGTGATGCCATCCCGACCTTCGATGTACCGGACGGGCTGGTGCGCATCATCGCCGCCTATGTCAACGACGTTAAGACGCCCGAACGCGAAACCGTCACGCTGCTGAATACCGCCGATGTGCCCGTCGATCTCACCGGCTGGCAAATCAAGGACAAGCAGAAGAACGCAATGCCGCTCGCAGGTTCGATTGCTGCCGGCGCGACGCAGGTTGTCGAAATCCACCCTCCCGTTGCACTCTCAAACAAGGGCGGGATCATCACCCTGCTCAATGCGCAGGGCATCAAGGTCCACGGTGTCTCCTATACCAAGGATCAGGCTAAGCAGCCGGGACGTACTATTCCGTTCCAGGCGTGAGCACGGCTCATACGTTCTTCAGGCATTTCCCGGCGTTAGTTCCCTTCGGAGCGCCGGGGTCGCCTGCCATCAGGAAAATGGTTCGGTCGGCCCCTTGGACGGCTGGGTGAACCAACGCGGACCATCCGCCGTCATGTGGATATGGTCCTCGAGCCGGATACCGAATTTCTGCGGAAAGACGATCATCGGCTCGTTCGAGAAGCACATGCCGGCAGCAAGCGTCGTCGCATTGCCGCGCACGATATAGGGCTCCTCATGGATTTCCAGCCCGAGGCCGTGGCCGGCGCGGTGCGGCAGTCCTGGCAGCTTATAGTCCGGCCCCAGGGAATATCTGGCAAGCACGGCACGAGCAGCATCATCCAGACTTGAGCAGGTTGCGCCCAGCTTTGCGGCATCGAAAACGGCCTGCTGCGCATCGCGCTCGATCGCCCAGGCCTGTTCGAAGGCGCTGTCGCCTGTCTTCAGCTTGTAGGTTCGCGTCAGGTCGGAGTGATAGCCGTCGATGCGGCAACCGGTGTCCACGAGAATGACATCGTCTTCGCCGAGCGTCTGGTCACCATTGGCGCCATGCGGGAGTGACGTTGCCTCGCCAAAGGACACGATGCAGAAAGTCGAGCCGCCATGGGCGCCCGCCTCCCGATGCCGCCGGTCGATGAATTCCACCACCTCGGAGGCGCGGATTCCCGGCTTGAGCAAGGCATGCGCTTGCTTGTGCACATCGAGCGTCAGGTTCATCGCATAGTGAATGAGCGCGATCTCAGCAGGCGATTTGATCCGGCGAAGGCTATTGATGATCGGCCCGCCGTTCGTCAGCCTTTCAGTCCCGAGCTTGGCCGCCAGAGCGTGATAGAAGAAAAGCGGCATGCTGTCGTCAAGTGCCAGAACACCGGCATCGCCGAGCAGACGTGCGATCAGCGCGGCACTGCTTTCCTCCTCCTGCCATTCGAGAATTTCGGCAGGCAGCCGCGGCAAGGTTTCGACGCGGCTGCGCTCGAAGCCGGGGACGATGTAATAAAGCTCGGTCGGCGTGACCAACGCCCCGAGGAACCGTTCGCTCGCGTGCCAGACAAGCCCGGTGAAATAGCGCAGGCTCTCGCTCGGTCCGATCAGCATGCCGGCCAGGCCTTGTGCATCGAGTAGCCGGCGAAGCCTTGAAAGGCGCTCCTGCCTTTCCTCCTGGGTGATCCGGGGTACGGGATGCTGCCACGACATGTTTTCAACTCTCCTCAATGATCCCAGGCGAATGCGCTTTGGTGCCATATACAATGATATCGACACTAGCGACCCTGTAGGCAAAATGTCGACAGATAAAATGCAGTCATTACCGGCCGCTTGCGTGGCCGGCTTTCAGCCCAGTTTGACCGCCACTGGCCTATCCATGTCACGGGCGACATAATCCTGGATCTGTCGGACGATCTGGGCGGCGTGATCGATCGCGAGCTTATCGGCTTGCTCGACATCGCCGGCCTCGATCGCGGCGATCATCTCTTCATGCTCATCGACATATTGACGCGGCAGGCGGTCATCGAAGGTGGAATAATAGAGCCGCAGGATGCGTCGCCCTTCGTCGAGCAGGCGCGTGAAAAATGTCGTGTAGTAGGGGTTGCCGGCGAGCTCGGCGATGGCGACGTGAAACTCGCGGTTCGCCTCGATCATCGCAAAGGCATCGCGCGCAAGCACGGCGTCGGCGAAATCCTTCTGATGGGCGCGAATGGTTCGCATGATGGCTGCATCGCGTCTCTGCGCCGCGCCACGCGTCGTCACCCGATACATCAGCGTGAGCGCCTCGAAATAGGTGGGAAGGCCGGCGAAATCGATCGTGGCGACGATGGTGTTCCTGTTCGGAAGCGTCGTTACCAGTCCGTCGGCGGCAAGGCGAAGCAGCGCCTCGCGCACCGGCGTCCTCGACATGCCGAAACGCTCCGAAAGCCGCACCTCGTCGAGCGGGCTTCCTGGCTCGAGAGCCATGGACAATATCTCCCGCCGCAGCGTCACATAGACGCTCTGCGTGCCGGACCCCCGCACCCGCACATTTTCCGCATCACTCTGCATTCGGATACCCCTCGCAGCCAAGGCTCCAATATTGCCTTTTCACATGCCCCGGCAAGGCCGGCCACCACTTGTTAAACTTTCATGCCACGCTTCTTGAGCTTTGTCGACAGTTTGTATATAAGACCTTCATCTCCAATGAGGATCGAACGATGACGACAGGATGGAAGGGCGTATTTCCCGCCGTAACGACGCAATTCAAGGAAGATCTTTCCGTTGATATCCCCGAAACGCAGCGCGTTCAGGACGCGCTCGTCAACGATGGCGTCAACGGCTTGATCGTCATGGGAACATGCGGCGAGAACAATTCGCTCGACCCCGAGGAAAAGCGCACCATTCTCAAGGCCGCCGTCGAGGTGGTCAACGGTCGAGTGCCTGTGGTCACGGGCGTCTCCGAACTCGATACGCGCCGGGCAGTCGCCTACGCCCGCGATGCCGAGAAGCTCGGCGCCGACGGCCTGATGCTGCTGCCGGCAATGGTCTATGTGCCGAAGCCTGAAGAACTGATCACGCATTTCCGCGCTGTTGCGCAAGCGACCTCGCTGCCGATCATGCTCTACAACAATCCGCCCGCCTACCGCGTCAACATCGGCGCCGATGTGCTGCAGGCGCTTGCCGACGTGCCGAACATCAAGGCCGTCAAGGAGAGCGCGCCGGATCCGCGCCGCTTCACGGATCTCATTAATGCTTTCGGTGATCGCTTTGATATCTTTGCAGGTTTGGACGATGTCGCGCTTGAGGGCCTGATGCTCGGCGCCAAGGGCTGGGTCTCCGGCCTGACGAGCGCCTTCCCGCAGGAATCGGTGCAACTGGTTGCCGCCGCCGAGCGTGGCGATTGGGAGGAAGCACGCAAGATCTATCGCTGGTTCATGCCGCTCCTGCATCTCGATGCCGAGCATGATCTCGTGCAGTCCATCAAGCTTGCCGAGCAGATCATGGGCCGTGGCTCGGAGCGCGTCCGTATGCCGCGCCTGCCGCTTTCCGGAGCCCGTCGCGCCGAGGTTACCGCGATGGTCGAAAAGGCAGCGGCCACCCGCCCGTCGAAGGTTCGTACCGCCGCCTGATTTTGAACGCCGGCGACCGCTGCGACAGCGGTTGCCGGCTGCCTCCCCCTGCGGCGACACGATCGGCCCTGTTCGATCGCTAAATTATCTGACAGCGCGGACGCCGTGGGAGTGGTTGACTGCCTCCATCGAAACCAACGGTGGAGGATCACCATGCAAAGCCCCAGCATCACAATTTCATCCGCGCGCATTCGTGTCGGCCTCAAGGTTCGGCGCACGCCCCTCTCTGCCATTGCAGCCGTCGCGCGGCTGCTGATGCACAAGATGAATGAACGGCGCAATCGAAACGCACTTCTGGAGCTCTCCGACGATCAGCTGAAGGATATCGGGCTTTCACGCGGTCAAGCGGGAAGCGACGTTCATGTTTACAGCCGCTACTAAAAAGCCGGCGCGAGATGTGTTAGGCTCGGGCAGCGGAGCCCTACGGCTCGATGGGGATTGCGGTATGTCACAAATTTCGACGGCTCTGCTGCTGAAGACGAAAACCGTCATGATCCGCGATGTCGTCTGCAATGGCGAATGCCGACACAAGAGCGACGAGGAATGCGCTCACAAGACAAGCCTCGTCTACCCCTATCGCGGCGTCTTCAAGCGGCATGTCGGCCAGAATGACGTTGTCGCCGAGGCCAATCAGGTCATCTTCTTCAACGGCGGACAGGACTACAGGATCAGTCATCCGGTCGAGGGTGGCGATTCCTGTCTCGATCTGGCGATCGACGAGGCTGTACTCCAAGAGCTTGCGCCGAAGGAACAGGTGCAGGCCGGCGAAGGCGTCGTCTTCCGCCGCCAACGCCGTCGCGTCGACCCGCGCGCGCAGGCGCTCGTCGCCCTTCTTCGCCACGGCCTGAGCCGCAACATAGCCGAAAGCCTCGAGGGCGAGACCTTGGCTCTGACCCTGGTGCGCCGCTCGCTTGGCGAGCGCACCTCACATGCGGCCGGTGCCAGCTTCGGCCGGCAGAAGCTTGTCGATCGGGCGAAGCTCGTCCTGTCTTCCGATCTCGCCCGGCGATGGACGCTCGCAGAGATCGCCAAGGAGGTCGGTGTCTCGCCGGTTTACCTCACGCAGGTCTTCCAGCAGGTCGAAGCCATGCCGCTCTATCGCTATCAATTGCGGCTGCGGCTGGCCCGCGCGCTCGACCTTCTTGGCCGGTACGACGACCTGACCATGCTCGGCCTCGATCTCGGCTTTTCCAGCCACAGCCATTTCAGCGCCGCCTTCAAGCAGACCTATGGCCTGACACCCGCCGAATTCCAGCGCTCGGCGCAGCTGAAACCGAAGCGCTACATCAGTCGCTAAAGATTCCGACAGCGCCGATAGGGCCAACGGTGCTCTCATGACCCTGCCCCGATCGGGGGATCATTCAGGAAAGGGTTATGAGATGAAGAGAACCACATGCGCCGCTTGCGACCGCGAATTGGGTGCAGAGACCATCAAGGTCAACCTCGGCGGCAAGTCGGTCGAGGTCTGCTGCGAGGAGTGCGCCGCTGCACTCAGGGAAGCCGATCAGTCAACCTCGGCTGCGTTGAGCACCAAGGAATAGAGATGCGACCGAAGCGCCTCGAGCCGCGCTTTCATCGGGCCATCATCATGGAAAGAGCCGCGCCCAAGGTGCGGCTCTTTCCATGATGATTTAAAGGAAAATATAGCTACCAGGCGCGACGGACCGCAGATTTCGCCCCCTGCGTGTCCTCCGCAGGAAAGTTGTAAAGAATTGTTGCCACCGCGCTCCCAGCAAACTTCGTTCGCAACATTCCTTCGCCAAGAAACATTCGGAAATATCGGGACCTATTGCATTCATACGGCCTCGCTAGCCTCAGCATCAGTAAATCGTAATGAAGGTACTGATCATGAGGCAACGACACATCGTCGCAACTTTGTTGATAACAGCCATCGGCGGCGTTGCCGTTTCCGCGCTCGCCGCCGAGCCGGCTGCCACGCCCGATACGCAGAAGCCCCCAGGCATCGAGGCGGCGCAACCCATGCCGGGCCGCATGATGCCGGGCGGCTGGCCCTGCCCGGGCCCGCATCCCGAAGGGCCGATGATGGCCTTCGGCGCCGGCATGCCCATGCCGCCAAACGAGCCGCCCGGCGGCTTCCATCATGGGCCGGATCCGGCTCTCGAGCTTGCGGGCAAGCTGTCGGCCATGGAAACGCTGATCGGCATTCACAGCGCCCAGCTCGATGCCTGGCGGGACTACACCAGCGCGCTGTCGGATTTTCTGGCTTTTCCGAAACATCGTCCACCCGGCCCGCCGCTCCCGGATGACGCTGCTGCGTCGCAGCCCGATCACGACGCCGACAAGCAGAAGGAACTCTTTGGCGAACTCGTCGCCGATCACGCGCTGGATAGCGCCGCCAAGGCAACCGTCCTCAAGGACAAGGCCGTCGCCCTGCGCAACGTCCTGACCGCCGATCAACTTGCAAAGCTTGAGGATGCGGAACGATCCCTCGTTCCAGGCCCTCACGCATTCCGCTGATAGACGATCGAGGATTCGACCAGGGAACATCCGACTGCATAGTCACAACAGACCATTTCCTCTCCGCCTCCAACCGATCGAGATTCCCCCCGGACGCCCTCGTCGATTGGAAGGAGCGGCCCCTCAAAGGGCCGAATGGTCCGGGAACGCCCCGCCCGGCGTTCCCGGACCAATGACGCGTGAGCTTCATCGTCCCTTCCCGCAGAAGGAAAGCCGATTGCCTCCTCAAATGGTCCGCCTTCCGTCCGAGCCAGAACCGAGGCCGGCGCACATGATCCATGAACAGGGATAGACATCTTGCCGATATGTTCGCCTTCAAACACAGGGTTGTCGAATATTGCTGCTGCCATCGCACTCGCCGTGACGTTGACAAGCTGTGTCGTTGGCCCGGACTACCGCACGCCTGGCCTTGCCGTGCCGTCGCACTGGGGCAGCAAGGCCGGAACCAAGCCTGCGAAGGCGCCGCAATTGTCCCAATGGTGGAAGCAGCTCAAGGACCCAACGCTCGATGCACTGATCGAGGAGGCGATAGCCGGCAATCTCGACGTCGCGACTGCCAAGGCAAAGATCCGCGAAGCGCGCGCCACCTATCGCGAGCAGAGAGGCGCTTTGCTGCCGACAGCCGAGGGAACCGCATCGGCAACTCGCACGCGCACGTCAGCCGCGGCAGGCGGCGCGACCGATGCTACCTTCTCCACGTTATATGATGGAGGTTTCGACGCCAGCTGGGAGCTCGATCTCTTCGGTGGCAACAAGCGCGCAGCCGAAGCGGCAAAATATGGCGTCGATGCAGCCGACGAGGAGTTGCGCGACACGATGCTGACCCTTATCGGCGATGTCGCTTCCTATTATGTGCAGGCACGCGAATATCAGGCGCTGCGCGATCTGGCCAAGCGCACCGCCGTCTCGCAGCGCAAGAGCGCCGCCCTCACCCATGCCGAATATCTGGCGGGCAGTGCCACCGCTGTCGACACCGCCAAGGCAGACGCTCTGGCGAGCAGCACCGAAGCCGATATTCCGGCCTACGAAATCTCCTACGCCCAAGCTGTTCATCGTCTCGGCGTACTGCTGGGTAGGCCGCCGGCGGCACTTGAGGAGAGGCTCAAGGCCAGCGCTCCCATTCCCAGCCCCAAGATGAGCGTCTCGACGGGCATTCCCGCCGATATCCTCGTCTCACGACCCGACGTCCGGCTGGCCGAACGGCAACTTGCGCAATATACGGCCAAGATCGGCAAGGCCGAGGCCAATCGCTATCCATCCATTTCGCTGACGGGAGACATCTCCTCGTCCGCCGCCAGCGTCGGCGACCTTGCCAAGAGATCCTCCATCGGATGGTCGCTCGGTCCTTCGCTGACCGTGCCGATCTTCCAGGGCGGCCAGCTCAAAGCGGCGGTCGACGTCGCCAAGGCCGAGCGCGATCAATATTTCATCGCCTACCAATCAGCCGTGCTTTCGGCGATGGAAGACGTCGAGAATGCCGTCGTATCGCTCACCCAGGAGCGATTGAAATACGGCAAGCTCGTCTCCTCCAGCAGCTCCTACAACCGTGCTTCGGATTTGTCGCGTACACTCAACAAGGCTGGCGTTACCGACTTTCTCGACGTGCTCGACGCCGAACGCTCGCTCTACAGCGCCGAGGAAGCCGTCATTCAGAGTCGTGCATCGATCGCCACCGACTATATCTCGCTCAACAAGGCGCTCGGCGGCGGCTGGGACGGTGATGTCGACGTCTCCAAACCCGCGGTGGTCGATACCGACACCGGTCCACATTTGACGATGGCCAAATAATCACATGCTGAACACCCTAGACCGAGAAGCACCGGCGACCATCAATCCGAAACAAACCGCAGAAGCAGTCCCTGCGAGATCCCCCTCACGCCGAGGCTTCAAACCGATGCGGCTAGCATTTGTGATTTTGCTCCTGCTCGCCGCTATTGGCCTCATCCTCTTCTGGTACGGCTTTTTCGACCGGCAGACATCATCCGCCATTACCGCACCGGTGACACGCGGCGATGTCGAAGAAGCCGTGCTTGCCTCCGGCACGTTCAAGCCAGTCAAGCTGGTCGCAGTCGGCGCGCAGGTCTCGGGGCGCATTACCGCGCTCGATGTGAAGCTCGGCGATGCCGTGAAGAAGGACACATTGATCGCCGAGATCGACTCGACGACGCAGAGCAACGACCTCAAAATCGCGCAGGCCTCGCTTGCCAACGTCAGGGCGCAGCGTCAGGAGAGCGAGGCCGACCTTGCCAATGCGCGGCTGACCCTCATCCGCCAGCAGACCGTCTTTCGCAACCAGGCCGGCTCCAAGGCCGATCTGGACAGCGCGGAAGCCAGCGTTAAGAAGATCACGGCGCAGATCGCCGCTCTCGATGCGCAGATCACCTCGGCGGAGGTAGCGGTGGAAACGGCGCAGGCCAACCTCTCCTATACGCGCATAACCGCGCCGATGGACGGCACCGTGCTCGCGATCGTCAATCAGCAGGGCCAGACGGTGAATGCGGCGCAATCGGCGCCGACCATCGTCATTCTCGGACAACTCGATACAATGATCGTTCGCACCGAGATATCGGAAGCCGATGTCGTCAAGGTCAAGGTCGGGCAGCCGGTCTATTTCACCATTCTCGGCGATCCCGTCACCCGCCACGACGCCGTGCTGCAATCGATCGAACCGGCGCCGGAATCGATCACCAGCGATAGCAGCGTCACATCCTCTTCCACCACGACATCGTCTAGCAGCAGCACGACGTCATCCTCGTCGTCTTCGGCGATCTACTACAACGGCGTCTTCGCCGTGCCGAACCACGACAATCATTTCCGCACCTATATGTCCGCCGAAGTGCACATCGTCCTCGGCCAGGCCAGGAGCGTGCTGACCATTCCATCCTCCGCGCTCGGTGCAAGGCTGGCCGACGGTTCCTACAGCGTTCAGGTCGTCGATCAAAATGGCAAGCAGAATTCCAGAAAGGTTATGGTCGGCCTCAACAATAATGTCACGGCCGAGATCCAGTCCGGCCTGTCGGAGGGCGAGAGCGTCGTGATCGGCGAGGCCATCGCTGCGACGACGACGAACAGCAACAATGGCGGGCCGCCGCCGATGGGGTTCTGAACCATGGCTTTCCCGATCATAGAACTGCAGGGCGTGCGCCGGGAATACCAGTCGGGCGAGCGCACCATCGCCGTATTGCAGGACATCGATCTGTCCATCGACGAAGGTGAGATGGTGGCTATCGTCGGCCCTTCCGGTTCCGGCAAATCGACATTGATGAACATCATCGGCCTGCTCGATCGCCCGACCGACGGAACCTATGCGATCGCCGGCGCGCAGACGCATCGCCTCGACAACGACGCGCTTTCCAGGCTGCGGCGAGAGCATTTCGGCTTCATCTTCCAGCGCTATCATCTGCTTTCGGAGTTGACCGCGATCGGCAATATCGAAGTGCCGGCAATCTATGCCGGGCAACCGGGCGAGGCGAGACGGGTGCGCGCGGCCGCACTTCTCGAACGCCTGGGCATGGCCGAAAGGGCAGGACATCGGCCAGGCCAGCTTTCCGGTGGCCAGCAGCAGCGCGTCTCGATAGCGCGCGCGCTGATGAACAACGGCAATGTCATTCTCGCCGACGAGCCGACCGGGGCGCTGGACCGACAAAGCGGCGAAGAGGTACTGCGCATCCTTGGCGAGCTGCACGCCGAAGGCCATACGGTCGTGATCGTCACCCACGACATGAATGTGGCCGCCCGCGCCGATCGCATCATCGAAATCTCCGATGGCCGGATCGTTGCCGATAGGCGCACGCGGGAGGAAACTCCCCGGCTTCGCACAGCGGTCGCCAAGGCCGGTTTCGGCAAATCCAGCTGGCGCGAGATGTCTGGCCGACTGGCCGAAGCCTTTTTCATGGCGATGCTTGCACTTAAGGCCCACCGGCTGCGCACCTTCCTCACAATGCTCGGCATCATCATCGGTATCGCCTCGGTCGTCAGCGTCATCGCGCTTGGCGAGGGATCGCAACGCAAGGTCCTGGCAAACATCAACAGCCTTGGCACGAACACGCTGGAGATTTTCCCCGGCAAAAGCTTCGGCGATATGCGGTCGGGGCGCATAAAGACCCTGGTCGTCGCGGACGCCGACGCGCTGGCGAAGCTCACTTATGTCGCAGCCGTCACACCGACTGTCTCGACGAGCAGTACCGTGCGCTTCGGCTCAACGGAAGCAAATGCGCTGATCAACGGCGTTGGTGACGCCTATTTTACGGTGAAGGGATCAAAACTGGTCGCCGGCCGTCTGTTTGACGCTGACGGTATCAGGCTCATGGCGCAGGACGCCGTGATCGATCAGAACACCGCAACGACGCTGTTTACCGACAAAGGTCTCAACCCGATCGGGCAGACGATCTTCGTCGGCAAGGTGCCTGTGCGTGTCATCGGCGTCATTGCCTCCCAACAGGGCGGCTTCGGCTCCAGCGACAATCTTTCCGTCTATCTGCCCTATACCGGCGTGCAGGCGCGCTTCCTCGGCGATATGTCGCTGCGCAGCGTCACCGTACGCGTCGTGGACGATATCGAAAGCTCAACAGCCGAAGCGGCCGTGACGCAGTTCCTGGAGCGCCGCCACGGCACCAAGGATTTCTTCATTCTCAATACCGACGATATCCGCCAGACGATCACCACCACGACCAGGACAATGACCCTCCTCGTCTCGGCGATCGCCGTCATCTCGCTGCTTGTCGGCGGCATCGGCGTCATGAACATCATGCTCGTCTCGGTATCCGAGCGTATCGCGGAGATCGGCGTGCGCATGGCCGTCGGTGCAAGGCGCCAGGACATCCTGCAGCAGTTCCTGATCGAGGCCGTGCTGGTCTGCCTCCTCGGCGGCGCTTTCGGCATTGCCACAGCGCTCGGCTTCGGCGCCGCCTTCAATCATTTCGCGTCCAATTTCACATTGGTTTTTTCGGCGAGCTCGATCCTTCTCGCCTTCACGTGTTCGTGCGCCATCGGCCTCACCTTCGGGTACCTGCCGGCACGCAACGCCTCGCGGCTCGATCCGGTCGCAGCGCTTTCAAGAGACTGATTATCAAGGGAAATTTTAGGGTGCCCTCGGAGATAATCCGGCTTCGCCATTCGTGTTGGGGGCGTCATGGCGAAGCCGGTATGCGGGGCGATCAAAGCCTGCTCGAGCCAAGCTTGTGATCGACTGTGATACTACATCAGTCCGCGGCTCGAACATTTCTGAATGTTTCTGAAAGGAGGCATTTTCGAGAAATTTAGTGTCTCGGCTTTGCCAAAGGGCCGGCTTTATTTGGTAAGTTCTGTAACCTTATTATAATACTATCGTCCATTGAAACTTCCGAAAGTCTTACGCAAGTAAATCTTGTTTTTCTGCAAAACGCCAGTCGCAATCCGGCACTCGGTTCGAAAATGCGACCGAGTTGTGCCCACCGCGAAGACTTGGGCGAACCGGCATGGCTTAATTCGCGGATTTACCGTCGGCGCTCTTAAATGAAACTACCTGCTCAAGCCCCGTAGGCTGCCGGTTTCGCACGGTGATTTCGCCATCGAAGCGGGTGACGATCTCATGGGCAATGGCCATGCCGAGACCGGCACCGGGAAAGGATCTTTGCCTTGCTATGTCGATGCGGAAGAAAGGCTCGAACACCTGATTGAGCCGCTCCTCGGGGATGCCGGGACCGGTATCGATAATTCTGACCACCGCCTTGTTGCCGAGATGCGTCACGGTGACCGTTGCCGATTGGCCATGCGTGGCGGCATTGATGAGCAGATTCCGCAACGCCCTGGTGACCGCCAGCGGCCCCGCAGAGATCAGCGCAGGCTCCAGCTCGCCGCTTTTGACATTCATGTGGATCGCCTGAAGCTCCTCGACGATTTCCTCCACGGCCGTATCGAGCCTGACGCGCTCCAGGCTGTCCTTGGAAATCTCTTCCCTCACCAGGCCAATCGCGCTGTCGGCGATCCTGTCGAGCTCCTCGAGATCGGCGAGCCATTTGCGCCGCTCTTCATCGTCCTGGATGAACTCCGCCCGCAGACGCATCCGCGTCATCGGCGTCCTCAGATCATGCCCGGCAGCCGCCACGAGCCGCATCCGGCTTTCCGTGGAGGCCTTCACTCGGGCCGACAGGCCGTTGAGCGCCTGTGCGGTGACCCGAATTTCACCCGGACCGGTTTCCGGTATATGTGGGAGCGTGCCATCCGGGTTGACTTCGGCCACGGCCCGCTCCAGCAGGCGAAGTGGTTTCATGATCTTCGAAGCCGCGAAGATGGAAACCAGCACGCTGCCGATGATGATAAGGCCGAGCCATCCGACAAGAATCTTCCAGCCTCCCGGCGGTGGACCATGTTGCGGCATCGGCGTCACGAGCCAGCTGCCGTCGGAGAGCTTCAGCGACGCAATCATCTCGCCGGTCGATTGGCGCGATATGATCGCCTCGCGCATGCTGGAAATCCGAAGCAGCGCCTCGACTAGAAAGCGGGACAATTCCTCATCGCGCGGACCGTCGGCAGGCTTGGGAGCGACAATCAACCCCGCCGCGGCAGCCATGGCCCGGTCCTTCTCGGCGAAGGCGGCCAGAACGGCGAGTTGCCGTGCCTCCGGCTCGATCATCATGTCCGGCCTGGGTCCCCGCATGACAAGGCTTGCCACGAAAGACGATGAAATGACGACCAGAACGATAGCCGTCAGCAGGAGCAGCGCCAGACGCGCACCGAGGGATTTCATGGATCGCCCTTGACCGCCGTCACCGGTACGACGAGCTGATAGCCGCCATTGCGGACCGTTCGGAAGACCGGCTCCTCAGCGGTTTCGCCGAGCTTCCGGCGCAGCCGGCTCATCAGGACATCGATCGAGCGGTCGGCGGGATCGCGATCACGCCCCTGCGTCAGGTCGAGCAGCTGATCACGCGACAAAAGCCGCCCCGCCCGCTCGAGGAAGGTCTTGAGCAGATCGAATTCGGCGCCGGTCAGCGGGATCACTTCGCCATTCTCCCTGGTCACCCGGCGGAGCTGCGGATCAAGGGTCATATCAGCGAAAAGATACCGCCTTTGTTCAGGCTCGGAAGACATGTCCTCGTTGGTACGACGCAACACGGCACGAATGCGGGCAGCCAGCTCACGCGGATTGAACGGCTTGCCGAGATAATCGTCAGCGCCGATCTCGAGGCCGAGAATCCGGTCTATATCCTCCTTTAAGGCCGTCAGCAGAATGACCGGAACGCGCGGGCGCCTGTTGCGCAGGTCGCGGCAGAGATCGAGACCTGATCCGTCCGGCAGCATGACATCCAGAACAAGCAGATCGGGGGAGCGCCGATTGAGGGAATCATTGCAGCCGCGGAGGTCGCTTGCCGTCGACACGCGAAAGCCCTGCTCCTCGAGATACCGGCTCAGCAGCGAGCGAATCTCGTGGTCGTCATCGACGATTAAAATATCCGGTGCGGCGATAACAGTCATGGGCTTCATTCCGTTTCTCAACTCTTATACGAACTATCAACTCCATGAAAAGACGGGTTTTGCGGCGCCAATACGGAATTTCTCGCGCCGGAAATGTTGGTTTACAAAATTCCCGACAATAGAAATGTTCAGCAACAAAATCGCATTCATGACGGGGGAAAACGCCTCCGGTGAGATCATCCGCACAGCATATCACGGTTCGGAAAAGTACGATCGGCCGATAGTCACGGCAACGCGCGCTGGATCGGCGGGATCCTGGGCTCAAGGCATCACGCCGCGCGCAGCCATTCGACACTCCAGGCCGAAGCCGCCCTTCGATGGCGCCGCTGTCCATCATGACCCGAATTTCGATAGGCGCACGCGGATTGGTGACCTCGACGGGCACTGCCGCTTCGAAAGAGCCGGTACCCTGCGGGCAGACACGCAGCTTGCCAAGCAATTCCGCAGCATGAACTTCCACGGTGAAAATCTGGCCGTGGCAATCCTCGTCGACGTCGAAGAAGAATTTGGCGTTCCAGCGGCCGGTCGGCAGATGAAGCTAGGGGGGCCACAGATCAGGCAACGCGCGCGCCCGGTCGCGACCAATGGCGAACTGGTCGGCATCGCTGTCTGCTAGCCGAAGAGCATAAAATCGAACGATTTCAGGAAACGGTTGGCGACCATCTCGATCGCACGCGCACCGAACTTGCGGAGCGCCGAACTGCGCATGAACAAGGCCTTCAACGAGAACAGTCGCAGCGGCCTTCGAAATAGTCGAAGGGCGCACCCGTCAAGGTGCGCCCTGCTATCAAACTATGAAAAAAGTTGAAGGTGGAACCTGCAATGCAGCGGCTATTCGCCGAAGTTTTGCCGGATCAGCCTCAGCGCCAGCCTCTATTTCGACAATTTCCTCGCTCGTAAGCCCACAGGTTTCGGAGAGATCACCGATCGTGTAACCGATGGTTTCGCGAGACTGTCGAACGGCATCGGCGATTTCTTGATGGGGAACTGTAGAAGCCTTTGAACTATCGAGATTGTTCGGAGTAATGGACATGAAATTTCTCCTTCCAAAGTCCGCCGGCAAATCAAGTGCCGGGTGAAGGCGGCTGTTGCAGCCAAGCAGCATCTCGGCCTAAACACGCGGCCGAATGCTCGCTCAATATAGGCATCAATGCGGCACTGGCAAGCGTGGAAGCGCATAGCTGCCAATCCCACAGATCTCGGCTCGTCTGACGCCCTGGAAGGATGATCGGGAGCGTCACACGCTGTGGTCACAGCCCGACCGGGTATACAGCCGATCGACCGGCAATCCTCGCCGCTGCCGAGGTCCGTTCCGGCGGGCAAATTCGCCGAGGAGGTGACCTACCCCAGCGCCTGGCTGGCCAAACCGTAGGTCAGCGGCTTTCCATCGGCAGGCGGACGCCCGTCCCCGTGCAGCCAGACCTGTCGCAGCGACATGCTCGTGACGGTGTCGTGGATCGCAAGTCCGGATCGCATGAGAAATTGCGGGAATGGACCGGTCTGCTGGCGGGTATCGAGGCGCAGGAAGCCGCCGGCGCGTTCGGCGACATACGGTCGAACAACGGCAATCGCCTCTTCGTCGCCCATCGCCACCACGGGGCCGATCACATGGCCGCGCCCGAAGCGGCGACAGAGCGCAAAGGCTACCATATGGTCACCCTGGACAAGCGCCAATCCCTCCGAGATTGCGATGAGACGTTGCAACAGGAGCGTGCGGTCCGCGCCATAGGCGGCCAGATCCAATGCAGCGACCTCTGCCAGGTCGGCCTCGACGATCGGGCGCAGTCGCGTGCCCGGCGGCAAAAGCTCGGCAGGCGGCGCGATTGCCTCGCCTTGGCACTGGTAGACGACCTGCTCGGCATTAAAGCCGAGAGACTGATAGAGCCGCTTGGAGGAGCGGGTCGCGTTCAGTCCAAGTGGGCGCGAGCCGGTCTGCGCGATGATATGATCCATCATCCAGCGCCCCGTTCCCAGCGTCTGCAAACGCGGCGAGGTGATCACCATGCCGATGGTGGCGAAATACGGCCCGAAGTCGAAAAGCATGGCGGAGCCGAGCACACGACCGATCGAATCATGCGCCACGATCCCTTGACCCAGCTCGCGGACGATCTGCCAATCCTCCGCTCGATGCGGCCAGCTTACCGACAGCGACAGAGCATGCAGGGCATCGACATCGGCGTTTGCGATATCCCCCATGGTCAGCTCAAACGATTCCAGTTGGATCGAACTGGAATTAGTCATGACACTCCCCCATTCTCGCAGGCACATTAGAGGTGACCCGAATTGCTGCCGGGCTCGGTTTGAATTCACAATTTGCAGGCAACACTGCCTGTATCGGTTGTAGCGTCGCTTACGCAACAGAATGCGCTTGAGAGCCCCACAAATACGGAAGATTCCACCAAAGCTGCAACACTTTCAGCAGCCGGTGACATTGCGGCATATTATGTTGATGAAAGCCATCTTGGCGGCGCGGCTACGGGCAAATCAGGATATTCCAGTGATTGAAATGACTCCGGATCAGATTCTTGAACGGCTGGTGGCCTTTCCATCCGTCGTCGGCACGCCGAACCAGGCGATCGTCGGCTGGATTGCGGACTATCTCGAGCAGGCCGGCGCGCGCGTCACCCTGCTCGCCGGGCCGGAAGGTGATCGCTCCAATCTGTTCGCCACTGTCGGCCCGGCCGATCAGCCGGGCTATCTGCTTTCCGGCCACACGGATGTCGTGCCCGCGGGCGAACCAGGCTGGGCAAGCGATCCATTTTCGCTGCAGCGCGACGGCGAAAGGCTGACGGGACGCGGCACCAGCGACATGAAGGGCTTTCTCGCCTGTGCGCTCGCCGCCCTGCCGGCAATCGCACGGCGACCGCTCGAGCGCCCCCTGCATCTGGCGTTTTCCTATGATGAGGAGGCCGGATGCCGCGGCGTGCCGCACATGATCGCCAGGCTTCCCGATCTCTGCGCTCCGCCCTTGGGATGCATCATCGGCGAGCCGAGCGGCATGCGCGCCATTCGTGCCCATAAGGGCAAGGCGGCAGCCAGAGCCGCGATCGGCGGCCGCGCCGGTCATTCCTCGCGCCCGGATCTCGGCCTCAATGCCATCCACGCGATGGCAGAAATTCTCGACCAAGCCGTCACGACCGCCAGGCGTCTGACAAAGGGACCGTTCGACGAAAATTTCGAACCGCCCTATTCCTCTTTGCAGGTCGGCACCATCCACGGCGGGCAGGCCGTCAACGTCATTCCCGATCAATGCACGATCGAGCTGGAGGCCCGCGCTATCGAAGGTGTCGACCCGGTCGGTCTGCTCGCCGAAGTCGAAGCTTGTCTTACCACTTTGACGGATCGCGGCTTTACCGCCGGTTGGGAGGTGCTCAGCAGCTATCCCGCACTATCGCTGGCCGCCGATGCACCTCTGGCCGGGCTGATGGAAGAGCTGACCGGACAGACGCCACTTGCCGCCGTCAGCTACGGCACGGAGGCCGGCCTCTATCAGGCCGCAGGCATGCCTGCCATTATTTGCGGCCCGGGCGACATCGGCCGCGCGCATAAGGCCAATGAGTTCATCGAACTCGCTGAGCTCACGGCCTGCGTGCGGATGATCGAAGCGCTCGGGAATCGTCTGGCTCTGTAGGCCATCACGATTGCATCGCAAGACCGCAAAAATCCGCATCGTTATGCGGTCACGCGGCCCTATTTCGATGCATCCTGCCGTGAAGGGCACGGCAAGCTGGCTCAAGCAAACCCGAAGGAAAGCCATGGCCTTCTTATTCAATTCCGATGCCGAACGGGCCAAAATCTTCAAGGCCGCTTTCGCGCGCGAGCTGCCGGGCCTTCCTTTCATCACGGATGCTGAAAGCATCCACCCGGACGCTATCAAATATCTGATCACCTGGACTGCACCCGCCGACCTTGACCGTTATCGCAATCTGGAAATCCTGTTTTCCATCGGCGCCGGCGTCGACCAGTTCTCCCTTTCGGCCCTGCCCGAAAAGGTCAAGCTCGTGCGCATGGTCGAAGACGGCATCACCCGGATGATGCAGGAGTATGTGACGCTCGGGGTGCTCGCTATACATCGCGATCTTCCAGGCTATATCGAACAGCAGAGAGCGCAGAAATGGGCCGCCCGGCCCGTGCGCCAGGCGTCCGACCGGCGTGTCGGCGTGCTTGGCCTCGGCAATCTCGGTCTTGCCGTTCTTGAGCGCCTGTGCCCCTTCGGCTTCCCGCTTCGCGGCTGGAGCCGCTCTCCACGCAGTATCGAAGGGGTCACCTGCTATCACGGGGCCGATCAGTTGCCGGAGTTCCTGGCAGGCACCGATATCCTTGTCTGCCTTCTGCCGCTGACACCCGAAACGCAAGGCATCCTTAACGCCGATCTCTTTGCTGCCCTGCCGCCGGGGGCGGGCCTCGTGCACGCCGGTCGCGGCCCGCAACTCGATGCGGCAGCCCTGATCCGCGCGCTCGACGACGGTCATCTCTGCGGCGCTATCCTGGATGTCACCGACCCCGAACCGCTGCCGGCCGGGCATCCACTCTGGCATCACCCCAGGATCGTTCTGACGCCGCATGTCGCCAGCGTCACGCAGCCCGAGACTGCCGCAAATGCCGTCATCACCAACATCCGCCGCCACGAGAGCGGGCTAGAGCCCATCGGCCTCGTCGACCGCAGCCGCGGCTACTGATTACCCCTGAAAGGAACCGCATGTCCCTGCTGAAAGCCATCGATCCGACACCGACATTCGAGCCGAAGCAATCCAAGGCCCTCCCCGAGCGGCTGATTTCGGGCGATCCGTCCTTCAAGACCTGGGCGCAGGACAGCGCCCGCGACGGAACGGTCAATACCGGCATATGGGAAGCGACGCCGGGTGAGACCCGCTCGATCAAGGGAGAGACTTTCGAATTCTGCCATATCCTGCAGGGCGTTATCGAACTGACCGAGGACGGCGGCGCGCCGGTTACCTACCGCGCCGGCGACAGCTTCGTCATGAAACCGGGCTTCAAAGGCGTCTGGCGGACGATCGAGACCGTCCGCAAAATCTATGTCACCGTGACCGGATGACACGCGTTGCGGATCTTCCCGTTCTTGAAGCCGAACCAACCGTGCAGCTTCGCTGCGTGGCGCGCTTTCAGGCACCAAATCTTGCGCTGAAACATCGGGGACAAACGGGATATTCCGTCGCGACATCGCGGACGCACGACCGAAACTGCCACGGCACAGCCGTTAGACTTGCTGGAACCGCTGGCAAGGAAACACCATGACCCTCAGTTTCGACCCAGACTCCCTCGATCTTCCGAGCGGACATTTCATCGGCGGCCGCTATGTCGCGGCAAGCGGTGGCATAGACGTCCACCGGCCTTCGGATGGCGTCGCTTTCGCGCAATGCCCGATCGCGGGAAGGGACATAGTCGATCAGGCCGTGGACGCGGCCAATCAGGCCCTCAGGACAAGCGGCTGGGCCAGCCTTCGGCCGCGCGAGCGGACCAAAGCTTTGGTGCGATGGGCCGACCTCATCGAGGAAGAAGCCGTCACATTGGCGCGCCTCGAGGCCATATCCTCGACCCGGCCGGTCGGGCAGCTCATCGCCGGCGACATTGCCGTAACAGCCGAGCAGATCCGCTTCTTCGCGGAATTCGCCGACAAGGAAGGCAGCGATCTCGTGCCGACCGACGGCAACAGCCTCGGCATGATCATGACGGAACCCTATGGTGTCGTCGGCGCGATCACGCCCTGGAATTTTCCGATTTCCATGGCCGGATGGAAGATCGGGCCGGCACTTGCGGCCGGCAATGCCATCGTGCTGAAGCCATCCGAGATGACGCCTTTTTCGACGCTCCATATGGCCGAGCTTTCGGTGCGCGCCGGCATTCCCGCCGGCCTGATCAACATCGTGCTCGGCGACGGCCCGACGACGGGGGCTGCGATGACGGGCCATCCCGGCATCGGCAAGATCAGCTTCACCGGTTCGACCGCCGCAGGGTCGGCGATCATGGAGAATATCGCCCGCACGGGCATCAAGCCGATGACACTGGAGCTCGGCGGCAAGAGCCCGCAACTCGTCTTTGCCGATGCGGATATCGCGCTGGCAGCCGAAGCGATCGCCCGTAACATCCTTGCCAATGCCGGCCAGGCCTGCGTGGCCGGATCGCGGCTGATTGCCGAGCGCAGCATCGCCGCGCCGCTGGCCGAAGCGATCCTCGAGCATATGTCCAGGATCAAGCCGGGGCCGACCTGGGACGAGAACAGCCTCTACTCGCCCATCATCTCGGAACGCCAGATCGGACGTATCGACCGGATCGTCCAGGCCGCGATCGATGCCGGCGCGGAGTGCCTGACCGGTGGAACGCAATTGGATCGACCCGGCTATTTCTACGCGCCGACTCTGCTTGCGAGTGTCGATCAGGCCTCCCCCGCCGTCACGGAAGAAATCTTCGGCCCGGTGCTGACCTTGCAGACCTTCGAGGAGGAGGAAGAGGCTCTCGAGCTTGCCGATCACCCGATCTACGGACTTGCGGCGGGTCTCTTCACACGCGATCTTTCCCGCGCCATTCGCGTCACGCGCCGCCTGCAGGCCGGCACCGTCTGGGTCAATCGCTACGGGCGTTCGCGCGACCATATTCTGCCGACGGGCGGCTACAAGAGTTCCGGCATCGGCAAGGATCTCGGCCGCGACGCCTATCTTGCCAACCGCCGCAGCAAGTCCGTGCTGATCAACATCTGAGGAACCGACCATGAAGACCTACAGGATCGCGCTTATCCCTGGCGACGGTATCGGCAAGGATGTTATCGACGCGGCATGGCAAGTCTTGGAGAGAGTGGCCGATAAGACGGGCTTCGGGCTGGAGCCGACGAGCTTTCCCTGGTCCTGCGCCTACTACAAGGAAACCGGGGCAATGATGCCTGCCGACGGAATCGCGACGCTGCGCGGTTTCGACGCCATCCTGCTTGGCGCGGTCGGCTGGCCGGCCGAAGTGCCTGACTCCGTCTCGCTGCATGGCCTTCTTCTGCCGATCCGCAAGGCCTTCGAGCAATATGCCAATATCCGCCCTCACCGGCTGCTGCCGGGGGTCGAAGGGCCGTTGAAAGCCAAAGACTTCGACATTCTTTGCATCCGCGAGAATACCGAGGGCGAATATTCCGGCGCGGGTGGCCGCGTGCATCAGGGCACGGCGAACGAAGTCGCCGTCGAAACCTCGATCTTCACCCGCACGGGCGTGGAGCGCATCCTGCGCTTCGGCTTCGAGCAGGCGCGCATGCGGCGCGGCAAGCTCGCCTCCGTCACCAAATCGAATGCGCAGAAATATTCCATGGTGTTCTGGGACGAGATTACTGCCAAGGTCGCAGCCGACTATCCCGACGTCGCTGTCACCAGCTACCATATCGACGCCATGGCGGCGCGCATGGTGATGGCGCCGGAAAGCCTTGACGTCGTCGTCGCCTCCAATCTGTTCGGCGACATCCTGACGGACCTCGGCGCCGCGATCCAGGGCGGGCTCGGCTTTGCCGCCTCCGCCAATCTCAACCCGGACCGAACAGCGCCGTCGATGTTCGAGCCCGTGCACGGCTCCGCCCCGGATATCGCCCATCTCGGCATCGCCAATCCGATCGCCGCCATCTGGTCGGCCGCCATGATGCTGGAGCATCTCGGCGAGAAGACTGCCGCCGACGCGATCATGGACGCCATCGCGGCGGCGACGGCGGCCGGCATCGGCACGGCTCCAGGCAAAGACAAGACCGACACCATTACCGAGGCCGTGCTGAACGCACTTAGCTGAACGACAAGGACGCAAGACATGATCGATCTCAAGGACAAGAGCCTGTTTCGCCAGCAGGGCCTGATCGGAGGAACCTGGCTGGATGCGGCTTCCGGCAAGACGGTCGATGTCATCGACCCGGCCTCGCAGACGGCTGTGGGTACCGTTCCCGATATGGGCGAAACCGAGACGCGGGCGGCGATCGAAGCTGCCAATGCAGCCTTTCCCGCCTGGCGCGCGAAAACCCATGCCGAGCGGGCGCAACTGCTCGAAGCCTGGCACGATCTGATGATCGAGAACTGCGACGATCTCGGGCTGCTGCTGACAAGCGAACAGGGCAAGCCGCTCGCCGAGGCGCGTGGCGAAATCCGCTACGGCGCGTCTTTCGTCAAATGGTTCGCCGAGGAAGCTCGCCGCATCGGCGGCAGCACCATCCCCTCACCGACGCCAGATCGGCGGATCATCGTGTTGAAGGAGCCCGTTGGTGTCTGCGGCATCATCACGCCGTGGAACTTCCCGAACGCGATGATCACCCGCAAAGTCGCACCCGCCCTTGCCGCCGGCTGCACTGTCGTCATCAAGCCATCCGACTTCACGCCCTATTCGGCGCTGGCGCTTGGCGTGCTCGCCGAACGCGCCGGTATCCCCGCCGGCGTCATCAACATCGTCACTGGAATGCCAACAGAGATCGGCAACGAGCTGATGCGCAACGAGATAGTGCGCAAGATCTCCTTCACCGGCTCGACCCGTGTCGGCGCCCTGTTGATGCGGGGTGCGGCCGACAGCATCAAGCGCCTCAGCCTCGAACTCGGCGGCAATGCGCCCTTCATCGTCTTCGACGATGCCGATCTCGACCTCGCCGTCGAGGGCGCAATCGCCTCGAAATTCCGCAATGGCGGCCAGACCTGCGTCTGCTCCAACCGCATTCTGGTGCAGGACAAGGTCTATGACGTCTTTGCCGAAAAGCTTTCCGCCCGCGTTTCCGCCATGAAGGTCGGCCCCGGTACGCAAACGGGAATCGACATCGGGCCGATGATCAATGCAGCGGCCATCGACAAGATCGAGCGCCATGTCAGCGATGCCGTCGAGAAGGGTGCGACGATCATCGCCAAGGCTTCAAATCTGCCGGAGGGCCGCCAATACGCCGCCCCCATCGTCCTGTCGGGTGCCACCACCAACATGCTGCTGGCAAGCGAAGAGACCTTCGGCCCGGTCGCGCCGCTCTTCCGCTTCACGACCGACGAAGAGGCGATCGCCATCGCCAACGGCACGCCGTTCGGCCTTGCTGCCTATTTCTATACGCAAGGGCTCAAGCGTTCCTGGGCCATCGGCGAGGCGCTGGAATTCGGCATGGTCGGGCTGAATACGGGCGCGATCTCGACGGAAGTGGCCCCGTTCGGCGGCGTCAAGCAATCCGGTCTCGGACGCGAAGGCTCGCAGGCCGGCATAGAGGAATATCTCGAGATGAAGACCTTCCACATCGGCGGGCTTGCCTGAAAGTCGCGCCCAAGCCGACTTGCAGCACGGACATCGTTGCAGCTTTCTTGGCGACAGGAATTCACGCAGGCTTCGTGAGAAGGCCCCCGGCCAAGGCATGGAATGTCTCGATGGCCTTCGGCAGCACATGCTGCGGATCGTCGCTGGCGGCGACCCAGAGAGCTGCATTGAGCGCAGCGCCGCTGAGAAGCCGGGCGGCCGCCTCCGCGTCGACCGGCTTGAGGACCTTTTGGGCGATCAGACGCTCCACTGTCCGTCTGGTTGCTTGAAGACAGCTGCTTTGACTGGGCCACTTTGACGGATCACCCAATACTGCAGGTCCATCGAGCAGAACGATGCGTTGGACCTCCGGAACGAGCGCCATCTCGATATAAGCAGCGCCTTCGGCGAGCAGGCCCTTCCAATCATCGCCTGCTCGAACGCCGACCCCTTGAGCGCGTAACGCCATTTCCGAGTCGATCTGATCGACAACCGCCGCCAGAAGCCCGCGCTTGTCACCGAAATTATGGTAAAGCGCGCCCCGTGTCAGACCGACCTCGGCGGTCAGCTCGTCCATGGAAGCGGCCGAATACCCTTTTTCGGCGAAGGCCTTTCGTGCGGCCACGATCAACTTGGCCCGGTTCTCTTCCATCGTCTCGACGCGTCGCTTCGCCATCTTGCCCTCGATTTCATATACGCGTCGTATATTAATTTGACATACGGCGCGTATGTCGGCTATTTCAGATACGCAACGTATATCAGATGATCCGACAGCGTGTGAAGCTCCCGGATCGCGCTGCGCTCATCGACAGCCCGTCAACGTCTATGAAGAGAGATCGGAAATGACCAAGCGCGAAGCAATCTTCCCTGCCAACCGGCACGCCCTTTACGAGGAACACGGCTACTCGGCCGCCATCCGATCCGCTGACCTGCTTTTCGTGTCAGGACAGGTCGGCAGTCGTTCCGATGGAACGCCCGAACCTGATTTCCAACTTCAGGTCCAGTTGGCTTTCGAAAACCTCAAGGCAACACTGGATGCGGCAGGCTGCACGCTCGATGATATCGTTGATATAACGACGTTTCATACCGATCCTGAAAACCAGTTCCCAACGATCATGGCCGCCAAACAGAAGATTTTCAGCGCGCCGCCCTATCCGAACTGGACCGCGATCGGCGTGAACTGGCTCGCCGGCTTCGACTTCGAGATCAAGGTCATTGCCCGCATCCCTTCAAAGGCGTGATTCCGGCGATCCGCGGCTATTGAAAACGATCGAGGGTCTTGTAGTACATGCCGACGAGCGGCAGGAACCAGGGCTTGCCGAAATGCCCGGGAACGGCGGGCCATTCCAGCCCCTTGACCGGGTTGCGATCCGTCTTGCCCAGGATGGCGTCGGCTATGATCATGCCCATATGCGTCGCCATCTGCGCCCCATGGCCTGAATAGCCCATCGCATACCACAACCCGTCGACGTAGCCGGCGCGCGGGAACCGATCCTTGGTCATATCCACCAGGCCGCCCCAGCAATAATCGATCTCGACCTTGGCGAGATGCGGAAAGATCTCGGCAAGGCCGGCGCGCAGGATTTCGCCGCTCTTGGCATCCGACTGCTGATCGGAGGTCGCCGAGAACCTGGCCCTGCCGCCGAAGATGAGCCGGTTGTCTGGCGCAAGCCGGAAATAATTGCCGATATTGAGCGAGGTGACGCAGGTGCGGTTGCCCGGCATGGTCGCAGCAACCTCCGCCTCCGTCAGGGGTCGGGTGGCGATGATGAAACTGCCGACGGGCACGATCCGCCGGCGAAAATAGCCGAAGATCCCCGGGGTATAGGCGCCGGTCGCGAGCAGGACATTGTCGGCCGTAAGCTTGCCGCGCACCGTCGTCAACTCGTGCTTGTTGCCGTTGATTCGCCTGTCGATCACCGCCGCATTGTCATAGACCACCGCTCCATGGCGGACAGCCGCCTCTGCAAGCCCGACTGCGTAGCGCCCCATATGCATCATGGCGCTCTTCTTCGACAGCATCGCGCCGTGAAACGAAGCCGATCCGATTTCGGCCTTCAGGTCGCTTGACGTCAGGAGTGCCGTATCCGGATCGATCTCGCGGTGAACCGCCTCGAAATTTCTGGCGATACCTTCGAAATGAGCCGGCTTCGACGCAAGCTTGAGCTTGCCGGCACGGCGGAAATTGCAGTCGATCGCCTCTTCCTTGACGATCCGCTCGACCGTATCGACAGCATCGTCGAAGGCTCGATAAAGCGCCTTGGCCCGCTCAACCCCGAGCTCCGCCTTGGCAGCAATGAAGCTGTGAGCGATACCGTTGTTGAGATGACCACCATTGCGGCCGGAGGCGCCTGAACCGACCGTGTTCGCCTCCAGTACGACCACCTTGGCGCCGGCCTTTGCGAGCTGCCGTGCCGCGCCCAAGCCGGTAAAGCCGCCGCCGATCACCGCGACATCATAGTGACCTTCGATCGGCGCTGCACTCTGGCCGGCAAAACGCGGCGCGGTATCGTGCCAGTAGGACTTGAACTGCATTGCCGTCTCCCGTCAGAGCCCGAGAACGCCGGGCAGGCCGGAAATGTCCTTGATCTCGGCGTATTCATAATAAGGGTTTGCGGGCTCATGGCCACGATTGACCCAGACCTTGTGCTTGATGCCGAGATCATAAGCCGACATCAGATCGTAGCGGAAGGAGGAAGAGCAATGCATCACGTCCTCCGGATTGCAGCCGAGCATGTCGAACATGTATTCGAAGGCTTTGAAGCGCGGCTTGTAGGCATTGGCCTGCTGTGCCGTGAAAACTGCGTGGAACGGCGCGCCGAGCTTTTCGACATTGTGCATGATCTGCTCGTTCATGGCGTTCGACAGGATGACGAGCGGAATTTCCTTGGCGACCTTCGCAAGACCGGCCGGCACATCCGGATGCGGACCCCAGCTCGGAACGGTCTCGTAGATTGAGCGGGCATCTTCGGCGTGGAAGGCGACCCCGTTCCTGCGGCAGGTACGCTCGACGGCATTATGGATTACTTCATTATAAGGCTTCCAGTCACCGAGAATTTCGTCCAGCCGGTAGGCGGCGAAGTTCTTGATGAACCGCGCCATGCGCGGCTGATCGAGCTGCTCGCCATAGATCTTCTGGGCCGCCTCGGCCATCTGGAAGTTCGTCAGGGTGCCGTAGCAGTCGAAGGTAATGTATTTTGGCCGGAACGTCGTCATGTCCTTGATCCCTTGCAGAATGCCGTGCTGGCGCTGATCTCGCCCCATCATAGGCAGCCTTTCCCCATCGGTTCACCGCATTTGCGCCGTCGGGAAGCAGAATGTTCTGTATGCTTGTCCTGCTTTGGCAGAGAGTTGCGCGCCTGACGCCTCCAGGCCCGTCATCTCGCCCGGTCGCGCCGCGTTGCCGGCATAAGATGCGGCGGGCGTATCGACGGACGGTGAAAGATACTGCTGCGGCTTCGTCGTCAGGACGATCTTCTTTCCTTGTCGGTCTATCAAAGAGATAAAGCAACAGACGGGAGAAAAGGCCTGTGCAGGCATCCGCGATCGACGTTCGCCCCCTCGACCAATCCCATCTCCCATCAGCCCTTGCCCTGTCGCGCCAGGCGAGGTGGCCGCACCGACTCGAGGAGTGGCAAATGCTGCTCGAACTCAGCAGCGGCCTCGTGGCGATCGAAAATCAGAAAGTGGTCGCGACGATCTTCGTCACGCCCTACGGCGCCGACGTCGCGACAATCAACATGGTCATTGTCGACGAGGCCATGCGCGGGCGCGGCATCGGTCGGCGCATCATGCAGGCTGCTCTTGAGATCGTCGGAACCCGCGAGTGCCGGCTCGTGGCAACCGCCGAAGGCCTTCCGCTTTATCAAAGTCTCGGCTTCGAGAGGACAGGCGAGATCGTCCAGCATCAGGGGCCGTTGCGGGCCTGTATCGCGGCCGGGACGGTCGATCGTGCGACGTCGGCCGACTTCAACCACATCGTCGCTCTCGATCGTCTCGCCTATGGCGCGGACCGCACGGCGCTGCTGCAGGCATTGTTCCACACCGGTCGTCTAGCCGTCTTGCGCAAGACCGACGGCCTGCGCGGATATGCGGCGTTACGCGCCTTCGGGCGCGGCGAGCTCTGCGGCCCGGTCGTCGCGGAAACGGCGGCGGATGCCGAGGATCTGCTGAGCTTCCTGTTTGCGGCCCGACCCGGTGTCTTCATGCGCGTCGATACCGGGGCAGAAACCGGCCTTGCTCCATTTTTGCTCGAACACGGCCTTACCCATGTCGGCGGCGGCATTGCCATGCGCCGCGCCGCATCACCCGCTCCGTCAAACATTTTAAGCGTTCACACATTTGCCCTGGCGAGCCAAGCCCTGGGCTGAAGAGAGATATCATGCTGAGCAATTCCCTTGTCGAACTCGATCGCGCTCACCTCGTCCATCCGGTCGCCTCCTATCGCGGCCACGAGCGAGCCGGTGTGCGGGTCCTGAAATCCGCCAAAGGCGCTACCGTCACCGACGCGACGGGGCATCAGATGATCGACGGCTTCGCCGGTCTGTGGTGCGTCAACGCCGGATATGGCCATGAAAGCATCGTAGAGGCTGCCGCCCGCCAGATGCGCGAACTGCCCTATGCCACCGGCTATTTCGGCCTCGGCTCGGAGCCGGCCATCCGGCTTGCCGCCGAGCTGGCCGACCGTGCGCCGGGCGATCTCAACCACGTCTACTTCACGCTCGGAGGCTCGGATGCCATCGACAGCACGATCCGTTTCATCCGCTACTATTACCATTCGCTCAGCAAACCGGCGAAGGATCAGTTCATCTCGCTTGAGCAGGGCTATCATGGCTCCTCGACGGTGGGTGCCGGGCTAACGGCGCTGCCGATCTTCCATGCCGGTTTCGGTGTGCCGCTCGACTGGCAGCACAAGATTCCAACGCACTATGCCTATCGCAATCCCGTCGGCAGCGATCCGCAGGCGATCATAGCCGCCTCCGTCGCCGCGCTGCGCGCCAAGGTCGAGGAGATCGGCGCCGACCGAGCGGCAGCCTTCTATGTCGAGCCGATCCAGGGCTCCGGCGGCGTGCTCGTACCGCCGCCCGGCTGGATGAAGGCGATGCGTGACGTCTGCACCGAGCTCGACATCCTCTTCGTCGCTGATGAAGTGATCACCGGCTTCGGCCGCACCGGGCCGCTCTTTGCCTGCTCCGATGAAGACATCGTCCCCGACCTGATGACAACAGCCAAGGGTCTTACCTCCGGCTATGTACCGATGGGCGCCGTCTTCCTGTCGGAGCGCGTTTACCAGACGATCGCCGATGGTGCCGGGTCCGCGGCCATCGGCCATGGCTACACCTATTCCGCCCATCCCGTCAGCGCAGCGGTCGGCCTCGAAGTTCTGCGCCTCTATGAAAACGGCTTGCTGGAAAACGGTGTCAAGGCGGGCGCTCGCCTGATGGCCGGCCTGCACGAGCTGGCCGCGCATCCACTGGTCGGCGATGTACGCGGGCGCGGCATGCTGGCCGCCATCGAACTGGTCGTCGACAAGGAGCGCAAGACGCCGCTGCCCGCGGCCGCCGATCCCTCGCGCCGTATATTCGATCGTGCCTGGGACAATGGACTTGTCATCCGCGCCTTCGGCAACGGCGTGCTCGGCTATGCGCCGCCGCTCTGCTGCACCGATGCGGAAATCGACGCGATCATCGATCGTACGCGCAGGACGCTCGATCAGACGCTGGAAGATCCGGACGTTCGCGCGGCTCTTGCTTGAGCGCGGCGGCCGAAATACCGCTTTGCGCCCATATTCGCAATTTTGTGCCGCCACAGCTCCGCCATTCAGAGACTCCGGCAGGCCTTAACTGCGAAACTGGACGTGCTGCCACCCTCAGAGCCTAAAAAACGCGGATTTTGAGGAGATAGAACAAAACAAGCGGCAAGATCGGAACAGCATTTTCTTCTGCATTCAGTCGCGCGATCGAAATTGATGGCGCTCATTCGAGGACAGATACTTGGCCAAGAGCTTAGCGGATTTCAAATATTTCACCTTCGATGTCGTCGGAACGCTGATCGACTTCGAGGGCGGCATCAAGGAATGTCTGGCTGGGATCGCTGAAGAGGCAGGTGTCTCCGTCGATGGCGAAGAGGCGTTGGCACTCTATCGCGCTGCGCGCTATTCCGGCGACGCCGGTCTTTTTCCCGATGATCTCGTCCGCGTCTATATGGTCATTGCGCCGAAGCTCGGCTTGCCTGCCGAAGTGAAATTCGGTGAACGGCTGCGCGATTCCGCTGGCAATTGGAAAGGCTTTGCCGACAGTGCCGATGCGCTCCGCCGTCTGTCCAAGCGCTATCGGCTGATTGCCATGACGAATGCCCGCCGCTGGGCCTTCGAACATTTCTCCAAGGAACTCGGCAATCCGTTCTATGCGGCATTCACCGCTGATGACACCGGCACGGAAAAACCCGATCCGGCCTTCTTCGAGCAGGTCTTCGCCTTCGTCGGCAAGGAGCAAGCCTCGAAGGACGACATTCTGCACGTCGCCCAGAGCCAGTATCACGATATCGGCATATCCCGCCAACTCGGCATGACCAATTGCTGGATCGAGCGACGCCATGCCCAGAAGGGCTATGGCGGCACCATCGAACCTCAGGAATTCACAAAGCCCGATTATCATTTCACCTCCATGGCAGGACTTGCCGAAGCAGCGGAGGCAAGCAAGGCCGCCTGACGGAGTAACGACCCGATACTGAGCCCGCCAAAGACGGGACGACAACTCAACTTCAACAAAAAGGGGAACGCAATGAACGACAAGATCACGAATTGGACCAGCGCAGACGATGCCATGGTCGAAAATGCCATCCGCCGTGGCGCAACTCGCCGCGATCTCCTGCAAATGCTGCTCGCGGGCGGCATCGCCGCTGCGGCCGGCGGGGCGATCTTCGGTCGAGCCTCCGCCGCCTTCGCAGCAACCCCGGTCTCGGGCGGTTCGCTGAAGGCGGCCGGCTGGTCATCCTCGACCGCCGACACGCTCGATCCGGCCAAGGCATCGCTGTCGACGGATTATGTCCGCTGTTGTGCCTTCTACAATCGCCTCTCCTTCCTCGACAAGAATGGCGTCACGCAGATGGAACTCGCCGAAAGCATCGAAAGCGCCGATGCCAAGGTCTGGACCGTCAAGCTGCGCAAGGGCGTGAGCTTCCACAGCGGCAAGACCCTGTCTTCGGCCGACGTCGTCTATTCGCTGAAGCGCCATCTCGATCCGGCCGTCGGCTCGAAGGTCAATGCCATCGCCAAGCAGATGACAGGCTTCAAGGCTGTCGATCCGCTGACCGTCGAGATCACGCTCGTCAATCCGAATGCCGACCTCCCGACAATCCTTGCCATCCATCACTTCATGATCATTGCCGACGGCACGACGGATTTCAGCAAGGCCAATGGCACGGGCGCTTTCGTCTGCGAGACTTTCCAGCCAGGCGTCCGCTCCGTCGCCGTCAAGAACAAGAACTACTGGAAGCAAGGCGGCCCGCACCTCGATTCCTTCGAGTTCTTCGGGATCGAGGACGATTCCGCGCGCGTCAACGCACTCATGTCGGGCGACATACAGCTTGCCGCTTCCATCAACCCGCGCTCAATGCGGCTCCTGGACGGCCAAACGGGCGTGACGTTGTCGAAGACCACCTCCGGCAACTACACCGACCTCAACATGCGCCTCGACATGAACCCGGGCAGCAACAAGGACTTCGTTACCGGCGTCAAGTATCTGCTGAACCGCGAAGCGATCCAGAAGTCGGCCTTGCGCGGCCTCGCCGAAATCGGCAACGACCAGCCCGTGCCGCCATCCAGCATCTATCACAATGCCGATCTGAAGCCGAAGGCCTTCGATCCTGAAAAGGCGAAGTTCCACTTTCAGAAGTCGGGCCTCTTCGGCCAGTCCATCCCCGTTGTCGCCTCTGATGCAGCAACCTCTTCCATCGACATGGCGATGGTGTTGCAGCAGGCCGGCGCGGATATCGGCATGAAGTTCGATGTTCAACGTGTGCCCTCCGACGGATACTGGTCGAACTACTGGCTGAAGGCGCCGATGCATTTCGGCAATATCAATCCGCGTCCGACACCGGATATCCTGTTCTCCCTGCTCTATTCCTCCGATGCTCCGTGGAACGAGAGCCAGTACAAGTCCGCCAAGTTCGATAGCATGCTCATTGAGGCGCGCGGCTCGCTTGACCAGGCCAAGCGCAAGGCGATCTATGGCGAAATGCAGGTGATGATTGCCGAAGATGCGGGCACCGCTATCCCGGCCTATATCTCCAACGTCGACGCGATCTCCTCGAAGCTGCATGGGCTGGAAGCCAATCCGCTCGGCGGCATGATGGGTTACGCCTTTGCGGAATATGTCTGGCTCGATGCCTGATCCCTGCCTTCGTACCCGGCCGGTGGTGCTTCGGCGCCGCTTGTCGGGTACAATGCCGGGAAACTGGCACATCCGCTCTCGCGATGGGGATCCGTCATGAACCGCCACGTTCTTTATCTCGTGTTCGGCCGTGTGCTCGTGGCCCTCGTCACGCTGCTCATCGTCTCGTTCACGGTGTTTGCGGCGACATCGATGCTGCCGGGCGACGTCGCGCAGATCCTGCTCGGCCAGGCTGCCACTCCTGAAGCAGTCGCCGGCCTTCGCGCCGCCATGCATCTGAACGATCCGGCCATCCTGCGTTTCGTCCGCTGGCTTGCTGGCCTCGCCACCGGCGATCTCGGCATTTCCTATGCCAACAACATGCCGATCGCCGATCTGATCGGCTCGCGGCTTGGAAACTCCTTGAAACTGGCGGCGGCGACCACGCTGTTTTCCGTGCCGATCGCGCTCACCCTCGGCATTACGGCGGCGATGCTGCGCGGCTCGCTCTACGACCGCATCGTCACCATCATTTCGATCGGCGTCATCTCCGTGCCGGAATTCATGGTCGCCACCTCGGCCGTATTGATCTTCGCCGTCTATCTCAAATGGCTGCCGGCACTTGCCTTCGCCAACGAGATCCATTCCTTCGGGCAGATGCTGCGCGTCTTCGCGATGCCTGTCATCACGTTGAGTTTCGTCATATCGGCGCAGATGATCCGCATGACGCGTGCCGCCGTCATCGAGACGCTGAACACGCCCTATGTCGAAATGGCGCTGCTGAAGGGGGCGTCGCGCCGGCGCATGGTGCTGAAACATGCCTTGCCGAATGCGCTGGGACCGATCGTCAACGCGGTGGCGCTGTCGCTCTCCTATCTGCTGGGCGGCGTCATCATCGTTGAAACCATCTTCAACTATCCGGGCATCGCCAAGCTGATGGTCGATGCCGTCGCCACGCGCGACCTGCCGCTGATCCAGACCTGCGCGATGATCTTCTGCGTGGTCTATCTCCTGTTGATCACCATCGCCGACATCATCGCCATTATGTCCAATCCGAGGTTGCGCTGATCATGGCCCTTACCGCCTTCACTCCCCGCAAGCTCGGCTTTCGCTTCAACATCGTCGGCATGCTCGGCTTTGCAGTCATTCTGCTATGGGCATTGGTGGCGATCTTTGCACCGCTGATCATCCCCTATTCGATCGGCGATATCGTCGACTTCGATTATTTCGGACCGATATCGGCCAAGTTCTGGCTCGGAACGGATTATCTCGGCCGGGATATCCTGTCGCGTATTCTCATGGGTGCGCGCTACACGGTGGGCATCTCGCTTGCCGCCGTTTGCGTCTCCTGCGTCTCCGGCGTCGCGCTCGGCATGATCGCGGCCGTCATCGGCGGCTGGTTCGACAGCGTGCTCAGCCGCTTTCTCGATGCTTTGAATTCGATCCCGAGCAAGCTGTTCGGCCTCGTCGTCGTGGCTGGTGTCGGCTCCTCGATCCCAGTACTGATCCTGACGCTCGCCGTCATCTACACGCCAGGCGCCTATCGCTTTGCCCGCGCGCTGTCCGTCAATATCAACACCATGGATTTCATCACGGTGGCCCGCGCGCGCGGCGAAGGCACGCTCTATCTCATTCGTTCCGAAATCCTGCCGAATATTCTGGGGCCGGTCATGGCCGATCTCGGCCTGCGCTTCGTGTTCATCGTGCTGCTCCTGTCCGGCCTCTCCTTCCTCGGCCTCGGTGTGCAGCCGCCCAATGCCGATTGGGGTGCGCTGGTGCGTGAAAACATCGGCGGCCTGCCCTTCGGCGCGCCTGCGGTGATCTTTCCGAGCATCGCGATCGCCAGCCTGACGATCAGCGTCAACCTGCTGATCGACAACCTTCCCCAGAAGATCCGGGACCGGAGCAATTGATGGCCAAACTCGTCGAAATCCGCAACCTGAAGGTCGAGGCAAAGACCGATTCCGGCCGTCGCGTCGAGATCATCCGCGGCGTCAGCTTCGATATTCAGGAAGGCGAGATCGTCGCCCTGATCGGCGAAAGCGGTTCCGGCAAGACGACGATCGCCCTGACCCTGATGGGCTACGCTCGCCCTGGATGCCGGATCAGCGGCGGCGAGGTGCTGCTTGCAGGTAAGGACATGGCGAGCCTGTCCGAAAAAGCCAGAGCGAAGATCCGTGGCACGGAGGTTGCATACATACCGCAAAGTGCCGCGGCCGCCTTCAATCCGGCTCAGACCATCATGGAACAGGTGATCGAGATCACCCGCATTCATGATCTCATGCCGGTCGAAGACGCGAAAGCACGCGCCGTTGAGCTTTTCAAGGCGCTCAGCCTGCCCAATCCGGAGACGATCGGCGCGCGCTATCCGCACCAGGTATCCGGCGGGCAGTTGCAGCGGCTATCGGCGGCAATGGCGTTGATCGGCAATCCGAAGCTCGTGATCTTCGACGAGCCAACGACTGCGCTCGATGTGACGACACAGATCGAAGTGCTCAAGGCTTTCAAATCGGTCATGAAGACCGGCGGCATCGCCGGCGTCTACGTATCGCATGATCTCGCCGTCGTCGCCCAGGTGGCCGACAGGATCGTCGTGCTGAAGGGCGGCGAAATCCAGGAAATTGGCACGACCGAGCAGATCCTTTCCTCGCCTTCCCATCCCTACACGCGGGAACTGCTGGCCGCGTTTGAGCCCAAGCTCTACGCCTCGCCGGCGCAAGCAACCGCCGACAAGACGCCCGCCCTGCTCGAGGTCACGGATATCGTGGCGGGATACGGCCCGATCCAGCCGAACGGCCTGCCGACGGCGGTCGCGCTCAAATCCGTGAGCGTCAGGCTGGAAGCCGGCCACAATCTCGGCATCATCGGCGAGTCCGGCTGCGGAAAGTCGACGCTTGCCCGCGTCATCGCCGGGATACTGCCGCCGATCTCGGGAGATATCGTCTTCGACGGCAAACAGCTCGCCGCCGACGCCAGGTATCGCCGGCGCGAAGAGCTGCGCAGGCTGCAGATCGTCTTCCAGTTCGCCGACACAGCGCTCAATCCGGCCAAATCGATCGGAGATATTCTTGGTCGGCCGCTTGCTTTCTATGGCAACCCAAGCGCCAGGCAGCGCGAAGCCCGCATCGAGCAGCTGCTCGACATGGTGCATCTGCCGGCAGCCATCAAACACCGCCGTCCAGCCGAACTGTCAGGCGGTCAGAAGCAGCGCGTCAATCTGGCCCGCGCCTTGGCGGCCGAGCCGAAGATCATTCTCTGCGATGAGATTACCTCGGCCCTCGATACGGTCGTGGCGGCCGCCATCATCGATCTCCTCAAGGAGCTGCAGCGCGAGCTCGGCCTGTCCTATGTCTTCATCAGCCATGATCTTTCGACCGTGCAGGCGATCTGCGACGAGATCATCGTGATGTATGCGGGCGAGAAGATCGAGCAGCTTTCCTCCGCCGATCTCGCCGGCGGCGCCAAGCACCCCTATTCGAAATTGCTGTTCTCCTCGGTGCCGAAGCTCGACACGGGCTGGCTCGACGGCCTGCAGCAGGACGACGAGTTGATCCGGGCTTTCGCGAGCCGCTGAGATTTGCGAGTTAGACTAACGGCTCAACGCCGGTCAGACCGGAAACAGGCTTGTTAGCGGCATATGCGCCTTGACGATCGGCGATTTCAGCACGACGAAGCTGAAATATTTGTCGATGCCGATCTCCATATCGATCAGCCGCTCCATCGTCGTCTGGTATTCGGCAATGCCGGCGGTAACGAATTTCACCAGATAGTCGTAACCGCCGGAAACCAGATGGCATTCCACCACCGAATCCACCTTCTCGACCGCCGCCAGAAAGCGGGCGAAATCGATCTGGCGATGGTTCTTCAGCGTCACTTCCGTAAAGACGGTCAGTGTCTGCCCGAGCTTGGCGATGTTGATCTGGGCGGAATAGCCGGAGATATAGCCCTCGGACTGCAGCTTCTTGACCCGCATCAGGCAGGGGCTGGGCGAGAGATTGACCAGCTCGGCCAGTTCGACATTGGTGATACGGCCGTTCTTCTGCAGTTCGTAGAGGATCTTGATATCGATCCGGTCGAGTTTCATCGGCACGCTCCGGTTTGCGGATGGCAGAATGGCTGCCTTGCGGAATAATCTTTCGTCATTTTAGGCCGAAAGGCTCGCTTAGCAAGCGGAATCGGGCATGTATACCTCGATATAACGACATGAAATCCGTGCTTTAACAGAAGAATTCGTAGTCTTGGCACTGCACAGAAGGAAATGCTGTCTGATTGCGATCTGCAGCATTTGCGGACGAAAAGCTCGATTACAATGCTGGTCTGCGAACGGAGATTGCCATGCCCGCCCCCCTTCTTCACATCGAGACCACACCGACGCTGCCCGAGACGGCGGATGCGGTGGTCATCGGCGGCGGCATCGTCGGCGTCTTCTCCGCCTATTACCTTGCACGCCGCGGCATGAAAGTCGCACTTGTCGAGAAGGGACGGATCGGCGCGGAACAATCCAGCCGGAACTGGGGCTGGTGCCGGCAGCAGAACCGGGATGCTCGCGAGCTGCCGATGGCGACCAAGAGCCTGGCGCTTTGGGACGCATTCGCTGAAGAGAGCGGCGAGGACGCCGGCTTTCGCCGCTGCGGCCTGCTCTATCTCAGCGACAATGATGCGGAACTGGCCGGCTGGGCACGCTGGGGCGAGTTTGCCCGTGGCGTCGGCGTCACCACCCATATGCTCGACAGCAAGAAAGCCAGCGAATTCGGCGCGGCGACCGGCAAGGCCTGGAAAGGCGGCGTCTTTTCGCCGACCGACGGCACCGCCGATCCCTCTCGCGCCGCCCCCGTTGTCGCCCGCGCCATCATGGCGCTCGGCGGCAGCGTGCATCAGATGTGCGCGGCCCGTGGTCTGGAAACCACAGGTGGCCGCGTCAGCGCCGTGGTCACGGAAGCGGGGATCATCCGCACCGAAACCG
Organism: Rhizobium sp. SG741; assembly: GCF_012275435.1. Lineage (NCBI taxonomy): Bacteria > Pseudomonadati > Pseudomonadota > Alphaproteobacteria > Hyphomicrobiales > Rhizobiaceae > Rhizobium > Rhizobium sp. SG741. The sequence continues at coordinate 182,580 of NZ_JAAZQP010000006.1, forward strand.
TCGTCATGGCGGGCGGAGCCTGGGCATCGTCCTTCTGCCGGCAGCTGGGTGTTCGTTTTCCGCAGGCAGCCATCCGATCCTCGATCCTGTCCGTCGCGCCCGGAGCCAAGAGCCTTCCGGCAGCCCTCCATACGGCCGCCGTCTCGGCGACGAGACGAAGCGACGGCGGCTATACGCTCGCCATCAGCGGCAAGGCCCGCGTCGACCCCACCCTGCAGCAGCTTCGCTTTGCCCGCTATTTCGTGCCGATGTTCGCCCGTCGCTGGAAAAGCCTGGCGCCGGGAGGCATGGAGGGATTGAAGGGCGGCCACGAGACCCTTTCGCACTGGCGGCTCGATCGGCCGACGCCGATGGAGCGCAACCGCATCCTCGATCCGCGCCCCGACCGCAAGCAGATCGACCTGACGCTTGCGCGGGCACGCACACTTCTTCCCTCCCTGGTTCATGCCCCCGTTTCGGCCGCATGGGCCGGCTATATCGACAGCACGCCGGATGGCGTGCCCGCGATCGGCGAGATAGCTGCAATCCCCGGCCTGATCCTGGCGGCAGGCTTCAGCGGCCACGGTTTCGGAATTGGCCCCGGTGCCGGACACCTTGTTGCCGACCTCGTTACGGGTGCGACGCCGATCGTCGACCCCAAGCCCTATTATCCGGATCGCCTGAACCGCTCCGCCTGGGGAAAAGTTGCCGATTTCTGACGGGCGGCGAGCCTCAGCCTGAGGGATAGGCGCATTTCTCGCGCCAGGCGACGGGCGTCATATCGGTGACGCGGCGAAACTCGCGGTTGAAATTCGATTTGGTCTGGAAGCCGGCCTCAAGCATGACTTCGGTCACCGGCCGATCGGTTTCAACAAGAAGACGGCAGGCCTCGGCAATGCGGTAGTCATTGACATATTGCGAGACGTTCTTGGCCATCCGGCGATTGATGGCGCCCGAGATGCGGCGAGACGGTATGCCGGCTCTGCGGGCAAGGCGCTCGAGATTGAGATTGGCGTCGCGATAAAGCTTCTTCTCACCCATCAGCGCCTCGATGCGGGTAATCGTTTCTGCGTCTTCCGCCGTATCCGGAACCGGCGCAACGTCGACAATATCTCTCACGGTCGAATTCCGGCTGGCCGCGGCTGCTGCCATGCCGAGCATGAACAGGCCGAGAAGATTGGCGATGCTGAGGATCTTGCCGACATGAGCGCCCTGGGTCCATTCGAAATCGAACATGACAAGCGCGTCGATCCCCGCCGAAAAGCTCAGCGTCGCCGCCGCAAAGACGAAGGCTCGATGGGTCGGCTGAGCCGTCTCGAAGGAAGCAAGCGGCAGCACGTCGGGGCCGGCGCGCATCAGCCAGAGCAAGGCGCTGGCATAGCCGAGATAGATCAGTATCATCGCGATATCGATCGCCTCGGGCCAGATAATGATCAGCAGCGCGATGATCGCAGGCGGGAAACCATAGAGACCGATGCGCTCGGACCAGCGGCGCGGGCCAGCGGCACCGAGGTGCATGACACCTGCGACAACCAGTGACGGCATGATCGTCGCGAGCGCAAGCGTCAGGCGGCCGACGACCGGTAGATCGTAACCCCAGCGCAAGCCGACAAGGACCGACTGCACGCAGCAGAGTGCCAGCAGCACGAGGAAAGGTCGGTTGGTGGCCATGCCGTCATCCCGCCGCAGCATTGCCAGAAGCAGCAGCAGAAGCAGCAACGCGACGACGAACGGCAACGGCACGAACAGCATGAGACCCCTTCCACGATCATTCGTGATCGGCCGCCACTATGACGTGACTCGCGACCTCAGGCGATCCAGATCGCGATCCGGGACGTCCTGAATCGTGATCGAGGTCGCATCCGCTGACTTGTACGGCGATGTTGGCGACGCAACAAGCTGGAGACCGCGATGAGCGCCGACGCAAACATGGCTACCCGACTTCGTTCCCTGGCAATCGATCGCCCCGAGAGCCCGCCCGCCAGCGCTGCGGCAAGCCGACGGCTCGCAATCCGCAGCCTCATTCTGGCGAGCGCGATCGCGATACCGGCAGCCATCGTCTGCCTGCCATCGAAGCTCGCCATCGATAAACCGGTAAAGTACTCGTCTTCGATCGCGACCAGTTCCGTATCGCCTGCGACGGCAGACACATCATCGCGGAATGGAGACACCGTCACAGCCGTACCCATCGCCAGCCTTCCCCAGGCCGTGATCGGCTCCGGCTATGTCGTCGCCGGGCGCATGATCACCTTGCGGCCCGAGGTTGGCGGTAAGGTCGTCTCCCTGCCACTGGATGTCGGGGATCATTTCATTGCCGGTCAAGTCATTGCAGGGCTCGATACGACGACGAGCGAGATCGAGCTGAAGATCTCAAGGTCACAGGCCGCCGCCGCCCTCATTGCCGTGCAGCGCAACCAGATTTCGCTCGCAAAGGCGCAAAGGACCCTGGCACGCACCAGGCAACTCGCCGATCGCGGCGCGGCGTCCCAGAGCAACCTCGACACGGACGAACTTGCCGTTCTGCAGTTATCCAATGATCTCGACAGCGCAAGACAGGCAGCCGAGACCGCGCGGCTTCAGGTGGAGAGGCAGGAAAACACCATATCGCTCCATCGCATCGTCGCTCCTTTCGATGGCGTCATCGTTGCCCGGCTGGCTGGTCTTGGAGACATGGTCGCCTCGGGGACGGACGGCGGCGGGCCCAGAGATGGCATTGCGACGCTTCTCGATCCGGCTTCGCTGGCCATCGACGTCGATATCGCCCAATCCAACGCCGCACGTATTGAGGCTGGCCAGGCTGCGATCGCCGTTCTCGACGCCTTTCCCGACCGGCAATTCACGATGCGCGTGACAACGATCGTACCCGTTGCGTCGATGCAGAAAGGCACCGTGACCGCGCGTCTCGAATTCCTGACGGCGCCTTCGGGCGTGCTGCCGAACATGGCGGCGAAAGTGACGCTGAACCCACCGAGCCTTCAGGCGAAGGCGGACGAGAAAGGAAACTGAGATGGACGGCATTTTGATCAGCAACGTGCGCAAGAACTACCGGCTCGGACGCAACACCGTGACGATCTTTTCCGATCTGACCATGACGATTGCGCCGGGCGATTTTGTCGCCATCGTCGGACCGTCCGGGTCGGGAAAATCGACACTATTGAACCTGATCGGCGGCATCGATCGCCCGGACCGAGGCGAGATCGATTTCGAGCATGCCCGCCTCAGCCGGATGAGCGAAAGTGCATTGGCGAGATGGCGCGCGGCCAATGTCGGCTTCGTGTTTCAGTTCTACAATCTGATGCCGATGCTGACGGCGGAACAGAATGTCGAGCTGCCGCTGCTGTTGACGAGCCTCAGTGCGCGCCAGCGTCGCGAACGGGTCGAGACGCTTCTGTCCATGCTCGGCCTTGCCGACCGGCGACGGCATCTGCCTTCGGAGCTTTCCGGCGGCCAGCAGCAGCGCGTCGGCATCGCCCGCGCACTGGCAAGCGATCCGAAACTGTTGCTCTGCGACGAGCCGACAGGCGATCTCGATCGTGAATCCGCCGACGAAGTGCTCACCATGCTGCGCATCCTCAATACCGAGCTTGGCAAGACGATCGTCATGGTGACGCATGACGCCGCCGCCGCCCATTCTGCCCGGCGTCAACTGCGGTTGGACAAGGGCAAATTCATCGAAGCGGAGGCTGCGTAACCGCCATGCATCGCTTGACGTTCATTCGCCGCGGCATGACGCGCAGACCGGTGCGCAGCGCGCTGCTGATCACCAGCATCGCCATCGCCTTCTTCATTTATCTCGTGCTGACGAGCTTCGAGCGTGGCTTCCTTGGCGGCGAGGTCGAGTCCGAGCGGCTCGTCGTCAGCAACAAGATCGGGGGTGCCCTACCCCTGCCGATCAGCTATTACGACAAGATCCTCGCCCTGCCTGGGATTGCCAGCGCAACCTACATGGCGCGCAGCCGCGCAACCTATCGCACCCCAAGCAATTTTCTGGGGCTGACGGCGGTGGAACCCGACAGTTTCCCCGCCTTCATCGGCGACGAGTACGATATCTCCGCCGAGACTCTCGCCCGCTTCCGCCAAACCCGCAACGGCGTCATTGTCGGGCGAAGCATCGCCACCCAGGAAGGCTGGGTGGTCGGGCAGAAAATCACGCTGAACACGTCAAGTTTCTTCAGGGCCGATGGCAGTTCGGACTTCGAGTTCGAGATTGCCGGCATATTGGATGGCCGAAAATCCGCCGATACGCATTTTGTGATGGCGCGCTACGACTACATCAATTCGGAGCGCGGCGTCGATCGCGATACCGTCAGCAACTTCGGCGTCCTGCCAAGGAGCGGCGCGCATGCCGACGACGTCATCAAAGCAGTCGATACGCTCTTTGCCAATTCCGCCTATCAGACCCGGACGCGAACCGAGGCTGAATTCATGAGGGATTTCATCGCGCAGTTTGCCGATATAGCGACCATCGTGCGGCTGGTGGTCGGCGTCGCTTTCGTCACCATTCTGATGATCGTCGCCAATACCATGGTCTTCGCTATTCGCGAGCGAACGAAGGAAATCGGCCTGTTAAAGGTGCTGGGCTTCTCGCGCCGCTTCATTCTCGGCAATGTGCTCGCCGAGACATTCAGTCTGTTTGCAGCCGGCCTTGCCCTTGCGGTCTGCCTTGCCTATGCCGCGATCATCCTGCTGCGGGAGCCGCTGCACACGGTCGTGCCGGACATGTCGCTTGCCCCTGCAACCGTGCTGCAGGCCATCGGCCTATCCGCCGTTCTGGCGGCTGCGACTGCCGTAATACCGGCTTACGGCGCCATGCGAGCGCCTCCCCACGCAGCCCTGAGAGAGAAGTGACGACGATGACGACTATCATCAACCAGATCCTTGCCCTTACCGCATCCAATCTGAAATCGCTCCATCGCCGCAAATGGATGTCGTTGTCCCTGGTGTTTTCGGTCGCCATGGTCGTGACCGTTCTGCTCGGCTTCCTGGCAATGTCGAACGGCTTCCGGCTATCCCTCATGCAGGCAGGTTCCCCGGACATCGCCATCGGCCTTGGCAAGGGTGCCGCAACGGAGCTCGGGAGCCGGATCGACATCTCGCAACTTCACTATCTGGACGGTGCAGGCGGTTTCGCGACCAATGCCAAAGGCGTGGCGCTGATATCGCCGGAAATGGTCGTGCCCGTCGATATCCAGCATAAATCCGGTGTTTCTTCCGCCACGTTGTCCCTGCGCGGCATCGGTCCATTTGGCCTCGATGTGCGACCGAACGTGCGCATCGTCAGCGGCCGCACATTCACACCCGGCACCAGCGAGATCGTTGTCGGCCGCCGGCTCAGTCTCGATTACAAGGGGCTCGACATCGGCGAGAAACTGACGCTCGGCACATCGAAATGGACGGTCGTCGGCATCTTCGACGCGGGCGGATCTGCTTTCGAATCCGAAATGCTGGGCGACCTTGGCGTGGTCCAGACGCTGTTCGACCGGCCCAACCAGATTCAGAGCATCCGTGTGAAACTCGCTTCGCCGCAGGCCTTGCCCGCCCTGCAATCCATGGCGGCCGGCATGCCGCAGATCGCATTGACGCTGCGCTCGGAGCAGGACTATTTCGCAGCGCTCGCCGAACGCACGTCGAAGCTCATCCTTTTGCTCGGCTGGCCGCTCGCCGTCATAATGGCTGTGGGCGCTGCAGTTGGCGCTATGACCACCATGTCCAGCTCCGTGTCGGATCGCAGCACCGAGATTGCCACGGCGCGGGCGATCGGCTTCAGCCGGCGTGCCGCCTTTGCCAGCACCTGGATCGAAGCGATGATCCTGACGGCGCTGGGCTGCCTGAGCGGCATCGCCATTTCCTATCTCGTGCTCAACGGTTGGAGCGCATCGACGATAAGCCTCGATCGCACGCAGATCGGATTCCAGCTGATCCTTTCGCCTCCCCTCATTGGCAAGGCCGCAGTGCTGGCGCTGGCCATCGGCGCGATCGGCGGCGCCGTTCCCGCCATCGCCGCCACTCGGATCCCCTTGCGATTGGCGATGAGCGGCAGAACATGAACCGCAATGCGAGCACACCGCTCGGCTATCTCTTTGCCTTTGCCTTGGATATTTTTCGTTCGGCTGCGAGCAGAAGGCCCTTGAGTTCCGGTTCGCGCACACGGCTCGCCGCTTCGATGAAGGAAACCCATTCGCTGCGGCGCTGGCCACGTTCGGGAAAGTCCTGGAAAATCTGTGCGACCTCGAGCAGATGCAGCTCGACCACGCAAGGAACGTCCTTGCCGTCGTCAAGCTGCTTTACATAGGTGAAATAGCCGAAAGGCTTCTTCTTTACCTTTCCGCGCACGCCGGCTTCCTCAAACGCCTCGATGGCCGCTACCTCATGCGGCTTCTTGCCCTTGATCGGCCAGCCTTTGGGAACAACCCAACGGCCACTTTCGCGGCTGGTGACGACCAGAACTTCCGGTGCATCGCGCTCGGCAGACTTTCTGTAGCAGATGGCTGCATATTGCTCATAGGCGCGGCCGCGAAACAGCGCATCGGTATGGGAGGCGAGTTCGGACAGAAAGCTCCCCGAACGCTTCAAGGCTTTTTCCTGCGCTGAGATGGAAGATGCCATGCCCTCGGCTACCCGTAATAATGTCGCCAGAAGCAAGGCCAGCCCAAAGCCGGTCGGCGCGCGCTCACAAAGATTTTCTGCGACACGCTGCTCTCCTGTCCTGCATGCGACTCTGCCGAAATTCCCAACTCTCAACCCCATGCTGTGAGCCGTTGGCGTGACAGTTTTATGAAGATGGCTGTTAATTGATATGGCGAGCCGCGCAGCGATCGTCGGTCTGCGCCTGATGTGACAATGCGGCCACGCAAACTGAAAACGGCCCCGTGGAGGAGCCGTTTTACATTGTGGAGGATTGGCAAAAGCCTATTCGGCCGCCTGCAGCGCCGGCACCTCGATCTCTTCACTCAATTGCCCGGCCATGGCCGCGGCGAACTTCGTTTGATCGAGCTCGTTCTCCCAGCGGGCAACGACGATGGTGGCCACCGCGTTGCCGACGAAGTTGGTCAGCGCGCGGCATTCCGACATGAAGCGGTCGATGCCGAGGATCAGGGCCATGCCGGCGATCGGAACCGAAGGCACGACTGCAAGCGTGGCGGCAAGTGTGATGAAGCCCGCGCCGGTAATGCCGGCCGCACCCTTCGAGCTCAGCATGGCCACGAGCAACAGCAGGATCTGGTCACCAAGCGCCAGCGGCGTATCGGTCGCCTGCGCAATGAAGAGCGCCGCCAGCGTCATGTAGATGTTGGTGCCATCGAGATTGAAGGAATAACCCGTCGGAATGACGAGGCCGACGACGGAGCGCTTGCAGCCCGCGCGTTCCATCTTGTTCATCAGGCCGGGCAATGCGGCTTCCGACGAGGAAGTACCAAGCACCAGCAGCAGCTCTTCCTTGATATAGCGGATGAGCGCCAGGATCGAGAAGCCGTTGTAGCGTGCGACGGCGCCGAGCACGACGAGCACGAAAAAGATGGACGTCAGATAGAAGGTGCCGATCAGGAACGCCAGGTTGGCGATCGCGCCGATACCATATTTGCCGATCGTAAAGGCCATGGCACCGAAGGCACCGATGGGAGCGAACTTCATCAGCAGCGCAACCATGCGGAAGATCGGCGTGGTCAGTGCCTGCAGGAAGTCGGTAACCGGGCGGCCGCGTTCGCCGGCGGCGCCGAGCGCGATACCGAAGACCACCGAGAAGAACAGCACCTGGAGAATATCGCCCTTGGCAAAGGCGCCGACGATCGTATCCGGGATGATGTTCATCAGGAAGCCGACGACCGAGGCATCATGGGCCTGCGCCGCATAATTGGTAACGGCCTTGGTATCCAGGGTTGCAGGATTGATGTGCATGCCAGCACCCGGCTGCACGACGTTGGCAACGATGAGGCCGACGATAAGCGCCAAAGTCGAGAAGGTCAGGAAGTAGATGAACGCCTTGCCGACGACACGACCGAACTTCTTCAGGTCCGACATACCGGCGATACCGGTCGTGACCGTGAGGAAAATAACGGGCGCAATGACCATGCGCACCAGCTTGATGAAGGCATCGCCGAGCGGCTGCAGCGATGTGCCGAGCTGCGGATAATAATGGCCGAGCAGGATGCCAGCAGCAATGGCGGTCAGAACCTGCACATAAAGATGCCGGTAAAAGGGAAGTTTCGCGCGCGTTTCGGCGGCAGCGATGGGAGCAATCATGATGTCCTCCTTTAAGCCCAACCGATTTCTCGGCCCTCCGGGCGACGACTAGAATTCAACAGCCTCCGACTGTTAGGCTTTTCACTGCAACGAGCGTGCCAAATGGGAGGACCAGAAGTAACTATTTGATTTTTCAAGATTTAAGAATCCGCCGCGATAACACCCCTCACAACATGTGCGAAAATCCGCACATCTCGAATTGCGGCGCGCGCGAAATCGTGCACAATATGAGGAATGCTGCAGCGCCCGACCACGGAACGATTTCTGACGCCAGAGCAACTTGGCCGCCGCTCCCGCCGGGTCTGGTTTGTCTTTGCGTTCTTATGCGCAGCCGTCATCGCAGCCGCCTTGTACGGCGCCAGCTTCTACGGCCGCCTCTCCGCCATCGAAACTTTGCAGAGGCAAGGACATACGGATGCGAACCTCAAAGTGGCTCTCTTGCGGGCGGTGCTTGAGCGACCCCGTGCGCTGCCCCTATTGTTGGCCGACGATCAGCAGGTGCGCGATGCGCTTGCCGGGCGACAGGCCGATGATGTCGCCGCCCTTGACCGCAAACTGGAAAGCCTGGTCTCTGGAACGAGCGCCGCGGTTCTCTATGTCACCGGCCGAGATGGCGTCGCGATGGCCTCCAGCAACTGGCGAGAGCCGCTGAGCTTCGTCGGCAACGACTATTCGTTCCGAGACTACTTCCGCAAAGCCATGGAGACGGGAACTGCGGAACACTACGCGCTTGGCAACGTCAGCAATCGTCCCGGCCTCTATATCTCCCGGCGCGTCGGTGACGCCGATTCCGCGCTCGGCGTCGTCGTGGTCAAGATGGAGTTCGACCAGCTGGAGGCCGATTGGAGCGAGACCGGACGCCCGGCCTATGTCACCGACGAGCGTGGCGTCGTCCTGATTACCAGCCTGCCCTCCTGGCGTTTCATGACGACAGCACCATTTTCGCGTGAAGAGGCCGCGACCATCCGCAAGAGCCTGCAATTCGGCGCAGCGCCCCTTTCGCCGCTGCCGATCAGCCGTCCGCAAGCAGTAGGGCCGGATGCGGCCATTGTACGCGCCGTTTTGCCCGGCAGCAGCGCCGCCGAGTATCTGCGGCTGACGACCACGATCCCATCGACACCCTGGCAGCTCGGCTATCTGATCCCGACCGATCAGGCGGTCGCATCCTCCGTAAGGGAGACACGCTTTCTCACCTTGACCGTCCTGCTGCCGATCCTGGCGTTCGCCGCTTTTCTCCTGCGCCGCCGCGACGTCTCCGCCATGCAGATCGCCGTCAACAGAATCGCCCGCGAGGAGTTGGAGCGGCGCGTTCTGGAGCGCACCGAGGATCTCAGTCGCGCCCGCGACCGTCTGGAAGCGGAAATTGCCGACCATCGTGCAACGGAGGCGAAGCTCCAGGGCGTGCAACAGGATCTCGTGCAGGCCAACCGTCTCGCCATTCTCGGCCAGGTCGCCGCCGGCGTCGCCCATGAGATCAACCAGCCTGTCGCGACGATCCGCGCTTACGCGGAGAATGCACATATCTTCCTCGACAGGCAGCAGACGGCGCCGGTCAAGGACAATCTGTCCGCCATCGCGGCGCTGACGGAGCGCATCGGCGCCATCACCGAAGAGCTCAAGGCATTTGGCCGCAAGGGCAGGACAGCGCCGGAGCCGGTGGACCTCAGAAGCGCGATCGAAGGCGCGGTCATACTGCTGCGAAGCCGGTTCGCCGGCCATCTCGATGCTCTGAAGATCGAACTGCCGCCGGTGGGGCTCACCGTCGTCGGCACGCGGATCCGGCTGGAGCAAGTCCTGATCAACCTCTTTCAGAATGCCCTGGAAGCCCTCGAGGGCCAGGATCGGGCCAAAGTCGAGGTCTCGGTGCATGAGACATCCGATGATGTCGAAATTGTCGTCTCTGACAACGGCCCTGGCATTCCAGCGGCAATCCTCGACTCGCTGTTTACGCCGTTCAATACCTCGAAGGAAAAGGGTCTGGGCCTCGGCCTCGTCATTTCCAAGGATATCGTCGTCGACTATGGCGGCCACATCGAGGTCGAAAGCAACGCTGACGGCACCCGTTTCACCATCCATTTGCGCAGGGCCACGACATGAACGACAGTTCCCCGGTCTTTCTCATCGACGATGACAAGGATCTGTTGAAAGCGACGAAACAGACGCTTGAGCTCGCGGGCTTTGCCGTTTCCGCTTTCGCAGCAGCAGGCGATGCCCTCGCCGCCCTCGATCCCGGCTTCGCCGGGGTCGTCGTTTCCGATATCCGCATGCCGCAGATGGATGGGCAGGAGCTCTTCGCCCGCATCAGGGAGCGCGACGCCGATCTCCCCGTTATCCTGGTGACCGGTCACGGCGACATTCCGATGGCGGTGCAGGCGATCCAGGACGGCGCCTACGATTTCATCGCCAAACCCTTCGCCACGGACCGGCTGGTGCAGAGCGTGCGGCGTGCGGCCGAAAAGCGCCGGCTCGTGCTGGAAAACCGCTCGCTCCGCCTCGCCGCCGAACAGGCGCAGGGCGATCTGCCGCTGATCGGCCAGACCCCGGCCATCGAACGCCTGCGCCATACATTGCGGCAGATTGCCGATACGGATGTCGACGTGCTCGTGACAGGCGAAACGGGGAGCGGCAAGGAAGTCGTGGCAAGCCTGCTGCATCGCTGGAGCCGCCGCGCGAAGGGCAATTTCGTCGCGCTCAATTGCGGTGCCTTGCCCGAAACCGTGATCGAGAGCGAACTCTTCGGCCACGAGCCGGGCGCATTCACCGGCGCGCAGAAGAAGCGCGTCGGACGTATCGAGCATGCAAGCTCGGGAACGCTGTTTCTCGACGAGATCGAGAGCATGCCGCCGGCGATACAGGTGCAGATGCTGCGTGTGCTTGAAATGCGCGAGGTGACCCCGCTCGGCACGAACGAGGTGCGCCCCGTCGACCTGCGCGTGGTGGCGGCGGCGAAAGTCGATCTCGGTGATCCCAGCCAGCGCGGTGATTTTCGCGAAGATCTCTATTATCGCCTCAACGTCGTCACCCTCTCCATTCCGCCACTGCGCGAGCGACGCGACGATATCCCCCTGCTGTTCGGCTATTTCGCGGAGCGTGCCGCCAGCCGTTTCAAACGCGATGCGCCGGCCATTTCCGCCGCCGTGCGCCGCCATTTGCAGCAGCACGATTGGCCGGGAAACGTTCGCGAACTGGCGCATTTCGCGGAACGTTTCGTGCTCGGTCTCGAGACGACGGCAATGCCGAAATCGGGCGACGCGCCTGCCACGGATTCCGGACTATCGCTGCCCACCCGGGTCGAGCGCTATGAGGCGGAACTCATTCGCGAGACGCTGTCGCAAAACAATGGCGACGTCCGCCGCACCATCGAAGCGCTCGGCATCCCCAGAAAGACCTTCTACGACAAGCTGCAGCGGCACGGCATCGTCAGGGGCGAATTCGCCGGCTTTGACGGGGATGACCGGCGGAGCTCATAGGCCGCCTGGCGGATGACAGGCTATGCGCTTGCGACCCGCATCGGCGCAACATCGCGCTTACCCGATTGCCGGGCCGCCATGTCGGCCGTTCGATCGAGAACCGTCATCGCCTCGGCAATCAAGCCGGCAAGCGCTTCGGTACTTTCGCAGGCCGCGACGATCAGCGGCGCACTCAGGCAGATTCTAAGCGCACTTGCCGGCATATCGCCAAAATCGGCACAACGAACGGGTTGACCGAGGCGCACCGCCGCCAACCCGCCCTGCTCGACGGCCAAGCCCTTGTAGACATCAGCGGTTTCCGTTGCCGTCAACAGGCCTTCATGGTGAGGATGGCACAGGTAGAAGGAGAAAATCGAAGGGATCTCATCCCAACGAAGAACTGACGTTTCCCCCCACAGATGGCTCCGATCCAACGGCCGGCTGTCCAGGAGTTCGAAGGCAGGATCGCTCCTGAGCCGGATGGTTACCGCTCCGGCGAAGGCGGAGAGAATCGCAATCACCTTCTCCTCGGGAAGACCGGCAAAGCGTTCGAGCTCGAACAGGGCCGCCTTCCAGCGCAACAATAGACCGAAATTGGCGCGATCCGGCAGCGATTCGCGTGCTGCCCAGCCTTCCGGCCACTCCGCCTTGCCGCAATAGTCGGCAAGTGCCGCCGGCACGGTGCGATGCCTGAAACGCTCCGAGATTGCCGGCGGGCACAATAGCGCGCCGCTGAAAATCGGCCCAGCCAGGAATTTCGAACCCGTCACCGCCACCATGAAATCACGGGCGAGATAGGCACGAATCGTTGCCGCCGACAGCCGGAACTGGCAGGCATCGATCATGATGTCGAGCACGGCGCCGAAACGCTCCTTCAGGCGCAGGACCGTTTCCAGGCTCGGCGCCAGCAAGCTGGTTTTCGACACGTCCGTCACGACAAGCAGGCACCGGAGGCCGGCCGCGCGGGCAAGCTCGATCAGCCCCCGCAGTTCCTCCTCGACCTCCTCGTCCGTGCGCAGGGAGCCGTCCTTGTTGCGGACGGCTACGGTCGTATTCCGCGTCGCCTCGCCGAGCTGCAGCTCCTCGCCCTTGGCGACGGCCCGTTCACTGCTGACACGGTTCATGAAATGCCGTCCGGACGAGGCAGTCATCACGCCGCTGCCCGTTTCGTTGCCCATCAGCGTGATCGTCATCAGCGCGCGGTCATCCTCGCGCGCCAGAAGTGCCGCGGCAAAGAGATGGATGTCAGTGCCCGAAGTCGCCAATATTGCATCGACGCGCGCCTGCCCCGCAGCCTGATTGAGGTCGAGCAGACGCAGCAGATCATGGCGAACCCTGCCAATCTCGCGCTCATAGATCTCCGTGGCCGAAGCACTTTCCATTTCGCGCAGCAGGTCGGCATAGTAGGCGCCGACCGTGGAAAACGCTGCGGCAGAAATGGTCGAGGCCGTTGACGAGCCGAAGGCGAGGTCGCGCGGACGAGGCGACGGGCCATGGCCATACATATTGAGGCCGGTAGCCTCATCGCAATCCAACCGCTCGTCGCCGCCCGAGATCAGACTTCTTAGAAGAGCCTCCTCTCCTTTGCCCGATCGCTGCAACGGCGCGCCTGCGGCCACGTTCCTGTCCAGGGCACGGTCGTCAACGATTTGCGGCATGGAGAAGCATTCCTCTGGCATCCTGTTCGGAACGCTTTGCATGGGTGCATCGCGCTCAAGTCTGCCGACAGAACCCTGCCAGCAGCCGCACATTAGGCCAAACAAGATGGAGCGAGGCTGACTTGCCGGGCATAATCACCCGGCATTCAGGACCGAACAAAACAAAAAACTCGCGGCTTTTGGGCCGCGAGCTCATGACGATCGAAAGTAAATGGAATGTCAGCCGGCGGGCGCGATCTTGTCCTGCGTCTTCGTGTCGAAATCGCTGGCGTCATGGCGCTCGCGCAGCTGTTCGGAAGGATCGCCGGACATGCGGTTGACCATGCGTCCGCGCTTGACGGTCGGTCGTGCGAATATCTGCTCCGCCCAACGCTGGACGTTCTTGTAATCCTGCACCTGCAGGAATTCGGCTGCTCCGTACTGCCAGCCCTTGGCCAGGCCGCCATACCATGGCCAGATTGCCATATCCGCGATCGTGTATTCGCTGCCGGCAATATATTCGCTTTCGGCCAGACGACGGTCGAGCACATCGAGTTCGCGCTTCACTTCCATGGCGAAACGATCGATCGCATATTCGATCTTCGTCGGAGCATAGGCGTAGAAATGGCCGAAACCGCCGCCGAGATAGGGCGCGCTGCCCATCTGCCAAAACAGCCAGGAGAAACATTCGGCTCGAGCCGGCTGTTCGGTCGGCAGGAAGGCGCCGAACTTTTCGGCGAGATAGGTCAGGATCGACGCCGATTCGAAGACGCGGATCGGCTTGGGGCCACTGCGGTCGAGCAAGGCGGGGATCTTCGAATTGGGATTGACCTCCACGAAACCGCTGCCGAACTGGTCGCCCTCGCCGATCTTGATCAGCCAGGCATCATATTCAGCGCCGCTATGACCAAGCGCCAGCAGCTCTTCGAGCATGATGGTGACCTTCACGCCATTCGGCGTTCCGAGCGAATAAAGCTGGAGGGGATGACGACCCACCGGCAATTCCTTTTCGTGGGTCGGCCCCGCGATCGGACGGTTGATATTGGCGAACTGGCCGCCATTCGCCTTGTTCCAGGTCCAGACTTTCGGCGGCGTGTATTCGGCAGAACCGGTCATGGGCATCCTCTCGTTTTCAGTGAATCGAATTGAGCGTGGTCATCGATGTAGCGCGCTACTTCTGTCGCACATAGTAGCGGCTGTTCATTTTTACGAGAGGAGCACGAGCTGCTTTTTGGATGGCCCTGGATAAAACGAAAAAAGCCTGCCGCGGGAGGAGGTGCGGCAGGCTTTCGACAATAAATGAACAGCGCACGGGAGGAGGAGTGGCGCTGTTCGCGCAGACGACCTTGGGAGGAGGAGTAGGGCGCCTGCAAAGCGAAGGGATGCGGGAGGAGGTGCATCGCTTCGATGAAAATCATAATACCTGGCTTTTGCTCACTTCATAGGCATTTATTTGCAAGGCAGTTATGCGCTATGCGAAAAGCGGAAAGCTCGACCGCATAACATTTCGGCATACAAAACAGTGACAGCCGTCATGCGGACAAAACAAAAGCGCCTGCCCGGGAGGAAGCAGGCGCTGGCAACATGCAGATTGCAGATCAGCGTTTCGAGCCGTTAGCCCGCGATGGCTGCACGGGCAACATTGCGGATTTCGCCGCGATCGATACCCAGGTCATGCAGTTCGCGCGTGGACATACGGCCCAATTCGGCGACCGTCTGACGGTACTTGCGCCAGTTGTTGAAAGAGCGTGCTACGTTCATGATGATCCCCTTTCCTCGGGCATTCGAAGCTGAGCTGCCGTCCTTGGCGCTCCATTCGCTTCGATGAGAAACATATAGTGGAAGCCCCTCGCCTTTTGCAGCGCCAAGGCTTCACTGCACCCATGCATAAAGTGCATGGGTTGATGCAGAACCTGCAAGGCTGTTCCGGCACGGCCCCCAATGTCTTTGCGATTTATTGATGACAGGGCAGCCTTTGTCTGCGAAAACAACGGCATTGAGAGACAGGGGCGTCTGCTATCCGGCAGGCTGAGAAGCACCCTTTGAACCTGAACCAGATCATGCTGGCGGAGGGAGTCGCTCGGGGTTCTGCAACATCCTATGCCGCCCCTCGCGTCTCGCCCGCCCGAAAGGGGCGATATGCAAGACCAAACCACTGCCGGCACTCTGTTCGGCGCCATGCGGGCGAATCCGCCGCTGGTGCAGTGCATCACCAATTTCGTCGCGATGAACATCGCCGCCAACGTGATGCTTGCCGCCGGCGCATCGCCGGCCATGGTCCATGCCGAGGAAGAAGCGGCCGAGTTCGCCGCCATCTCCGCCGCGCTGACGATCAATATCGGCACGCTGTCGGCCGAATGGCTTGTCGGCATGCTGTCGGCCGCGCAATCGGCAAGACAGGCCGGCAGGCCCTGGGTGCTCGATCCGGTCGCTCACTATGCGACCGCATTCCGGCGCAGGGCAGTCGCGCAATTGCTGGACCTGCAGCCGACGGTCATTCGCGGCAACGCGTCCGAGATCATCGCGCTCGCAGGAGGCATCAGCCACGGCCAGGGCGTCGATAGCCGCGATCCCGTCGAGCTGGCCGAGCAATCGGCCAGGCAACTCGCCGAACGACATGGATGCGTGGTTGCCGTGACCGGTGTCACCGATTTCGTGACCGATGGCCACAAGGCGCGACGCATAGAAGGCGGATCGCCGCTGATGCCGCAGGTCACGGCCCTCGGCTGCTCGCTGACCTGCCTGGTCGGGGCCTTTGTGGCGACTGCGCCCGATAATCCCTTCGATGCGACGGCGGCGGCCCTTGCCGTCTTTGCCGTTGCCGGGGAACAGGCGGGAACCGTCGCCGATGGGCCTGGCTCCTTTTCCTGGCGCTTCCTCGACGCGCTGGCCGCCCTCGATGCGGAAGCGCTCACCGCCAAAGCGAGGATCATGCTCGCATGAAAAACTTCGACCTTTCGCTTTATCTCGTTCTCGATCCGATACTCTGTGCGGATTTCGGCATGGTCGAGACAGCCCGTGCGGCGGTCGCCGGCGGTGCGACCATCGTGCAACTGCGTGACAAGCATGCTTCAACCGCAGCCATGATCGATACCGGCCTTTCGCTCAAGCGGGCGCTGGCCGGAAGCAACGCCCGCCTCATCGTCAATGACGATGTCGAGGCGGCCATCGCCATCGGCGCCGATGGCCTGCATATCGGGCAGGAAGATCTGGACGCCGAAACCGCCCGCCGTATGATTGGGCCGGAGATGATCCTCGGTCTCTCGGTGGAGACGGAAGCTCTGGCCTCGGCCGTCGATGCCGAGATCGTCGACTATGTTGGTGTCGGCCCCGTCTTTGCCACGCCGACCAAGCCCGACCACAAGCAGCCGATCGGCTTTGACGGCCTTGCCCGCATCATCAGGCTCTGCCCGGTTCCTGTCGTCGCCATCGGTGGTCTCAAGGCCGAACACACAGCCGATGTCCTTTCGGCCGGAGCGGACGGACTGGCGGTCGTCTCGGCAATCTGCGGCAAGGCCGATCCCGTAGCCGCCACGGCCCTTATCGCCGAAGCCGTCAAGGAGGCGCGCAGATGATCCGCAACGTTCTCTCCATCGCCGGCTCCGATCCTTCCGGCGGCGCCGGTATCCAGGCCGATCTCAAGGCCTTTTCGGCACGCGGCGTCTATGGAATGGCTGTCCTGACGGCATTGACTGCCCAGAATACGCAAGGCGTTTCCGGCGTCCATTCGGTGCCACCGCAATTTGTCGCCGATCAGATCGAAGCCATCTTTGCCGATATACGCGTCGATGCCGTCAAGATCGGCATGATCGCGAATGCTGGGATCGCCGAGGCCGTTGCCGACATTCTGGCGCGACATCGCGATGTTCCCATCGTGCTCGACCCGGTGATGATCGCCAAGGGCGGTGCCACCCTGCTTGCAGCGGATGCCGTTGACGTGCTCACCCGGCGGCTGTTGCCGCTGGCGACGGTGCTGACGCCGAACCTGCCGGAGGCGGCTGCCCTGCTGCATGAAGCCGAGGCGAAAAGCCGCGAAGACATGGCGTGTCAGGCGCACGCTCTAGCCGATCTCGGCACGGCGGCAGTCCTCGTGAAGGGCGGCCATCTCGAAGGTGATGAAAGTCCGGACATATTGGCAAGCGCTGACACCCTCACCTGGTTCGAAGCCGAGCGGTTGCCGACGAAGAACACGCATGGAACCGGCTGCACGCTGTCCAGCGCAATTGCGGCCGAGATCGCCAAGGGCTTGCCGCTGCCGCAAGCCGTTGCCTCCGCCAAACAGTACCTCGCAGGCGCGGTTGCAGCCGCAGGGCAGCTTTCGGTCGGCAGCGGCCATGGCCCTGTCCAGCATTTCTACGCGCTTTGGTCTGACATGGAAGGAATATCGAAGTGAACCTGCCCCTCAACGAACAAGTCGTCATCGTCTCTGGCGCCGGACGCGGTTTCGGCGCCGCGATCGCAGCAGCCTTTGCCCGCGAAGGCGCCAAAGTTGCCGTCAACTACCGCACCAGCCGGGAGCCGGCGGAGGCGCTTGCAGCACGGCTTGGCGACCACGCAAAGGCGTTTCGGGCCGACATCCGCAGCCTCGACGAAACAAAACAACTCGTGGCAGACGTGACGGCCCATTTCGGAGCCCCGACCACGATCGTCCACAATGCGCTCGCCGATTTCAGCTTCAATGGCGACGCGCGTTCGAAGTTGGACGCACTGAGTTGGGCCGAAATGGCAACGCAGCTCGAAACCGCTCTGCAGGGTGCACTCAACCTGATACAGGCGGCGCGGCCGGCGATGGCGGCGGCGGGCTTTGGCCGCATCGTTACGATCGGCACCAACCTCTTCCAGAATCCGGTCGTGCCCTATCACGATTACACGGCGGCCAAGGCGGCGCTGCTGTCGCTGACGCGGACGGCCGCCGCCGAACTTGGCCCGCTCGGAATTACCATCAACATGGTCTCCGGCGGCCTGCTGCGCACCACGGATGCCAGCAGCGCCACGCCCGAAGCGGTCTTCGACATCATCGCAGCGAACACGCCGCTGCGCCGTGTCACTACGCCTGAGGAAGCTGCCGACACGGTTCTATTCTTCGCAAGCCCCTGGGCGCGCGCCGTCACCGGACAGAACCTGATCGTCGATGGCGGGCTTGTCTTCGGATAATGATCCGCAGCGAAGCGGCGCGCCGGCCGGCGATCAGAACTCCACTTCCAGTTCGATGATCTCGTCCGGCTCAGCCACGGCCCCTTCGGTCCACTCCCGCATCAGCGGCCAGGCAAGCACCGTCTCGACATAAGCGGCCAGTCTCGGTTCCAGCTCCACTGCATATGTGCGGAAGCGCGTGCAGACCGGCGCATACATCGCATCGGCGACGGTCGGCGCCTTTCCGAACAACCAGGGACCGCCGCTGGCGTCGAGGCAGTCTGTCCAGATCGTCTTCACCCGCTCCACATCGGGGCGTGCGCCCGAAAATATCTTGAAGCTCGCATGCCGCGCCTTGAGATTCATCGGCAGGGCCGAGCGCAGATTATGGAAGCCGGAGTGCATCTCGCCGGAGACGGAGCGGCAGAGAGCACGGGCAACCCGCTCAGTGGGCCATAGCCCCGCCTTCGGAGCGATTTCGCTCAGATAGTCCGCGATCGCCAGCGTGTCCCACACGGTGACATCCTCATGGGTCAGTCGCGGCACGAGAACCGATGGCGATAGAAGAAGAAGCTCCTGGCGGGCCTCATCGTTCATTTCCACCAGCATTTCGGTGAAATCCAGGCCGGCCATGCGGCATAGCAGCCAGCCACGCAGCGACCAGGAGGAATAGTTCTTCGAGGAAATCGTCAGTGTCGCCTGCGTCATCGCGATCCAATCCGTGCCGGACAAATAATGGTCTGCCATAACAATCTTCTCGCATAGCGCGGCATATTGCACTAGCTTTTTTGCACTGCCGCATTTCTCTGGCAGTGCGGGAGACGTCGGCCATGCTCTATCAAGCCTATCAATTCCAGGATGATCTCATTGCGCCCCTGCGCGATCTGGCGCGGCGCCTGCAAATATTCTCTGCGCCGATGTTCTGGGGACCGGCTGGCGAGATGGCGCAGCACTTTTCTGCCGCGCTGGAAATGATCTCCCGCTACGAGATCACCCACAAGCGGCCCGACTTTGCCATCGACGTCGTCAGGGTGGGAAATCGCGATGTACCCATAACCATTGAAACCACGCTCGATCTGCCCTTCGGCAAGCTTCTGCGCTTTGCCGCCGATATCGATACACCGCGACCGAGGATCCTCGTGGTCGCGCCGCTTTCCGGCCATTTCTCCACGCTCCTGCGCGGCACGGTGAAAACCCTGCTTCGCGACCACGATGTCTACATAACCGACTGGGCGAACGCCCGCGATGTGCCTGTCTCCGCCGGACTTTTCGGCATGGACGATTATGTGGACTACATCATCCGCTTCCTGGAGAAGATCGGCCCAGGCGGGCACGTCCTTGCCGTCTGTCAGCCCTGCGTGCAGGTACTGGCGGCGGTTGCCGTCATGTCGGAAGACGGGCATCCGGCGACGCCTCGGACCATGACCTTGATGGCGGGTCCGATCGATCCGCGCGAAAGCCCGACCGAGGTCAACGAGCTTGCCGTGTCCAAGTCGCTCGCCTGGTTCGAAAATTCGCTCATCAGCAATGTGCCGTGGCGCTATTCGGGCGGCGGCCGACGTGTCTATCCTGGCTTCCTGCAGCTCGTTGCCTTCATGGCCATGAACATGCAGCGCCATCAGGACGCCCATCGCAAGCTCTACGAGCATCTGGCCAAGGGCGAGACGGCCGAGGCCGCCAAGATCAAGACCTTTTATGACGAGTATTTTGCCGTACTCGACATGACCGAGGAATTCTATATCGAGACCATCGACCGGGTGTTCCAGAAAGCCGAGCTGGCGACGGGAGATTTTACCTATCGTGGCCAAAAGGTCGATCCCGGCATGATCCGCAAGACGGCTCTTTTAACGGTCGAGGGCGGACGCGACGACATCTGCGCCCTCGGCCAGACCTCGGCCGCACACGATCTCTGTCGATCGCTGCGGCCACATCTGAAACGGCACCATCTTCAGGCCAATGTCGGACACTACGGTGTATTCAACGGCCGCCGCTGGGAAACGGAAATCTATCCCATCGTCCGGAACATGATCCTCGCGATGGAATAGCGCAGCCGCTCAAGCCCAACCCAGGGTCAGAACGCCGAAGAGAATGACGACGCCCAGCACGATGCGGTAGATCACGAAGGGCCAGGTGGAGAAGCGTTCCAGGAAGCGCATCAAGCCCCAGATCGCCACGAAGGACGAGATGCTGCCGACAATAAGCCCGACGAGCAGCACCGACCACGCCTCCATTGGAATATGAGCCTTGTAGAGCGTGAACAGCTCCTTCAGCCCGGCAAGAGCGATGGCGGGAAGTCCGAGCAGGAATGAAAACCGCGCCGCTTCGTCGCGCTTCAGGCCAAGGAAGAGGGCGCCTGTCAGCGTGGAGCCCGAACGAGAGACCCCTGGAACGAGGGCGCCGACCTGAGTGATGCCGACGAACAGGGCATCCATCAGGGTCATCTGCTCCATGTCCTTCGTATGTCGGCTGTAGAGTTCCGCGACGGCCAGAAGAATGCCCATGACGAGACAGGCGAGACCGATGACCCAGAGGCTGCGAAACGACGTGCCGCAGGCATTGAGCGAAGACGATAGCAGCAGGCCGGCAATGACGATCGGGATGGTGGCGATGATGATGGCAATCGCAAGCCGCATCGCGGGCGAGCGCCAATCTCTCTGCCTTATGGCATCGAGCGATCCGAAGGTGACATAGCGGACATCACTCCAGAAATAGGAGATGATCGCCGCCAGCGCGGCAAGCTGCATCGCCGCCGAGAACGCCGAGCCCGGATCCTGCCAGCCAAGCAAGGCCGGCACCAGGCGCATGTGGGCCGTCGAGGAGACCGGCAGCAGCTCCGTCAGCCCCTGCACGACGCCCAGAAAAGCTATTTTGGCATAACCCAGGGCGACGAAGCCCGTGTCCACGCCCTGCGTACAAACATCAGCCACGTTTCGATATCCTCAGTTCTTAAGTGGGGGGCTTAGCGCCGGAAGGGCGCAATGAACTTTGCTGCGAAACAGTTTTCCGACGTGTTATCGGTGGCACATGTCGAATGCATTACCGATCTCGCGCTCAGAATCGGGGCGACGATAGTCGGGCAGGCTGAACCCTATCTGAAATTGTCAGCTTTATTTTCCAAAGTCTGATGGAATTCTAGCTATCGTCCTCGGGCAGCGACTGCATGTAGCGGATGATGCCATAAAACACGACGCAAAGGACGACGGCGCCGATCACATGATGAAGACCATGCAGAATGTTGTGATGATGCCTGACCAGCAGGGAAAGCAGATTATAAAAAGCTATGGCGAGCACCGTCATGACGGGAGCCAGGACAAACGCCATGTTCCGATGAATAAAATTGATCATCACGCACCTCTTCTACATTTCGGCAGATACCACGAAGATTGAGGAGAAATTACGACAAATATACAGGCCCACACGAACCGTAAATGGCGGGCGTCCTGAAGAAAAAGCGCCTATTTGGTATAAAGGGCGCGCGACCGCTCCAGATGCTTCAATACCGCCGCCTCCGCGCCATCCGCATCGTTTTCGGCGAGCCGTCCAAGGATTTCCTCGTGCTCGACCAGGGTGAACTTTTCCTTGCCCGTCCAGATCAGCATGTCCGTATGGTAGGTCTTCAGCCAGGCCAGCATGGCTTCGCTGACGGCTGCGAAAATCGGGTTGCCGGAAATCTGCGCGATGCGCGTATGAAACTGCATGTCGGCTGAAATGAACTCCTCGGCATGACCGAGAAAGGCGCGCTGCCGTTCGATGATCTCCTGGAGATCGGCGATATCCTTTTCGGTTGCGCGCACCGCTGCCTCGCGCGCCATGCCGCGCTCGAAGAAAATGCGGGCGCTCTTCAAATGCTCCAGCGAATCCGTCGATTGCGACAGCATGATTTTCGCCGTCAGATCGACCTGCCGGAAGAGTGACTTGGCGGTGAGTTGCAACACTTTTGCCCGCTCACCATGGGAAATGTTCACCAACCCCATATTGGCAAGTGCCTGCATCGCCTCGCGAATCGCCGGACGCCCAACGCCGAAACGCTCCATAAGGACGCGCTCGGATGGCATTTCGTCGCCCGGCTTGAGTTCTCCCGATGTAATCAACCGTTCAAGCCGATCAAATACTTCGTCGGACAGCTTTCGACGTACAATTTGTTCTACTGGCTGGCCCATGGAACCCCGCTTGCTCAAAGCTTTTCTTT
This sequence comes from Rhizobium sp. SG741, assembly GCF_012275435.1. Lineage (NCBI taxonomy): Bacteria > Pseudomonadati > Pseudomonadota > Alphaproteobacteria > Hyphomicrobiales > Rhizobiaceae > Rhizobium > Rhizobium sp. SG741. The sequence goes on from NZ_JAAZQP010000006.1 coordinate 205,205, forward strand.
CCTTATGCATTTTTGCCTGCCGTCGAGAAAGCCCATACGGAACAGCCTGCCGGCTAACGAGCAAAAAAATCGTTGCAGAAGTTGGGATACTCATTATACCACTTCACCAGTTTACGCCACGCGAAAATCGTCGGCGAAAGGAGCAGTCAGTCCCTATGACCATCACCATCACCTACCGTATCGAAACGTCAGGCAACATCGAGGCGATGGCCCGCAAGATTGCCAGCGATCAATCGACCGGCACGTTCGTGGCGGTGCCTGGCGAGACGGAAGAGCTCAAATCGCGGGTGGCCGCCCGCGTTACGGCGATCCGCCCGCTTGCCGACGCCGAGCGACCGACATGGCCGGAAGTTGCCGAAGGTCACGGCCGCATCCGCCGTGCCGATGTCGATATCGCCTTTCCGCTCGATGCGATCGGCACCGATATTTCGGCGTTGATGACCATCACTATCGGCGGCGTCTACTCGATCAAGGGCATGACCGGCATCCGCGTCGTCGACATGAAGCTGCCGCAAGCCTTTCGCGACGCTCATCCAGGACCGCAATTCGGCGTAGCCGGCAGCCTGCGGCTGACCGGCGTCAGCGGTCGTCCGATCATCGGCACCATCGTCAAGCCGGCACTCGGCCTGCGGCCGAAGGAAACGGCTGACCTGGTCGGCGAATTGATCGGCTCTGGCGTCGATTTCATCAAGGACGACGAGAAGCTGATGAGCCCCGCCTACTCGCCGCTAAAAGAGCGCGTCGAGGCGATCATGCCGCTCATCCTCGATCACGAGCAGAAGACCGGCAAGAAGGTGATGTACGCCTTCGGCATTTCGCACGCCGATCCCGACGAGATGATGCGCAACCATGATCTCGTGCTGAAGGCCGGCGGCAATTGCGCCGTTGTCAACATCAATTCCATCGGCTTCGGCGGCATGAGCTTCCTGCGCAAGCGCTCCGGCCTGGTGCTGCACGCGCATCGCAACGGCTGGGACGTCTTGACCCGGCACCCCGGCGCCGGCATGGATTTCAAGGTCTATCAGCAGTTCTGGCGTCTGCTCGGCGTCGACCAGTTCCAGATCAATGGCATCAGGGTCAAATATTGGGAGCCCGACGACAGTTTCGTCGAATCCTTCAAGGCCATCAGCACGCCGCTCTTCGATCCATCCGACTGTCCGCTCCCTGTGGCGGGTTCCGGTCAGTGGGGAGGCCAGGCTCCGGAAACCTATCGGCGCACCGGCCGGACCACGGATCTTCTCTATCTTTGCGGCGGTGGCATTGTCAGCCATCCGTTCGGGACTGCGGCCGGCGTTAGGGCCATCCAGCAGGCCTGGCAGGCAGCTGTTGCTGACATCCCGCTTGATGATTACGCCAAGAACCATCCGGAGCTTGCCGCCTCGATCGCAAAATTCAGTGACGGCAAGGACGCCTGACAGCAATGCCCAATCTTCTTCTCAGCTATTATGGCGACGACTTCACTGGCTCGACCGATGTCATGGAGGCGCTTGCTTCCAACGGTGTCCCGACCGTGCTGTTTCTCGGCATTCCGAGCGCAGCCATGCTGGAGCGTTTCAAGGATTGCCGCGCCATCGGTGTCGCAGGCACCAGCCGCAGCGAGACGCCGGAATGGATGGACGAGCATCTGACGCCGGCGTTCGCATGGCTGAAAAGCCAGGGCGCCGGGATCTGCCACTACAAGGTCTGCTCAACCTTCGATTCCAGTCCGAAGGTCGGGAATATCGGCAGGGCGATCGAGATCGGAAAGATGCTCTTCAACCAGCCTGTCGTACCGGTCATCGTCGGCGCGCCGCAGCTCAAACGCTATACAGCCTTCGGTCACCTCTTTGCCGCCTATCAAGGCCGGGTCTTCCGCATCGACCGCCATCCGGTGATGAGCCGGCATCCGGTCACGCCGATGGACGAGGCCGATCTTACCGTGCATCTGAGCAAGCAGACCTCCCTCCCCGTCAGCCTTGCTGATCTCGTGACCATCGTGGCGGCAGACGCGGACGAGCGGATCGACAGGCTTGTAAAGGGAGATGACGGCATCCTCCTCATGGATGTTGACAGCACGGAAACGCAGGCAGCCGCAGGCCGTCAGCTATGGCGCCTTAAAAACAAGGGCGGCTCCTTCGTCGCCGGCTCCTCAGGCGTCGAATATGCCCTTCTGAACGCCTGGCGCGACGAAGGATTGATCGGACCGAAGCCAGACTTCCAGCAGCCTGGCAAAGTCGAACGTCTCGCGGTCGTCTCAGGCAGCGTATCGCCGACGACCGAACGCCAGATCCGCCGCGCGGTGGCCGACGGCTTCGACGGTATCGGCGTCGATCCGCTTGAGCTGGTCGGCGAAGACGCCGAACGCGCCCTGGAGAAGGCAGCCAATGCCGGCATTGCGAGCCTGAAGGAAGGCCGCAGCGTCATTCTCCATACGGCACTTGGCCCCTCGGCCGACCGGGGTGGCGATATCGATCGAATTCCCGGCGCGCGGCACCGCCTCGGGCAGGCCCTCGGCATTCTTCTACGGCGGCTGATCGAACAGGAAGGTCTCGGCCGTGCCGTCATCGCCGGCGGCGATACGTCAAGCCACGCATTGCAAGAACTGCGCGTCGATGCACTGACCACCTTGCTGCCATTGCCGCAGACGCCGGGATCGCCGCTCTGCACTGCGCACGGCAACCACGCACCGACCAACGGTCTGCAGATCGCACTCAAGGGCGGCCAAGTCGGAACCGATGATTACTTTGCGCAGATCCGCGATGGGAGAAGCTCGTAGCCCGCATGCCATTTTTTGACTTAGCCAATGGCATACTCATTGACTCATCATACCACTTACGATACCACGCCTTGAAAGCAAACGAGGTATTATCATGACTGCAATTGCTCTTTTCGGTGCTGGCGGCAAAATGGGCTACCGGCTCGCCAAGAATCTGAAAGGCTCGCGTTTCGACGTGCGCCACGTCGAGGTCGGCGACGCCGGCAAAGCGCGGCTGAAGAATGACCTTGCCATCGATTGCGTACCGGCGGAGGTAGCACTCGACGGCGCCGATGTGGTCATTCTTGCAGTTCCGGATACGGCGATCGGCAAGGTCGCCGCCGGCATCGTCGACAAGCTCAAGCCCGGAACGATGGTCGTCGCTCTCGACGCCGCCGCCCCCTTTGCGGGCCATCTGCCGCAGCGCGAGGATCTCACTTATTTCGTCACCCATCCATGCCACCCGCCGATCTTCAACGACGAGACGGACATGCAGGCCAAGAAGGACCATTTCGGTGGCCTGTTTGCCAAGCAGCACATCGTCTCGGCCCTGATGCAGGGGCCGGAGACCGCCTATGCGCTCGGCGAGGAAATCGCCAAGGTCATCTGGGCACCCGTCATGCGCTCGCACCGCGTGACCGTCGAGCAGATGGCGATGCTGGAACCGGGCCTTTCCGAGACGGTTTGCGCCTCGCTGCTCGTCGTCATGCGTCAGGCCATGGATGAATGTGTTTCCCGCGGCGTTCCGGCAGAAGCTGCCCGCGACTTCCTGCTCGGCCATATGAATGTTCTCGGTGCCGTGATCTTCAAGGAAGTCGACGGCGTCTTCTCCGACGCCTGCAACAAGGCAATCGAGTTCGGCATCCCCGCCCTGATGCGCGACGACTGGAAGAAGGTTTTCGAACCGCAGGAGATCGCCGAAAGCATCCGGCGCATCACCTGAGGAGATCCTGGGGAGGGCGTCAGTCCTCCCTTCATCACCTTGTCGGGAACGGTGTTTGTTTCGTATTTGGGAGGAGACCATGAAACTGAGTGACATTCATGCGAATGGCACAGGCTGGCTGAAATGACAGAGCTCGGGGGCGCGTTGATCGGTTGCGGCTTCTTCGCAGTCAATCAGATGCACGCATGGCGAGACGTCAAAGGTGCCCATATCGTTGCGATCTGCGATCGCGATCCGGAGCGACTGAAGATCGTCGGCGAGCAGTTCGGCATCGAACGGCGCTATACGGATGCGGCCGCGCTCTTTGCCGACGGAGGCTTCGATTTCGTCGATATCGCGACGACGGTGCAGAGCCACCGTACCCTGGTCGAAATGGCAGCCGCGCACAAGATCCCGGCAATCTGCCAGAAACCCTTCGCAAAGACGCTTGATGATGCCAAGGCGATGGTCGATGCCTGCTCCCGAGCCGGTATTCCCCTCATGGTGCATGAGAATTTCCGCTGGCAGACACCCATTCAGGCCGTGAAGAACGTCCTGCTATCGGGCACGATCGGTGAGCCCTTCTGGGGCCGCTTTTCCTTCCGCTCAGGCTACGATGTCTTTTCCGGCCAACCCTATCTCGCCGAAGGCGAGCGTTTCATCATCGAGGATCTCGGCATCCATACGCTCGATATCGCCCGCTTCATTCTCGGCGATGTCACTTCGCTCACAGCCCGCACGAAGCGGGTCAATCCGAAGATTAGGGGTGAGGATGTCGCGACCATCCTGTTAGACCACGAAAGCGGTGCGACATCGATCGTCGATGTCAGCTATGCTACCAGGCTCGCAATCGAACCCTTCCCGGAAACGCTGATCGAGCTCGACGGCCCGAAGGGAACGATCCGGCTTTCGCAAGGCTATCGCCTCGAAGTCAACGGCCCCGACGGCATGACCGTCTCTGATGCTTCGCCGCGGCTTTTATCCTGGGCTTCGCGCCCCTGGCACAACATCCAGGAGAGCGTGCTGGCGATCCAGCAGCACTGGGCCGACCGTCTGGCGGATGGCGGCGAGACCTCCACGTCCGGGGCCGATAATCTCAAGACTTTCGCGCTTGTCGAGGCGGCTTATGAGAGTGCCGCCAGCGGTCGCGCCGTCGATATCCGGACAATGCTGCGATGACGACCGGGATCGACCCGTTTCAGCTCTATGGAACGCGCGAGACGGACACGCCGCCGGTGCGGCTGACCGCCGGCAGGCTGGCTGTCGACTTCAAGGACGGCAATCTGCGTACCATCAGCTACGACGGCGCTGAAGTGCTGCGCGCGGTTTCCTATCTTGTCCGCGACCGCGATTGGGGCACTTACGCCCCGTCTATCAGCGACCTACAAATTGATCAGCGTCCGGACGCCTTCGCCGTCAGCTATGTCGCGCGCTGTGCCGGACCTGGCGACACGGAGCTTGCAATTGATGTGCGGATCACCGCTCAGGCGGGTGAACCTCTGATCTTGGAGGCCGAAGCCCTTTCTCGAACCGGCTTCGAGACGAACCGCTGCGGCTTCTGCATTCTCCATCCGATCGTCGGCGTCGCGGGCATGCCGGTTTCGATCGAGCATGTCGATGGCCCCAGCGAGGAGACGCAGTTTCCCGATCTCATCGCGCCGTGGCAGCCTTTCAAAGACATGCGCGCGATCACACACCGCGTGACCCCAAGCGTGACGGCAGAATGCCGCATGGAGGGCGACATCTTTGAAATGGAGGATCAGCGCAACTGGTCGGATGCGTCCTACAAGACTTATGTCCGTCCCCTCGCCTTGCCCTGGCCTTATCGCATATCGGCGGGTGAGCCCATTCGGCAGCGGATCGTTCTCAGTATCCGCGATAGGGGGCACCCATCGATCGCTCCAACATCGCGTTCCGCAGAAAATGGCTCCATCACACTTTCGAGCGGTAGCAGAAGCGGCGTCATGCCCCCGGTCGGGCTTATCATCACGCCGCAGGAAGCGAAGGCAACGCTTGCGGCCCGCGACAGGCTTGCCGAGATCGGCCCGCAGGAACTGCTGTTCCATTTCGATCCCGACGCCGGCCATGGTGCCGATGCCTTCAAATCCTTCGCTGCCGTCGCCGCGCTTCATTCCAGCGGCTCGACGCTGGAAATTGCATTACCCTGTCGACAAACACCGCTTGCCGAAGCAACGCAGATCGCGAGCCGGATGCAAGCGGCCGGTTTCAATCCCGATGCGATCGTCATTTCTCCCTCTATCGACCGACAATCGACACCACCGGGCAGCGAATGGCCGGAATGCCCACCGCTGGAAGAGGTCTATGCCGCCGCACATGCAGCCTTTCCCGGCATGCGTCTCGGCGGCGGGATGCTGAGCTATTTCACAGAGCTCAATCGCAAGCGGGTTCCAGCCGGTCCGCTCGATTTCATTACGCATTGCACCAATCCGATCGTGCATGCGGCAGACGATCTCAGCGTCATGCAGACGCTTGAGGCATTGCCGTTCATTACGCGCTCCGTGCGCGCCATCTACGGCAACAAGCCCTATCGCATCGGCCCTTCGACCATACCCATGCGCCAAAACCCCTATGGCAGCCGCACGATGGACAATCCGGATGGCGGACGCATCGCCATGGCCAACACCGATCCCCGGCACAACGCCCGTTTCGGCGAAGCCTTCGCTTTCGGCTATGCCGCCCGCGTACTCGATGTCGGATTGGAATGCCTGACGCTCTCCGCACTGACCGGACCTTTCGGCCTTATCGCCGGCAAGAACGAACCGTCCCCGGCCGGCGCCACCCGCCCGATCTTCAACTCGGTCGCGACGCTGGCCCGCCTTGCCGGCAGCCAATGGCGCGAATGCATATCGTCCGACCCGACCTCAGTGCTTGCTTTCGTCACCGCGCGAACCGGCGAGCGGCGGCAACTGCATCTGGTCAACATTACCCCCGCACCGCGCCGGATCGAACTTGGACCCTTCCGTTCCGTTGACCAGCCCAAAAGCGATGCCCTCACGCTCGGAGCCTACGCGGTCACTTCAGCGACTTTGACGGATTGACGTGAACCCGCAGACGCGCATGTTAGTCCCAACAATCGCAGTGATTTGGGAGGACCGGCGTGAAGACGAAGAAACTGATCAACGAGGGTGCGGCCGCCGTCGACGAGATGCTGGCCGGCATTCTGGCAGCCCATCCCCGCCACCTTCGCGCTCTGGAAGGGTCGCCCCGTTCGATCGTCGCCAAGCATGGGCCGCGGCCCGGCAAGGTCGGCATGGTCATCGGCGGCGGCTCGGGACATGAGCCGAGCTTCCTTGGTTTCGTTGGCAAGGGACTTGCCGATGCAGCCGCGATCGGCAACGTCTTCGCCTCGCCGCCGCCCGACCCCATCATCGAATGCGCCAAGGCCGTCGACGGCGGCGTCGGCGTGCTGTTCCTCTATGGCAACTATGCCGGCGACGTCATGAATTTCGACATGGCGGCCGAGATGCTTGCCATGGATGATGTGGAGGTACGCACCGTCGTCACGACCGATGATATTGCTTCTGCCCCGCCGGAGCAGAAGGAGCGCCGGCGCGGTGTTGCCGGCAACGTCTTCGTCTTCAAGGCGGCAGGTGCGGCTTGCGATATGATGTATGGCTTCGACGAGGTCGAACGCGTTGCGCGATGGGCCAATGAGCGGACTTTTACGATGGGCGTCGCGCTTTCTCCCTGCTCCCTGCCGCAGACCCGGAAACCCAATTTCGAACTCGGGGCCGATGAAATGGAGATCGGCATGGGCATTCACGGCGAGCCGGGCGTTGCGCGCGGCCCGCTGAAGCCGGCGGATGAGGTAACGAGCGAGCTGGTCGGTAAGATCCTTCACGAAATGAAGCCCGCCCGCGGCGACCGCGTTGCCGTGCTCATCAATTCGCTGGGCTCGACGCCCCTCATGGAGCTCTACATCCTGATGCGCAAGGTGAAGATGATGCTCGATGAAGCGGGCCTGGTCATCCATTTGTCGCTGGTCGGCAATTACTGCACCTCGCTGGAAATGGCCGGCGCCTCGATCACGCTGATGCATCTCGATGACGAACTCCAGCGACTGATCGATCACCCCTGCGATTGCGCCATGTTCCGCTCCGGTGAGGCCCTGCAATGACGACTGTGACGGTTGAGGATCTGAAATCGCTGTTTACCCGCATCGCCGAGGCGATGACGCGCGAAAAGGATCGCCTATGCGAGCTGGACGGCTTAATCGGCGACGCCGACCATGGTATCGCCATGGAACTCGGATTTGCCGCTGCAGCCAAAGCAGTTTCAGGGCTGGATGCAACGACGGTCGATCCGACGCTCGTGTTCAACACGGCCGCCAAATCCTTTCTCAATGCTGTCGGCGCCTCTTCCGGACCGCTCTACGCAACCGCGCTGATACGCGCCGGCGCATCAGCGAAGGGAAAGTCATCGCTGAACGACGACGATATGGTCGAGATCTTCACGGCTTTCGCCAAGGGGATTCAGGACAGAGGCAAGGCGGAGGTCGGCGAAAAGACGATGGTCGACGCATGGGCGCCTGCCGCGATAGCCTGCCGAGCCGCGCGTGACCGAGGCCAGCCGCTTGCCGCTTGCCTGACCGCCGCCTTGGAGGCTGGGAAAGCGGGAGCCGACGCAACCAAGGAGATGATCGCCGCCAAAGGCCGCTCGTCCCGGCTTGGCGATCGCGCCTTGGGACACATGGATCCTGGAGCCGCTTCGGCGGTGGTGATCATAGCGTGCCTTCATATTCATTTCACGTCATAATGATGATGAGCTCATCATACCAGTTGACATGCTGATATCTATTTGCCAAAACCGCCCTCAGCTTAGCTCGGAGGAGGATTGAAGATGGCTATCAGTTGGAAATATGCGCGTTGGTTCGGCGCGGCTACGATTGCCGCGGCAGCTCTGGTGGGGACCAATGCCGCCGCGGAAGACCTGACGCTGTGGACGCTGAACTTCGACAATGGCGGCGCCAACACCGCCCTCAAGAAGGTGGCAAGCGACTTCGAAGCCGCCAATCCCGGCACTCATATCCAGATCGTCCAGCGTGGGGTCGATGAACACAAGACCGCCCTTCGCGTGGCGGCCGGTTCCAGCAAGGGTCCGGATATCTATTTCAGCTGGGCCGGTCTCGGTCTTGGCGGCGAATATGTGAAGGCCGGCCTGTCGCTGCCGCTGGACAAATATTACACCCAGTACAAGTGGAGCGACGAACTGCTTCCTTCGGCGGCCGCCTTTGCCGACCTCTATCCGGGCGGCAAGCACGGCGTTCCCTTCACCTTCAAGGGTGAGGCCATCTACTACAACAAGAAGCTCTTCCAAAAGGCCGGTATCACTCAGGAGCCGAAGACCTACGAAGAGCTGCTCGCCGACGCGGAGAAGCTCAAGGCTGCCGGAATTCCTGCCTTCACCTTCGGCGGCTCTGTCAACTGGCATGTGATGCGCCTGATGGACGTACTGCTCGAAACCAAATGCGGCGCCGACAAGCATGACGCGCTAATGGCCATGAAGACCGACTGGACCAAGGAGCCTTGCGCCACCGACGCCTTCACCGAATTCGCCAAATGGACCAGCGATTATACGCTGAAACCCTTCATGGGGATCAGCAACCAGCAGTCTTACACGCTGTTTGTCGCCGGCCGCGCCGCGATGATGCTGGAGGGCGACTGGCTTGTCAGCCAGCTGAGCGGCAGCGGCGTTAATCTCGACGATTACGGCATCGTGCCGTTCCCGACGAACACCAACCGGCTCTACGGCTTTGCCGAATACAACTACGTCAGCACCAAAAGCAAAAGCCCGGACCTTGCCGCCAAGTTCCTCGACTACTTCCTGTCGACCAAGGTCCAGCAGGATCTCGTCGGGCAGATCAGCTCGATCTCGGTCAACAAGAACGTTCAGTATGCCAACCAAAAGCCGCTCGAAGCAAAATGGCTGGATATCTTCAAGACCTACGGCAAGGTCTACATGAACGGCGACCAGGCCTTCCCGCTCGATGTCACGACGGAGTATTTCCGGGTGATCAACGATGTCGCGGCCGGCAACATCAAGCCGGCGGATGCGGCCAAGCAGCTGCAGACCTTCATCTCGGGCCGCACCTAATCTTCGAGGGAGGCCGCCGCCCCGATCACCGATCGCGGCGGACGGCTTCCCTCACCTTCGTGCCACGCGCCAGCCGTCGCCGGGAGCAATCAGAATGTCACTCCGAAACCGAACCCATGATCCCCGCGTCCAGGCGCTGATCCTGCTCGCTCCGGCCATGCTGATCTATGTGATCTTCGCACTGTATCCGATGCTGAACGTGGTGGTTCTGAGCTTCCAGAAGTGGAACGGGCTTGCCCCGCAACGCCCCTTCGTCGGTCTTGCAAATTATCAATATATCTTCACGCAGGACCCCGTCTTCTGGGTCGCCTTCAGGAACACGGTGATCTGGACGATCATGTGCGTGATCTTCCCGCCGATGGTGGGGCTTCTGCTGGCGCTCAGCCTCAACCAGAAGCTCTTCGTCCGCAACACATTCCGCGCCATCTTCTATTTGCCCGTCATCATCGCGCCGATCGCGGTCGCGACCATGTGGAAGTGGATGTATGATCCGTTCTTCGGCCTCTTCACCGAGATCCTGACCTCGATGGGGCTGCAGAGCTGGATACAGGACTGGCTCGGAGACAAGAGCGTTGCGCTCTACTCCGTCTTCGTCGCTTATCTCTGGCAGTCGGTCGGTTTCTCCATGGTCCTGTTTCTCGCCGGCCTGCAGAACGTCTCGCAGACGCTGGTCGAAGCTGCACGCATCGACGGCGCAGGTCGTTGGAACATCTTCAGATACGTCACGCTTCCCGCACTTCGCACGACGATCACCATCGTGCTGGTGCTGTCCGTAATCTCATCGCTCAAGGCTTTCGACATCGTTTATGGCCTGACCGGCGGTGGACCGGCGCAATCTACGCAGATGCTGGCGCTCTGGGCTTTCACGCAGGCGATGCAGATCTTCGATTTTGGCCGCGGCGCTGCGATCTCCGTCGTCCTGCTGCTGATCACCATCGCCGTCGTCATCCCCTATCTGCGCTGGACGCAAAAGCATGAGGAGGCCGAGCAATGACGGCAACATCGGCGACCTCCATGTCCGACGGCTTCGAGACCGTTGCTGTCGCAAAGCCCAAACGTGACCCGATCCTGATCGCGTTATGGATCACGCTGCTCGTCGTCGCGCTGATCTGGCTGGCGCCCTTCATTTTCATCCTCTTCACCTCGCTGAAGACGCAGGCAGCGGTTACCAGCACGGGGGCTTTCATGCCGCCGACCGATCCTGCCTTCGAGAATTATTCGAATGCCTGGGGACGCGGCAATTTCGCCAGCGCCTTCCTCAACAGCGCCATCATCACTGTCATCAAGGTGCCGCTCGGCCTCATCCTGTCGGCCATGGCGGCCTATGCTCTCGCCAAGATCCGCTTGCGATTTAGCAAACTGTTGCTGCTTCTCGTCGTCTTCGGCACCATGATCCCCTTTCAGGTTATGCTGGCGCCGCTGTTCACGCTCGTCAATTCGCTTGGCCTGATCGACACCTATCCCGGCGTCATCCTCCCCTATATCGCCTTTGGCGTGCCCTATCAGGTCTTCATCCTGCACGGCTTCTTCAAAGGCATCCCGAAGGAGCTTTCCGAGGCCGCACTGATCGATGGCGCCAGCCACTTCACCATTTTCCGCCGGATATTTCTGCCGGTCTGCCTACCAGTGCTCGCGGCCCTGCTGATCCTGGATTTCGTCTCGACATGGAATGAATTCGCCATGGCGCTGGTGCTGCTGCAGGACCAGCACATGTGGACGCTGCCGCTCGGGCTCATGTCCTTCCAGGGGCAGTTCTCCAACGATTACGGGCAGTTGAACGCGGCAATCGTCATGACCGTGCTGCCGGCAACCATCGTTTATCTGATCTTCCAGCGCTATTTCGTCTCCGGGCTCACCTCCGGCGCGGTCAAGGGCTGAACGGTCACATCATCCATACATATCGAGGAGAACATCATGTCCAACGCGTCCGTCGAAAAATGGGGTGTCTTCGAGGCGGCCTTCAACGGCCCTTCGGGCGGCAATCCCTATCTCGATGTGGCATTCGATGCCGTCTTCAGCCAGCACAGCCGCGAGATCCGCGTGCCGGGCTTCTATGACGGCGACGGCGTCTATCGCGTTCGCTTCATGCCGGACAATGAAGGCGAATGGTCGTTCCGCACGCGTTCGAAGAGTACAGAACTCGATGGCAAGACCGGCTCGTTCGTCGCCACCAAGCCTTCGGAGGGCAATCATGGCCCGGTGCGCGTGCGCAACAAATTCCATTTCGCCTATGCCGACGGCAAGCCTTTCCTGTCCTTCGGTACCACCTGCTATGCCTGGACGCACCAGCCGCTCGACATGCAGGCGCAAACGCTCGAGACCTTGAAGCAGGCCCGTTTCAACAAGATCCGCATGGGTGTGTTCCCCAAGGACTATCCCTACAACGTCAACGAACCGCTTTACCCCTGCTTCGAAAAGGGTACCGATGGCAAAGAAGATTTCGACAGGCCTAACCCGGTCCTCTTCCGCCATTTCGAAAAGCAGGTCGCAGCCCTGTGCGATCTCGGCATCGAAGCCGACATCATCATGTTCCATCCCTATGACCGCTGGGGCTATGCCGACATGTCGGCCGAGCAGGATTTCCGCTATGTCGCCTATCTCGCCGCCCGTCTTGCCGCCTATCGCAACGTCTGGTGGGCGCTTGCCAACGAATATGATTTCCTTCTCGACACCAAGCCGATGTCGCAGTGGGACCGCTACTTCCACATTCTCGAAGAGAACGATCCCTACGGTCACCTGAAATCCATCCACAACGGCGAGCAGACGATGAATTTCGATCATCGCAAGCCTTGGGTCACGCATACCTGCATCCAGAACTGGGATGTGAAGCGGACCCAGGAATGGCGCGACGCCTACGGCAAGCCCGTCGTCAACGACGAGCCGGAGTATGAAGGCAACATCATCCAGTCCTGGGGCAATCTGACCGCGCAGGAACTGGTCCATCGCTTCTGGATCACCATGACACGCGGCGGCTATGCCGGCCACGGCGAAACCTATTCGCATCCGGAAGACCTCATCTGGTGGGCCAAGGGCGGCGAGCTTCGCGGCGAGGCATGGAAGCGCATCGGCTTCCTGCGCGAGCTGCTGGAACAGGACGTCGTCAACGGCCTCGAGCCGATGGCGGGTACCGGCGAATGGCCCTGGACGCGCGTCTCCGGCGCTCGTGATGGCGATGTCAGCTACATCTATCTCGGTGAACACCAGCCGATCATCTGGTCGACGGGCCTGCCGAAGGACGGCACGGACTATGACGTCGACATCATCGACACATGGGAAATGACGATCAGGCCGGCCAAGAAGGTGGAGGCGCCGATCCCTCACCCGACACGGCACGGCGCGATCGTGCGCGGCGGCAAGGCGGATGCGGCTTTCGGCGTGGAATTACCGGGCAAGCCTTGTCAGGCGCTGCGTATCCGGAAGAAGCATTGATCCAAGGGAAGAATTTCATGTCCGGATTGACCATCAAGAACGTCAGGAAGTCCTACGGCGCCGTCAATATCATCCATGGCGTCGATGTCGAAATCTCGGACGGCGAATTCGTCATTCTTGTCGGGCCGTCGGGCTGTGGCAAGTCGACGCTGCTGCGCATGATCGCGGGACTCGAAGATATTACCGGCGGCGAGATCTCGATCGGCGGACGGGTCGTCAACGACCTGCCGCCGAAGGATCGCGACATCGCCATGGTGTTCCAGAACTACGCGCTCTACCCGCAGATGACGGTCGCGGAGAACATGGGCTTTGCGCTGCAGCTTGCCGGCGCCAAGCGCGCCGAGATCGACCGGAAGGTCGGCGAGGCCGCGAATATCCTCGGGTTGCAGCCGCTGCTGGGTCGCAAGCCGGCACATCTTTCCGGCGGTCAGCGCCAGCGCGTCGCCATGGGCCGCGCCATCGTGCGCGATCCGAAGGTCTTCCTCTTCGACGAACCGCTCTCCAATCTCGATGCCAAGCTGCGCGTGAAGATGCGCGCCGAGATCAAGGCCCTGCATCAACGCCTGAAGACAACGATCGTCTATGTCACGCACGACCAGATCGAAGCGATGACCATGGCCGACAAGATCGTCGTGCTGCAAGGCGGCAAGGTGGAACAGGTCGGCTCGCCGCTGGAGCTTTACGATCGTCCGAAAAATGTTTTTGTCGCGGGTTTTCTCGGCTCGCCGGCGATGAACTTCCTCGAAGGCCGGATCACCGGCGGCGCGACGCCGGCGCTCACCCTGCCGTCCGGAACCCGCATCCCGCTGGCGCACGTCCCGGCCCAGGCAGACGCCCGAGACATCATCCTCGGCATCCGTCCGGAAGACATAGCCTTTGCGAGCGATGACGGCATCGCCGCGACCGTGAGCGTGATCGAGCCGACCGGTTCCGAGACCCATGTCGCGCTTGATCTGGAAGGCAGGGAAATCACGTGGGTTATGAGGGAACGCGCCGAGCTTACGCCCGGCCAGATCGTGCAGATTTCCCTGAAGTCGCCGAACCTTCACTTCTTCGACAAGGTCACCCAGCAGCGGTTGTGAACTATCTGGGCCGCTGCGCGCGCATCATCGCGACGTGCGCTTGCGGGCGTCGCTCATGACCAGGAAGACCCGTTTGATGAACGCATCGCCGTCGAATTGCCGCGCAGCGCCCTCGGCAACATGTTCGGGGCGATCGAATATGAAGGCTTCGAGATTGACGACGGGCAATTTCAATCTGGTTCGCACCTCGCCGATCATTGCCGTATGCGTGATCACCAGCTGACAACCGTTCGGCTCGAACCATTCCTGGATACCGGTCGCCGGCATGGACGCCACCGTCAGCCCCTGCTCCGACAGAACAGAACCGATGCGGGAAGCAACCTGCTGATTATCCAGACAGATCAGCACATCGGTTTGGGACTGGGACGACGAATAGTCTGAAAGCATCGGGCGGCCTCTCGTTCAAGCTGGGGCGAATATACCGATTCGGATGTAACGCGGTATTATAAGTTGTTACATTTTGTTGCAGGACAGTGGCTGCCCTGAAAAGCGGTGTTTGTCCGCGAAAAATTACGCGGCAAATTTTAAAAATATGCCGCAACATAACCACACACACGCGATCCCGGAAGGCTGGTTTCCTACGCTCATCGAGCGTGGAAACAAAAAGGGCCTGCTTTGCGAGAGAACCGCGATGAGGAATCAAGCTGTGCCACAGGTGTGCGCGGCACGCTGATGGGTACGCGCCGCTTTCTCACCGGACGCCTCTGCATCTATGGGTCAGCTGTCTTGCCTGCAATGCCGCCTTCAGCCTCATCGGGGCCGGCCCCCGTCAGTTCATAATCTTCAATCTGCTGACATTGCCGGCATTTTCGGCGAGATCTTTTCAAGACACGTCCCTTCGGGCCGCTGAAAGCCGTCCGTCTCGCCGCAAAGCGAGCCAATCAGCGGCAGCCTGTAGACCGCTGATCGGATATCTGATGGACTTGCTCGTCGCATGCTACGCCATGACCGTGTTCGTCGACAATCTGGCGACGGGATCGAGTGTGCTCGGCAGCTTGCGCTGATGCCAAAGAATGCGGCCAGGCTATCTGGAAAAACGCTCCGGCCGGAAATCGGCCAGAAGCGGGTGGCGCTTGCCGGTCGCGATCTCGTCGGCAAGCAACTCGCCGGCAATCAGGCCGAGGGTCGCGCCGCTATGGCTGAAGGCGACGAAATAGCCCGGCAGCGCCTGCAGCTCTCCGAAGACCGGCTCGCCGTCGCCGGGAATGGGCTTGGGGCCGACGCCGTAATCGCCGATTTCGAGCTTCGGATTGCCCTCCAGCACCTTGGAGGCTTCCTGCAGCAGACCTTCGAGCGTCGAGGACTTGATGTCGTAACTGCCGTCCGCATTCACGATGACTTCCTCCTCGGACCACGCAGAATCCAGCGCGAAAGCACCATCCGGCGTGGGCCGGATGGCAACGCGGGGCGTATTGAGCACGGCCTTCAGCGGGTGATCGATCGGCTTCGTCCTGACCAGAAGCGCAATCGGCGTCCCATCGCCGATATGCTGGCCGGCCTCCGCGACGATCGCCGGCACCGCGCCGCCTGCGGCAAGCAGCACCGCATCGGCCTGCCAGCGGGTTCCGTTCGATGTGGTGACACCGCGGACACGGCCGTCCTCGACGTCGATCGTCGCGCGACCGGCATCGGTGACGATTTCACCGCCCAGCGCCACAAATTCCTCGGCGAGAACGCCGATCAGCAACGGCAGATCGACCCAGCCCTCGCCCGGATTGAAGATTGCGCCCTGCGGTGTCACCGAGCGCGCATCGACGCCCGGCGTCGTCCCGGCGATGTTTTCGGGGGCAAGCAATTGCGCGTGATAGCCAAGGTTACGCTCATAGTCGAAGACCGCGGCGATCTCGTTACCGGCATCGTCGGCATCCCAGGTCAGGCCGCCGTCGAAGCGCAGCCATGCGGCATCCGGATATTTGGCAGAAAGCGTGCGATAGCGATCGATACCGGCAAGACGCAGCCGATGATAGGCGTCGGAGCGACGACGCGACGAGTTGAGCCAGGCAAGCGAGCGGCCTGATGCACCGTTTGCCAGCGGGCCGTCGTTGATGATGGTCGTGCGAATACCGAGCCGCGCAAGATGAACCGCTGTTGAAACCCCGAAGATACCGCCGCCGACGACAATGACTTTCGAAGGACGAGTGGGAGCATGCATGTTGAGTAACCTTGTCTACAATGGATGTTGCGATCGAAAGGCTGCCGAAATTCTCGCCAGCCCTGCTTGTCAGAGAACCTCGGCGAGGAAGCGCTTCAGCCGCTCGCTTCGGGGATTGTCGAAGATCTGCCCAGGCGGGCCTGCCTCGACGATGCGGCCCTCGTCCATGAACACGACCTGATCGGCGACCTTGCGGGCAAATCCCATCTCGTGCGTGACGACAGCCATCGTCATGCCCTGACGTCCGAGATTGGCCATCAGATCGAGAACGCCCTTGACCAGTTCCGGATCGAGCGCGCTCGTGACCTCATCGAAGAGAATAACCTCGGGATCCATGGCGAGTGCGCGAGCGATCGCAACGCGCTGCTGCTGGCCGCCGGATAGGCTCGCCGGCCGGTGATCCTTGCGTCCGGCGAGACCGACCTCCGTCAGACGCATCTCGGCGATCCGACGTGCCTCGCCTTTCGGCATCCTCTTGATCTTGGTCAGCGACAGCATGACGTTTTCAAGCGCGGTATGATCGGGAAACAGATTGAAATGCTGGAACACCATGCCGACGCGACGACGCAGGCTTTCCGGCTTCATCGCCAGGATGCTTTCGCCGTCCAGCAGGATGTCGCCCCCCTTGGGTTCGACAAGCCTGTTAAGGCATCGCAGCAGTGTCGATTTGCCGGAGCCCGACGGGCCGATAATGCAAGTCACCGTGCCCTTGGCGATATCGAGGTCGACGCCCTTCAAGACATCGAGATCGCCATAGGACATGCTGAGATCGCTGACCTTGACGGCCCCCCCCGTGAAACGCGCCGCACCGGCACCGT
The DNA here is from genome assembly GCF_012275435.1 of Rhizobium sp. SG741. Taxonomy (NCBI): domain Bacteria; kingdom Pseudomonadati; phylum Pseudomonadota; class Alphaproteobacteria; order Hyphomicrobiales; family Rhizobiaceae; genus Rhizobium; species Rhizobium sp. SG741. Next base: position 222,456 of record NZ_JAAZQP010000006.1, read on the forward strand.
TTGCGGGCTGCGTACCCGACGCCGCCGCCAGTTCAGTGACTTCGACAAGCCCGCTGGCGGCACCCGAGCCCTGACCCTGCCGCCCGAGGCGCAAACGCGCATCGATATAGTTGACAAGATGGGTGAGCGGAACGGTGATCACCAAATAGAAGACGCCTGCAAGTAGCAGCGGCGAGAGATTTCCGGTCACGACTGCCTGGTCCTGGCCGACGCGGAAGATCTCGCGCTCCGCCGCCAATAGCCCAAGAAAGTAGACCAGGCTCGAATCCTTGACGTTGCCGATGAACTGGTTGACGAGGGCCGGCAGGACGCGCCGCACGCCCTGCGGAATGATGATCAGCCGCATCCCTTGCCCGTAGCTCATGCTCAGCGCGCGGCAGGCCTCCATCTGGCCGCGTTCGACGCTTTGAATGCCGGAACGGAAAATCTCGCCGATATAGGCGCCTGCGATCAGGCTGAGCGCGATGATCCCTAACGGAAATGGCGACGGGCCGAAGAGGGCGCGGCCCATGCGTGCAAAGCCCTGACCGATGATCAGGATCGTCACGATTGCCGGCAGGCCGCGAAAGATGTCTGTATAAATGCGCGCTGGCAGGCGCAGCCATCGCGATTGCGAGATGCCCATCACCGCCAGCACCATTCCGATGACGACTCCGAGCACTGTGGAGGCCGCCGCCAGGATCAGCGTGTTCTTCAAACCGACGGTGATCATGCTCGGCAGGACTTCCGCCATCGCATCCCAATCAAGGAAGCTGCGGCGGAGATTTTCTAGCCAGTCCATTCAATTCCCCATGAAATTCTCGAGAGCAGGCGGATGCTCCGCCCGGCAAGCCGGGCGAAGCGCGGCCTTACTTCTTGGGAAGATACTGGTCCGGCATCGGCGAACCCGGGAACCACTTTTCGTAAAGCGTCTTCCAGGTGCCGTCCTGCATCGCGTCATGCAGCCCCTTGTTGAGCGCCACACGGAAGGCATCATTGCCCTTCTTGACGACGAATCCTGCCGGCGCGTCGAAGGACGGAATGTTCACGGCGATCTTCAGCGCGGGATAGCGTTCGCCATATTGCTTGGCGGCTTCATAATCGAGGAAATGCGCAGCGACGGTGCCATTGTTGAGTGCCGCGACCGCCGAATTATTGTCCGGGAACTTGACCAGGTCCGTTCCGGTAAAATTCTTCGTTGCATAGATCTCCTGCAAGGTGCCCTGCACGACGCCGAGGCGCTTGCCCTTGAGTCCGGCGGCGTCCTTGATTGCGGCGTCGGAGGTCAGAACCGAAAGATAGCCGGCAAGGTAACCGTCGGAGAAATCCACCGTCTTCTTGCGTGCCTCGGTGGTTCCGATCGCCGCGACGGCGACGTCGAAACGCTCATTGGCAACCGATGGCAGCAGGGCCGAGAACTCCTGGCCGGTGAAGGTCACCTTATCCTTCGGAAAGCCCATGCGCGAGACGACGTTGAGGAACAGTTCGATATCGAAGCCGCTGAACTGACCGTCGGCCGTGGTAAAGGCATAGGGCTTGGAGTCGCCCATGGTGCCGACGCTGATGACGTTCGGATCGATGAGATTATAGGGATTGTCGGCCGCGACAGCCGGGCCGACGCTTGCCGCGACGAGATAGGCCAGCACGCCCGCGCGCAAGGGCGCCGCGATGGCTGAGAAGATGCCAGATATTTTCATGTTCGTTCTCCGCTCTGAAAGGATGCTCTTATCGGCATTCATGCATTCTTCGCCCACACCCCTGATCGACTATCAAAAGGGATATCTGGACAAGAGACCGGTCTCAAATATAAAGAGACCGGTCTCACCAGATATTTGTTAACTTGAGATTGACCTCCCGTCAACAACTCTTGTAGTCGTCATCCCATGGAAGAACCGCTTGCTTCGAAACGCTCCGTTACCGTCGCCGATGTCGCCAGGGCGGCGAAGGTCTCGAAGGCCACTGCAGCGCGTGTTCTGGGCGGCTACGGCGTGGTCAGCGACAAGATTCGCGCGCAGGTGACGGCCGCGGCCGCAGCGCTCGAGTATCGCCCCAACGAACTCGCCCGCAGCATGACGACGGGTAAATCCGGCATCATCGGCGTGGTCGTCGGCGATATCGAGAACGCCTTCTTCAGCCTCGCCGTGCGCGGCATCAGCGACGTCGCCCGAATGGCCGGCTTCAATGTCATCATCGCAAATTCCGGAGAAGAGCTGGAGGCGGAGAAATCGGCGGTGGATCTGCTGATCGGCAAGCGCGTCGATGGCCTCATCGTCACGCCGGCGCGATGCGACCGAATGGAACACCTGCGGGACATACGCCGCGTCGGAGTGCCGCTTGTGCTGTTTGACCGAAGCATTCCGGAGCTTGGCGTCGACTCCGTGACCGGCGATGACTTCGACGCGGCCGCCACCGCCACACGCTACCTGCTCGACGCGGGGCATCGCCATATCGCTTATATATCGGCCATGGACGCCGCCGACGAGCGGCTTACCGACAGCCGCGAACTTTCCAACTCCGCAGTGCGCGAGCGCGTGGAAGGGGTGCTGAAAGCGCAGGCTGCCGCGGGAATTGAAGACCCGCAGCGCTATGTGCGGCTCGGCGCCACCGATCAGGCGCGTACGGATGCAGTCGTCAAACACCTGTTGCAAGAAATGCCGGTGCCGACCGCGCTCGTCGCATCCGACAGTCTCGTCGGCCTGAGGGTGTTCAAGTCGCTGCAAGCCCTCGGACTGTCCATACCCGCCGATATCTCGATGATTTCCTTCCTGGATGCCGATTGGACGACCGTCACCACGCCGCCAATCACCGTCGTCGACCAGCCGGTCTACGAGATGGGCAAGAAGGCAGCCGAAAGGCTGATTTCAAGACTGAACGGCAGGGACATGCCGGTCGAGCGCACCGCCGTCAAAACGAGCCTGATCAAGCGCGGATCGGTGGCCTCGCCGCCTCACAGCAGCGAGCAATAGCGCAGCGCATCATAAATGGCGGCATGGATATTGCGGCTCGCGATCGCATCGCCGATGCGGATCAGGTCGAATGCACCCGCTTCGTTTTTCGCCGGCAGCGGCGCACGACGCGCAATCAAGGCCGGATAGTCGATTGCGCCGAGGTTGCGCGACAGCGGCTTCAGCTCAAGGTAAAGCTCGTCATTAGCGACGGTGCCATGCTCGACCACGACCTGGGAAACACGGCGCTCCCACAGCGTCTGTTCGGAAAAATCAGACCCCAGAACCGCAACCAGCGCATTGCCGTCGCGGCGCACCGATTTCAGCCGCGTATTGATGGTGACCCGGACATTTTTCTCGGCGAAGGTCTTCGCATAGGGCACATGGTTCATGCCGCCCATTTCCGGCGCGAAGAAACGCTCTGGCGAGACAAGCTCCAGTTCGGCGCCGCTATTGGCGATGACCTCGGCGGCCGACATGCCCGGATGCCCGCCATTGTCGTCGTAGAGCAGGACCTGGCCCTCGGGCTTCACGGCGCCGGCCAGAATGTCCCATGAAGACGTGACAAGGCCATCGCCACCGTCGAGTTCGGGCGACTGTGCAATGCCACCTGTCGCCACGACGACGAGATCGGGCTCGAATGCCATCACCTCATCCGCCCCGGCATAGACGTCGTAATGGATCGTGACGCCGAGCCGCTCCAATTCGGACAGCCGCCAATCGATGATCCCGATCATCTCCCTGCGGCGCGGATTGCGGGTGAGGAGATTGACCTGACCGCCGGCCTTCCCGCTTGCTTCGAGCACATCAACCGTATGGCCGCGCTCGGCGAGGACACGAGCCGCCTCCAGACCGGCTGGGCCGGCACCGATGACAACGGCCTTCCGCGACACCGCTGCCCGTTCGATCTGATGCGGCATCTCGGCCTCGCGGCCGGTCGCCGCATTGTGAATACAGAGCGCTTCGCCGCCTTCATAGATGCGATCGAGACAGTAGGTCGCGCCGACGCAAGGGCGGATGCGCGCTTCCTGCCCCGACATCACCTTGTTGACGATATGCGGGTCGGCAATATGGGCGCGTGTCATGCCGACCATATCGAGCTTGCCCTCCGCAATTGCATGGCGGGCCGTCGCGACATCGCCGATGCGGGCAGCGTGAAAGACCGGGAACTTGGTCGCCGCCCTCACCTCGCCGGCAAAATCCAGATGCGGCGCCGACGCCATTCCCTGGATAGGGATGACGTTGTTGAGCGCTGCGTCGCTGTCGATATGGCCGCGAATGATGTTGAGAAAATCGATGTTGCCGGAGGTGGCGAGACGCCGCGCGATCTCGACGCCCTCCTCCCGCGAGAGCCCCTTCTCCCAATCCTCATCGGCCACGAGCCGGATACCGACGATGAAATCCTGTCCGACCGCCTTGCGGATCGCCTCGGTCATCATCATCGAAAAGCGCATGCGGTTTTCAAGCGAACCGCCGAACTCGTCCTCGCGCCTGTTCGTCGCCGGCGACCAGAACCCGTCGGTCAGATGGCCGTAGGCCTCGATCTCGATGCCATCGAGGCCGGCAGCCTGCATGCGCTGGGCGGCGGCGGCGAAATCGGCGATGATCCGCTCAATATCCCAGTCTTCGGCAGCCTTTGGAAAGGCGCGATGCGCCGGCTCGCGGATCGGCGACGGCGCCAGCACCGGCAGCCAGTCTCCCTTGTTCCAACCGGTGCGGCGGCCGAGATGGGTCAACTGGATCATCACGGCCGCACCGAATTCATGACAGTCGTCGGCAAGCTTCTTCAGCCATGGAACGATCTCGTCGCGATAGGCATGGAGATTGCCGAATGCCGGCGGCGAATCCGGCGAGACGACTGCCGAACCCGCCGTCATGGTCAGCGCGATGCCGCCCTTTGCTTTCTCCCGATGATAGAGCCTGTATCGATCCGTCGGCATGCCGTCTTCCGAATAAGCCGGCTCATGCGCCGTCGACATGATGCGGTTCTTCAGCGTGAGGTGCTTGAGTTGATAGGGCCGGAGCAAGGGATCGTTGGAGGTCATATCGCTTTCATCGCTTTTGTGAAATCGAGGCTCAAGCCGCTATCTTTGCCGAGACGAGGGCCGATGGCTATAGCCTATTCGGCGGGCACACGAGTACGGCGCCCATGTCGCAGATCGACAGCCGTGTGCCAGACGATCGTCGCGAAGATGATCGCCCCGCCGATGAATGTGGCAACGGACGGCGTCTCGGAGAAGAAAAGCCAGACCCAGAAAGGGGTCAGCACGATCTCCATCGAACTGATGAGGGCCGCATCGGCCGCGGGCATACGCCTGGACCCGAAAAGGAAGAGGACGAAGGCGAGTGCGAAATTCGTCGCCCCGAAGGCGGCCAGCAAAAGCCAGTTATAAACGTCCAACGAGCTTGTCGAGGCGAAAGGCACGAAGATCAAGAATGTCAGGAGCCCGCCGACAACGCTCGACGGCAGGATCGGAATGCTGCGATCCATGCGCGGGATGACGATGATAAGGGCGAAAGTGATTGTCATGCCGAGCGCCAGCAGATCGCCGACACCGGTACCACCACCGATCGAGGAGGCGACGATGACGGCAACACCGATGAGGCAGACGCCGCCGGCAATCAACGTCCGCTTCGCCACGCGCTCCTTCAGCATGGTCCAGCTAAGAAACGCGGCGATAAATGGCGCCGTCGCATAGATCATGGTCACATTTGCGACCGTGGTCATGTAAAGCGCGCCGATGAAGCAGGCCTGACTTATCATCTGGCAGGCGAGCATCGCCAGGCCCGCCGGATGAAAGATCGAGGCCCATTGGCGCCGTGAAAACCCACCTTCGAGGAAAAAGCTGGGAATCAGCAGGAACAGGCCGCCAAACAACGATCGCCAGGCGATCGCCGTCCAAATGTCCGTGGTGAGAAGGCGTGCGTAGATGCCGCTGCAGCTCCACGCAAGCATTGCCGTAGCCACAAGTACAACGCCCCTCTCATAATCGCTGGCAAAAGCGGAGCGGGTCGGGAACTGGAATGTCATGTAATGGACTCAGAAAGGAAACCGAAGGAACGCCTCCTGTGTGCGCCGATATTTGACATCAGGCAAACGAATAGTAGAGATAGTAGCTATCAGAAATATTTGTGATCTCCGATGCACGACCCTATCGAAAGCGATTTGCTCCGAACCTTCCTCGTCATCAGCGAGACATCGAATTTTTCCGTGGCCGCGCAGCGCATCGGCCGCACGCAGTCGGCCGTCAGCGCTCAGATCAAGCGCCTGGAGGAAACGATCGGCGAAACGTTGTTTGACAGAAATGCGCGAGGAGCGGTCCTGACCCGAGCGGGCAATCAGCTGCTTCCCTATGCCCAGAGGGTCATCGAGCTTCTGAACGAAGCAGCCGCGACCATTCGCACCAAGCCCCTTGATGGACCAGTGCGGATCGGAATTCCGGAAGAGTATAGCCAGACCATTCTGCCTGCGGCACTTGCCGCCTTTGCCGTCAGACATCCGGCTGTCGAAGTGACCGTTTCCTGCGACTATACCGCCCGAAACCTTGCAGCCCTGGAGAAGGACGAACTTGATCTGGCTGTCGTCTTCGACTGGAGCAATCAGACGACGGGCGAAATTCTCTGCATCGATCCCACCGTCTGGGTAACCTCACTGGTACATCGCCTGCACGAAGCGACACCGCTGCCAATTGCAGTCTACCGGAATTCGACGTGGTGTCGCGATTTCGCTCTGCGATCCCTAGAGCAAACGGGGCTGCGCTATCGCATCGCCTTCGTCGCCGACACGAGTTCAGGCCTGAAGAATGCCGTCTTGGCCGGCCTTGCCGTTTCGACGCTGTCGCGCAGCAATATTCCGCATGGATGCAGGGAGCTGACGAGCGAAGACGGCTTTCCTCCCGTCGATTCCTCCCGCGTCGTGCTTCGCCGCAATCCCTATCATTCGAGCGAGGCAATCCAGGAGCTTGCCGAGAGGGTGCGCGAAGCCTTTCAGCCTATGTCGGCTCTGCCGCAGCAGTGATACGGCCGCGCAGCCTGCGGCGCGTACCGGATGGGCTTTCGGAAAAGCTCGCCCTGTAGCTGCGGGAGAATGCCGAGGCCGAATTGAAGCCGGTTGCTGCCGCGATCTCGGCAAAGGAATCCTTCGTCTCGATCACCTTGCGTCGCGCCGCGTTTAGTCGAAGTGCCAGATAGTGCACATGCGGCGGCGCGCCGATGCTGTCCTGGAAAAGCGCCTGCAGATGGCGTGCGCTGATGCCGACGCGGCGGGCCAGGCGCGCCAGAACCAACGGCTGCTCGATATGGTCTTCCATCAGGCGGATGGCCTGCGCGACCCGCGGATCACGCATGCGCAGACCCGCGGTCGATGGGGAAAGCTCTGCCGCGCCTTGGGTGGAAGCCGGCTCATAGATGAACAGGCGGCTGACCTCGAGCGCCAGCGAATAGCCCTGCCGTCGACGGATGATTTCGAGCATCAGATCGACGGTCGGCAAAGAGCCGGCCGTGGTGATACGCTTCCCGTCGATCACGAAGCGGTCCTTGACGGCCTTCACCTGCGGATAGGCAAGCGCGAAATCGTCGAAATCTTCCCAATGGACGGCGGCAGAGACATTGTCGAGAAGACTCGCCTCGGCCAGCAGCCAGCTGCCGGATTCGATGCCCGCGATCATCGAACGATGGCGCGCGGTTTGCGACAATTGCATCTTCAGCGCCTGCGTGGCGCTGCGCCGCCAATTATAGCTGGCAAGCACGAAGAGTGGCGCCGTATCCGACATCGGCTTGAAACCGCCGGATGCCGGCACCGGAATGAGGCTTGTTGTTTCAACCGGCGAGCCGTCCAGCGTCAGCAGGCGCCAACGATAGATCTCTGCCCCGGAAATGCGATTGGCCCCGCGTAGCGGCTCGATCACCGAAGCGATCAGGATCAGGTTCGTTTCCGGCAGGACCAGCAGATCGATGTCGAGTGGCGTATCGGAGGGGGTCAGCATAACCATTATCTCAAATTTCCGATAATGTATCGACAGATTCCGATAATGCAAAGCATGAAGATGTCGCATGCCGCGTAATGCTCTCAATACGAGGGAGAACAAAATGCCTCTTGCGATGAACCGAGATGTCTTCATCACCTGTGCCGTGACAGGCTCCGGCGATACGGTTTCGAAATCCAGCCATGTTCCGATCACCCCTAAGCAGATCGCGGATTCGGCGATCGACGCCGCCAAGGCTGGAGCCGCAATCGTTCACTGCCATGTCCGCGATCCGGAAACAGGCGCTGCCAGCCGCCGCAACGATCTCTACAAGGAGGTCACCGACCGGATCCGCTCGGCGGACGTCGACGTGGTGCTGAACCTGACTGCCGGCATGGGCGGCGACCTGATTTTCGGCGATGTCGAAAGCCCCCTGCCTCTGAATCCCAAGGGCACCGATATGGCAGGCGCAGCCGAACGTGTCAGCCATGTCGCCGAATGCCTGCCCGAAATCTGCACGCTCGATTGCGGCACCATGAACTTCAGCCTCGGCGACTATGTCATGACCAATACGCCCTCCATGCTGAGGGCCATGGCGAAGAAGATGACCGATCTCGGCGTGCGCCCCGAGATCGAGGCCTTCGACACCGGTCATCTCTGGTTTGCCAAACAGCTTGCCGAGGAGGGTCTTATTGAGGACCCGGTCCTCATCCAGCTCTGCATGGGCATCCCTTGGGGCGCGCCCGACGACCTCAACACCTTCATGGCGATGGTCAACAACGTTCCCACCAGCTGGACCTTCTCGGCCTTTTCCATCGGTCGTAACGCCATGGCCTACCCTGCGGCTGCTATCCTTGCCGGCGGCAACGTCCGCGTCGGCCTCGAAGACAACCTCTATGCCGGAAAAGGCATGCTCGCCACGAACGCACAGCTCGTCGAAAAGGCAGTGCAGGTGGTCGAAGGCATGGGCGCGCGCATCATCGGCCCCGAAGATGTCCGCAAGAAACTGAAACTGACGAAGCGCTGAGGCCCAGATGACGAAGATCAACAAGGCGGCCTGCATCGGCGGCGGCGTCATCGGCGGCGGATGGATCGCCCGCTTTCTGCTGGCCGGCATCGATGTCGATGTCTACGATCCACATCCCGAGGCAAGCCGCATCGTCGGCGAAGTGCTTGATAACGCCGAAAAAGCCTATGCGATGCTGACGGGCGCCCCTCTTCCGCCGCGCGGCAAACTGACGTTCCGCGAGACGCTGGAAGCGGCCGTCGCCGGTGCCGACTGGATTCAGGAAAGCGTGCCCGAGCGGCTGGACCTGAAGCGGAACGTGCTGACGCAGATCGACGCGGCGGCACGACCGGATGCGCTGATCGGCTCCTCTACTTCGGGGCTGTTGCCGACCGATCTGCAACGCGACATGCGCCATCCGGAACGCCTCTTCGTCGCCCATCCCTATAATCCCGTCTATCTGCTGCCGCTTGTCGAGATCGTCGGCGGCGAAAAGACGAGTGCTGCGACGATCCAGGCCGCGATGGACAGGCTGCCGCCGATCGGCATGAAGGGCGTGCATATCGCCAAGGAGATCGAGGCTTTCGTCGGCGACCGCCTGTTGGAAGCTCTGTGGCGCGAGGCGCTCTGGCTGATCAAGGACGACATCTGCACCGTCGAGACGCTGGACGACGTCATCCGCTACTCCTTCGGCCTGCGCTGGGCGCAGATGGGCCTGTTCCAGACCTATCGCATCGCCGGCGGAGAAGCGGGCATGCGCCACTTCCTGGCGCAGTTCGGCCCGGCCCTGCAATGGAACTGGACCAAGCTGATGGATGTCGTCGATCTCGACGACGCCCTCGTCGAGAAGATCGGCCAGCAGTCGGACGAGCAGGCGAACGGATTGTCGATCCGCGAGCTGGAGCGCATCCGTGACGAAAACCTCGTCGGCATTCTGCAGAGCCTGAAAGGCGGCCACGGCGGCAAGGGCTGGGGCGCCGGCAAGCTGCTCAAGGATTTCGAACAGAGCCTCTGGGCGGCAGGCGGCGGCGAGAAGACGCCGCCTGACGTGGCAAGGCCGCTGCGCCTGATCGACACCAAGGTCAGCCCGGCATGGGTCGACTATAACGGCCACATGACCGAGCATCGCTATCTGCAGGTATTCGGCGACACTTCGGATGCGCTTCTGCGCCTGATCGGCGTCGATTTCGACTATGTCGAACGCGGCCACAGCTACTATACGGTGGAAACCCATATCCGCCATATCGGCGAGGCCAAGCTCGGACAGGCCATCCATTCGACCTGCCAGGTCCTCGCATCGGACGAGAAGCGGCTGCATGTTTTCCATAGGCTACACGACACGGCGAGCGGCGATGTGATCGCCACCGCGGAACACATGCTCCTGCATGTGGATGCCAAGGCGGGCAAGGCTGTTGCCGCACCGGAGGAGGTGCTGGTGAGACTAAGGCCGATCGCCGCCGCGCATGCAGCACTGCCAATGCCGGAGGGAGCCGGCCGTCATGTGGGACAAAAACGCTAGGAGGAAGCGACCGTGAATTTCGGACTCAGCGAAGAACAGGAGATGATCGTCAAAACGGTCCGGGACTTCGTGGAGACGGAGATCTATCCGCATGAGAACGAGGTCGAGCGCACCGGCATCGTGCCGCCGGATGTTGCCGAGGATATCAAGCGCAAATGCATCGAGCTCGGCTTCTATGCCTGTGGCTTTCCCGAGGAGATCGGCGGCGCCGGCCTCGATCATCTGACCTTCACTCTTGTCGAGCGCGAGCTCGGCCGCGGTTCGATGGCACTGACGGTTTTCTTCGGTCGCCCCTCCGGCATCCTGATGGCCTGCGCAGGCGAGCAGCGCGAACGTTATCTTCTGCCGGCCGTGCGTGGCGAACGGATCGACGCTCTCGCCATCACCGAACCGGACGCCGGTTCCGACATGCGCGGCATGAAATGCGCGGCGCGGCAGGATGGCGATGATTTCATCCTCAACGGCACCAAGCATTTCATATCGCATGCCGATGTCGCCGATTTCGTCATCGTCTTTGCCGCCACCGGCGAGGAAGAGACCTCGAAAGGCGTCAAGAAGAAGATCACGGCCTTTCTGGTCGACCGCGGTACGCCGGGCTTTGATATCGTGAAGGGTTATGACTCGGTCTCTCATCGCGGCTATCACAATGCCATTCTGAACTTTACCGATTGCCGTCTGCCGAAATCGCAGGTGCTCGGTGAGGTGCATCGCGGCTTCGATCTCGCCAATCAATGGCTGTACGGAACGCGGCTGACGGTTGCGGCGACCTGCGTCGGGCGGGCTCGCCGCGTCTTCGACCTGGCGCTGCCCTATGCCGCCGAGCGAAAGCAATTCGGCAAGCCGATCGGCGCCAATCAGGGCGTGTCGTTCAAACTCGCCGACATGATCACCGAGATCGACGCCGCCGACCTCCTGACGCTGTCCGCCGCCTGGAAGCTGGATGCCGGCATCCCAGCCAATCGCGAGATCGCCTCGGCAAAGCTCTATGCTTCCGAGATGTTGGCTCGCGTCACCGATGAAGCCATCCAGATCTTCGGCGGCATGGGGCTGATGGACGACCTGCCGCTCGCCCGCTTCTGGCGCGACGCCCGCGTCGAGCGCATCTGGGACGGAACCTCGGAAATCCAGCGGCACATCATCAGCCGCGACCTGCTTCGGCCGTTCGGAGCATGACGACATGACGCCACGCCCGCTCGACCGCCTCATCAGACCCAGAACGATCGCCGTCTTCGGCGGTCGCGAGGCGCGACGGGTCATCGAGCAGTGCGACCTGATGGGATTTGCCGGCGACATCTGGCCGGTGCATCCGACGCTGGAAAGCGTGCTTGGACGCCGCTGCTATCGCTCCGTGGAGGAGCTGCCGGATGGGCCGGATGCCGCCTTCGTCGGCGTCAACAGGATGCTGACCGTCGAGATCGTGCGAGCCCTCTCGGCACGAGACGCGGGCGGCGCGGTCTGTTACGCCTCCGGTTTCAGCGAGGCGGTTTCGGAGCTGGCGGATGGAGCGGAGTTGCAGCAAGCCCTCGTCGAAGCCGCCGGCGATATGCCGATCGTCGGTCCCAATTGCTATGGCATGATCAACGGGCTGGACGGCGCCCTGCTCTGGCCTGATCAGCATGGCATCGTGCGCAGCGAGCGCGGCGTTGCGATCCTCACCCAATCCTCCAACATCGCCATCAATCTCAGCATGCAGCGGCGCGGCTTGCCCATCAGCTACCTGATGACGGCCGGCAACCAGGCGCAGATCGGGCTATCGGATCTTGCCCATGCCGTTCTCGACGACCCGCGCGTGACGGCAGTCGGCCTGCATATCGAGGGCTTCGGAAATATTCGTGCGCTCGAGGCTCTTGCCGCCCGCGCCCGCGAGCTGAAAAAACCGGTCGTCGCCCTGAAGGTCGGCAAATCCGAACAGGCGCAACGCGCCGCAATCTCGCATACGGCCTCGCTTGCAGGCAGCGATGCCGTTGCTGACGCCGTTCTCGATCGCTTGGGCATCGGTCGCGTAACCACGTTGCCGGAGCTTATCGAAACACTGAAGCTCCTGCATGTCGCCGGCCCGCTCGAAAGCAATGCGATCTCCTCGATGAGCTGTTCAGGCGGCGAGGCATCGCTGATGGCTGATGCAGCCGTCGGCCGGAACGTGGAATTTCGCGCCCTGAAACCCGGGCAGCTGCCGGCCTTGCGCGCGAGCCTCGGCGAGATGGTGACACTCTCGAACCCGCTCGACTATCACACCTTCGTCTGGGGCGATCTCTCCCGCCAGACGGATGCCTTCACCGCCATGTTCGAAGGCGGTTATGCCCTCAATCTGGTCGTGCTCGATTTTCCCCGGGAAGATCGCTGCGACGGTTCGGACTGGATGACGACCGTTTCTGCTGTCGCCGCTGCCGCCAAGCGAAGCGGCGCCCGGGCCGGCGTCCTCGCGACCTTGCCGGAAAATCTGCCGGAACCGATCGCCAAGCAGCTCATCGAAACCGGCATCGTGCCGCTCTGCGGCATCAGCGAAGCACTGGCGGCCGCCGATGTCGCGAGCGGGATCGCCAGAGTTTGGAAGAAGCCACGGCCATTGCCGTTGCTGGACCAGCCCGCAGACGCGGGCGAGATCGAAACCTTGAGCGAAGCGGCCGCGAAGGCGGAGCTTGCCGCTGCCGGCCTTACGGTTCCGCTCGGAAGAACGGCCGCTACAGCAAATGAGGCAGCCGAAACTGCGCAGCAAATTGGCTTCCCCGTCGCACTCAAGGCGCTCGGCATAGAGCACAAGTCCGAAGCGGGTGCCGTCAAGCTCAACCTATGGGATAAGAATGCAGTCAAAGATGCGGCCGAAGGCATGGCTCCCATCGCCCGCGGATATCTGGTCGAGCGGATGATCGAGCGCCCTGTCGCCGAGCTCATTGTCGGTGCGGTGCGCGATCCCGTCGTCGGCCTGACCTTGACGGTCGGCGCGGGCGGAATCCTCGTGGAATTGCTTGAAGATTCCGTTGTCCTGCCGCTTCCGGTGACGAAAGCGGAGGTTTTGGACAGGATTTCACGGCTGAAGATCCGCAAGCTCATCGAAGGCTATCGTGGCAGTGCTGCAAGCAGTCTCGAAATCGTTGCCGACGCCGTCGTATCAGCGGCAGAATATGTCGTAAAGAACGCCGCGCTGCTCGAAGAACTGGACATTAATCCCTTGATGGTCTTGGGTGAATCACGCGGCGTCGTTGCCGCGGATGCCCTCATCCGGCGAAGGAGGTAGCAGAAGTTGCAAGACCCCATTCGCACCCGATGCGACGACGGTATCCTCGAGGTCGTCATCGACCGGCCGAAGGCGAATGCCATCGACCTGGCGACCAGCCGTACCATGGGGCTCATCTTCCGCGACTTCCGCGACAATTCGGATCTGCGCGTCGCCATCGTTTCGGGCGCCGGCGAAAAATTCTTTTCAGCCGGCTGGGATTTGAAGGCTGCCGCTGATGGTGACGCTGTCGACGGAGACTATGGCGTTGGCGGCTTTGGAGGCCTGCAGGAGCTGCGCGATCTCAACAAGCCGGTCATCTGCGCCGTCAACGGCATCTGTTGCGGCGGTGGCCTGGAGATCGCGCTTTCCGCCGATCTGATCATCGCGGCCGCTCACGCAACCTTCGCGCTGCCGGAAATTCGCTCCGGCACTGTCGCCGATGCGGCGTCGATCAAATTGCCGAAGCGCATTCCCTATCACATCGCCATGGATATGCTGCTCACCGGCCGCTGGCTCAATGTCGAAGAGGCGCATCGCTGGGGTTTCGTCAACGAGATCGTCTTGGCCGACAAGCTGATGGACAGGGCTTGGGAACTTGCCCGTCTGCTTGCAAGCGGGCCGCCGCTCGTCTATGCGGCCATAAAGGAAATAGTTCGCGAAGCGGAGGGAACGACGTTTCAGACTGCCATGAACAAGATCACCAAACGGCAGTTTGCGACCGTCGACGCCCTCTATTCAAGCGAGGATCAATTGGAAGGCGCAAGGGCTTTCGCGGAGAAGCGGGCCCCCATCTGGAAAGGAAAGTGAAAAGCGGCGGCAACCGCAGCATTTTCCCGCATGATCGCGGGCAACAGGCTTCACGCGGAAGAGGAAACCGTGACGTGAAGTGCGCTGCCCGGGAATTTCTGTCAACACGGCAAAAAGAAGGAACAGGGGAATGAACGACTACACGAAATATCTGGCAAGCCGCGTGACTTCGGGCGGGCTCAGCCGCCGCGAATTCATGGGACGAGCAATGGCAGCCGGTGTAACCTTGGCACTCGCCGACCAGCTCTTTACCGAAAGCGCGATGGCGGCCGAGCCGAAGCGCGGCGGGCATCTGAAGCTCGGCCTCGAAGGTGGAGCTGCGACCGATTCCAAGGATCCGGCGAAATTCCTGTCTCAAGTCATGTTCTGCGTCGGCCGTTGCTGGGGCGACATGCTGGTGGAATCCCACCCACTGACCGGCGCTGCCGTTCCGTCGCTTGCCGAATCCTGGGAGCCGTCGAAGGATGCCGCTACGTGGACCTTCAAGATCCGCAAGGGCGTGAAGTTCCACAACGGCAAGGATCTGACGATCGACGACGTCGTCGCCACCCTCAAGCGCCACACCGATGCGAAGTCGGAGTCGGGCGCGCTCGGCGTCATGAAGTCGATCAAGGAGATCAAGGCCGACGGCGGCAACCTCGTGTTGACGCTGACGGAAGGCAACGCCGACATGCCGTTGCTTCTCACCGACTATCATCTCGTCATCCAGCCGAATGGCGGCTATGACGATCCCCTCGCCTCGATCGGCACCGGCCCCTACAAGATGGTCAGCTTCGAACCCGGAGTGCGCGCCACGTTCGAGCGGAACAAGGACGACTGGCGCACCGACCGCGGCTATGTCGATTCAATCGAAATCATCGGCATGAACGATGCGACGGCACGCATCGCCGCCCTCTCCTCCGGCCAGGTGCACTACATCAACCGCGTCGACCCTAAGACGGTTGACCTGTTGAAGCGCGCACCGAATGTCGAGATCCTGGCGACGGCCGGCCGCGGCCACTACGTGTTCATCATGCATTGCACCACGGCGCCGTTCGACAACAACGACCTGCGTCTCGCGCTCAAATACGCCATGGACCGCGAAACCATGGTCAAGAAGATCCTCGGCGGCTATGGCAAGGTCGGCAACGATTTCCCGATCAACAACACTTATGCCCTGTTCCCCGAAGGCATCGAGCAGCGCACATACGACCCAGACAAGGCCTCCTTCCACTACAAGAAGTCCGGCCATAGCGGCTCGGTGCTGCTGCGCACCTCCGAAGTCGCTTTCCCGGGCGCCGTCGATGCAGCCGTCCTCTATCAGGAAAGCTGCAAGAAGGCGGGGATCGAGATCGAGGTCAAGCGCGAGCCGGGCGACGGCTATTGGACCAACGTCTGGAACGTCCAGCCCTTCTCCACATCCTATTGGGGCGGCCGCCCGACACAGGACCAGATGTATTCCACCGCCTACCTGTCGACCGCCGACTGGAACGATACCCGCTTTAAGCGCCCGGACTTCGATAAGCTTCTGCTTCAGGCCCGCTCCGAACTGGACGAAGCCAAGCGCAAGGAGCTCTACCGTGCCATGGCGATGATGGTGCGCGACGAAGGTGGTGTGATCCTGCCGATGTTCAACGATTTCGTGAACGCCTCCACCAAGAAGGTGAAGGGCTACGTCCACGATATCGGCAACGACATGTCGAACGGCTACGTCGCGACCCGCGTCTGGCTGGACGCCTGATGCCCGAAGCCGGGCGACAACGCCCTCATCTCTGACGAAGCCTGGACCGCGGACTCTCTTCGCGGTCCTCCCGACGTTTAGGGCAACTCCAGGAAAAGTGCGCAGCGGTTTTCCATCCGGAATTGCGTAAAACAACAAGAGCGCGAGGCATCGGCCATGTCCAATCCATCCCCCGGAACCGTTCTGCCCGGGCTGAGGTTCAAGCAGCGCTTTCCGCTGCTGTCCCTGATCATCGAGCGCTGCCTGCTCAGCATCGTCCTGCTGTTTGCGGTCTCCATCCTGATCTTCGGCGGGCTGGAAGCCCTGCCGGGCGATTTCGCGACCACCTATCTCGGCCAGTCGGCAACGCCGCAGGCGGTTGCCAACATTCGCGCCGATCTCGGCCTCAACCGGCCTGTCGTCACTCGCTATGTGGAATGGCTCGGCAACGCCGTACAGGGCGACTTCGGCACCTCCTGGGCCAGTAAGAATTCCGTCAGTGAGCAGATTGGCAAGCGGCTCGGCAATTCGCTGTTTCTGGCCGGTTTCGCCGCGCTGATCTCGGTGCCGCTCGCCGTCGGCCTCGGCATGCTGGCGGTGCATTTCAGGAACCGCATGCCCGACAAGATCATCAATGTCGTTTCGCTGGCGGCGATCTCCCTGCCGGAATTCTTCATCGGCTACCTGCTAATCCTGTTCTTCGCCGTAAAATTCGGCGTGGCGACCTTTCCCGCCACCGTCTATGAAGGCATGGGCCTCATGGACCGGCTGCAGGCGATCGCCCTGCCGACGGCGACGCTGGTGCTCGTGGTGCTTGCTCACATGATGCGCATGACCCGCGCCGCCATCCTCTCGGTCATGTCGTCGGCCTATATGGAAACGGCTGAGCTCAAGGGGTTGTCTGCCTTCCGCGCCATCGTCAAGCACGCGGCCCCCAACGCGCTGGCCCCGATCATCAACGTCATCGCGCTGAACCTTGCCTATCTCATCGTCGGCGTCGTCGTCGTCGAGGTGGTCTTCGTCTATCCCGGCATGGGCCAGTACATGGTCGATGCGGTCACCGTGCGCGATATGCCTGTCGTCCAGGCCTGCGGGCTGATCTTTGCCGCCGTCTACATCCTCCTCAACATGACCGCCGATATTCTGGCGATCGTCGCCAACCCGCGCCTGAGGCATCCACGATGAGATTGAGAGAGATCCCCATCACCGCCTGGATCGGCATAGCCGGTATTCTGCTCGCCTTCTTCTGCGCGATTTTCGCGCCCTGGATCGCCCCCTATGGCGAGACCGAAGTCGTCGGCAATGTCTGGCAGGCCGCCGACGCGCAATATTTCTTCGGCCTCGACAATCTCGGCCGCGATATCCTGTCGCGTCTGATCTATGGCACACGCACGACGCTGTTCGTCGCGCTGACGGCGACGATCATCTCCTTCTCGCTCGGCATCGTCCTGAGCTTCACCGCCGCCGTCTCGCGCGGATTGATCGACACGATCTTCTCGCGCTTCAACGACCTGATGATGTCGATCCCGACGCTGATCTTCGCGCTCGTCGTGCTGGCGGTGCTGCCGCAGAACCTGATCGTGCTGATCCTCGTCATGGCCATCCTCGATTCCACCCGCGTCTATCGTCTCGGCCGCGCCGTGGCGCTCGATGTGGCGGTCATGGAGTTCGTCGAGGCCGCCAAGCTGCGCGGCGAAGGCAGGATCTGGATCATCTTCCGCGAGATCCTGCCGAACACGCTTTCGCCGCTGCTGGCGGAATTCGGCCTGCGCTTTGCCTTCTCGATCCTGTTCCTTTCCACCCTATCCTTCCTCGGCCTCGGCATCCAGCCGCCATCGGCCGACTGGGGCGGCATGGTCAAGGACAACAAGGACGGCATCATCTTCGGCATCTCTGCCGCTCTCGTACCGGGCTCCGCGATCGCGGCGCTCGCGGTCTGTGTCAATCTGGTGGTCGACTGGCTCTTGAAGCGCACCTCCAGCCTCAAGGGAGGGCGTGGCGATGCCTGAGCTTCTTTCCGTTCGCGATCTCAAGATCGAGGCAACCAGCTATCCGCCGGGCGAGCCACCGAAACGCGTGACCATCGTCGACGGCGTGTCCTTCGATCTCAAGAAGGGCAAAGTGCTCGGCCTGATCGGCGAATCCGGCGCCGGCAAGTCCACCATCGGTCTCTCCGTGCTGGCCTATGGTCGCGGCGGCGCCGAGATCACCGGCGGCCAGGTGCTGCTCGACGGCGTCGATATCCTGCCGCTCGGCAAATCCGGCATCCGCAAGATCCGCGGTGCCCGTGTCTGCTATGTCGCGCAATCGGCAGCGGCCGCCTTCAATCCGGCGCACAGGCTGGGCGATCAGGTGATCGAAGCCACCGTCAAACACCGGCTGATGACGAAGGACGAGGCCAGGAAGCGCGCGCTTTACCTCTTCCGTGTGCTTGGCCTGCCCAATCCGGAAACATTCGGCGAGCGCTATCCGCATCAGGTCTCCGGCGGCCAGCTTCAGCGCGCCATGACGGCCATGGCGCTTTGCTCCAACCCCGAACTGATCGTCTTCGACGAACCCACAACCGCGCTCGACGTGACGACGCAGATCGACGTGCTGGCGGCGATCAAGCACGCTATCGAGGAAACACATACGGCGGCGCTCTATATCACCCACGATCTCGCCGTCGTCGCCCAGATCTCCGACGACATCATGGTGCTGCGATACGGCAAGCAAGTGGAGTACGGCAGCGTGCAGCAGATCATCGAGGCGCCGCGACAGGACTATACCCGCGCCCTCGTCAACGTTCGCCAGATAGCGAGAGAGGAAACCGCCGATCAATCGGGAGCGCTTCTGAAAATCGAGAATATCAACGCGCAATATTCGAACGGTTTCAAGGTATTGCACGATGTTTCTCTACATGTACCAAAAGGTCAGACACTGGCTGTTGTCGGTGAATCCGGATCGGGGAAATCGACGCTCGCCCGCGTCATCACCGGCCTGCTGCCCCCGAGCGATGGACGGATTTCCTTCGACGGCAAGCCGCTGACACCAGCCTTGAAAAACCGCTCCCGCGAGGAATTGCGGCGGATACAGCTGATCTACCAGATGGCCGACACCGCCATGAATCCCCGCCAGACCGTGCGCGACATCATCGGCCGCCCGCTGACCTTTTATGACGGTCTGCACGGCGCGGCGAAGACGGCGCGCGTGAAGGAACTGCTCGACCAGATTGAGATGGGCACCGGTTTCGTCGACCGTTACCCGGCCGAGCTTTCCGGCGGCCAGAAGCAGCGCGTCGCAATCGCCCGTGCGCTTGCCGCCAAGCCGGAGCTCATCCTTTGCGACGAGCCGACCTCGGCGCTCGATCCACTCGTTGCCGATGGAATTCTGAAGCTGCTCTTGAGGTTGCAGAAGGAAGCCCAGCTCTCCTACATCTTCATCACGCATGATATCGCCATCGTGCGCGCCATCGCCGACAGCGTCGCCGTCATGCATCGCGGCAAGCTCGTTCGCTTCGGACCGAAATCACAGGCACTGTCGCCGCCTTTCGATGATTACACGGACCTGCTGCTGAAATCCGTGCCCGAGATGGAAATCGGCTGGTTGGAGCGTGTCTTGACGACGCGAAAAATGGAGAGCGCCGGAAATTGAATGCTCGACATCTCAAGGCCTCCGCCCAATCTTAATCCTGCCTGCAATACCGGAATGAAACGCATGACCGACCGCAGCTTCACCACCATCGAAAATCACTGGATCACCCTCAAGGACGGCACGCGCCTGGCGGCGCGCATCTGGATGCCGGACAATGCGGAAAACGATCCCGTGCCCGCCGTCTTCGAATTCCTGCCCTATCGCAAACGGGACGGAACCAGCCCCCGCGATGAATCGACCTACCCGGTTTTTGCGGCCGCCGGCATTGCCGGCGTGCGCGTCGATATAAGAGGCTCCGGCGAATCCGACGGCGTGATCGATGGTGAATATACCGAGCTCGAGCTTGCCAATGCCTGCGAACTGATCGCCTGGATCGCCGAACAACCCTGGTCCAACGGATCGGTCGGCATGATGGGCATTTCCTGGGGTGGCTTCAACTGCCTGCAGGTCGCCGCCTTGAAGCCGCCGGCACTGAAGGCCGTCATATCGATCGCCTCCACCGTCGATCGCTACAACGACGACATCCACTACAAGAACGGCTGCCATCTCTCCGCGCAGCTCTCCTGGGCCGCGACTATGCTCGGCTATCAATCGCGTTCGCCCGATCCGGCCATCGTCGGCGAGCGCTGGCGGGAGATGTGGTTGGAGCGCCTGGAACACGAACCCTTCTTCATGGAGGAATGGCTTCAGCATCAACGCCGCGACGACTTCTGGCGGCATGGCTCCATCTGCGAGAATTTCGCGGAGTTCGATGTCCCGGCTATCGTCATTGCCGGCTGGGCGGACGGCTATCGCAATACGCCGCTGTTGGCTGTCGAAGGCCTCGGAAATAAGGCGAAGGCGCTGATCGGGCCGTGGGTCCACAAATATCCGCATTTCGCCTGGCCGAAGCCACGCGCCGATTTTCACGGCGAGGCCATCGCCTGGTGGAACCGCTGGCTGCGCGGCGACCAGAATGGAGCAGAAAGCATACCGCCAGTTCGCGCCTATATTCTCGATGCCATAAAACCCGCAACACGCCGCGATTTCGACCCTGGTTTCTGGGTCGCCAAGCCGGAATGGCAAAAGCCTGATATGCAGTGCTTCTATGTCGAGCAGTTCGGCACGCTGATGGAAGGCATGCCGATCCCACATGCGCCCGAACATCCCATCTATCTGCGCTCGCCGCTCGACACGGGCACCGCCTCGGGCGAATGGTTCACCCTGAAGCCGGACGTGGAAATGGCGATCGATCAGCGTCTCGACGACGCCGGCTCGCTCACTTTCCAGACGGCGCCGCTTGTAGAGGATCACGATTATCTGGGACGCCCGGTACTTGCGTTGACGCTTCGATGCGACGCGGAAACGGCAAATCTCTGCGCAAGACTTGTCGATATCCATCCGGACGGCACGGCGACGCGCGTCTCCTTTGGCGTGCTCAATCTCGCCCATCGCAACAGCAATGCCGAGCCCGAACCGCTGAGCAAGGGCGAGCGCACCAGGGTCACGCTGACGCTCGATGCCTGCGGCTACCGCTTCCGCAAGGGTCATCGCATCCGCCTGTCCCTGTCGACGGCCTACTGGCCGATGGTCCTGCCGCCGCCGGAAGATCCGGGCCTGACGATCGACCTCGCCTCCATCGGCCTCGGCCTGCCAAAGCTGGGGGCGCATGACGTCATCGACTTGAAGCAGCCCGATAATCCGGATCCGCTGCCGAAATACATCGAACATGCGCCGCCTTCGACGAAACGGCGGGTGATGCGCGACCTTTCGGCAGGTAAAACTCACTATGAAATTCATGAGGATACCGGACTTTTTGAACATCCCGGTACAGGTCTTTCCACGCGGCAGCTACGCGAGGAAGTCTGGTCGATCGCACCGGACGATCCGCTGTCGATGAAGGGCATTTCGACCTGGACATGCGACATGCAACGCCCCGACTGGTTCGTTAGGACGATCGCGACATCGGCGATATCCTGCACGGCAACGGACTGGATCGTCAGCGCTTCCGTCACCGCCTATGAAGGCGAGACGCAGATTTTCCGCAAAGTGTTCGAGGAGAAGCGCGTCCCGCGCGACCTGATGTAAATCAGCGCGTGCCTGCGAACCGGCTTGCCGCGGCGCATATGGCGGCAAAGCCGTCGCGGGCGCCGTCGCTCATATGTCTCGCCCGCAGCCAGGCATGCACCATCTGCGGCTCCTCGCGGAACCAGACCTCGACGCCCGCCTGCGCCAGCCTTGCCGCATAGTTGCGGCCGTCGTCGCGCAACGGATCGAAATGCGCTACCGTGATGAAGGCGGGGGGAAGGCCGGCAACCGATTGCGAGGCAAGCGGTTCGGCAACGGGATTGCCTGATGGAGCCTGCAAGACGCTGCGGTAGTAGCCGACATCGGCGGTCGTCAGCCCCGGCGCGTCCGCCATCTCCTGGTAGGAACCGGAGACGAGATCGCCGCCGAGCGCGGGATAGATGAGGATCTGACCCGCAATCCCCGAAAGACCGTCGGCCTTCGCGCGGATGGCCAATCCAGCCGCGAGATTGCCGCCGGCGCTGTCACCGATCAGCACGACGGTCTTTCCCTCGGCAAGCAATTGCCCGAGAACGCTGAAGCAATCATCCGTCTGCGCCGGCCAGCGATACTCCGGCGCCAGACGATAGTCGACGGAGATAAGCTCTGCTCCGGCATGGTCGGCAATCTCGGCGCAAATCGCGTGGTGGCTTTCGAGCGAGCCGACGACGAAGCCGCCGCCGTGAAGATAGAGCAGGCAGGTTGCGGTGCGGATGTCGGCCGGCTGATAGCGCCTGACCGGAATCGTTCCCGACACAAGCTCATCGCGCATGCGCATGCCATCAGGCAATGGTCGGTCGAAGCGAGCGCAGAGCGCGTCATACCATTGGCGTTGCTGTCCGATGGAAGCCGTCACCGCGTCCGGCGGATAAAAGGAATCGCAGATCTCCATGAACTGCAAGATACCCGCCTCGGTCGGCATGGGGCGCTGCGGAGAATCCATCTGAAATCCTCGTTCCGTTGGGATTGTCGAGCAATAGCACAGTCCCGCCGCGGGCCGCTTATCCGCTTACGGCCAAAGCCGCCGCGACGGCGACATGCGGCTGGACGGCTCCACGGAAAGGCGAGCGATTGCACACAGCCCCTCATTGCCGGAAGATTCGTCAGAAACTGCACATTTTTCGCGCAAGTGCATGCACTATTGATTTCAGAAATTGCCGCTCAATCACATCACCAAATAAAATCAATGAGTTGTGATTTGGCACGCCACTTGCTTCGTTACCGTTGAGTTGGTGGCTAGGGTTCCGGCGCTCCATTGGGAGCGTGACTGGTCCGAGAGCTGCCACCGGTCGGGAGAGAAATCCCACCGGATGCACGGCGGGACAAAAGCCCGGGAGACCTCGTAAGCCAAGGGATTGGCGGCGCGATGGTCTTTGCCGATCCCTTTTGACGAAAAGCAAAAGGGGAATTTCTATGCAGACTTTTTCAAAGATCCTTTCCGTAACCGCTCTTTCGGTATCGCTGGCTCTCGGGCTCGGCTCCGCCGCCAGCGCAGCACCCAAGACCAGCTTCAAGGTCGCCTGGTCGATCTATGTCGGCTGGATGCCCTGGGGCTATGCCGCCGACCACGGCATCGTCAAGAAATGGGCCGACAAATACGGCATTAGCATCGACGTCACCCAGTTCAACGACTATGTCGAATCGATGAACCAGTACACGGCAGGCGCCTTCGATGCCGTGACGCTCACCAATATGGACGGCCTGTCGATCCCAGCGGCGGGCGGCGTCGACACGACTGCCGTCATCGTGGGCGACTTCTCCAACGGCAATGATGCCGTGATCCTCAAGGACAAGACCAGCCTTGCCGATATCAAGGGCCAGAACATTAATCTCGTCCAATATTCGGTCTCCCACTACCTGCTCGCCCGCGCGCTCGACAGCATCAAGCTGACCGAACGCGACGTGAAGGTGGTCAACACCTCGGACGCCGACATGGTCGCGGCCTACAAGACACCTGATGTCTCCGCCGTCGTGACCTGGAACCCCTTGGTCTCGACCATTCTCGAGGACCCCACCGCCAAGAAGGTGTTCGACAGTTCGCAGGTGCCGGGCGAGATCATCGACCTGATGGTCGCCAACAGCAACGTGCTCAAGGACAACCCGAATTTCGGCAAGGCGCTGGCCGGCATCTGGTATGAAACGGCGGCGCTGATGAAGGCCGACACGGCGGAAGGCAAGGCTGCCCGCGAGGCGATGGGCGCGGCCTCGGGCACGGATATCAAGGGCTTCGAGGCCCAGCTTGCAGCCACCAAGCTCTTCGACAAGCCGGCCGACGCCGTCGCCTTCACCGCATCGCCGAGCCTGCCGAAGACGATGGATCTCGTGCGCAACTTCCTGTTCCAGAAGGGCCTGCTCGGCAATGGCGCTGCTTCCGCCGATGTCATCGGCATCGAAATGCCCGATGGCAAGGTTCTCGGCGACAGCAAGAATGTCAAGTTGCGCTTCACCGAGAGCTACATGAAGGCAGCCGCCGACGCCTCGCTCTGAGCGAAAGATCCATCGGCGGCGCGATAGCGCCGCCCCGTTCCTTCATTCGCGGAGCATTGTTCATGCGTTGGATCAACACAAGGCCGAGCCCGGGCGCACAGCTTGCCTTGACGCTGCTGCCCTTTGCGCTGCTGATCGTCGCCTATGCCATCGGTTCGGCCGCGCGGCTTGCCGAAAACGCCAACGACAAGCTGCTGCCCAATCTTGCCGGCTTTGCCGATGCGATCGACCGCATGGCCTTCATCGCCGACCCGCGCACGGGAGATTATCTGCTGTGGTCCGATACGGGGGCGAGCCTCGTTCGGCTGCTATCCGGTCTCGGCATATCCACAGCGATCGCGCTTTGCTTGGGCATGCTCATCGGCATGTTGCCTTATCTGAGAGCGCTGCTTTCGCCTTTTGTCGCCGTCATCTCGATGGTGCCGCCTTTGGCGCTTCTGCCGATCCTCTTCATCGCCATGGGCCTGGGCGAAACGTCGAAGATCGCGCTGATCGTCATCGGCGTCACGCCAACGATGATACGCGATCTGGCACTGAAGGCGCTGGAATTGCCGCGCGAGCAGATCGTCAAGGCCGAAACGCTCGGCGGCTCCTCCTGGCAGATCGCTCTTCGCGTCGTGCTGCCGCAGATCCTGCCACGGCTGATCACCTGCCTGAAATTGCAGCTCGGCCCGGCCTGGCTGTTCCTGATCGCGGCTGAAGCGATCTCGTCGGATGCCGGTCTCGGCTACCGCATCTTCCTCGTTCGCCGATACCTGTCGATGGACGTGATCTTTCCCTATGTCGTCTGGATCACGCTGCTCGCCGTGCTCATGAACTATCTGCTCGACCGAATCCGCATCGCCGTCTTCCCGTGGTCGGAGCTGGAGAAGCAGGCATGAGCGAACTCAGGATCGAAAAGGTCTGGAAGGAATATGGCGACCAGATCGTCCTTGAGGACGTGTCACTGACCGTGGATTCGCGCGCCTTCGTCGCGCTGGTCGGCCCCTCCGGCTGCGGCAAGTCGACCTTTCTGCGCATGTTGCTGGGGCAGGAGCAGCCAACCAGGGGCAATATCCTTCTCGACGGCGTGGCGTTGCCGTCAGAGCCAGGTGCGGATCGCGGCGTGGTCTTTCAACGCTATTCGGTCTTCCCGCATCTGACAGTGCTCGGCAATGTGCTGCTCGGCAAGGAACTCACCGCCGCCCGCTATAAGGCAAGGCTCCTTGGTGCAGCGCGCCGGAGCGCCCTCGATGAAGCCCGTCAGCTGATCGCCGAGGTTGGCTTGGCTAGCGCGGAGAACAAATATCCGGCCCAGCTTTCCGGCGGCATGCAGCAGCGCCTGGCACTTGCCCAGGCTCTCATCATGCGGCCGAAGGTGCTGTTGCTCGATGAGCCCTTCGGTGCGCTCGATCCCGGCATCCGCGCCGAAATCCATACGCTGATGAAGCGGCTGTGGCATGAAACGCAGATGACCGTCGTCATGGTGACCCATGACATGCGCGAGGCCTTCACGCTCGCCACCCGTGTCGTCGCCTTCGAGCGCCGCCGCGACCGGCCGGAAGAAAAGGAGCGCTACGGCGCGACCATCACCAAGGACATTTCCATCTGGCCGCCGCGCATCGCCGGCGCAGCCTCGATCTTCAGCCCCGACCGGGACGGCCCGGTCGCTTCCCCGGGGCACCGCCGGGACGACCTGGCACCGCTGGGAGACATCTAGCCATGCAGCACGTCAGACGTTCGCCGGAAGAAATCGCCGCCAATCGCGCACGCTATGAGGAACATCAAAGGAAAGGACTGGAGTTCGCGCCCAAGGCCTTGCCCGCGCCAAGCCCCCTTCCCGCC
Organism: Rhizobium sp. SG741; assembly: GCF_012275435.1. Taxonomy (NCBI): domain Bacteria; kingdom Pseudomonadati; phylum Pseudomonadota; class Alphaproteobacteria; order Hyphomicrobiales; family Rhizobiaceae; genus Rhizobium; species Rhizobium sp. SG741. Next base: position 248,582 of record NZ_JAAZQP010000006.1, read on the forward strand.
CCGCCTGTCGACGCAGCTCGCGTCGTTCATCAGGAGGTCATACCGGGCGGCTGGTATTGGTCGACCCGCATCAAGCGCGGCGAGACGTTGCGCATCGCCCAGCAGCAGGGTTTCTCGACGGTAACGCTCGTCGCATGGAATGCGGCTGAAACAAGCGAGCGGCTGAACCTGCCCGACACCGTGAAAATGCAATGGACCACCGCCCTTTCGAAGGGCCGGGTGATCTTCTCCGATATGGGCCGGGTGATGTTTTCGGTGACCGAGGATTCCTCCGGCGCTCATGATTGCCTGATGGGCGGCTCCACGGCCACGTCGAATCTCACGAAATATGGCGAGGGTACGCGCAATACCCGCGACAACCTCGTTTTGCTTGCGACCAAGGCCGGGCTTGAGCGGCGGGATATCCCGGCGGCGCTTTCGCTCTTTGCCCCCATCCGCGTCGACCAGGACGGCAAGTTCCAATGGAGACCCGAGCTTCGTCATGAGGGCGACTACATCGAGCTTCGCGCCGAGATGGAAATCATCGTCGGCCTCTCCAATTGCCCGCATCCGCTCGACCCCAACCCCGACTACCGGCCCAATCCGGTAACGGTCACCCGCATCGCAGCAACCGAGCCACGCGCCGACGACCTTTGCCGGACGGCAACCGCCGAAGCCGTGCGCGGCTTTGAAAACAACGCGCTGGCAGCGATCTGAGCGAGGATCGATATCATGACCACTTTCATCCAGACCGCATCCAGCCGCACCCTCGATAACGCCGCGCAAGATCACTCGATCGCTGCCGAAGCACCCTTCTCGACCATCATTCGAAAGGGCCAGACCCTGCGCATCGAGGATAGTTACGGCCAGCAGGCAATCGACACGTTGTTCTACAACGCGAAGGATCACTCCGAGCGCTACTCCAGCCAGGACACCATACGCGAGCAGGGTGCGGCCTATATCTCCACGGGCACCCGGATTATCTCCAACGAGGGCCGGGTTATGCTGACCATGACCGCCGACAGTTGCGGGCGCCATGACACCTCGGCCGGCGCCTGCTCCTGCGAGAGCAACACGGTGCGCTTCGGCCATGGCACGAAGTATCTCCATGCCTGCCGCGACAATTTCGTTCTGGAGGTCTCCAAGCACGGCATGAGCAAGCGCGACGTCGTGCCTAACATCAATTTCTTCATGAACGTGCCGATCGAACCATCAGGCGAGATGACGATCGTCGACGGTATTTCAGCGCCTGGCGACTATGTCGAGCTGAAGGCCGAAATGGACGTGCTGCTCGTCATCTCCAATTGCCCGCAGATCAACAATCCCTGCAACGGTTTCGATCCGACGCCGATCCGGGTTCTCGTCTGGGACGGTGAGGCCTGAGATGTTCAAAAAGATATTGATCGCCAACCGAGGCGAAATCGCCGTCCGGATCATCCGGACATTGAAACGCATGGGCATCGCCTCCGTCGTCGTCTATTCCGACGCCGACCGGTTTTCCAAGGCATCGCTGATGGCCGACGAGGCCGTGAGGCTCGGCCCCGCACCGGCATCCGAAAGCTATCTCAATGTCGATGCCGTCATAGCGGCCTGCAAGGCGACTGGCGCGGAAGCCGTTCATCCTGGCTATGGCTTCCTTTCGGAAAACATCGGTTTTGCCGAACGGCTGGCGGAAGAAGGCATCGTCTTCATCGGCCCGACGCCGGAAAACATTGCCGCCTTCGGCCTGAAGCACACGGCGCGCGGGCTGGCGCGAGCAAGCGGCGTGCCGCTACTTCCGGGCAGCGGTCTTGTCGACACGAGCGAGGCGGCGCTAGCGGCCGCCGCGGAGATCGGCTACCCGGTCATGCTAAAATCGACAGCGGGCGGCGGCGGCATCGGCATGCAGCTCTGCGAGGATGCCGATAGTCTGAAGGCCGCTTTCGAAAGCGTGCAGCGCACGGCCAAGGCGAGCTTCGGCGACGCGCGCGTCTATCTCGAACGCTTCGTTTCCAAGGCCCGTCACGTCGAGGTGCAGATCTTCGGCGATGGCGAGGGACGGGTGATCGCGCTCGGCGAGCGCGACTGCTCGCTGCAGCGCCGGAACCAGAAGGTGATCGAGGAAACTCCCGCTCCCGGTCTTTCGCCCGCCGTGCGAGAGCGTCTGCACGCCGCGGCCGTGGCGCTGGGCACCTCCGCGCGCTACCAATCCGCCGGGACGGTGGAATTCATCTACGATCCGCTGCGCGAGGAATTCTATTTCCTCGAGGTCAATACCCGCCTGCAGGTCGAGCATCCGATCACGGAAGCCGTCTATGGCATCGATCTCGTCGAATGGATGATCCGCCAGGCGGCTGGCGAGGATGTGATCACCGGCAACGACCATCTGACTCCGAGCGGCGCTGCGATCGAGGCTCGCATCTATGCCGAGATGCCGCATGCCGGCTTCCGGCCCAGTGCCGGTCTGCTGACGGAAGTCGCCTTCCCGGCGAGTGCGCGCGTGGATGGCTGGATCGAGACCGGCACGGAAGTTACGCCCTTCTATGACCCAATGCTCGCCAAGGTGATCGTCACGGCCGAAGACCGACCTGCCGCGATCGAGAAGTTGAAGCACGCGCTTGCGGAAAGCGCCATCGCCGGCATCGAGACCAATCTCGAATATCTCAAGGCGATTGCGGGATCGGATCTGCTGTCGAGCGGCGATGTGGCGACGACCGCGCTCAAGGACTTCGCCTTCGTGCCCGATATCATAGAAGTTGTTGCGCCGGGCGCGCAGTCGAGCATACAGGACCTACCCGGCCGACTCGGCCTCTGGCATGTCGGCGTGCCGCCGAGCGGCCCGATGGACGAGCGCTCGTTCCGCCATGCCAATCGGCTCGTCGGCAACGCCGATGAGACGGCGGCGCTGGAACTCACCGTATCCGGCCCGATACTCAAGATCTTCTCGGACATCACCATTGCTCTCGCAGGCGCGCGCATGCCGATGAGCCTCGACGGCCTCCCTCTGCCGCATGACGAAGCCGTCACCATCAAGGCGGGACAGACGGTTGTGATCGGCGCGATAGAGGGTGCCGGCCAGCGCTCCTATCTCGCGGTTGCGGGCGGCTTTGCAGCCCCCGTCACGCTCGGCTCGAGAGCGACCTTCGGCCTCGGGAAATTCGGCGGCCACGCCATTGGCACGCTCCAGACCGGCCATGTGCTGCGGCTGGCCCGCGCACCGCAACTGCCCGCCAAAGCAGCTGAGGCACCGGCGCCGCTGACCCGCAACTGGCAGGTCGGCGTTCTCTATGGCCCACATGGCGCGCCGGACTTCTTTCTGGAAGACGACATCGAGACGCTGTTCTCGACCGAATACGAGGTGCATTTCAACAGCGCCCGCACCGGCGTGCGTCTGATCGGCCCAGCACCCAAATGGGCGCGCAGCGACGGTGGCGAAGCCGGCCTTCACCCCTCCAATCTCCATGATAATGCCTATGCTGTGGGAGCCATCGACTTTACCGGCGACATGCCGATCATTCTCGGACCCGATGGCCCGAGCCTCGGTGGCTTCGTCTGCCCTGCCGTCATCGCCCGCGACGAGCAATGGAAAATGGGTCAGTTCAAGCCCGGCGATAAAATCCGGTTTCATCCGGCCGAGCGTGCGCAAGATCCTGTCGCCGGTCCCGTGGTGCGGCGCATCGGTGATGAAGCTGGATCGGCGATCGTCGGCCAGAACGAGCATGGACCGGTTCCCGTCGTCTATCGCCGCCAGGGCGACGACAATCTGCTGGTCGAATATGGCGCGATGACTCTCGATATCGCGCTCCGCCTGCGGGTGCACTTGCTGATGCAGGCCGTCTCTGAGATCCGCCTGCCAGGGATCATCGACCTGACACCCGGCATCCGATCGCTGCAGATCCATTATGACGGCACCACGCTCACGCGCACGCGCCTGCTGGGCCTGCTTGCCGAGATCGAGGCGGCCCTCCCGGCAGCGCAGGAGGTCAAAGTCCCGAGCCGCATCGTGCATCTGCCGCTCTCCTGGAACGATCCGGATGCCGAACTCGCCATGCGCAAATATCAAGAACTCGTGCGGCCAAACGCACCCTGGTGCCCATCGAATATCGAGTTCATTCGCCGGATCAACGGCTTGCCCGACGAGCAGGCCGTGCGCGACATCGTCTTCGATGCCAGCTATCTGGTGCTCGGCCTCGGCGACGTCTATCTCGGCGCACCGGTCGCGACCCCAATCGACCCGCGCCATCGGCTGGTGACGACGAAGTACAATCCGGCCCGCACCTGGACGCCGGAGAATGCCGTCGGCATAGGCGGCGCCTATATGTGCATCTATGGCATGGAGGGCCCGGGTGGCTATCAGCTTTTCGGCCGCACCATCCAGGTCTGGAACAGCTGGCGGCAGACACCGGTCTTTGCCCGAGGCAGGCCGTGGTTGCTGAACTTCTTCGACCAGATCCGCTTCTTTCCCGTCGGCCATGAGGAACTGGCGGAGGCACGTGCCGCCTTCCCGCATGGAGGCTATCCCGTCAAGATCGAGGAGACGGAATTTTCCTACGGTGCCTATGAAGCAGGCCTTGCCCGCGACGCAGCCACCATCGGCGCTTTTAAATCCAAGCAGCAGGCCGCCTTCGAAGCGGAACGCCAGCGCTGGAAGGAACTCGGTCTCGACAGTTTCACCGTCGACGAGGGAGCCGGCCCCGGATTGGGCGGCGACATACCCGAAGGCTGTTTCGGCATCGAAAGTGCCGTACCCGGCAACGTCTGGAAAATACTCGTCGAAGAGGGTCAGCCGGTTGCCGCCGGCGATACATTGGCCATCATCGAATCCATGAAAATGGAAATCAACGTCACCGCACACGCCGCCGGGCGCGTCCGCGATCTGCGCGCCGGCCCGGGGCACAACGTCAAAGCCGGCGATGTGCTCGTCATTCTGGAGGAAATCTGATGCTTCCCACCATTCTCGATCTCGCTTCGCTGAAAGCGGCCTATGCGGCAGGCCTGTCACCGCTCGACCTGGTGGAGGAGATCATCGCCAGACGGAAAGCGTCGGACGATCCGGCGATCTTCATCACCATGACGCCGGATGACGATCTGCGCGCGGCAGCCCGCGAGCTGTTGGCAAGAGTGCCCGAGCCGAACAGCCTGCCGCTCTGGGGCGTTCCCTTCGCGGTCAAGGACAACATCGACGTCGCAGGTCTGCCGACAACAGCCGCCTGCCCGGCCTTTGCCTATCATCCTGAAGAGGATGCGACCACGGTCGCCCGGCTGAAGGCCGCCGGCGCCATCGTCATCGGCAAGACCAATCTCGACCAATTCGCGACCGGCCTTAACGGCACGCGTTCGCCCTATGGCGCACCGCGTTCCGTATTCGACCGCAACTACGTTTCCGGCGGCTCCAGTTCCGGTTCGGCCGTCGCCGTCGCGGCTGGACTGGCGAGCTTTTCCCTTGGCACCGATACGGCAGGCTCGGGCCGCGTCCCGGCCGCCTTCAACAATCTCGTCGGCATCAAGCCGACGCCAGGGCTTGTGCCGAATGTCGGCGTGGTGCCTGCCTGCCGCAGCGTCGATGTCGTCACCGTCTTTGCGGCGACAGTGAGAGATGGCACTACCGTGCGCAGGATCATGGAAGGCTATGACGCTCGCGATCCGTTCTCGCGGCAGGCCGCGCCGCCAAACCTGCCATCATCACGCCCGCGCATCGGCGTGCTCGACGGCGTGGAGCGCGAATTCTATGGCAACAAGGATGTCGAAGCTCTCTATGACGCCGCCATCGAGCGGGCTAAATCGCTGGGTGCAGAGATCGTACCCTTCGACTATGCGCCTTTCCGGCAAGCGGCCGAATTGCTCTACAACGGCCCCTGGGTCGCCGAGCGGCTGGCGGCGGTGAAGGATTTTCTGGAGACGAATGCTGGTGATTTCAATCCGACCGTGCGGACCATCATCGAAGGGGCAAAGGCCTATGACGCGGTCGCTGCCTTCGAAGGCCGGTACCGGTTGGAAGCCTTGCGACAGAAGACGAAGGTGGAATGGGAGAAGGTCGACTTCCTGATGCTGCCGACCTCGCCCACCACCTACACCGTCGAGGAGATGCGGGCCGATCCGATCGTCAAGAACGGCCACTTCGGTCGCTATACCAACTTCGCCAATCTGCTCGACTGCGCGGCGATCGCCATACCTGCCGGCTTTGACGCCAAGGACCATCTGCCCGCGGGCGTGATGCTCGTCGGCCCCGCCTTCACCGACGAAGCATTGGCTCCCTTCGCCGACGCCATGCATCGCGCCCTGAACGCCGGAATGGGCAAGGACCGCACGGCCGCGCTGCCCGCTGCAAGCCGCGTAGCCCCGGCTGCCGAAGACCTCGTTCCAATCGTGGTCGTCGGCGCGCATCTGACCGGCATGCCGCTCAACCATGAACTGACCCGGCCGGGCGGATATAAGTTGAAAACCTGCCGGACGGATGGCAGCTACCGGCTCTTTGCGCTCCCCGGCACCGTCCCGCCAAAGCCGGGACTGGTGCGCGATCCGGGTTTTGCCGGCAAGGGTGTGGAAGTTGAGGTCTGGGCTCTGCCGCCTGCGGCATTCGCCCGGTTCGTCCAGAATATTCCGGCACCGCTGGGCGTGGGCAAGATCACGCTCGATGATGGAAGTTCCATCTCGGGGTTTCTCTGCGAGGTCCATGCCGTCGCTGACGCCCGGGATATCACCGAATTCGGCGGCTGGCGCGGCTATGTAAGCGCCGCTGACCCGGCTTCTTGAGGAGGCAAGTCAAATGCCGGAATTGCTGATGAAGGCGTTGCGAACCATCCTCGAAGGCCTGATAGCGAGAACCGGTGCTATCGGTGGCGGCCGTCCTGACAGGCACGATCTCCAATCACAAAAAACTCGTGTTAGCGACTCCTGACTGATCTCGGCCACCGTGGATGACGAGTCATCCGCGGTGGCATCTACGATGCCATCAACGAGCGGATGCTCCGATCAGCCGATTGCAGCAGCTCGAAAGCGGCATAGCGACGTTCGTGCAGCACCTTGATGGCGCCGTGCGCCGGCGAGAACAATTTCGCCAGCCGCGACATGGCCGCCATCGCTTCCGCGAGCGAGCCATAATGTCCACCGGCCGTAGCGCCCAGCATGGCCGCTCCGAGAAGAACCGGCTCTTCAGTGTCGGCAACAGCGACAGGTATGTTGGCCGTATCGGCCAGAAGCTGTCGCACAAGGCCGCTCTGGGCGGCACCGCCGCTCGCGACGATAAGATTGCACGCGATGCCATCCAGAGACAGCTTTTCGAGCAGCTGCCGCAGGCCGTAGCCGATGCCGCAAAGGCCGGCGACATAAAGCGCGACCAGATCGTCGATGCCGGTTTCCAGCGCCAGACCCGAGATGACGGCACGGGCGTCAGGATCAGCGAAGGGTGAGCGGTTACCGAGGAATTCCGGCACCACCTGTATGGATTTGGCGAGCACGACCGCGTCGGACGCATTCTTGCAGGCTTCGCCTGCCTGACGATCGAGCCAGGCGACCAGCGAGAGGCCCTCCGCCTCGGCCCTCGCCCGCGCTTCGTCGGCTGCGGGATGCATGGTGACGAGATGGTCGATGGCGGCTCCAGCCGCCGACTGCCCGCCTTCCGTCAACCACAGGCCGGGCACCATGGCCGAATAATAGGGGCCCCAGACGCCATCGACGAAAACCGCCGTCTCGCTTGAGGCCATCGAGCAGGCTGATGTGCCGAAGATGTAGGCGAGCCTGTTGCTGATATCGGCATTCCCCTTGGCGTCTTGGCCACCTAAGGTGCCGACGCCGCCGGCATGAGCGTCGATCAGGGATGCGCCGACGGGCGTGCCGGCTGCAAGGCCCAGATCACGGGCCGCAGCTTCGCTCAGACCGTTCCCCAGGGGAGTGCCGGGCTCGACGATGTCAGTGCCTATTCTGGCAAAATCCTCGTCAGCCAGTTCTCCGACGCCGATATCCCTGAAATATTGGGCGTCCCAGCGCTTTTCATGCGCGAGATAGGTCCATTTGCAGGTGACCGTGCAGATTGATCTCGTCAGTGAGCCCGTCGCGCGCCAGGTCAGATAATCGGCAAGATCGAAAAAATGATCGGCTGCTGCGAAAGATTGCGGCAGGTTTCGCTTGAGCCAGAGGAGCTTGGGGGTCTCCATCTCGGGCGAGATGCGGCCGCCGACATAGCGCAGCACGGCATGATTGCCGGCATTGATTTCCTGAGCTTCGCGGGCGGCGCGATGATCCATCCAGACGATGATATTGCGAGCGGGATCGCCGGACGGACCGACCGCCACCGGCGCGCCATCCGCCGTGACCGCGACAAGTGAGCAAGTCGCATCGAAGCCGATGCCGGCAACATCGGTTGCCACTATGCCAGCAGTCGCGACAGCTTCCCTGACGCTGTCGCAAACGGCCTTCCAGATCTGCTCGCTCGACTGCTCGACGATGCTGCCGGCCTCGTGCCAGATGGTGATCTGGCGTTTGGCCGAGGCGAGCAGATGTCCCCGCGCGTCGAAGACGCCGGCGCGGGCGCTGCCGGTTCCGACGTCGATGCCGATGAAATAAGGTGCCGTCATCAGAGATCCGTACTTAAAGGCAGGATCACCAGATCCCGAATGACAATGTTACGTGGCCTCGATAGCATGAAGAGGACGGCTTCCGCCACTTCGGTCGCTTCCATAAGGCCGCCGGCGGCGATCGTCTCGTCCAGCTTCGCCTTCGGCCAATCGCTAATCAGCGCGGTCACCACGGGCCCTGGCGCGACTGCGCCGACACGGATGCCATGCTTGGCGACCTGGCGGCGTACGGTATGGACGAATGCCTGAACCGCATGTTTCGAGGCCGTATAGATCGGCTCCCAGACCACCGGCACCAGGCCGGCAATAGAACTGGTCATGATGATGTCGCCAGTCTTCCGCTCGACCATATGCGGCAGCACCATCCGGACGGAACGGAAGGCCGCGTTGATATTGAGATCCAGCATCCGATCCCAGGCATCGGGATCACCATCCACGACCTCGCCGCCAATATAGGCGCCGGCATTGGCGTGGAAGATGTCGAGTTTGCCGAATTTCTCCAGAATCTGCGGCATCATGGTGGCCACACTTGCAGGGTTCAGAAGGTCGATGACCACGGGATGGGCATTCGGTCCCAGGTCGGCGCAGAGGCTTTTCAGAGTATCCTCGGCCCTGTCGATGAGGGCGACGCTGGCGCCCTCGTTCAAAAGCGATTTGGCGCATTCCAGCCCGATCCCGGAGGCGGCCCCGGTGATGGCGGCGATTTTACCGGCAAAATCCTGTCTCATATCAATCCTTACTTTGTGATGAAATCAGCCACGACCATGCGAGGCGCGAGACCGGCGAGCCAGCGAGTCGACGATGACAGCGATGGCAAGGACTGCGCCGGTGATCATGTAGCGAAGCGCCGACGACAGATCGAGCATCGTAAGACCGCTCGCGATCGACTGGATGACGATGATGCCCAGTAGCGCCGAATAGGCGTTGCCACGGCCGCCGAAGAGGCTGGTGCCGCCGATGACGGCTGCGGCGATCGCATTCAGGTTGACGTCTCCGGTGCCGGCCTGCTGGCTGGCCGAGGCCAGACGCGCCGCGGCCAGCACACCGCCGAGGGCTGCAAACATGGCGCAGAGCACGAAGGCGCTCGTATAGATCATCCGCACGTTGATGCCGGCACGCCGCGCAGCCTCCCGGTTGCCGCCGACCGCTGACATCGACCGGCCCCATTGCGTGCGCGTCAGCGCGTAGTCCATCAAGATGACCAGCACCACGAACAAGGCGAACATCCAGGGAATGCCGCGATCCTGATTGAGGTAGAACGCGACGAATTCAAGAGCCACGGTGATGGCGACGGCTTTCGCAACGAGGCCGCCGGCGGAAGGAGCCGACAAGTTCGCCTGCTTGCGACGACGAACTACGGCGAAGCCGGAAAACAGCATCACCACGCCGGGGATGAGCGCAAACAGATAGGCGAGCGGACGCGGAATGACCAGGAGTTGGCCGAAGTTCACGATCGCCGAACCATAGGGCAGATTGATGGAGCCGGTGGCGCCGAGCAAATAGAGCTGCATGCCGAGTACGGCGAGCAATCCCGCCAGCGTCGAAACGAAGCTTGGCATGCCCAAACGGTTGAAGAGCAAAGCGTAGATCGTGCCGATCACACCACCGAAGACAAGCGCGGCGAGGATGGCGAGTACCACCGGCCAGCCTTCATTGACCCAGAGCATGCCGACCATGGCCGAGGCGAAGCCGCTGATCGAGCCCACCGAAAGATCGATCTCGCCGACCATCAGCACACAGACGATGCCGAGCGAGATGATGCCGACCGTCGACGCATCGAACAGCAGATTGGCGAGATTGTTGCTAGAGAGGAATGTCGGGTTGAGCGCGCCGAATACCGTCCAGATGATGACGAGGCCGACGACGACTGGCAGGGAGCCGAGATCGCCTGACCGTACCTTGTCGATGGACGAACGGATCGTGGCGGCGATGCCTGTTTCATGGCTGACGCGAACGTCGCTTCGGTCGAGCAACACGGCCGGCTGCTTCATGTCCTGGTTCATAGCTGGCCCCCTTCTCTTTGTTCCTGTTGGGCCTGACGCCGCCCGGCGCGCCGCGACACGGCATTTTCAGTTGCGCCGGTGATGGCGCTGACAAGTTCCTGGTTCGAGGTGTCGGGATAGAAGATGCCGTTGTTGCGGCCGAGACGCAGCACGACGATACGGTCGGCCACGGCGCGCACGTCCTCCATGTTGTGGCTGATCATGAGCACGCCGAGCCCCTTGTCGCGGACGCGTTCGATCAGGTTCAGCACCTCCGCTGTTTGCGCCACGCCGAGCGCGGCTGTGGGCTCGTCCAGCATGATGAGCTTCGGCTCGAGCAACAGCGAGCGGGCGATGGCCACCGTCTGCCGTTGGCCGCCGGAAAGCGAGGCGATGGGAATGCGCACGCTCGGGATGCGCGCAGCAAGCTCATTGAGGAGTGTCCAGGCACGCACCTCCATCGCGGTCTCGTCGAGCTTCAGCGGGCTGAGCTCCCGGCCGAGGAAGATGTTCGCCACGACATCGAGGTTCTCGCACAGCGCCAGATCCTGAAAGACCGTGGCGATGCCGAGATCGAGGGCTGTGGCGGGATCGCTGAGCGTGACCGGCTTGCCTGCGAATGTGATCGTGCCGGCGCTCGGCTGGTGAACGCCGGCAAGGATTTTCACGAGCGTCGATTTGCCCGCGCCGTTATCGCCGACAAGCGCCACGACCTCGCCGGCATGTACATCGAGGTTAATGTCAGTCAGTGCCGAGACGGCGCCGAAATGTTTGGAGACACCTTGCAGGCTGAGCACCAGCTCGCCTGTCGGGGCTCTTTGACCGGAAGCGTCAATCATGTTTCGCCACTCTCTCGGTTTGCAGTGATGGTCGGTTCATTTCCGGCCGCCGAAGCGGCCGGAGCATATCGATTAGCTATAGTCAGCTGCCGATACCGAGCTTCTTGCAGCCATCCGCGTAGCGATCGGTGCAGAGCTGGTCGGGCGTCTGGATCGGCTTGCCGTTGACGGCCTTGTCGATAATTTCAGCCTTGAGATTGTCGGCCGTAACCAATGCCGGCGTGAAGAGCTTCGTCGGCGTGTCGAAGAGTTTCGTGTCCGCCTTCGGCATTTCGCCGGAGAGCAATTCTATCGCGACATTGGCAGCAGCCGCGGCGACGATCTCGCTCGGCTTGGAGATCGTGTTGTACTGATCGCCGGAAATGATGAGCTGCAGGCCGGCGATGGTGGCGTCATTGCCCGTGACCGGCGGCACCGGATCGAAGCCTCCTGCCTTGAAGGCCGCCACCGCAGCGCCGCCCGTGCCATCATTGGCCGCGACCACGCCGAGGATCTTCTTGCCAAAGCGGGTGATCTGGCCACTTGCCCATTGCTGTGCCTTCGGCGGCGCCCATTCCGGCGTGTCGAATTCGGCGAGCACGGGATAGCCGCCCTCGGCGAGACCGGCATGGATGCCCTTCTTGATGAGGCCGGCCGCCGCATCGGTCGGCGAACCGTTGATCTGGAGCAGGCCGCCGTCACCGGCCTTGACGTTCTTGGCCTTCAGGTGATCGACGAGCGATTTCGCGATCATCTTGCCGATCTCTTCGTTGTTGAAGGACACATAGTAATCGGCAGGGGTCGACGGGATCGGGCGGTCATAGGCGATGACGCGAACGCCCTGGCTCTGGGCCATCTTGACCAGCGAGGCAGCGGCGGTGGAGTCGACCGGGTCGAGCACGATTGCCTTGGCGCCCTGCGAAATCGCCGAGTTGAATTGCTGCTGCTGGCGCGAAGCATCGCCATTGGCATTCTGGTAGATGACCTTGCAGCCGGCGCAGAGCTTCTTCATCTCCGCCTGGAAACCGGGAAAGTCATGCTCTTCGTAACGCGTCGAACTCTGGTCTGGCATCAGGAAGGCGACGGTTGCGTCGGTTACCTTGGCGGATTGCGCGAATGCGGACGTGCCGCTCAGAAGACCAACCGTGAGCGCGGCTGCGCCAGCGATTTTCAGTGCGAGATGGTTCATTGGAAATTCTCCGTTCCAAATGGTAATGGTTTCCCTCGATCATCGCGGCCCTAAGCACGCGATGCTCTTGTTCGACGTCCCCTGGCGACGGTCGTCCGACCGTGGCAGCGGTTATTTTTCGGACAAACGATCTCCTTCGGGCGACAGAGGCGCCCGTTCGCTTGGCCTGAATTGTTGTCTCTCCTCCCTGTCCTCCCCTTGGTTAGGCGGCCTCCACCGCACGAGCATGCTGTGCCAACAGTGATCTGAACCGTGAGGGCGCCATGCCCTTCTGATCCAGAAAACGGCGATTGAAATTCGAGATATTGTTGAAGCCGGCGGCAAAGCAGATGTCGGTGATCGACATATCCGCCTTGCTCATCAGCAGGTGACAGGCGAAGTTGACCCGCAGTCGGTTGACATATTGCACCAGCGCCATGCCGGTGTGGCGGCGAAAGCTGCGCGAAAAAGCGCTCGGGCTCTGGCCCGTCAACTCGGCGAGGTCACACTCGCTGAATGGCTCGGTCAGATGCGCATTGATATAGGACAGCGCCTGATTGACGCCCGCGGACATGAAGCCAGACGGATCCGGCTGGTAACCGGCGCTGGCAAGCGAGCGCGTATCCGAGGCACTGCTCATGGCGTCGAGAATGTTCATGAAAAGCTCGATACGGCGGATGCCGGTCGCCTCAACCAACTCACCAAGGATTGGGCCGACGATTGCGGCGGTCTCGGGCGTGAAGAGCGCACCACGGCGGCTCGTTTCCAATATGCCTGCGCAAGCGGACAGTTCCGGGAAGACCCTGCTCGCATCGGCAAAGAAGGATTCGGAAAATTGCAGGACGCGGCAGCGCAGAGGAAGGGTGACGCCGACCGGGACGTCGCTCACCCAATTATGCGGTAGGTTCGGCCCCGTCAGCACCAGATTGCCCGGCTCGAACTCGCCGATGAAATCGCCGACAAAGTATTGCCCGGTGGTCGCCACGACATGATGGATTTCATACTCGGGGTGAAAATGCCAGCGAACCGTGCGGTAGGGATAGCCATGCTCCCAGGCCTTGAAGGACTCGCCGCTGCCGATCGCAACAACTTCCAAATCGGGGTTCATCAGCCAGCCTCCTTTCGCCCGCCCGTGCTCAATCCGGTTGCGGGGCCTCCTCCCAGAGGCCATCACGTCTTCTATGTGGTAAATCTACGCCTCGTATTCGCCCCCCGCTACTACGCCCTGAACGCTCGGCCGATACTTTTTTGACATGAATGGCCCCTTCGTTGGCCAAATGTGCAGTGCAGTATGACAAACCGCAATGCGAGGGGCGTGGCGATATTATGAAGCGACTTCAATCCAGATCGTTGCGGATGCATGCCTTGAATTGTCCCGGCACGACTTCGCGCAACTCGGGCACTGTTGCTGCACATGCATCGAGAGCATGCGGACAACGCGTTCGGAAGACGCAGCCGCTGGGCGGGTTTGCCGGGCTGGGAATGTCGCCCTTCAGGATCTGGCGGTCGCGCCGGGCATCCGGATCGGGGGACGGAATGGCTGATAGGAGCGCGCGCGTATAAGGATGGCTGGGGCGGGCATAGAGATCGGCGCCCGCGGCGATCTCCATGATCCGCCCGAGATAGAGTACAATGACCCGATCGCAGACATATTCGACGACGGCGAGATCATGCGAGATGAACAGCATGGTCAGGCCGAGCCGCTGCTGCAGGCCGCGCAACAGATTGATCACCTGGGCCTGGATAGAGACATCCAGCGCTGAGAGGGGTTCGTCGGCCACGAGAAACTCCGGTCCGAGCGCAAGCGCGCGTGCGATGCCGATCCTCTGTCGCTGGCCGCCGGAAAACTCATGCGCATAGCGATTGATCGCCTCTGCCGGCAAATCCACCTGCTCGAGCGCTGCTCGCGCCCTGTCGAGCCGATCCAGGCGATGGCCGATACGCTGTATCTTCAGGCCTTCCGTCAGGATCTCGCCGATGGTCATGCGTGGCGATAGGCTGGCGAAGGGATCCTGGAAGATATACTGCATGCGTGGCCGCATGCGTCGCAACGCTCCCGCGCGAAGACCGGTGATCTCGGTGCCATCGAAACGGACGCTTCCGGCGGTGGGCTCGACGAGCCTGAGGACAGAACGCCCTATCGTCGTCTTGCCGCTACCAGATTCACCCACGAGCCCCACGACCTCCCCCTTGCCGATATCGAAGGAGATATCGCGAAGGACGGCAAGCTTTGCGCCTCGGGAGACATAGTCCTTGGCAAGGCGGCGCACGGAGAGAAGCGGTTCGGTCATCTAGATCTCCCGCCAGCGGATACAGCGGCTCGCATGCCCGGCACCAACAATCTCCAGAGCTGGCACTGCTTCGGCGCAGGCGGCAATGGCGTGAGAACAGCGCGGTGCGAAGGCGCAGCCTGTAGGCATCCTGGTCAACCCCGGCACGACACCCGGAATGGCGGCCAGCTGTTCGCCGGCTTGCCGCATCCGCGTTGCCTCGCCGAGGCGCGGCATGGAGGCAAGCAGCCCCTGCGTATAAGGATGCCTTGGATCGCGAAACACTGTTCCGACCGGTCCTTCCTCGACAATCCGGCCGGCATACATGACGGCGACGCGATGGGCGATTTCGGCCACCACACCGAGATTGTGTGTGACGAAAAGGATCGCCATGCCGCGCTCCCGTTGCAGCCGCTGCATGAGTTCGAGGATCTGCGCCTGGATCGTGACGTCGAGAGCCGTTGTCGGCTCGTCTGCGATCAGCAGCACCGGGTCGCAGGCAAGCGCCATGGCGATGGTCGCCCGCTGCCGCATGCCGCCGGAAAGCTCATGCGGATACTGCCGCACCCGCCGCTCCGCATCGGGAATGCCGACGCTCTCCAACAGCGCGACAGCCTTGCGCATCGCCGTCCTGCGGTCAGCCTTGCGATGGATGCGGATCGGTTCGGCGATCTGGTCGCCGATGGTCAGCACCGGGTTGAGACTCGACATCGGCTCCTGAAACACCATGCCGATATCATCGCCGCGTATCGCGCCCATATGCCTGTCGTCCAGGGTGGCGAGATCGCTGACGACGCCTTGCTTGTCCCGCAACCTGATACTTCCGGCGGCAATGACGCCGACATTGCGCGTCAGCAGCCGCATGACTGAAAGACTGGTAACCGACTTGCCGGAACCGGATTCCCCGACCAGCGCCAGGGTCTCTCCAGCGCCAATGGTCAGGTCGACATCCCGCACCGCCGTCAACTCGCCGCCGCGGGTACGGAAGACGGTCCTCAGCCCCTTGATGTCGAGAACGGGCTCGGCGGCCGGCGTCATCATATCTGGAGCAGCCCCGTTTCCCGCAGGATGCCATCGATCCTGGCCGTCTCTTCCGCATTGAGCGGTGCGCGCGGACGCGGCATGATGGCGGTATCGATGATGCCGAGGCTTTTCATCGCTGCCTTGAAAGCGCCGATGCCGGACGCGCCGCCGCTGACGCGGCCCTGCGCCACCCAGGCAATCTCGAACAGGCGGCAAAGCCGCTCCTGTTCGCGCCGCGCCGCGACCCAATCGCCTCGCTGTGCCGCATCCCAGAGGCGGACGTAGCCATGCGGATCGACATTGGCGATACCGGGAACCACACCATGCGCTCCCATCAGCAAGGCATTGTCGACGACGATCTCGGAGCCGGTCATCAGGAAGACGTCCTTGTGATCGGCGAGATCGAGGAGCGCGTAACGGAAGTTGCCGTCGTCGCCGCTGGAATCCTTCAGCCCGATGATGGTGCCTTCCTTGGCAAGGGTCACCACCGTCTGGCGCAGCAGCTTCACATGCACGCAAACTGGAATGTCATAGGCGACAAGCGGCACGTCGACGGCATCGCGGATATAGCGGAAATGATCGAGTATCTCGGATTGGCTGGTGACCGTGTAAAACGGCGCCGTCACGACGACGGCATCCGCCCCGGAAGCCCTGGCGATCTGCGAATGGGCGATCACGCGGTCGGTGGTCGCGTCGATAGTGCCGACCAGCAGCGGAACGCGGCCATTCACGACCTTGGCCGAATGTTCGATGATCTCCCGCCGTGTCTTCTCGTCATGGAAGACGACTTCGCTCGTCGAGCCCAGCACGAAGACGCCATGGCAACCGGCCTCGATCAGATGCTCCAGAACCCGCGTATAGGATTTGTAATCCACCGTGAAATCATCATTCAGCGGCGTTACGACGGGGGGCACCACACCCTTGAATTTGCTCATTGTCTCTTTCTTTCCTGGTTCAATGAAGCTCGGCGCGCGGATCGAAGGCATCCCTCAATCCGTCGCCGATGAAATTGATGGCAAGGACGGCAAGAATCAGCGCGGCGCCGGGAAACAGCCATTGCCAGGGATATTGTTCGAGGACGGCGGTGGAGCGGGCGGCATTCAGCATGTTGCCCCAGCTTGCTGCCGGCGGGGCAATGCCAAGCCCGAGAAAGGAGAGCCCCGCCTCCAGCAGGATCGCATTGGCAACCTGGGTCGTCGCGTAAACCACGAGAATATCGATACAGTTCGGCATGCCGTGACGCAGCAGAAGGTGCGGCAGCCCGGCGCCCATGCCGCGCGCGGCCGTCACGAAATCGCGTTCGCGCAATTCGAGCAGCCTTGAGCGCACCATGCGCGCAAGCAGCGGCCAGGACAGCAGCGATATGACCGTGATCGTCGGCAGGATACCGGTGCCGGTGATGGAGGCGAGCACCAGCAGGAAGATCACCGGCGGCAGGGTCATGACCAGATCGACGAAGCGCATGCTGAGCGCATCGGCCCAACGACCGGCAAAGGCCGAAATGGAACCGAACAGGAAGCCGATCAGCGCCGAAATCAAAGTGGAACCCGCAGCCACCATCAGCGAAATACGACCGCCTTCGAGGACTCTCGCAAAGACATCGCGTCCGACACCATCGGTTCCGAACCAATGCGTCGCATTGGGTGCGGAATTCATCGCCAGAAGGTCGATGTCGTTCGGCTGGAACCGCCACCACAGCGGATAAGACAGAATGAACACCAGCATCGGCGCGGCGAGGCAGACGCCAAACAGCGCCGCTCCGTTCAGCCGGAAGCGGTCGAATGCGCGGGCCAGAGGGCCGGGACTTGGTCGTTCGGTTCGCGCCAGCATCGCTCATCCCATCTTGATGCGCGGATCGACCACCGCATAGGCGATGTCGGTCAGCAGATTGACGACGATGACACAGGCGCCGATGACCAGCGCTGCTCCCATGATCACAGGGTAATCACGGGTCGTGACCGCATCGACGAGCAGCAGGCCCATGCCGGGCCAGTTGAAGACGCTCTCGATGAAGATCGCCCCGCCGATGGCAAGCCCAATGGTCGAGCCGATGACAGTGACAACAGGCAGCAAAGCGTTGCGCAGAGCGTGCTTGACGATAACCCAGAACTCGACCACGCCCTTGGCCCGCGCGGTGCGCACATAATCCTGGTTGAGGACTTCGAGCAGCGAGGCGCGCATGTAGCGCATGATCAAAGCCGCCTGGGCGACCGCCAGAAGTGCGGACGGCAGGATGAGATGCCGGAGCAGGTCGCCAAGAGAGAAATCCTCGCCCGGCGTCAACATGCCCCCGGATGGCAGCCAGCCGAGACGCACGGCAAAGATATAGAGGCCGAGAAGCGCGCTCAGGAAGGCCGGGCTCGATATGCCGGCCAGCGCCAGGACGGAGAGCGAAACGTCGGTTACAGAATTGCGCCTGACGGCGCCGATGACGCCAGCGGCAATGCCGGCGACGATCGCCATGATAAGTGCGGAGCCCATCAGCAGGAGAGTCGGCCCTATGCGCGACAGCACCAGCGTCAGCACCGGCTGATCCAGCCGCTTGATCGAATAGCCGAAATTGCCGTGCAAGGCCTGCTGCAGCCACCCGATATATTGCACCGGCAAGGGCTGATCCAACCCAAGTCTATCGCGCAGATCGGCCATGGCAGCCGGAGACAGCGGCGTGCTCGGATCGATATAGGCATCGATGGGATCGCCTGGTGTCAGCCGCAGCAGCACGAAGACCAGCATGCTCAGCGCAATGAGCATGCCGATACCGATCGCCAGACGCTTGAGACAGGAACGAAGCATATCGAATCCGCGCTTGAAGGATGAGCCAGCCGCAGCCCGCGACCGGCCGAAAGCCTATTCGGAGAGTTTCCACGCTTCCGGATGGGCCACATACGGACCACCGCCGGGCGCGGGCGTCCAGATGAAGTCCTTTACCTTCGATGAAACGACACCATAGCGGTTCGCCACCCACATGGTCGCCCAGGGCAGATCCTTGTTCATGACCTTGCAGACATCCTGATAGCGCTGGTGGCGCTTGGCGACGTCCGTCTCGGCAATGGCGGCGTCGAGTGCCTTGGTCAGATCCGGCATGCGGGCACGTACGACATTGGCGCCCGCCGGCGGGATCTGTTTTTCGTTGAGCCCGGTATTGATGTTGCTCGGATCGGGGCCATTCTGCAAACCCGCATAGACAAGCTGGAACTGTGATGCATCAGCGTCGGGCTTGAGCACCAGACCGTTATAGGTCGGCGCATCGACCGCGCGCGGCACGACGTTGATCCCGACCTGCGCGAGCATTGCCTGCACCGCCGCCAGCACGTTGGTGGCAAGCGGGGTGTTGTAATAGGTCAGCAACGTAACCGGCTTGTCGCCGTTGATCTTGTTCCACCCGGCCTCATCCAACAGTTGCTTGGCTTTGGCAGGATCGTAGGGATAGGCCTCGATACCTTCCGGAACCAGCTGACCCGCCACATAGGCGCAATTGGCCGGCTTTGCCGCGCCGCCATAGAGGCTCTTGATGATCGCATCGCGGTTGAGGGCATACATGACGGCCTGGCGGACACGGAGATCCTTCCACAGCGGCGAGTCCTGGTTGAAGCCCAGATAGTTGACGACGAAGGAAGCTCCCTCGATCACCCGGAAGGATTTATCGTCCTTGAAGGTCGGCACATCGTTGGAATCGATGTAGGTGAACTGGATTTCACCGGCGCGCAGCGCCGAGATCGCCGAAGCAGGATTGGCGAAATAGCGATTGATCAAACGATCGAGGACGGGCTTGCCGCCGCGATAGTCCGGATTTGCGGTCAGCTCGACATATTGATCCTGTACATATTTGACGAATTTGAACGGACCTGTCCCAATCGGCGAGGTCGACCACCAGGTGCTTTTCGCAAGCTGATCGGCGGGTACGGCCGCAAGCGCATGCTCCGGCAGCACCATTATCTTCGTCAGCGTGTCCAGGAGACTGGCGGAGGGAGCGGAAAGCTTGACGACCAAGGCATGATCGTCAGGCGTCTCGATCGCGGATAAAACCTTCAGGCGAGCTGCGAAGATCGAACCCGTCTTGGCATTGGCAGCAAGCTCGATGGTGAATTTGGCGTCCTTGGCCGTGAAGGCCTTACCGTCGTGCCATTTGGCATCCGCAAGCTTGAACGTATAGGTGAGCTGATCCGGGCTTACCTCATAGGAAGAGGCAAGCACGCCGACGATCTTCTCCAGCTTTTCGTCATAGCTGATCAGCGGCTCGAAATAGATGCTGAGCCAGGTTAAGCCGGCGGTCGCAGCCAGCGGATTGAAATTGCCTTGAAAGCCGCCGGGGCCAACATCGAATCCACCAGACAATGTCGCGGCAGCTGCGGGCGCGGCCACACCGCCTAAGATCGGCACGCCGGTGATCGACATCATCGCTCCCAGCGCGATTGCCGGCAGACAAAAAAGCTCCCTCATCGTAATCCTCCTCCCTAGTTTTGGGTCGCTAACCCTTCTTGTTGTTGGCTATCACCCTCGAAATCCCCTCGTAGTGGCGGTCGAGGCGCATGCGCACCTCCTTCAAATTCTTCGCTTCGACGGCATCGACGATCGCCTCATGGTCCCTCCACGTGGCCATGGGATCGGCATTGTCGAGGTCGAAGAAATTGGATGCCTTGTAAAAAGCGAGCCAGAACACGTCGATCAGCCGGACGAAGGTCTCGTTGCCCTGGCAGCGAAACAGCAGCCGATGAAACAGCTGGTCGTCCTCGGCGAAGGGTTCGCCGCGCTCGGCATGAATGCGCATGCGGTCGACGGTGGCGCGCAGTTCGGCCAGATCCTCCGGCCCGATCATCTCAAGCGTCTTGCCGATGAGGCCGACTTCGAGTGTGCGGCGAATTTCCAGCACCTCCTCCATATGGCGCAGCGCATTGCCGAGCCCATAGGCGAGATTGTCCAGCAGCGGCCCAAAGGAAAACGCCCTGACGAAGATGCCGATGCCGCGGCGCGTCTCGAGCACACCCAGGGATTCTAGCGCCTTGATGCCCTCGCGCAGGGAATTGCGGCTGACGCCGAGCTGCGTCGCCAGTTCGCCTTCGGCCGGCAACGGCGTGCCCGGTTCCAGACCGTTGTCGGCGATATAGCTGCGCAGGCTTTCCTGCACCGAAACATGCAGCAACGGCGCGCGCATCAAAGGCTGAATGACTTTGCCGACCATGAAACGGGTCCCCGAAGTATCGGCATTGATCCTATGAACTTGTAGGATATCCGTCAAGTGGATGAGTGCATGCACGAAGAGGCCGGATGGCGGCTGCCTGAATTCGCCTCCAAAGCAAAAAGGCCGGGCTATCAACCCGGCATCTTCCGCACCATTCGTTTCAGGGGATTATCCGATGGTCTAAGAACGCAGCGAGTCGAAATGCTGCATCATGCGCTCCGCATCGGGGCGAATGCCTGTGAACAGTTCGAAAGCCTTGACCGCCTGGAACACCGCCATGCCGCCGCCATCGAGAACCCGGCATCCCTTCTGTCTGGCAAGTTTCACCAGTTCCGTTTCGATAGGGAAATAGACGATCTCCGCGACCCAGAAGCGATCCGAAACAAGATGGGCCTCGAGCGGCAGGCCAGGGTGGGCGCCCATGCCCGTCGGTGTCGCATGCACGAGACCATCCGCCCCATTCAAGGCTTCAGCGAGGTTGTGACCGACGGAGAAGGAACAGGTGGCATGAGCCGCCTGCAACTGATCGGCAAGCGCATGCGCGCGGGACGGGTCCAGATCGAAGATCTCGATCGAGCGCGCGCCCATTTGCGCCACCGCATGCGCGACGGCAACCCCGGCGCCGCCCGCTCCCAACTGCACGACACGATCAAGCGAGACATCGCCAAGCCCACGACGAAAGCTCTCCGCAAAGCCCCACCAATCCGTATTGTGCCCGATCCTGCGCCCACCACGAAAGACGATCGTATTGATCGACCCCAGCGCCTGGGCATCCGGCGACAGTTCATCGACCAGCGCGACGGCAGCCTGTTTGCAGGGATGCGTGATATTCAGGCCGGCGAAACCCGCTGCCTCCGCCTCATCGATCAGGGCCGGCAGATCCGACACGGAAAGACCCCGTGCCTCAAGATCGATCAGATCGTATTGATAGGAAAGGCCACAATGCTCGCCTTCGCGCATATGCATGGCCGGCGTCAACGAGCGGCCGATGCCCGCGCCTATCAGGCCGACATGAAGTTGACGCGGAATGATGGCTGCCTGAGTGTTCAATCTATCCTCCCGAGCGGCGAGTCAAAGGAATATCTCCGCCCACAATCAAAATGTACGAACTAGTACGTAAAGTCAATGAACGCCGCAGAAATCCTATTCCGGGGTAACGTCGGTCGATATCTTCCGACGGTTCAGATTCTCATGTAATCTCTGAGGAAGGTGTCTTTAAGAAAGCCAAGATTGCATCGACTATCAATGCCTTGTGCCGATTCTTTAATTCATCGGAAGATAGGTCGCGTTCGAAGATCGCCCCGAAGGTATGGCGGTTCGACACGCGGAAAAAGCATTGTGCACTGATCATCATATGCAGATCGACCGGGTCCACCCGGCGCGAAAAGCTGCCGTCGGCATAGCCGCGCGCCAGGATTTCGGTGATGATGTCGATCACGGCGATATTCATCTGCGACAGCACGACCGAGCGTTTCATGTGCTCGGCACGATGAATGTTCTCGATACTGACGAGGCGCACGAAATCGGGATTCTGATCGTCGTGATCGAAGGTGCTTTCGATCAGTTGGGCCATGGCCTGAACGGGCGGCATGTTCTGCAGATCGAGTTCGCTCTCCAGCGTGCGGATCTTGGTGTACGCCTGCTCGAGAACGGCGAGATAGAGCCCTTCCTTGCTGCCGAAATAATAATAGATCATCCGCTTGGAGGTCTTGGTGCGCTCGGCTATCTCATCAACGCGAGCGCCGGAAAAGCCTGCGGCGACAAACTCTTCCGTCGCGATCTTCAGAATATTTTCCTTGGTCGCGTCGGGATCGTTCTTTCGCGTAAGGCGCTCGATCTTGGCCGCTTGCGCTTTGGTCATGCCTTTGCTCGTCTTCCTGGGTTCATCGATGCGCGCCATTGAAGATCAAAGCTTTAACACAGCCTCAACGCGAATGGGGAGAGCCTAACGCTTCGGCAGACCAATCGGCCGCAGATGCCGCCTCAGCGCTGCGATGCGGAAGATGGCGTTCGCCGCGCCATAGCCGCGATAGCCGCTGCGCTGGACGATCTCGAAGAAGAAGCCTTCGCCATAGGTCGGGCTGTAGAGCTGGAAATATTCGCCATGCTCGTCACGATCGTAGAGAATATTATGTGCCTTCAGGCGCTCGGTGAAATCCGGGTCGAGGCCGAACCTGGCTTCCAGATCGTCGTAGTAATTCGGCGAGATCGCCAATGTCACGAAGCCGTTGGCCGAAAGGGCCGATGCCGTCGCGAAGATGTCGTCGGTCGCAAAGGCCAGATGCTGAATGCCCGAGCCGAATGTCTCGGCGATGAAATGGCCGGCCAGCGTATTGCGGTTCTCCGCACCGTTCAGCGTGATCCGCAACGTACCCGGGTCATTTTCGACGACCTGGCTTCGAACGACACCGGCCGGGTCGATGATGTCGACCATCGGCGTCTTATGCGCATCGAGTATCGCCGTATAGAACAGCAACCAGGTCAGCAGCTCATCATACTTCATGCTCTGCGCGACATGGTCGATGCCTGTCAAACCTACCGGCTGCAGATCGGCACTATCCTCGACGGGGTCGAACTCGATCTCCCAGATCCGCCCGAGCGGGCTCTGGCGATCGAGGAAATAGAGGATGCCACCGCCGATCCCGCGTATGGCAGGCATTTCGATCTCGCCGGGATCCAACGACTGCTCGAAACGCTCGGCGCCGAGCGCAACGGCACGCGCAAGGGCCGCCTGCGCCTCGCCGACCCATAGGCCCATCGCATAGGCCGATTGCCCGTGCAGCGCATAGGAAGCGCCGGCGAATCCGCCTTGATCCGCATTGACGACCAGATTGATGCCTCCCTGCCTGAAGACATCGACGCGCTTGGTCTTATGGCGGCCGACATGCCGGAAGCCCAGCCCGCGCAGGCGATCGGAAAGGGCCGATATCTCGGCTTCATCGACGGTGAATTCGATGAACGCCACGCCCTCGACTTCGGCACGCGGCGGCATGGGCGCCAGCGTCAGGTTGCTGCCGCTTACGGCGCGGCGGACCTGATCGCCCAGATAGACAAGCGAGCGCCTGCCGTCGACGGCAATGGCCGTCGGCGAGCCGCCGCGGAACTGGTCGTTGAAAATCTCGAGCGAGAGATAGCCGTCATAGCCCGTCGCCGCTACCGCATTCATGAAATCGAGGACGGGCAGATCGCCCTCGCCCGGCATGTTGCGGAAATGACGGCTCCAATAAAGAAGATCCATGTCGATCAGCGGTGCGTCTGCAAGCTGGATGATGAAGATCTTTTCCTTCGGGATCGACCGGATCGAATTGACGTCGATCTTGCGCGAAAGCGTGTGGAAGCTATCGAGGATGAGGCCGATATTTGGGTGATCGGCACGTCGGACAATTTCCCAGGCATCGCGGTGATCGTGAATGTGCCGCCCCCAGGCAAGCGCCTCGTATCCGACACGCAGGCCGCGTTTTGCCGCCCGCTCCCCAAGCTCGAAAAAGTCGGCGGCAGCACGGTCGATGCCGCCAAGCGCCGCCGAAGAGACGTTCGAGCAAACAAGCACAAGATCGGTGCCCATTTCCTGCATGAGATCGAATTTGCGCTCGGCACGATCGAAAGTGCGGCTGCGCAACGGCTCGGGCATGCCCTCGAAATCGCGGAACGGCTGAAAGAGCGTGATCTCCAAGCCGTAATCCCTAACCATCTGGCCGACCTGGCGCGGCGATTCATCGAAGGCAAGGAAGTCGTTCTCGAAGATTTCGACACCGTCGAAACCGGCCTTGGCGATGGCGTGCAGCTTCTCTTTGAGATCGCCGCTGATCGAAACGGTCGCGATCGAGGTTTTCATTGTGTCATCCCATCCATTTGGCGATTTCCAACAAATTCATCCGCGATCGCGTGCCCCCGCTGCTGCTATGAGGTGCCGGCACAACGCACCGGCACCCGTTCATAGTCAGCGGGCGCGGTCGGCATGCGGCGTCGTAGCCGCGTATCGGCCTATATCCCTGCCGAGCTGGTCGATCGGTGTCCGATAGGTCTCTGTCGCCGTTGCCGCGGAAACGGCGGCAATGAGAGCGGTGATCGAGGTAAATGCTGCGACCGGTACCCAGCCCATCGGCCCGGCGCCCATTAAGGCGGCACTGATCGCAGGGGCGAAGCCGCCGAGCGCAAAACCGATCTGGGTGCCCACCGCCATGCCGGACAGACGCACGCGGGTATCGAACATTTCCGCATAGAGCGCCGGCCAGATGCCGTTGGAGGCGCTGTAGACCACGCCCGAGAGCAGAATGCCGAGGACGAAGACGAGCGTGAGGTTGTTTTGGCTGATCGCCCAGATATAGGGCCAGATCAGAATTGCGCAGCCGATGGCGCCGAAGATGAAGATGGGCTTTCGACCGATGCGGTCGGCCAGGGTCGCCCATAGCGGGATCGCACCAAGCGCCACGAGATTGGCGAGCACCAGCACGGTCAGCATGGTGGAGCGGTCGATATGCATGGTGTTGACTGCATAGGATAGGGTGAAGACGCTGAAGATCGTGCTGACGACCGAAATCAATGCGGCAAAGATGATGCGCAGGACATCGGCCCAATAGTTCGTCATCAGGGCGACCAGCGGCAACTTGGCAACCTCGCCCTTCTTAGTCTCTTCAAGGAAGGCTGGGGTCTCGGCCAGCGTGCGGCGAACCCAGAAACCGACGATGACGACGACGAAGCTCAGGAAGAAGGGAATGCGCCAGCCCCATGACAAGAGCGCGGCTTCGTCAAGCCTCCCCAGCGGTATGAAGACGAGGGTTGCAAGGATCAATCCGGCCTGCGTGCCGCTTAGCGTGAAGCTGGTGAAAAAGGCACGCCGATGCTCCGGCGCGTGCTCGAGCGTCATCGAGCTGGCTCCGGCCTGCTCGCCGGCGGCGGAGATGCCCTGCAGCAGTCGCGCCAGAACCAGAAGCATCGGTGCCAATATGCCGGCTTGATGATAGGTCGGCAGGCAGCCGATGATGAAGGTCGAAAATCCCATGAGCAGCAGCGTGAAGGTGAGCACCTTCTTGCGGCCGAACTTGTCGCCGACATGACCCAGGATAACGGCACCCAGCGGGCGCATGATATAGGCAACGCCGAAGGTGGCGAACGAGGCGATTGCCGCCGTCTGCGGATCTTCCGCAGAAAAGAATATCTTTGGAAAGATCAGCGCCGCCGCCGTCCCATAAACGAAGAAATCGTAATATTCGACAGCACTTCCAAGCCAGCTCGCCAAGGCGGCGCGCTTCGGCGTTTTATGTTCGACTGGTGTTTTCATCATCGTTCCTCCCCAGAACATTTCCGTTTCGAAGACATGCCGCATCCCTGAGCGCAAGCTTCGGCCGGCACCCTCCCGCGTGACATCCAAGATTGTCTTGGCAGCCATGGACGCCACCCATGGCAGCGTTCGTCACTCCTCACGACAAATAATGTACGAACTAGTTCGTTTTGTAAAGTACCGCTGTTTGAAGCTGCTTGCCGGCCTATTTTTCCAGATTGATCCATGCAGGCTCCGCCCTTTCAATCGGGCAGGTTCCGGCATTGGAATAGCCGTCTATGCATATGATGTTAATCGCTTTTGGGGCGATACATAGGCGCGCGGTAAACGCAACGCACTATGGTCGCAGAGACACTTACGGGCGGTCTCTCCGGTTGGCTGACGATGATGTATCCCGGCTCTCGATTGGAGCGGCCCGAAACTTATTTCACACTCTGAGGTGCATCCGTAGCAGGCAGACGAACGAGCTTGCCTTCCTCCGCCTTGTAGAAATATTGGCTCGCGATCAACCAACCCTTCAAGGGCCGTAGCGGTGGAATGCAGGTCGCCAGCATAAAGGGGCCGGTCACCAGAAACTGAACCCAGATCGGTGCGGAATAGGCGACCTCCAGCCAAACACCAAGAAGTACGCTCGGAATGCAGGCGAAGCAGATGACGAAGAAGGCTGGCCCATCGGCCGGGTCGGCAAAGGAGTAGTCGAGCCCGCACGCCTCGCACTCCTTGCGCAGAGTCAGGAACCCGTCGAACAGACGTCCCTGACCGCAACGCGGGCAACGGCATCTCAGTCCGGTCTGCAGCGGCTTCAGCGGGGGATATTCGGTATCCATGGCAATCTCGCTTTCAAACGGTAAGTCAGCATTATGATGCATTCAATTTTGATTATTGCATGCATACAATGTAATTACAATGAAAGAGAATTGTTTGTCCATTCGTCAGAATGACGCAGCGTAAATAGAGCGGAAGCGGGCGCAGAGGATTGCGTGTGCCGCCCGCAGTCGCGAGCCGCCTGTCCATCGCAGCGTTCGGGAAGCTGAGCGAACTCAGAAAAATGAGGCTGCCATCTCCGGCGGGCCTTCCAGGGCATGCGCCATGAAATCCAGCGCGCCTTGCAATCTTTCGCGTGAAATCGGGCCGCCGAGGCAGACCCGCACGGCCTCGGGCGCTGTTCCGTCGACCGTAAAGACATCGCTCGCCACGACGCCGATGCCGGAGTTGCGCATGTGGCTGCCGAACGTGGAGCGCGTCCAGCCGTTGGTCAGCGGCAGCCAGATATTGAAGCTTATCGGATCGGCATTGTAGCTGCCGGCCGGCAGAATATTGGCCACCATCGCCTGGCGCGCAGCCGATTCCGCGCGAATGAAGCGCAGAATGCCATCGGCGGTGCCGTCCTCTATCCAGCGGGTTGCGAGCGCCACATTCAGCGGTGAGGCCATGACATTGTTGGTTCGCATGGCGCTGACGAAGGGCCATATGGCTTTCGTATCCGGCGCAACGACATAGGCGAGGCGAAGCCCCGCACCGATGCATTTTGCCAATCCGCCGATGTGCCAGGCCAGATCCGGCGCGATGGCCGCGATCGGCGGGGGACCATGCAGCGGAATGAAGCCGTAGGCGTCATCCTCGATGACCGGCACGTGGTATTCGCGAGCAATCGCCGCAATCGCCTCGCGGCGTTTCTCCGGAATGGTCAACGTCAACGGATTTTGCAGCGTCGGATTGAGATAGAGCGCCTTCGGCTGCAGCCGTTCGCAGGCCTCGGCGAAGGCGTCCGGCAGGATACCCTCTTCATCCATCGGAAGGCCCGCGAGATTAAGCCGGAGCTGGGCGGCAATCGAACGCATGCCCGGATACGTAATCCTTTCTGACAGCACCGCCTCTCCGGGCTTGGCAAGCAGACCGAATATGGCGAGCAGGGCCGGATGCGCTCCTGGCGTTACGAAGATGCGCTCCTGCGACGGCACAAGCCCGCGGCGGCTGAGCCAGGCGGCAGCCGCTTCCTTGTCCATGCTCGAGCCGCCGAAACCCTGATAACGCAGCAGTGAAATGAGATTGGTCGCCACCGCGGACATGCCTTCGCGCATGCGGGCAACGAGGTCCGGATCGTTCGGCTCCGGCGGCAGGTTCATCGAGAAGTCGACCATCGAGGTGCGGCGCGGATCGGGCGCCGCATCTGACACGAAGCCACGGCGCTCCTTGTCGGCGCCACCGGTCACGAATGTGCCGCGACCCACATGGGAATCCACCAACCCGCGCTTCTGCGCCTCGACATAGCCTCGCGCCACCGTCGTGAAATCGATATTGAGGCGCTTCGCAAGCTCGCGCTGTGGCGGCAGCCTGTCGCCCACCACCAGAACGCCGCTACGCAGATCCATTTCGATCAGGTCGGCAATGGCGATATATCGGGGATTTGAGGAGCGGCTGAGATCGGGATGCCAGTTCTTCATTTCATGCTCCGCGATGATGATCGGACGGGGAAAGAAATCCAACCGACATTGATCGTATATTGTTGCATGCGGCTCACGTCACGCGAAAACATCGCGTCCACTTTGTGGGCGACGAATGACCAAATGCCGCAGCTGGCATGTCGACGCCACGCTCCGTTCAGCGAGAGAACCATACAATTGAATGCACCAAAAACTAGATTGATGGTATTTCCGCACAGTAGGTTTGCGAAAACGCCGCTCAGACGGCGGCAGTCCCGGGGCAGCCCGGCGCGAGCCGGGATGCCATTCCTGCTTGGCCGGACAACGATTTGGCGTTGCCTTCATAGTCATTGCCCCTTTTGGGAGGCTTTCTCTTTCGCCTGATCGTCGACGAGTTCATACCACATGGCATTGAGGACAGCGAAAGCGGCGGCCAGAGGAAAGCCGAGAAGCCAGGCGAAGTACCACATGCGGATTCTCCTTGAAGGTTAGTAGGCGTGACCGCCCTTGTCGTTCACCGTCTTCTCGTCGACCTTGCCCCACAGCACCCGATAGACCCAGGCAGTGTAGAAAAGGATGATCGGCAGGAAGATGCCCGTGACGACGAGCATGATGAACAGGGTCAGGTGACTGGACGAAGCATCCCAGACCGTCAGGCTGGAGCGCGGATCGAGCGACGACGGCAGGAGGAAGGGAAACATCGACAGACCCACCGTCGAGATGATGCCGAGGATGGCAAGCTTGCTGAACAACAGCACGGTCACTTCACGCCGGGCCAGCATGGCAAGCAGGGCGGCGGCCGCGCCGACGAAACCGAGAACCGGCGCGATCATCATCCACGGATGCGTACCGTAGTTGACAAGCCACGCCCCTGGACTGTGCTCGACGGTCTTGAGCAGCGGATTGGAAGGGCCGGCCGCATCGATGGCGCTGGAAATGCGATAGCCGTCGATCCCCGCCCAGAGAAACAGGCCGCCCAGCGCAAAGAGAACGATCACGGCCACAGCCGCCAGACTGCCATAGCGACGAGCACGCTCCGCAACGACACCGTCCGTCTTGACCTGAAGCCAGGCTGCACCGTGCATGGTGAGCATGGAGACAGAGAGAAGGCCGCAGAGCAGCGCATAAGGGTTCAGAAGCGCGAAGAACGACCCTTCATAGTAGATGCGCATGTCGTCATCGAAGCGGAAGGGCACGCCCTGCAGCACGTTGCCGACCGCCACGCCGAAGATCAGCGAGGGAACGAAGCCGCCGATGAACAGCGCCCAGTCCCAACCGGCCTTCCAACGGGCGCTTTCGCGCTTCGACCGGTATTTAAAGGCGACCGGCCGCAGGATCAACGCAAACAGGATGGCGAACATGGCAAGATAGAAGCCGGAGAAGGACACCGCATAGAGCGGCGGCCAGGCGGCGAAGATGGCGCCGCCGCCGAGGATCAGCCAAACCTGGTTGCCTTCCCAGGTCGGGCCGATCGAGTTGATGGCAATGCGCCGCTCCGTATCCGTCCTGGCGACGAAGGGAAGAAGCGTACCGACGCCGAGGTCGAAACCGTCGGTCACGGCAAAGCCGATCAGCAAGACGCCGAGGAGCAGCCACCAGATGATGCGCAGGGTCTCGTAGTCGATTAATTCATGAAGGATCATGGCAGGTCACTCCGCAGCCGGAACGAGGTTTTCGGAAATCAACTTGGCCTCCGGCACCTCGTCCGGTTCCGGGCCCTTGCGGATCGCCTTGATCATCAGCGTCATCTCGATGACAATGAGGACGGTATAGATCGCCGCGAAGCCGAGGATGGTCAGAAGCACGGTGCCGGCGCCGAGATTGGAGACGGCAGCAGCCGTCGGCAGCACGCCTTCGATGATCCATGGCTGGCGGCCGAATTCGGCAACCACCCAGCCCAGCTCGATGGCGACCCAGGGCAGCGGGATGGCGAAGACGGCAATCCGCAGCAGCAGCGGATAGCGGTCGAGCTTGCGCCGGGCCGACAGCCAGAAGAACACCGTCATCAGCAGGATGAAGAACATGCCGAGACCGACCATGATGCGGAAGGACCAGAACAGCGTCGGCACATGCGGAATGGTGTCACGAGCCGCCTGCGCGATCTGCGCGTCAGTCGCCTGCCGGGGATCGTCGACATAGCGCTTCAAGAGCAGCGCATAGCCGAGCTGATGACCGATATCCGCGAAGGAGGAACGTGCCTGCTCGGCGGCCGGGTCCTGTACTGCCGTACCGGCGGCCACCGGCTTTGCCGCGCGGATCTTCATCAGCGCGTCATAGGCCTTGATGCCGTCGCGGATGCGGGTCTCCGCTTGCTTCTCGAGCGTGTCGATACCGGAGATCTCCGTCGTCAGCGACCGCGTGCCGATCAGGCCCATGACCCAGGGAATATGCACGGCATAATGGGTCTCTCGCGCCTCCTGGTCCGGAAAACCGAAGGCGGTGAAGGCAGCCGGCGCCGGCTCGGTCGTCCACATGCCCTCGATCGCCGCGAGCTTCATCTTCTGATGCTCGGTCGTCAGATAACCGCTTTCGTCGCCAAGCACGACCACCGACAGTGCCGAGGCGAGACCGAAGGAGGCCGCGACCGTCATCGAGCGCTTGGCGATCTCGATATGCCGGCCTTTCAGCATGTACCAGGCCGAGACGCCAAGCACGAAGACCGAGGCACAGACGTAGCCGGCCGAAACGGTGTGGACGAATTTCGCCTGGGCGACCGGATTGAAGACGACATCGAAGAAGCTGGTGATCTCCATGCGCATGGTCTGCGGATTGAGCGCCGAACCCACAGGGTTCTGCATCCAGCCATTGGCGATCAGGATCCACAGTGCCGAGAAGTTCGAGCCGAGCGCGACAGCCCAGGTGGCCACCAGATGGCCGACCTTCGACAGCTTGTCCCAGCCGAAGAAGAACAGGCCGACAAAGGTCGCCTCCAGGAAGAAGGCCATCAGGCCTTCGATCGCCAGCGGTGCCCCGAAAATATCGCCGACATAATAGCTGTAGTAACTCCAGTTCATGCCGAACTGGAATTCCATCACGATGCCTGTGGCGACACCGAGCACGAAATTGATGCCGAACAGCGTCCCCCAGAACTTCGTCATCTGCCGCCAGATCTGCCGGCCGGTCATGACATAAGTCGTTTCCATGATGGCAAGCAGCACGGACAGGCCGAGTGTCAGCGGCACGAACAAGAAGTGATACAGCGCCGTCATGGCAAACTGCAGACGCGATAGCGCCACGATATCAAGTTCCATAGTCTTTCTCCCACCCCCTACGGTGTGTCTGACAGGAATGCGGCGCCATTCGACGCGCCGCGGGCATGCTACTTTGCCCCTCAGTCCGGCCGGAGCCGGTCGAGGAGCATGTCGAATTCCGGTGTGCCGCGCAGCGCTGTGGCGGCGATACGACCGCCGTCCAGGAGCACGATGCGATCGGCGATATCGGCCTCGCGGCGGATGTGCGTGGCAATGACAAGGCTGCGCCCGGCGGCCGCCGAAACCAGCCGTACAAGCACCGCGCGAGCCGTGCCGGCATCGAGGCCTTCCGTCGGCTCATCGAGCAGCCACAGCGGCGTGTCGCGCAACAAAAGCCTTGCAAGCGCCAGCCGGCGCGATTGTCCGCCGGACAGGCCGCTGCCGCCTTCGCCGAGACGGCTCGAAAGACCGCGCGGCAAGGCTTCGATATCCTCGAGCAAACCGGCGGTGGCGAGCGCGCGGCGCAGCTGGCTATCATCCGCATGCGGATCCGCCAGCCGCAGATTGTCGCGCACCGTGTCCTGAAACAGCTCGCTGCGCTGTGTCAGCGTCGCCGCCGGCAGAGAGGCAACCGTGCCATTGGTTGCAGCGATCTCGCCTGCGAGCAGCGCCAGCAATGTCGACTTGCCGACACCGCTCGGGCCGACGATGGCCAAGCGTTCACCGACCGCCAGCGACAGGGATAGATCGCGCAGGACCGGCAGCGCCGCGCCTTGATGCCCGGCGACGACACCTGCCATCTGGAAGGCATGCTCCGGGTCCGGCCCGATAATCCCCGGCGCAGCAGAAACCGGCGCCAGCCGGGGCGCAATGCGTTTGGCGGCAAGCAACGTCCGCCCGAGTTCAAGGGCACCACGACGCATGGCAGCAAAGGGCTCCGTGGCGGCGAAAGCGACCAGCAGTGCGAAAGCGGCGGAAGGCGCTCCAATCGTTCCCTGCTTGGCAAGCAGGGCGACGGTCAGGAGCGTTGCTGTCAAAAGTAATGTGGAGGCCAGCGAAAAGCCTGCAGCGACAGCGGTGTCGATCCGGTTGAGGGCATCGTCGGCCTGCGCCAGCCGTTGATCGGCCGCAGCAATGGCCACCCGTTGCGCCTGCAACCGCCCGACCATTGCAAGGTCCGTCTGGCCGGCGACGAGATCGATGCTCCGGGCGCGCAAGGCTTCCATGGCATGGACGCGACGCCGCCCCGGCTTAAACGCAAAATGTCCCGCCGCGAGCGAAAGGCCAAGACAGATGGCAACAAGCCACAGTCCCGCCAGGCCACCAAACAGCGGATCGATGAAACAGAGCGCGATCATGACCGCGAAAGCGGCAAGGACGGCAACGCCGGCCGGCACCAGCACGCGCAGATAGAGCGAATCGAGCGCATCGACATCGTTCGTCAAGCGGAAGAGCAGCTTTGCCGGCCGGCGCATCATCGCTGCGGCGGCAGCCGGCTGCGCCCAGCCGCGAAACAGCCGCTCACGCAGCGCTGCGAGCACCTTGAGCGTCGCATCATGCGTCACGATTCTCTCGCCATAGCGAGCCGCCGTGCGGCCGATCGCAAGCAGGCGTATGCCGGCGGAAGGCGCAAAGACATCGAAGACCATTGCGCTGGTGACCGTCAGGCCGGCAAAGGCCGAAGCGGTGATGAACCAGCCGGATAGTCCGAGCAGCGCGGTACCGGCAAGCGTTGCCAGTGCCGACAGGCCGGCGCCGAGACCAAGGCTCGCGCCGCGCTCGATCCAGAACAGCCGGATAACCGGAAGAAGGGTAGAGAGAGAGCGTCTCATGCAGCCACCCTCCGCACCGGTGCATCCAGACGAACGACACGGCCGAGACGTCCTGCCAGCACCGGATCATGTGTGGCGACGATCAGCACACGGCCCTTGGCAAGCGCAAGCAGCGCATCCGTCACGGCAGCCGCCGTTTGCGCATCGAGATGGGCAGTCGGCTCGTCGGCAAGGATGATGTCGGCGTGTTCGTCGACCATCATCCGGGCAAGCGCCAGCCTCAATGCCTCGCCGCCGGAAAGACCGAGACCGCCCTCTCCGAC
The DNA here is from genome assembly GCF_012275435.1 of Rhizobium sp. SG741. Lineage (NCBI taxonomy): Bacteria > Pseudomonadati > Pseudomonadota > Alphaproteobacteria > Hyphomicrobiales > Rhizobiaceae > Rhizobium > Rhizobium sp. SG741. The sequence goes on from NZ_JAAZQP010000006.1 coordinate 282,543, forward strand.
CGCTGCAACCCTCTCGGCAGTAAAGACCTCGTCGAGCGCCACATTCCGGAGGGCATTTGCAACCGCATGACCATCGATGCCGGTTCGTCCCAGCGCAATATTCCCTATGACACTACCAGCGAACACATGAGGCGACTGCCCGATCCACGCCATTCGCCGGCGCAAGCCATCCGCCGTATCATCCCGCAGCGGAACGCCGCCGACACGAATCACGCCGGCTTCATGCGGCGCTAGGCCTGCAATCAGCGACAGAATGGTCGTCTTGCCGGAGCCGCTGGCGCCCCATAGAGCGATATGTTCGCCTGGAGCGACGAAGAGATCGAAATGATCGATGACAGCCCTCCGCTCCGCACCATGGCGGAAGACCAGACCTTGGATCTCGACCGAGGCAGGGCCGGTGGATATGCACGGCTTCGCATCGCTGCCGCCGAGAATCGTTTGTTGCGACGATGCCAGATCCTTCAGCGCCGCAAGGGCCGCTTCTCCGGCTGCCCGGTCGTGCCAGACTGCCGACAATTCACGCAACGGCTCGAAGAAGGCGGGTGCGAGCAGAAGAATGAAGAGCCCCTGCGTCAATGTCAGGCGACCATCCCAAGTGCCGATGTCGATCGAGCCGAGTAGGCTGAAGCCGACATAGACGGCCATCGCTGCAACGCCGAGAGCGGAGAAAAATTCCAATACCGCCGACGACAGGAAGGCGATTCTCAACACCGCCATGGTGCGAACCCGCAACGACTCCGCGTCCCCACGCAATCGCAGCGCCGTCGCATCGACAGCACCGAGCGCGCGAATGGTGGCAAGTCCGCGCAGCCGGTCGAGCAGAAAAGCGTTGATGCCGCCGGTCTCGGCGAGCTGTTTCTCGCTGGCGGCTTTGGCACGCCAGCCGATCAACGCCATGAAGATCGGGATCAGCGGTGCGCAGAGAGCGAGGATCACGGCCGCTACCCAGGAAATCGGGAGGATGCAGACGAACATGACGAGCGGCACCACGCTTGCCTTCAAGCGTGCGGGACGAAATCGCTGGAAATAAGGAACAATCGCTTCGGCCTGCTCGCCCAGCATGCTCGCCGCCAGACCGGATGCGGGCCTGGCGCTATCCAGGGGCGAGCGGAGTGCGAGTGCTGCCGTTGCGGCCGAACGATGCGCGGTCAGCTCCCGGCGTGCCGCCTGGAAAGCCAGCCGCCCGCCAGCCGCATCCAGGGCGGCACGCAGGATGCCAAGGCCCAAGACGATGGTAGCGGGTATCGTCAGATCCGACACCCCACCACCTTCGCTGATCGCTCCCACGCCAACGGCGAGCATGGCGGCCTGCCCTATCCACACCAGAGAAGACAAGCAGTGCAAAGCCGACGCAAAACCCAAACGGGCGAGCCGTTCCGGAGATCGGCGGGCGGCTGCACCACGAGCATCGGCGCTTGCAGACATGCTCGGGCCACCAGCCTCTCGTCTTTCCAACATTCCATCGCCGGTAGAGGAAACACTCACGCTAGCCTGCCCTTTCCAATTCCGTGCCCTCAAGAAGGGCCAATCGCCGAACCAGGAACACACTTGCTGCAACCGATGATATCGGAGCCCAACTAATATGACTGGCTTTCCGCTCCTTGTCAGCGCCAGAATAGCGACGCCGGCTCGCCGATGGGTTGATACCATGGCAAGTTGTTCGCGAAATAGTACTAGTGCATTTTTTGCACTGCACAAAAGCGCAGGATGTCGCAGGGCACCTCCGCAAAGACGGCAGATTGACGCAGAACGAGGCATTTCGACTATTCGTACAGGCTGTTCAACGCGATTTCCTTCAATCCCAAAGCGCGGCTGTGTATTGCTCCGCATCATTCCCGATACAAGACTTGACGGGCGCCGTCGTTATCGATGTGTTGGGCAAGGATCGGTTTGCGCAAGCGAGAGTTGACGGAGAACTTGCGGGCCGGCTGAGGCGACCGCCCGGTATCGACGCATTTTATGGAGATTGAGATGTATGCGAAAATCATTTGTGCGATAGGGCTCGGATCACGCGAGCGCGCCGAACGTTTGTTGCGCACGTCTCAGGCTCTCCTGACGCCGGGCGGCGAGTTGACCGTCGTGCATGTCATCGAACGCTCTCCGTCCGGAGACGAGAGCCCGGATAAATGGGCGGTCTCCGTCATCGGGGAAGCCGAGGAAAAGCTCAACGCACTCTGTAAGCGTCTCGGTATAATCGCCTCCATCGACGTACGCATGGGGACGGCATCGAAAACCTTGCTGATCGTCGCCAAGGAGAAGAAGGCTGACTTGATCGTCCTGGCAACTCATGCGTCCGATATCCTCGACCGCATATTCGGTTCAACGGTCGAGTACGTCACCCGGCACGCCGAATGTTCCGTTCTCATCGATCGAGCCGAGAAATCCGACCATAGCGCAACAACAAAGGGCAAAGGGAAGCAGACGTAGCGCTCCGTCGCGCCACATGATTCTGACCGCTTCTGTTGAGCGACGCCCTAGTGACCGCTTGCGTTGCCGTTCAACGGTGTTACATACCCGCTCCCGTCACCTATCCAAGACGATCTATATGACCGAAGCCGCCATCACCTGGAGCATCGCCGGCCTGACCGCCATAGGGGTCGTCACGCGCCCGTTCCGATGGCCGGAAGCGGTCTGGGCCGTGTTCGGCGCGGCGCTCCTGCTTGCCTTCCGGCTTATCGGGCCGGCAGACGTGTGGGCCGGCGTGTCAAAGGGCTTCGATGTCTATCTGTTCCTGATCGGCATGATGCTCCTGTCGGAGCTTGCCCGGCGGGAAGGATTGTTCGATTGGGTGGCAGCGATCGCCACCTCGCATGCCAAAGGCTCGCCTCGGCGGCTGTTTCTGCTCGTCTATGTCGTTGGCGTTGTCGTGACCGTGTTTCTCTCGAACGATGCGACCGCCGTCGTCCTGACACCCGCCGTCTACGCGGCCTGCCGCGCGGCCCGGGTCAAGGACCCCATGCCCTACCTATTGATCTGCGCCTTCATCGCCAATGCCGCCAGCTTCGTGCTGCCTATCTCCAACCCGGCCAACCTCGTCATCTTCGCCGGTGGCGAGATGCCGCCCCTATCGCGGTGGATGCAGACCTTCATGTTGCCGTCGATCGTCTCGATCGTCGTGACCTTCGCCTGTCTCTACTGGACGCAAAGACGCGCATTGGCGGAGGACAGCATCGCACGCAGCGTCGAGGAACCCGCCCTTTCGCGCAGCGCCCGGCTGGCCGGATGGGGACTTGTGGCGACCGCCATCATTCTGATCGGGGCATCGGCCATGAACGTCGATCTCGGGATCCCGACATTCGCCGCCGGCGTCACCACGACCATCCTCGTCCTCGCGCTCACCCGGCAGAGCCCGGTCGAGACCATCCGCGGCATCAGTTGGAGCGTGCTGCCTCTCGTTGCGGGGCTGTTCGTGATCGTCGAGGCGGTCAATCATACCGGCTTGACCGCTCTTTTGTCCGGCAAGCTGGCTTCGCTTGCGGCTCAATCCCAGGGGCAGGCAGTCGGCGCGGCGGGCCTTTCCGTCGCGATCGTCTCCAATCTCGTCAACAACCTGCCGGCAGGCCTTTTCGCCGGCAGCGCAGTACAGGCGGCCCATGTTGCGGACGCCATAGCCGGCGCAGTACTGATCGGCGTCGATCTCGGTCCCAACCTGTCGGTGACCGGTTCGCTCGCCACGATCCTGTGGCTCGCTGCCCTGCGTCGCGAAGGCCTTCATATGGGCGCATGGGCCTTTCTGAAGCTCGGCATCGTCGTGATGTTTCCGGCACTGATCCTCTCGCTAGCGGCACTTTCGCTGATATGACGGGCAAAGAATCCCGGCGTCGTAGACGACCGGTCGATTATTTGTTACGCACGGATCATGACGACCAGAAGAAAATCTGATCTGACGCGTAACCACATCCTCGCGATCGGGCGAGAACTGGTGCTGCGAAAGGGTTTTGGCGGCGTTGGCCTGAAGGAACTGCTCGAGCAAAGTGCAGTGCCGAAGGGATCGTTCTATTATTATTTTGCGTCCAAGGAAGCCTTCGGCTGTGCTCTGCTGAAGGAATATTGCGCCGACTATGCAGAGCGGCTCGACGCTCTGTTCGGCTGGAAGGGCAATGGCCGTCAAAGGCTGATGCACTATTGGCGTGCATGGGTTTCCGACGATCATGCGGCCAGCCTCGCGGATCGCTGCCTCGTCGTGAAACTCGCAGCGGAGATATCCGACCTTTCCGAAGGCATGCGTGTGATCCTGCTCGGCGGCGTCGAGGATCTCATCCGGCGCATTACCAAAACAATCACCGAGGGTCGCGACGATGGTTCCATTGCGCCTTCATGCGTCCCGGAAAAGATGGCCCGGTCGCTTTACAGCCTGTGGCTTGGTGCAGCGATCCTGGCCAAGCTTGGAAAGGACAAGACACCGCTCGACCAGGCAATGCTTGCCACCGAGCAAGCACTTTCCCTACCCGGCAGCCTTTGATCCAGGCCCGGACCAGCACATGAACATACAAGGAAAACAGAATGCGTAGTGCCATCCATGATGTCTTCGGCGATCCTACCACGGTCCTTCGCCTCGCCGACATGCCCCTTCCCGAACCTGCTGCGGGAAGCGTGCGGATTCGCACCATTCTGTCGCCCATTCACAATCATGACCTTTGGACCGTCCGCGGCGCCTACGGCTACAAGCCGGTCTTGCCCGCCATCGGCGGCAGCGAGGCGGTGGGTATCGTCGATGCTGTCGGCGCTGGCGTCGATGTGACGCTGGTCGGCAAGCGCGTCGTTGCGGCCGGTGTCCATGGAACCTGGGCCGAGCAATTCATCGCGCCCGCTGCAAGCCTCGTTCCGGTGCCCGATGTCATCACCGACGAGGCCGCCGCCCAACTCATTGCCATGCCATTCAGTGCTATTGCGCTTCTGGAGTTCCTCGATGTCGGCCGTGGCGATTGGATCATCCAGAATGCAGCGAACGGAGCAGTCGGCAAGACCCTGGCCATGCTGGCGCATAGTCGCGGCGTACACGCGGTCAATCTCGTCCGGCGGGATGCCGGCGTAGACGAGCTGGCCGCGTTCGGCATCGAGAATGCGGTCTCGACCGCCTCTCCGGATTGGAAGGCCAAGGTGCGCGCCATCATTGGCGACGCACCGATCCGTGCCGCCGTCGATTCCGTCGGAGGCGTGGCGAGCAACGACCTTGCCGACCTCTTGGGGGAGAACGGCCTCCTGGTTTCCTTCGGGACGGCAGCCGGCAAGCCGATGCAGATCGCATCGGGCGCCGTCATCTTCAAACAGCTGACGATCAAGGGATTCTGGGGCAGCAAGATCAGCGCCGCCATGTCCGCCGACGAGCGCCGCCGGCTGATCGAAGAACTCATCGCGCGCGTTGCCTCAGGTGATGTCGAGCTGCCGGTGGAAGCGGCCTATGATATCACGGAGATCGCCCAGGCGGTAAAGTCCTCGCTGACACCGGGCAAGGCAGGCAAGGTTCTATTGAAACCGTAGCTTTCAGGCAGCGCTCGCCGCCCGCCGGTTCCCGGATCGCCACCGGCTCCTTGCACGAGTAACCATTCCCTCTCCATGGGTCGCCCCTGGCCGCAGAGCGCTCGGTGCGATAGCCGGCGAATAAATTCAAACACTTCGCCTCGACACACGCGTCTCGTTGCGGAGCGTGTCCAGCTGCTGCACGCGCGCGGGTCAGTTGCAGCAGCGGCGCTGGGACTGCATAGCCGCACTCCACGCCGATAGATTGCCGCCGACAGCAAGCGGCCACCGCGAAAATTCCATAAAAATGCTCTTGTCCCTCTAGTTACTAGAGGATGTAGCAATGGTTCCACGACCCAATCTGGAACCCGAATATGACTTCGACAACACAACAGAGCCGCTATCGCGTCGATGGCATGGACTGCGCTTCCTGCGCTGCGAAGATCGACACGGCCGTTCGTCGCCTGCAGGGCGTTGAGGACGTTTCCGTATCGGTCACGGCAGGCACGATGACAGTCAAACATCAGGGCGATGACACTCTCGCGCCGGCAATTGCCAAGCGCGTGACGGGACTGGGTTACAAGATCATTCCGCTTCCTCAAAGTAGCGCGCCCGCGGCCAAGGAAGACGAAAGCCATGCCTGCGGCTGTGGCCACGACCATCATGATCACCAGGCACAAGGCCATGATCACAAAGATCACAATCATGACCATGGCCACGGCGATCGTGGAACCGGAAGCCACGAGCATGCTCATCCGGGACAAAGCCACGACGCACATGGGCACGCGGCGACCGTTGCCGGTCTCCATGGACACGATCATGGGCCGAGCATCGGGCCATGGTGGAAATCTGCAAAGGGCCGATTGACGATCGCCAGCGGCATCGCACTTGCCGTGGCCTGGGCCATTGGCAAACTCGTGCCTGGACTGGAGGGCTGGATCTTCACCGCCGCCATGCTTGTTGGCTTGTTGCCGATTGCCCGGCGCGCCTTCATGGCCGCGATGGTCGGAACGCCGTTCTCGATTGAGATGCTGATGACGATCGCGGCGATCGGCGCTGTTATCATCGGCGCCAGCGAGGAAGCCGCAACCGTGGTCTTCCTGTTCCTGATCGGCGAGCTGCTGGAAGGCGTTGCGGCCGGCAAGGCCCGTGCCAGCATCCAATCGCTGACGGATCTGGTTCCCAAAACCGCCCTCGTCGAGGAGAACGGCAAGACGCGCGAAGTGCAGGCGGAGAGCCTGTCCGTCGGTGCCGTCATCCTGGTGCGCCCGGGGGACCGAATTCCCGCCGACGGCACGATCCTGTCCGGTGAAAGCGCCATCGACGAAGCGCCCGTCACCGGTGAGAGCACGCCTGTGCGCAAGGGGGCCGATGCGACCGTCTTTGCCGGTACCGTCAACGGCGATGCGGCACTACGCATTCGCGTTACGGCGGCCGCTGCCGACAACACGATCGCCCGCGTGGTCAAGCTGGTCGAGGAGGCGCAGGAATCGAAGGCGCCGACCGAGCGCTTCATCGACCGCTTCTCGCGCTATTACACGCCGGGCGTCGTCGTTGTCGGCGCGCTCGTCGCCGTCGTCCCGCCGCTTCTGCTGGGCGGCAACTGGGGCGAATGGGTCTACAAGGGCCTGGCCATCCTGCTGATCGGCTGCCCCTGCGCCCTCGTCATCTCGACGCCGGCGGCAATCGCGGCCTCGCTGTCATCAGGCGCCAGACGCGGCCTGCTCCTCAAGGGTGGCGCCGTGCTGGAGAATATCGGCAAGGTGACCGCAGTCGCCTTCGACAAGACAGGCACGCTGACGGAGGGCAAGCCCAAGGTCACGGATATCGTCGGCCTCGGCACGGGCGACGCAGAGGTGCTGCGATTGGCGGCGGCTCTCGAAACCGGCTCGAACCATCCGCTCGCCCGGGCGATCCTCGATCGCGCCGCCGCGGACGGTACGGAAGTGCCGTCGGTCATCGATGCAAAGGCGATCGGCGGCAAGGGCGTGAGCGGCACGGTTGACGGCATCGAGGTCTTCCTCGGTTCGCCGCAGGCGGCCGCCGACAGAGTTCCCCTTGCCCCGGAACAATCGGCACGGATCGCCGAACTCAACGACGAGGGAAAGACCGTCTCCGTTCTGGTGGTCAGGGGCGTGGCCGCCGGCCTGCTGGCGATGCGCGACGAACCGCGGGCCGATGCCGCGGCGGGCCTGAAGGCACTAGCGGATGCCGGCATCAAGACGATCATGCTGACCGGCGATAACAGGCGCACTGCGCAGGCCATCGGCAAGACGCTCGGCATCGAGGTGAGGGCGGAGCTGCTGCCTGAAGACAAGCAGCGCATCGTCGGCGAGCTGAAACGCCAGGGCCTTCGGGTCGCCAAGGTCGGCGACGGCATCAATGACGCGCCGGCGCTCGCCGCCGCCGACGTCGGGATTGCCATGGGCGGCGGAACCGACGTCGCGCTCGAAACGGCCGATGCCGCCGTGTTGCATGGCCGCGTCGGCGACGTCATCGAGATGATCGACCTTTCGAAGCGGACGATGAGCAATATAGGCCAAAACATCACCATCGCGCTCGGCCTGAAGGGTGTTTTCCTGGTCACGACGATCGTCGGCGTCACCGGTCTCTGGCCGGCGATCCTCGCCGATACCGGAGCGACGGTGTTGGTCACCATGAACGCACTGCGCCTGCTCGGCGGGAAGCGGCGGCGGATCGAAGCCTGACACCCGTGGCGGATCACTCGCGGATATCAAGCAACTCGTCCCGAAACCCGCCTGTTCACAACAACCGTTTTGCCTAACGGATAGCGACACGCGCCCTCGGGCGCGCGTCGTTTCGCTCATGGGCAAAAATCTGAGCCGGGAGCGGCGGAAGCTCTCGAATGATATCCGCGCCCTTCTCGCCGACCATGATCGTGGGTGCATTGGTGTTGCAGGAGGGAACGCGCGGCATGACAGAGGAATCGCAGACCCGCAGCCCTTCCAATCCACGAACCTTCAGGTCAAGGCCGACAACGGCATCCGGACCGGTGCCCATCTTGCAGGTGCCGACCGGATGGTGGTCGGTCTTGGCATTGGCGCAGCCATAATCGAAAAGCTGTTCGTCGGTGACGACCTTCGGGCCTGGAAGGCGCTCGGCAAGCACGAACGGCTTGAGGGCCGCCTGCTGCATGATCTCGCGCGCAACCTTCAAGCCCTCCAGCGACATCGCCCTGTCGTGAGGATCCGACCAGTAGTTCGGATCGATCAATGGAGCGGCCGCGGGGTCCGATGAGGAGAGCCGGACCGTCCCCCTGGACCGGGGATGAAGATAGGCTGAATTCAGCGTGACGCCGGCATTCTTGAGACGCTCGACGCCCGCCTCGATCCCCGAGCCGAGGCCGAGGTGAAACTGGATGTCGGGAGAACGCGCCTCGGGATCGGCATACCAGAAGCCGCCTGTCTCGAAGAGGGAAGACGCCACGGGACCCGTCCTGAACAGCATATATTCGAGCCCGGCCCACAGCGTCCTGTGGAGTTTTGCCACGCCGTCATAGGTATGGTCGCCGGTGCACTCCGCGATCACGAAGAGATCGAGATGATCCTGCAGGTTCCCGCCAACGCCCGGAAGGTCGTGCAGGACCTTCACGCCGACCGATCGCAAGTGATCGGCGGGGCCGATACCGGATTGCAGCAGCAGCTTGGGCGAGCCGATCGCACCTGAGGAAACGATGACCTCCCGCTCCGCCCGCACGATCTCCGACCCTTGTTGCGACGCGATTTCGACACCGACAGCCCGCGTCCCTTCGAGGACAATGCGGGCTACGCGCGCGCCCGTTCTGACTGTCAGGTTCTTCCGCTGCTTGATGGGTGAAAGATAAGCGAGCGAGGCGGAGGAGCGGCGGCGATTGCGCTGCGTCAGCTGATAGAAGCCGACGCCGGCCTGTTGGCGGCCGTTGAAATCATGGTTGTAGGGAATGCCGAGTTCCTGGCCGGCACGAATATAAGCATCACAAATCGGCAAGGCGGAAACCGGCATGGAGACGCCGAGCGGCCCGCCATAGGAGTGATAATCATCCGCAAAACGCTGATTGTCTTCGGCGCGCTTGAAATAGGGAAGGATGGAACGATAGTCCCAGCCCTCGCAGCCGTCCTCGCTGGCCCATAGATCGTAGTCCACCGCGTTGCCGCGCGTGTAGAGCTGTGCGTTGATCGACGAACCGCCGCCGATGACCTTGGCTTGCGTATAGCGAAGAACCCTGCCCTTCATGTGTTTCTGGGGTACCGTCTCCCAGCCCCAGCTGGCCACTCCCTTGGTCATCTTGGCAAAGCCTGCCGGCATGTGGAAGAGCGGGTTCCAGTCTCCGCCTCCCGCCTCCAGCAGCAGCACGTTGACATCCGGGTCTTCGCTCAGCCGATTGGCCAGAACGCATCCCGCCGGACCAGCGCCGGTAATGATATAGTCGAAACGCATATCTCAAATCCTGTCTACAAACGGGGAATGGACAGACCGCCATCCGCATCGATCACCGTGCCGGTGGCAAAAGCGAAGTCGCCGGAGGCGAGCGCGGCGCAGATCCTGCCGATGTCCTCTGCTTCGCCCCACCGTTTCATCGGCACCAGCCCGCCCTCGATCAGCGTGTCGTATTTGGAGCTGACGCCTGCGGTCATATCCGTGCGGATGATGCCGGGGCGGACTTCGAAGACAGCGATGCCGGATTCGGCAAAACGCAAGGCGAGCCCTTGCGAAAAGGCGGCAAGCCCGGCCTTGCTGATGCAGTAATCCAGTCGTTCGGGTGAGCTCGCCTCCGCCGATACGGACGTGATGTTAATGATCGAGCGCGGGTGCGAGCGACTGCCGGACACCAGCATCGCCTTGACCACAGCCTGGGTGAAGAAAACGGTGCCCTTGAGATTGGTCGCCAGGATCGCATCGAAATTCTCGGGCAGCAGCTCGAGAAAATCGCCGCGCACGACCGCGGCCATGCCGGCATTGTTGACGAGGCAATCGATGCGGCCAAAGCGCCCCAGAATGGCGTGGACGGTTGCGTCATGCTTTCCGACATCGGACAGATCGGACTGAATGTAGAATGCATCACCGCCAAGAGCCTTGAGCCCGGTGATCACCTCCTCGGCGGTCTCCTCGGGTCCGATGCCGGTAATGACGATGCTGTAACCGGCCTTTGCGAGCGCGGACGCTATGCCGAGGCCAATGCCCCTCCGTCCTCCGGTGATGACCGCGACCGGCCGTTCAACCTTGTCTGTCATGCGTTCAGGTCCTTGGATGCGATGTGATCGGCGACGCGCAGAGCCTGGCTGGCAACCGTGAGCGCTGGGTTCACGGCTGCCGAGGTCGGCAGGAAGCTCGCGTCGACCACAAAGAGGTTCGGATGGTCATAGGCACGGCAATAGATGTCGAGCGGTGCGCTCGCCGGATCATTGCCGATCCGGACCGTGCCACATTGATGGGACGGCGTACGCTTGTCGAAGGGACGCGAGAGCACGAGCGGAAAACCGATGGATTTCAGTATGTCCTTGAGCTTGGCGACCAGTGCGAGATGGGCGTCCCAGTTGGTGCGCTGCCATTGCAGGACGATGCGATCGCCATCGATCATGACACGGCTTTCCGGGTTCGGCATATCCTCGCTCATCGCATAGAAATCGATCGCCCTGTTCGTCATCTGTCCGAGCACCCACTCCGGCACCTTCGGCAGCGAACCCTTGAGTACCTTGGCGGAAATCCTGCCCAACAGCTGAACATTGCCGAGGGGCGGGCCGCCATTTCCGTCGGAGAGATAAAAATCATTGAAGCCGAAGGTCTTCTGATAGACGGAGGTGTTGCGATAGGTCGGCGACACGCCGATCACCGCCGAGGAATTGTGGTTCATGAAGTTCCGCCCGACCTGGTCGGACGAATTCGCCAACCCTTTCGGGTGCCGGTCATCGGCCGAGCGCAAGAGAAGCACCGCCGATTGCACCGCGCCGGCGGACAGGATGACGAGCTTGGGTGAAAGCCTGATCTCCTCACCGTTCATCTGGTAGACAACGCTGGCGATCCTGCCGTCCGCCGCAGCTTCGAGCCTTGTTACCCGCGCACCCGTCTGAAGGCGGACATTGCCGTGCTTCAGGGCAACGGCAAGGGCCACCGTTTCAGCATCCATCTTGCCGTCACGCGAATTCGGATGGGCATCCCAGGGCGTCTTGGCCTTGGCAAGCCAGGCCTCGAGATCGATGCCCAACGGCAGAGAATAGGGATGGAGGCCCTTTTCCTTCAGCCGCGCCCTGACGTCGGCGATTGGCGCCTCGTCGGGAACCGGCGGGAAATCATAGCCGAGCGAATGATTTGGTTCGGTCGGATCCTCGCCGAGGCGTCCCCGAACCTGATACATGCGCTCGGCGCGGCTGTACCAGGGTTCCAGCACGTCATAGGAGAACGGCCAGGCGGGAGACACGCCCTCGCGATGCTGTATCTCCTCGAAGTCTTCCCTGCGGTAACGGACGAGGACTGCCCCATAAAACTTTGAATTGCCACCGACATTGTAATAGTTTCCCGGATTGAAGCCGGCGCCGCCGGCCTCGTACCAGGTCTCCTTCGGGCGAAAATGGCCCCGTTGAAAGATCGCCCTCTGGTCCCGGTTTTCGGGGCGATCGGCGATATGATCGCCGGCCTCGAGGATCAGGATCTCGGCTCCCGTCGCCGCCAGCCCGGCCGCGACCGTCGAGCCACCGACGCCCGAACCTATGATGACGATGTCAGGTGTTTTGCTCATGTCGATATCTCTGATGCCGTCTCACGCAATCCGCATCTGGCTTTGCGGATCGAAGAAAACAGCCTTGTCGAGATTGAAGGCGAGGCGTGCGTGCTGGCCTGCCTGGATGCGTGCATCCGCACGCAGCCGGGCGACGACCTCCTTGCCGCCGAGCTTGATGACGGCGAATGTGTCGGAGCCCGCCGGCTCGACCACCTCGATCAGGCAATCATTTTCGGCCACCGTCTTCGCATTGCGATCGGCGCCGTCCGGATCGGTCAGCGCCTCGGGGCGAATGCCGAAGACGATCGCACGTCCGGCATGCGCCTCCAGCTGCTCGCGGCCCGCAGCGATCGGCAGTCTGATCGGCTCGCCATCCGCGCGCGCCAGCGAGACGGAAAGCCCGGTGTTTCCCTTCTCGATCGTTCCGGAAAGCAGGTTCATGGCGGGCGATCCCATGAAGTCGGCGACGAACATATTGGCCGGATTGTTGTAGATTTCCGCCGGCGACCCGAACTGCTGCAGAACGCCGTCCTTGAGAACGGCGATCTTTGTCGCCAGCGTCATGGCTTCGATCTGGTCATGCGTCACATAAACGATGGTCGTCTTCATCCGCGCGTGCAGGCGCTTGATCTCCGTGCGCATATCGACGCGAAGCTTGGCATCGAGATTGGACAGCGGCTCGTCGAAGAGGAACAGCTTGGGATCGCGCACCAGGGCACGGCCCATGGCGACACGCTGGCGCTGGCCGCCCGAGAGCTGGCTCGGCTTCCGATCGAGCAGATGACTGATCTGCAGGACCTTGGCGACCTCGTCGATCGCCTTCTTGCGCTCTTCGGCGGGCACGCCGCGCATCTCCATGCCGAAGGCGATGTTGCCGGCCACCGTCATGTTCGGATAGAGCGCATAGCTCTGGAACACCATGGCGATGTCGCGCTTGGAGGGATGCAGACCGGCGATGGAACGCCCGTCGACGCGGATGTCACCCTCGCTGATCGCCTCTAGGCCGGCGATGGTATTGAGCAGCGTGGACTTGCCGCAACCGGACGGTCCTACGAGAACCAGAAAGCCACCCTTCTCAAGCTCGAGGTCGATGCCTTTCAGGATATCGAGTGCGCCATAGCGCTTCTTCAGTCCGGAAATTTCAAGAAAAGCCATAGCGATTATCCTTTGACAGCGCCCGCCATCAGACCGCGCACGAAGTAGCGGCCAGCGAGTATGTAGACGATGAGCGTGGGGACGGCGGCAATCATGGCGGCGGCCATGTTGACGTTGTATTCGACCACGCCGGTCGAGGTGTTGACGACATTGTTGAGCGCCACCGTCATCGGCATGGAATCACCGGTTCCCGCATAGGCCGAGGCGAACAGGAAGTCGTTCCAGATGTTGGTGAACTGGTAGATGACCGTCACGACGATGATCGGCAGGGAATTCGGCAGCATGATGCGGCGGAAGATCTGGAAGAAGCTCGCGCCATCGACCTGCGCTGCCCGCACCAGTTCGGTCGGGAAGGCTTCATAGTAGTTCCGGAAGAACAGCGTGGTGAAGCCGAGACCGTAGACGACGTGAACGAAGACCAGGTTGACCGTCGAATTGCCGAAGCCGAAGCTGAAACCCGTCGCATCCTGCAGCGTCACGCCGAAGCGCCCGAGAGCGCCGAGGATCGTCGCCATCGGCAGCAGCACCGACTGGAACGGGATGAAGCAGGCAAACAGCATCAAGCCGAACACCAGCGTATGGCCCGGAAAGCGCCACTTGGTCAGCACGTAGCCGTTCAAGGCGCCGAAGATCGTCGAGATCGCCACCGCCGGCACGACCATCTTGATGGAATTCCAGAAATAGCCCTTGATGCCGGCGCAGGTGAGGCCGACGCAGGCTTCGCCCCACGCCTTCAGCCATGGGTCGAAGGTGGGAGACTGCGGCAAGGCCAGCATGTTGCCGTTCTGGATCTCGTCCATGGTCTTGAACGAGGTGACCAGCATCACGAAGAGCGGGGCGAGATAGAAGAGCGCAAAGAGCAGCAGCAGGCCATAGATCACGACACGGCCGATCCATCGGCCGCGATTGCCGCCATGCGCCAGCCCGACGGCAGGAGAAACAACGGAGCTCATCGCGCCTTCTCCTTCAGTTCGGAGTAAAGATAGGGAACGATGATCGCCGAAATGGTCATCAGCATGATCACGGCGCTGGCCGAACCAACGGCCATTTCATTGCGCTTGAAGGTATATTCATACATGAAGTTGGAGGGCAGCCAGGCCGAGCCACCGGGGCCGCCCGATGTCAGCGCCACCACAAGGTCGTAGGATTTGATCGCCATGTGCGCGAGCACGATGAAAGCGGACAGGAATACCGGCCTTAGCAGCGGAATGATGATGCGACGGTAGAGCTGGAAGGGCGAGGCGCCATCGATCTGCGCCGCCTTCATGATCTCGCTGTCGATGCCGCGCAGACCGGCGAGGAACATCGCCATGATGAAGCCGGACGCCTGCCAGACACCAGCGATGACGACGGTGTAGATGACGAAATCCTTGTTCTTGATCCAGTCGAAATGGAAGCTCGTCCAGCCGAACTGATGCAAGGTCTGCTCGAGGCCAAGACCCGGGTCCAGGAACCATTTCCAGGCAACACCCGTCACGATGAAGGAAAGCGCCATCGGATAAAGAAAGATCGGCCTGAGCATGCCCTCGCCGCGGATCTTCTGATCGAGCAGGATCGCCAGCAGCAGGCCAAGCGCCAGGCAGATGAAGATATAGAGGAAGCCGAAGATCCCCATATTGACGATCGAGGTATACCAGGACGAGGGCGGATCGCTTTCGAACGTCCAGCGCCAGAGCCGCTGATAGGCGCGCGGGCCGGTCAACGCATAGGACGGAAAGGTCTTGGAGTTGGTGAAGGACAGATAGACGGTCCAGAGAATGAAGCCGTAGACGAAGACAAGCGTGATCGCGAAGCTCGGCGCAAGAACGATCTTCGGCAGGGCATCTTGCAGGCGCGCGCGTAGAGAAACCGCGGGCCGCCGCGCCGACACCGGTTCCGTGGTAGCAACTGAGCTCATGAGGTCCATCTCCTCCCAATGATATGCTCGCTATCGGAGGCTTCCCCGCCAGGGCGGGGAAGCCGTTCTCGACCCGATCAGCGGGCGTCGTCGATCGCCTGAACGAGCTGCTTGACGGCCTCGTCAGACGTCTTGATCTGGCCGTGGACGAACTTTGAGACCACGTCCTTGTAGGCATTGGCGATCGCCGGCGGAGCGCCGTAGCCCTGGGCGAGCGAGCCGAACAGCGTGCCGCCTTCGTTGGCGGCCTTCAGGTCGGCGATGCCCTTCTTGCCGCAGGCGTCGAAGGCGGTGTCCGGAACGTCGGTGCGGGCGGGAACCGATCCCTTGACGACGTTGAAGGCCGACTGGAAGCTCTTCGACAGCGTTGCGGTCGCAAGTGCTACCTGAGCGGCCTTGCGGTCGGCAGGAACGTTGAACATGCCGAACATGTCGGAGTTGTAGATCACGCTGCCTTCGGTGCCGGGGAAGCGGTAGCACAGGTAGTCTGTCCCTGGGGTTTTCTTGGCGGCGACGAATTCGCCCTTGGCCCAATCGCCCATGACCTGAACGAGCGCGTCACCCTTGATGACCATCGCGGTCGCAAGGTTCCAGTCACGGCCGGAAAAGTTCGGGTCGACGTATTTGACGATCGTGGCGAGGTTGTCGAAGGACTTCTTCATCGTGTCGGACTTCAGCGAGGCCTCGTCGAGGTCGTTGAAGGCCTTCTTGTAGAATTCCGGGCCGCCGGTCGAAAGGACGATCGAGTCGAACATCGTCGCTTCCTGCCAGTTCTGGCCGCCGAGTGCGAGCGGAACGACGCCGGCCGCCTTTGCCTTGTCCAGAAGCGCGATCAACTCGGCAAAGGTCTTCGGCTGCTTGCCGCCGATCTTGTCCATGACAGCCTTGTTGATCCAGAGCCAGTTGACGGAGTGAACGTTGACCGGAGCTGCGACCCACTTGCCGTTATAGACGGCGAACTTCTGCAGAGCCTTCGGAACCGACTTGTCCCAGCCTTCCTTCTTGGCCGTCGCGGTCAGGTCGCCCATGACGCCTTCCTGGGCGTAGTCGAGCACGGTATAGCCCAGCATCTGCGAAGCCGTCGGATAGTTTCCGGCAGCAACCATGGCTTTGAGTGCCGTCATGGCCGCGTCACCGCCGCCGCCGGCGACCGGAACATCCTTCCAGGCATATCCCTCCTTGGAAAGATCCTGCTTGAGCACGTTCAGCGCCGCAGCCTCGCCGCCGGATGTCCACCAGTGCAGCATCTGCACCTCTTTTACATCAGCGGCGCGAGCGGACGCGCCGGCACCCGCGACTGCAAGTGCGATCATTGCAGTCGTCGTCAAAAACTTACGCATTTAAAACCTCCCAGTTTTGCAATTTTTAGATGCGAGACCCATTCTCGCATCTATTCCCCGCCCTCCTCAGGCGTAGTCTTCCGCTGGCTAGGCCAGCTTTTCCTTCTGCGGCATCCACCAGCTGGTGCGGCTGCCGACGTGCATGTTGAGTGTCTTGGTCTCCGTATAATCCTCCACCGCGTGGCGGCCGAGCTCGCGCCCGAGCCCGGACTGCTTGTAGCCGCCGAACGGAAGCTCAGGGGTACCATCCATGAACGTGTTCATCCAGACGGTTCCTGCACGGACTCTTCTGCCGATTGTCAGGCAAGTATCGAAGTCGCGGCTCCAGACGCCGGCCGACAGGCCGTAGTCGATCGAATTCGCGATTTCTATTGCCTCGGCGGTCGTCTCGAAGGTCAATACCGACAAAACAGGGCCGAAGACTTCCTCGCGCGCAACCGCCATATCCGGCGTCACACCGGACAGGATTGTCGGCGCCATGAATTGCCCCATGCCAAGGTCGAGAGTGCCGCCGCCGTGCGCCACGTCCGCACCGCCGTCCCTTGCCTTGGCGACGTAACCGGCAATCTTGTCAAAGTGTTGCGGCGTTATGATCGCGCCCACTTGCGTGCTGGGATCCAGCGGATCGCCGACCCTCACATTCTGCGTGAGATCGGCGACGCGCTTGACGACTTCGGATGCAATGCTCTTGTGCAGGATCAGTCGAGAGCCGGCATTGCAGCATTCGCCGGCATTGAAATAGGCGCCGAAAACGGCGGCATCGATGAAGGCGTCCAGATCGGCGTCCGGGAAGACGATCTGCGGGTTCTTGCCGCCGAGCTCGAGCGAAACCTTCTTCAACGTCTGTGCCGCATTGGTCATGGTGAGCTTGCCGACGCCGGTGGAACCGGTGAAGGACACCATGTCAACGTCGGGATGGGATGTCATGACGGCGCCGACCTCGGGGCCGGTTCCGGTGACGATATTGACCACGCCGTCCGGCACGCCCGCCTCCTGCAGGATCTCGCCGAGGACAAGCGTCGAGCCCGACGTCAGTTCGGATGGCTTGACAACTGTCGTGCAGCCGGCCGCCAGGGCGAAGGGAAGCTTCTGACCGACGATCAGGAACGGGAAGTTCCAGGGGGTGATGATGGAGACGACGCCGATCGCCTCGCGCAGAACGACACCGAGTGTTCCCTCGCCGAGCGTATTGTAGCTTTCGCCATGCAGATCGCGCGCGAGTGCCGCCGCATAGCGCCAGATATCAACGGAGCCGGCGATCTCACCGCGCACCTGGCTGATCGGCTTGCCGGCCTCTATCGCATCGAGATAGGCAAGCTCTTCTGCCCGCGCCGCGATGAGATCGGCGGCCCTCAGAAGAACAGCCGATCGCTCGGAGGCCGTCATTCGCGGCCAGGGACCATTGTCGAACGCCTTGCGGGCGGCGGCGATCGCCCGTTCGGCGTCCGCCTTGCTGCCGGCGGGAAAGCGGCCGACCACGACGCCGTGGCTCGGGGCGATGCGCTCGATCGGCCTGGCATCGCCTGCCTGCCACCGGCCGTCGATCAGCATTTTGAAATCCCGCGCCTCATGAGAGCTCAGCGCCTTTGGCTTCACCGGAATCGTCATCACCATTCTCCCTTGAACTGTGCCGGGCGCTTTTCGCTGAAGGAAGCGACGCCCTCTTTCAGATCGCCTGTCTTGGCGGCGAGTATAGACCCCAGCGCCTCGACGGCGGTGCCGTTGTCCTCGCCGTTTGCCGAAGCGACCAGCAGCTTCACGATTTCCAATGCAGCAGGTCCGCGCGCGGCCACGCGCTGCGCATAATCCTTGGCCGCGGCGACAGCGTTGCCGCTCGGGGTGACCGCATCGACGACGCCCAGATTACGCGCCTCCTCGGCCGTGAAGATTTCTCCACCGAGCGCCATACGGCGAACGACTTGTGCGCCGAAGCGTTTGACGAGGCGCTGCGTGCCGGACCAGCCCGGCACCATGCCGAGGCCCGTCTCGGGCAATCCGATCTTGATGTGCTCCTCGGCGATCCTGATATCCGCCACGCCGGCAAGCTCCAGGCCGCCGCCAAGGGCATGGCCATTAAGAGCCGCGATCAGAGGAACGCGAAGGGTCGCCAGTCTTTCGAAAACGCGATGACCGTAGCGAACCCAGGCGTGTCCGAACTCCTGCGGCTCCATTCCGCCCCAGGCCTTGATGTCGCCGCCCGCCGAGAAGCCCTTGCCCTCGCCCGTCAAGATCGCGACCCGAACGGCGCCGTTTGCCTCGACTTCATCGGCAGCATTGCCGAGTGCCTTCAACATATCCAGATCGAGAGCATTGAGCTTTTCCGGCCGAGAGACCGTCATGACTGCGATGTGCCCGTCTATCTCGACCTTCACCGTGCCGCTAGCCATGGAACGTCCCCTCCAGAACGCGGGCGTCTTTCTTCGGCAGGGAAAGGCCGATATTGCCTTCCGCAAAGAGTCCGGCGTCCATCACCTTGAGATCCGCTGCCACGGTGAGCGGGAATTCGGATTGCTCGAGAATATGTGTCTGCAGATCGATGCCCGGCGCGATTTCGGTCAGTACGATGCCGGCCGACGTCAGCTTCATCACGCAGCGTTCGGTGACATAGGTGATGTCCTGACCCTGCTCGACTGCCCGCTTGCCGGAGAAGGTGACATGCTCGACTTCGTTCACCAATTTCTTGAGCTTGCCTTCCTTCTCGATGACCAGCCTGCCGTCGGCGACCGCGATCTTGGCGCCCGCATTGAACATGCCGGAGAAGACGATTTTCCTGGCGCGGGCGGTGATATCGACAAAGCCGCCGGCTCCGGCCGTCACATGCGGCCGGAAGGACAGTTTCGAAACGTTGACGGATCCGTCCCGGCCGATCTCGAGGAAGGACAGGAGCGAAGCGTCGAAACCGGCGCCCTGGAAATAGGTGAACTGATAGGGGGATGGCATATAGGCATCGGCGTTGGATGCGCAGCCGAAAGCAAAATCGAGGAGCGGAACGCCACCGACGGCACCTTGCTCGATGACCCAGGTGACCGCCCCATGCAGCCCCTCTTCCAGCAGGATGCGCGGCACATTCGCCGATATGCCGAAGCCGAGATTGACGCAGCTGCCGGCCTGCAGTTCCTGCGCCACGCGTCGCGCGATTACCTTCTGGATGTTGAATTCAGGAACGCGGAACGTGTCGAGCGGACGAAAAATCTCGCCTGAGATCGCCGGATCGTACAAGGTCTGGGTCGTCTGCTTCTGCTCGGGATCGACGATCACATAGTCGACCAGCATTCCGGGAACGCGAACATCATGCGGCTTCAGCGAACCTTCCTTGGTGATCCGCTTGACCTGGGCAATGACGATGCCGCCATTGTTGCGTGCGGCAAGCGCCTGGTCCAGACCACCCAGATAGGCGCCCTCGTGCTCGTAGGTGAGATTGCCGCGCTCGTCCGCCGTCGTCGCGCGAATGATCGCGACCTGCGGAACGATAGCGGGAAAATACAGCCATTCATCGCCTTCGAAGGACACGCGCTTGACAACCGGCTCTTCGCTCGCGGCGGCATTCATCGCGCAGCCCTGACGCTTGGGATCGACGAAGGTCTCGATCCCCACCTTGGTCAAGACTCCCGGACGCTTGGCGGCGGCCTCCCGGTGCATATCGAAGAGGATGCCCGACGGGATATTGTAGGCGGGAATTTGGTTATCCGTGATCATCTGCCAGATGAGCGGCGGTTCGGCGGTGGACGGTCCGGACGGATAGGAGCCGCCGATGATGCGCTTGAGCAGGCCTTTCTTGGCAATATGGTCGACACCCCTAATGCCGCTCATGTCGCCTGCCGCGATCGGATGCAGCGTCGTGAGATTGCACGGATGCCCCGTCTCATCGAAGCGCTCGCCGATCGCCTTCAGCATCAGATCGGGGCAGCCAAGACCGCTTGACGATGAGACCGAGACGATGGCTCCATCGGGGATCAGGGCGGCGGCTTCGGCCGGAGTGATGTGTTTGCTCATATGCATAATCTAGAGTCCGGTTTTTATCTTGACGGCCGCGCCGCTTCTTGCGGCCTCGACGACGGCGAGGCCGGTTGCAAGCGACCAGACTCCATCCTCGGCTGTAGCGGCAGGACGCCCCTTCCCCGCCACGGCGGCGTGGAAGGCTTCAAGCGCGGTCTGGTAGAGGTTCTTGTCGGTCGTCGGCAGTTCCTGCTCGCCCTCGGCGGTCCGCAATATCACGGTGCCGATCGGCCGCTGCGTCATGACGTTGCGAGCGATGAGCGATCCCTCGGTTCCATGCACCTCGAAGCCGGTGTCCGCATATTTCACCGTAAAGGCATCATGGAACTGGGCGATGACACCGTCCTCGAAGCGCATCACGCCCATGACGGCATCTTCCAGCCCTTCCCTGCCCATTCCGCCCGACTGTGAGAAAGCCGTGACCTCAACCGGGTTACGCCCAAGGACAAAGCGCAGCGTATCGGCGTCGTGAACCGTGATATCGAGGATCACGCCACCGCCGGCGGCCGGCTTCTCGATCCTCCAGCCCTGAAGATGAGGCGGCAGATAGACGGCGTGGAATACCCGAGCCGCCAGCGGCTTGCCGATCTTGCCGGAGGCGATGGCATCCCTCATGGCGATATGGGTCGATGCATTGCGAAGATGATGATTGGTCGCCAGAACGACGCCGGCATCCTTCGCCGTCTTTGCCATAGCATGCGCATCGTCAAGCGACATTGCCAGCGGCTTCTCGCAAAGCACATGCTTGCCGGCGCGAGCCGCGGCAATCGCCTGGTCGCGGTGCAGCTCGTTGGTGGTCGAAATATAGACGGCATCGATCTGCGGATCCGACACAAGCTCCGAGACCTGCGAAACCGACCGGCCGATACCGTTTTCAGCAGCGTAGGCTCGTGCGCGCTCCGGGCTCGAACTCATGACCGACACCACCTCGCCGCCAGCAGCGCGGATGGCGCCGATGACCCATTCGCGGGCGATGGTGCTTGCGCCGATAAGACCCCAACGAACAGTCATGCCAACTCCTCCCTTGATTTTCTCTGCGCGGCACCGCAGCTCTCGCGAACGACGAGACGGACGGCCGCGGTCACGTTCTCCGCCTCCACCTTTCCCGCATTGATCTGCTTGAGAAGAAGCTGAGCCGCACGCCTGCCCATGCCCTGCGGATCGACTGAAATCGTCGTCAGCGCGGGCACTGCAGTCTGCGCCTCGATCACATCGTCGAAACCGACGACGGCGAAGTCACGGCCGGGCTCCATGCCACGCGCGCGAAGCCCGTCGCAGACGCCGAAAGCGACCGCATCATTGAAGCAGACAGCCGCGGTCGGCGGATTGCCCATCGCCATGGTGCGAGCAATCGCATCCGCACCGCCGGCCCTCGATGGGGCCGATGAGACAATCAGTTCGTCGTCAAAACCGAGACCGACTTCCACCACTGCATCCCGGTAACCGGTCAAGCGCTCGGCGAAAACGGCCGTATTGGGAAAGCCGCCCAGGAAGGAAATCCGCCTATGGCCAAGCGAGGCCAGATGCCGGACTGCCGCCGCCGTTCCTTCGTGATTGTCGGATACGATCGAGGAAACCTTGGCGCCGGGCAGGCTGCGCACCGCGACGACGACCGGGATGCCGGCTGCGACCAACGGCTTGAAATCGGCTGCCTCCGTTGCACGGGCCGGCGAAACGATCAGGCCGGAAATGCCATGCTCGCGCATGGACGCAATGACCTCGCGCTGGCGATCGATGCTTTCGCTCGTATTCGACAGAAACTGCACGAAACCCGCGGATTGAACGACCATATCGACTCCCACTGCCAGCTCCGCGAAGAAACTGTTGGTGAGGTCGTTGACGACGACACCAATGATCTTCGACTTCGCGCCCGTCTGCCGGAGCGTGGCGGCGCCACGATTGTAGACATAGCCGAGCTCCCGCATCGCGGCACTGACCTTCACCCGCGTGCCCTCATTGACCAGAGGGGACCCCTGAAGCACCAGCGAGACGGTCGACTTTGAAACGCCGGCAGCCTTCGCGATGTCTATGACGGTAACCCGTCCCCCGGCCATATAATCCTCCCTGCTAATTCTCTAAGCAATTAATTGGAACGTTCCAATTATGTCAAGAGCGTTTTTCCAAATTCAGATCGATAGCCGCCACATCTTTTCTGCCATTTCGCAGGAACCAATTGTTTCAAATAGGTATTTCTGTCTACTTCGCAGCAGCAATCGCCAGCGCTAGTATTTTTCGGCAAATTAGCAGATCCCCAAAATAGCCTCTTGCAATTTGGAACGATCCAAATTAATGGGTCGTTCAATCTTGTGAGGAGGATTGTCATGAGCCTGACTTTGAACCTGCCGAACTCCGATGGCATCATTCGCGGTTATGAACTGGTGGGAACGCCTATCGCACGGCCGGCGGCACCCCCGCGCTTCAATCGCATCGCTTACGCCGCCGCACATGTCGTTTCGGATCCGCGCAAGGAAACCGACCCTTGGGGCCGGCCGGCCATCGACTGGGAGGCAACGATCGCCTTTCGCCGGCATTTGTGGAGCCTCGGCTTCAAGATTGCCGAGGCAATGGATACATCGCAGCGCGGCATGGGACTGGACTGGGCCGGCGCGCAGGAACTGATCAGACGGTCGCTCGATGAGGCAAGGAACGTCGATGGAGCCGATCTCGCCTGCGGCGCCGGAACCGATCATCTCATCGCGTCCGAGACGCGATCGCTTGATGATGTCATCAGAGCATACGAGACACAGGTCGAATATGTGGAGAAGCATGGCGGCCGCGCCATCATGATGGCGAGCCGCGCGCTTGCCCGCGTCGCAGCCTCCACTGACGATTACGCCAAGGTCTATGGTCGCATTCTCTCGCAGGCCAGGGACAAGGTCGTCCTGCACTGGCTCGGCGACATGTTCGATCCGCAACTGGCGGGTTATTGGGGCAGCGCCCAATTCGAGCCGGCGCTCGAATGCGTCTTGAGGATCATCGACGAAAACCAAGATAAGGTCGAAGGCATCAAGATCTCGCTTCTCGACAATGCCAAGGAGGTGCAGCTTCGCACCCGGCTTCCAAACGGTGTCCTGTGCTTCACCGGTGACGATTTCAACTATGCGGAGCTGATCGAAGGAGACGGCGAGCGCTACAGCCACGCTCTTCTCGGCATTTTTGACGCCGTCGCCCCGTCCGCCTCGAAGGCGCTAGCCGCGCTCGCGGCCGGAGACGTAGCGACCTTCAGGTCCGTCATCGAACCCACGGTTCCCCTGTCGCGCAAGATTTTCGAGGCGCCGACACAATATTACAAGGCGGGCGTGGTGTTTCTTGCCTGGCTGAATGGACATCAGAACCATTTCAGCCTCCCCGCCGGCATGCAATCCGCACGCGGCATCAATCACTATGCCGAGATCTTCCGACTGGCAGACAAGGCCAATGTCCTCGACAAGCCGGATTTGGCTGTTCGCCGCATGAAGAACTTCGTGGGAGTCTTCGGTATCGAATAAAGCGTCTTCAGTCGGCTCGAGCCCACTTAGCCGGCATCACCGCATCCGTCGGCCTGAGCCAGACGACAGAGACGCGCTTTCCGGTTTGCTTGGCAAGATACATGTCGTTGTCGGCGCGTTTGACGAAGGAAGCTGACGTATCTCCCGGCCTCAAAAGCGTTACGCCGACGGCCGCCCCGACGTCCGTCAAGGCACCACCGATCGCTATCGGCTTGAAGATGCGCTCGATCGCCTCGAACAGCATGTCGCGCGCCTCGTTCAAAAGGGCAGGATCGATTTCGAACAATACGATGAACTCGTCGCCGCCAATGCGAGCTATAAAATCATGTGTTCGGAAACTGTCACGCAAACGGCTTGCAATGGTGCGGATCACTTCATCGCCGGCATCGTGGCCCATGGTGTCATTGACGATCTTGAAACCATTGAGATCGATGAAGGCAAGCGCAAGCAGCCGCTCATTCGATTCCTGCGCCGCAATCCTTTCCTTCAGCACCTCGTCGAAGCAGGCGCGGTTCGGCAGGCCGGAGAGCGCATCGGTACGTGCGGAGGCGCGAAGCGCGAGTTCGATTTCGGACTGATGGCGGACGCGCGCCGATACGTCGAGGATGATTTCCACGTCGAAAGATATGCCGTCGACCACGGTGCGCTGCGCCGATATCAAGGTCGGAATGATGTTGCCGTCCGCATGGCGGATTTCGACCTCTTCCAGCACATACGCACCATCCTCCTGCAGCAGGCGATGCCGGCGGTCGCGGGCCGGGCTGTCAATGGCTGCGCCCTTCGAGGCGAGCTTCTTGCCGCGAATATCGTCCCATTTGAGCCCGGTCAGCTTGAGATAGGCGTCATTGACCTTTGCATAGCTCGACGTCTTCGCATCACTGGTCGTGATAGCGATCGCTATTGGCGCGAATTCGAACATCCGCATCAGCATTGAGGCCAGCACTTCCGGCGGCAGGATTTCGGTATCGTCCATTTGAACACCGAGAATAGTACCCAAATCGAAAGAAATGTAGACGAAAGTCCTTAAAATCTCGCTGATATCAAAGAAACATATCTAAACGCGTTCCTCGCAGCCATCGACTTCTTGCCACCGAGCGAGAAATTCGCGCCGACATCTGTTGCCTGACCGCAACAAGCGCAAAACGCGAAACTAAAAGCCAACATAAATCTCGGCAAAACGGGGAAATGAATTGAAAGAAAACAATCACTTCTTGGCGCGCGCCCCACGCATCGTGCGCCGGACGACATCCTCACCATCGAGGCCCTGCGCCATCTATGGCCTGAATGCACATCATGCAGCATCCAGCCTCGGGCCATCCAGACCTGAATGATCGCTGACCCACATGGAAGAACGGATCGGCATATGCTCCCGCCGATCCCTTCCTCGGATATGCGACCCTGTGACGATCAAGATGCTGACCGGCGCAGGAGGGGCGCCGCCTTCCATCCCAACCCAGGTGCGATAATCGTCACGAAATCATGGAGGATCTGCCGATATTCTTCGTCGTGAAATTCGTACGGCAGTTCCAGCCGGAACTCGCTGACATAGGGCAGGATCGGATCGGCGTGGAGGCGTTCGAGAATCTCGTCCGACGTCCCGACCAGGTCGCGCGCGAAAAGCGTTCGGCGTTCCCCCTGCGGTGAAAGCGTTCGCTCGTAGCGGCCGGCGGCATAATCGGTATAGCGCTTGCGCGTGATGGCGTCGGCGCTGTCGAACGGAACGATGACGCGACCGAGCGCCACCCGTCTCGTCTCGCCGCCGGAAGCGCGATAGGTCTCCAGCTGCCGCGATTGCGCCACGAAGAAATCGTCGGTCTCTTCGCCCGTCGTTACATTGCCGATCAGAAGATTAAAGCCGTTCTTGCCGGCCCAGGCCGCGGAACGCAACGAGCCGCCACCATACCAGATGCGATCGATCAGTCCCTTCGCATAGGGCTGGAGACGCGGACGCTGCGGACCGAAGGGCGTCTTGATGAGTGTATGCTGATCGCCGATATAGGCCCCGCGCAGATTGTCGGCAAAGCGCAGCACCCTCTGATGGGAAAAATCGTGGCTTTCCCAATCGCCATCAAAGGCGAGCGGACCAATCAGGTCGGCATGCAAGGGGCGACCCGCGCTCAGCCCGATGTTCAATCGTCCGCGCGACAGGACATCCACGGTCGCGAGATCCTCGGCGAGACGATACGGGCTTTCGTAGCCGATCGGAATGACGGCCGTCCCGAGTTCGATATGGCGCGTCCGCTGCGTTGCCGCCGCAAGAAAAGCGCTTGCCGAGGAGATGCCGGGCTCGAGATGCCGCTGGCGCACCCAGGCGCTGTCGAATCCCCTCTGCTCGCCATGCTCGAGAAGCTGCAAGGTCTGCTCCAGGCCAGCTAAAGGATCCTCATCGGGATAGTTGCCCGGTGTGAGAAAGCCGATGTGGCTGATCGATGGGGCTGGATGGCTCATTCGGCTATCTCCTCAATATTTCGGCAGGCCGGGCGGATTGGTTTCCGACTTCGCGAGGGCTTCCTCGGAGAGATGCCAGTGGTCTAGAATCTTGGCATAGGTGCCGTCGTTGATCAGCCCGTTCGTGGCAGTGGTGAGCGCTGCCGCAAGGCCGCTGCCCTTGCGTGTGGTGATCGCGACGTCCGAACGATCCGGCCAGCCCGCGCTCAAGGTGCCCACGCGTTTGATGTTCTTGTCCCGGGCAGCGATGTAGACGAGCTGGGCGTGTGGCTGCACGATGACGTCGGCCCGGTTCGACTGGAGAGCCAGAAGGCTCGCGGCATCGTCGTCGTAATATTGCAATTCGATCGGCTTCAGGCCGGCCTTGACGTCCTCATCGCTCCATTTCAGCAGGATCCGCTCCTGATTGGTGCCTGCGCCGACGATGATCCTGAGGCCGGCAGCATCCTTGGGTTCATTGATCGACGCGACCTTGCTGTCGGTCTTGACGAAAAAGCCGTGCAGACCCTGACGATAGGTGGAGAAATCGAACTTCTCCTTGCGTTGCTCGGTGACGCCGACATTGGAGATGACGGCATCGTATTTGCCCGAGGTCAGACCGAGCGGCCAGTCGATCCAGGCAACGGGTACGAGTTCCAGCTTCAGGCCGAGCGTATCGGCAATGGCGGAGGCGTAGTCAGGATCCGCACCGACGACGGTCTTGGCATCCGTCGCGTAGGTCGCAAGCGGCGGCCCGCCGGGGGCGACAGCCACGGTGAATGTGCCCGGCGTCACAAACTTGAAGCCCCTGGGAATGGCGGCAATCGCCGCATCGTTCTTTGCCGCACGGACACGTCCGGGCTGTTGCGGACTGAGATCGAAGTCGTCGGATGCCTTCACCGGGCCAAAGCCGATCAAGGCAGTGGCCAGCACCGCGGCAAGCATGGTTCTGAAGCTGGGAAGGATCGTCACGAACTCTGTATCTCCATAACAGATGAATGGGGGGCGGACCGGCGCGGGCCCCACCAACGCCGGTCCGCTCGACCAACATTACGAACCGCTTTTCGGCAGGCCCGCAGGGTTGGTCTTGGATTGATCGACCGCCTCGGCGGTCAGGCTCCAGTGCTTCAACACTTCGCCGTATTTGCCGTCCTTGATCCGATCATTGATGGCGAGCGTCAACGCGTCGGCGAGACCAGCGCCCTTCTTCGTCGTGACAGCGATTTCAGCCGTGAGCGGCCAACCGCCCGAGACGGTGCCGACAAGCTTCCTTGTGCCGTTGATGGCGGCCTTGTAGGCCTGCGTCGCGTTCGGATTGAACTCGACATCGGCACGACCCGACTGCAGGGCGAGATCGGCGGCGGCGCGATCGTCGTAATACTGCACGTCGATCGGCTTCAGGCCGGCCACCACGTTCTGCCGGTCCCATTCGAGAATGATCTTCTCCTGGTTGGTGCCGGCTCCGGTGATCACCTTGAGACCCGCGACATCCTTGGGCTCCTTGATTTCGGTGATCTTGCTGTCTGCCTTCACGTAGAACCCGAGCACGTCCCTCCGATAGGTGGAGAAGTCGAATTTCAGCTTGCGCTCCTCGGTAACCGTCACGTTGGAGATCACGGCATCATACTTGCCGGAGGAGACGCCGAGCGGCCAATCCTCCCAGGCAACTGGCACCAGCTCGAGCTGGAGACCGAGGGAATCGGCGAGCAGTTGTGCGATGTCCGGGTCAGCGCCGACAACGGTCTTCGCATCGGTGGCGTAGGTTGCGATTGGTGGATCCCAGGGGTTGATCGCCACCGTGAATTTGCCGGGATTGACGAATTTGAAGCCGGGTGCGATCGCCTTGATTGCCGCTTCATCCTTCTCCGCCCTGACGCGATTTGATGTATCCGGGCTCAGGTTGAATTTTTCGGCCGCACTGGCGACCGCGCCGCTCATCACTACAGCGGTGATGGCCCCGGCAAACACGTACTTTGCTCTATCAAAGAATGCCATGCCTCTTCTCCATTTCATCTTAAAGTTGTTGTTTTTGTCGTTATCATCCGAGTGCCCGTCACGGCCCGGCATTTTTCACCAGCTTGTGTCTGCTAGAGAACCTTGGCGAGGAATTCGCGCGTGCGCGGATGCCTCGCATCGTTGATGATCTGCGTCGGCGATCCCGCCTCGATAATGTGGCCGCCGTCCATGAAGACGACGGTATCGGCAACCTCTCGGGCAAAGCCGATCTCGTGGGTGACGATGACCAATGTCGTCCCGGTGCGGGCGAGCTCCTTGATCACGTCGAGCACTTCGCCGACAAGTTCCGGGTCAAGCGCCGAAGTCGGCTCATCGAACAGCAACACCTTCGGGCGAAGCGCCAGGGCGCGGGCGATGGCCACACGCTGCTGCTGGCCGCCGGAAAGCTGGCGGGGATAAGCATCGATCTTGTCGCTGAGGCCGACCCGTGCCAACAGTTCCCGGGCAAAGGCCACGGCCTCGTCCCGGCTCTGACCGCGCACCTGGATCGGCGCCTCGATGAGGTTTTCCAGAACGGTCAGATGCGGGAAGAGATTGAAGCTCTGAAAGACCATGCCGATATCGGTCCGGCGCTTCAGGATGTCCTTCTCCTTCAGCTCGTAGAGCACCTCGCCCTTCTGGGTATAGCCGACAAGCTCGCCGTCCACCGAGATGAAGCCGCTGTCGACACGCTCCAGATGATTGATGGAGCGCAACAGCGTCGACTTTCCCGAGCCGGATGGGCCGATAATGGCGGTCACGCTGCCCGCCGGCAGGCTGAGCTCGATATTGTCAAGCACTTTCAACGTGCCAAAGCTCTTCGATATGCCGTGAATACGCACCGCCCCGCCCTTGGCGCGAAGACCCGTTACGCTCCGAAAAGCGGCCAGCGTCCCGGTGTCCACCCCGGCGCTCGTGGCAGCGACAGGCAGCGGGCGGCGGAAGCGCTGGAAGAAAGCCTGGAATGGCAATGGGGTCGGATTGCGCAGCGCGCCGCGGGAAAAATAGCGCTCGATATAGTGCTGGACGATCGACAGAACCGTCATGATGACGAGATACCAGACCGTCGCCACCATCAGCAGCGGGATGACCTCCAGATTGCGGCGGTAGATGACCTGCACCGTGTAGAAGAGTTCCGGCAGGGCCAGCACGTAGACCATGGATGTGCTCTTGGCGAGACCGATGATCTCGTTGAAGCCTGTGGGAAGGATAGAGCGCATGGCCTGCGGCAGAACGATGCGGAACGCCTGACGTCGGCGCGGCAGGCCAAGCGCGGCCGCGGCTTCCAGCTGCCCCTGGTCGACCGACAGGATGCCGCCGCGAACGATTTCTGCGAAGAAGGCCGATTGGTTCAGTGTCAGCCCGAGGAAGGCCGCCGCAAACGGCGTCAGGAGTTGCGTCGTTGGATAGTCGAACAACACCTTGTCGGTAAAGGGGATGCCGACGGAGATCGTCTCGTAGAGATAGCCGAGATTGTTGAGCACGAGCAGCAGCACGATCATGGGGATCGAGCGCAACAGCCAGATATAGCCCCAGGAGAGACCGGAAAGCAGCGGCGATTTCGACACGCGGGCCAGAGCCAGGGCCGTGCCGAGGATGGAGCCGGAAACAGCCGCGAGTGCGGTTAGAAGCAACGTCCTGCCGAGGCCCACCAGCACCGGCTCAGCAAAGAACCACTCGGCGAATACCCCCCAGCCCCAGCGGGGATTGGTGAAGGTGGAATAGAGGACGGCGGCAAGAACGAAGGTGGCAAAGATCGTCCCGGCGGTACGTCCGGGATGCCGTGCCGGCACGATACGATAGCGCGCATAATCGGTCTTCGTCTCGTTTGTTCCGGCGGCGGGATCGATACCCGCAAAGTCCGTTGTCAGCGCCATGATGCTTGCCCCTTATGATTATCGTTGCTTCAATCCGCCGTCAGCGTCCAGCGGCGGCCAGCCGCTGCGGTGATCCGGAGGTCTCGACTGAATAGGATGGCGCCAGATGGCTGACGTCCTTCTCGAAAGGCAGGCTCTTGTAGATTTCAGGATCGACCGATGTATCGAAGAGAGCGGTGTAGCCGTTGTTCAGATAGAGGCCGACGGCCTCCGGCTGGCGGAAACCGGTCGTCAGGTAGATGCGCTGATAGCCTTGCCGCGCGGCCTGCTCCTCAAGCTCGACCAGGAGCTTGCGCGCCAACCCCTGACGCCGCAGGTCATGCCGCGTCCAGATGCGCTTGAACTCGGCGGTCCGGTCGTCATAGCGCTTGAACGCCCCGCCGCCGATCGTCTCGCCGTTACGCACGAGAAGCAGGAAATTGCCGTTCGGCGGCGCGAATGCCTCCGGCGGATAGCGGTTCAATTCGGCGGCTGCGCCGTCGGCATTGAAATAGTTGCCGTAACGGCTGTCATATTCGAAAATCAATTCGTCGATCAGCGGCTTGGCGCGCGGGTCCAGCGTGGTCGTATAAAGAAACGTGTCGCTCATGTCGTTCGTCACCTGTTGTCATCCGCGAGGAAAGTTTCGGCGAGCCGCACCCAGTAGCGGGCGGCGGGCGCGATGATGGCGTCATTGAAATTGTATTGGGCGCTGTGCAGCGGGGCGCTGTCGCCATTGCCAACGAAGAGGTAGCTTCCGGGTTTGGCCTCCAGCAGGAACGCAAAATCTTCGCTTGCCGTGCGCGGCCGGAAATCCGCTTCGACGGCGGCCGGGCCAAGCGCCTGCACTGCCACGCCGCGGGCAAAAGCAGTCTCGTCGGCATGGTTGACCAGCGCCGGAAAGCCCAGGCGATAGTTGACCTCCGCCACCGCGCCAAAACTTTCCGCCTGCGCGCGGGCAAGCGCGGGGATACGCTCCTGAAGCGTCACGCGCACCTGTTCGCTGAAGGCGCGCATGGTGAGCTTCAACTCGACGCTTTCCGGAATGACGTTCGATGCGGAGCCGGCATGAATGGAGCCCACAGTCGCAACAGCCATGTCCTGCGGGTCGATGTTACGCGAGACCACGCTCTGCAGAGCCGTGATGAAGGAAGCCGACGCCAGCACGGGGTCGACGGCCCGATGCGGCTCGGCACCATGACCGCCCTTGCCGACGATCTTGATCACAGCCTGGTCGACGGAGGCCATGGCAGGACCGGCAACGAAGCCGAATTGCCCCTCGGGAACACCGGGCCAATTGTGCAGGCCAAAGACGGCCTCGACCGGAAAGCGATCGAAAAGCCCTTCCGACAGCATCTTGCGGGCGCCCGCGCCGATCTCTTCAGCCGGCTGGAAGATCAGCCGAAGCGTGCCGTTGAACTGGCTACTTTCGGCGAGATAGCGCGCGGCAGCGAGCAGGATGGACGTGTGTCCGTCATGGCCGCAGGCATGCATGACACCGGGATTGCTGCTCGCATAGTCAAGCCCGGTCGCCTCATCGATCGGCAGGGCATCCATGTCGGCGCGGATGCCGAGACTGCGCTGCCCATTGCCGCGCTTCAGGGTAGCGACGACACCGGTTCCGGCTATGCCGGTGGCGACCTCATAGCCCCAGTCGGTCAGCAGCGACGCCACCCGCTTGGAGGTGCGGTGCTCCTGAAAGGCCAGTTCGGGGTATTGATGCAGATCGTGCCGCAGCGCGATGATCTCGTCGAGATAAGCGGCAATCCCCTTCTCGACGGGATCATTGAGCGAAGCGGCATTGACGATGGCGTTCATGGGGATCGGTCCGGGCTCAGGCGCCGACGGCCTTTGCAGGTTCGATATGATCGGATTGCGCCACATGACGGCTCTCGCGGAACGGCAGGCCGAGATGGTCGCGCAGCGTCTCGCCCTTCAGCTCCGGATCGAAATAGCCGCGCCTCGTCAGGATCGGCAGGACATGCTTGGCGAAGTCGTCGAAGCCTTCCCCGATGACCGGGAAGCCGAGGATGAAACCGTCGGCACCTTCCTGATCCACCCAGCGGATGATCTCATCGGCAATGTGCTCGGCAGTCCCGATGAAGGCGGTGCGCGGCGTTGCGGCGTCCAGAGCCACTTCGCGGAGCGTGAGCCCTTTCTCCCGCGCCGTCTTCTTGATGCGATCGGTCGTGGCGCGGAAGTTGTTGCGGCCGATATCGCCGAGATCCGGAAATGGCTCGTCCAGCGGATAGGCGCTGAAATCATGGTGGTCGAAGAAGCGACCGAGATAGGCCAGCGCCTCTTCGACTGTAACGAGATTGCGGATTTCCTGATACTTGGCCTCCGCCTCCTCCTGCGTCGCACCGACGATCGGGCCGATGCCGGGAAAAATGCCGACCTCGGCCGCGCTGCGGCCATGGGCGATCGCGCTCTGCTTGACTTGCTTGTAGAAGACCTTGGCATCCTCAAGCGGGCCGCCATTGGTAAAGACGGCATCGGCGTGCTTGCCGGCAAGCCTGATGCCGGAATCGGACGCACCGGCCTGGAAGACCACGGGCTGTCCTTGCCTGGATCGGCCGATATTCAGCGGTCCTTCGATACGGAAGAAGCGTCCCTTGTGATTCAGGCGATGCAGCTTGGTCTTGTCAGCGTAAACGCCCGTTTCGCGGTTGCGCGGGAAGGCATCGTCATCCCAGGAGTCCCACAGGCCCTTGGTGGCATCGAGATATTCGTCTGCGATCTCATAGCGCAGCTCGTGTTCGGGATGCTCTCGGCTGTAGTTGCGGCCGGAGCCTTCGAGCGGGGAGGTCACGGCATTCCAGCCGGCGCGACCGCCGCTGATGAGATCGAGCGAGGCGAATTGGCGGGCAATGGTGAAGGGATCGCTGTAGGACGTCGAGACCGTGCCGACCAGACCGAGCTTCGTCGTAAAGGCGGCAAGCGCCGACAGGATGGTCAGTGGCTCGAACCGATTGAGGAAATGCGGGATCGACTGCTCGTTGATGTAAAGGCCGTCGGCGACGAAGGCGAAGGCGATGCCGGCCTCTTCCGCCTTACGGGCCGTCTTGACGAAAAAGTTGAGATTGGTGCTGGCATCAGCCGGAACGCTCGGATGCTTCCAGGCATTCATGTGGCCGCCTGGGCCTTGCAGCATGATACCGAAGGTGACGTGTTTTTGAGCCATGATTGATCCTCCTGGGACAGGCTGTTCAGGCAACGAGGGAAAGCCGCTCTTTGGCGAGCAGTTCAATTGAGGTGAGCCGTTCCGCCGCCGTCAGCGCCGGCGTATCGAGCACGAACTCCTCGACGCCGTAACGGCGGTGCAGCGCATCGAGTTCGTCACGGATCTGCGCGGCCGTGCCATGCAGCACGCTCGGGACCTTTTCTTCCGTGCGATAGTCCGTGACACCGGCTTGACGAGCGAATTCCGCCGCCTGCTCCAGGCTGCCGACATTGACGCTTTGGCCGTTGGGCAGGAAAAGCTTGACGATGCGAAGTTGGCCGACGCGCTCGCGAGCATGGGCCTCGCTTTCAGCGGCAAAGGCTGCGAGCGCCAGGATCGGAACCTTGCCACCTGTCGCACGCCCATATGCCTCGAAGGTCTTATTCAGATTCTCGGGATCGCCGTTCAGATGGCCGGCGAAAACCAGCTTCCAGCCCTTCTCCGCCGCAAGCTCGGCGCTCTCGACGCTGGCGCCGAGCAGGAAGCGTTCCGGCGAGCGCGGCGGAAACGGTGTCGCCAAAGCGCCATCAGAATGGGGATCGGCAGCGAGATAGCCATTCAGGTCGGAGAGTTGCTCGGCAAAACTCGGCTTCCGTTCCGGATCGATGGCGACCTGCAATGCGCGTGTTGACAGCGGAAAGCCGCCTGGCGCCTTGCCGACACCGAGATCGATGCGGCCGGGCGCGAGCGAGGCCAGGAGATTGAATGCCTCGGCGACCTTGTAGGAACTATAGTGTTGCAGCATGACGCCGCCGGAGCCGATGCGGATCTTCGAGGTTCTGGCTAGAAGATAGGCGATCAGCACTTCCGGTGCCGAACTTGCAAGGCTCGCCATGTTGTGATGCTCGGCGACCCAGAAGCGGTGATAGCCGAGCTCTTCGGCTCTGACGGCCAATCGCGTCGTGGCGCCGAGCGCATCGGTGGCGCTGAGCCCCTGCTCGATCGGGCTCTTGTCGAGAAGGCTGAGGAGATAGGACATGCCGTTCCGTTTCATCCATGTTTGCGCCGAATGACGATCATCGGCGCCATAATCTATAAAAAACATAGATTTTACGGAATTTAAGAAACAGCTTTCTTTTTCTTCATGCGGATGCGGAAAAAATAAGCAGCCGATTAAAGGGGCGGCAAGCGGATTTGCAGAGGTCGACTGGGGCAACATCCATGGGAAGCAAGGCTCCCATCAACCCGCGCTTTTGCCTTCGGAAAGATGCCAACGCTGCAGCGCCGGTCATTTCAGACAAACAATTCCCCTTATAGTCTATAAAAATAGTTTGTTATTTCTATCGATATTCCACCCTTCTTCGCTAGGCTCGGATCATTGAACTCAGGGAGCGCCGGAAAGTATGGTCCGGCCAAAGGGATAAACATGAACCTCAAGAATCTGTTCGCTGCGGCCGTCGTCGGTCTCGCCAGCATTTCAACGGCAACGGCTGCAGCCGCAGCCGACAAGAAAGTCGTCGTCGGCTATCAGACCGATGCTCTGCCTTCTTCCGTCGCCATCGCCAACGGCGATTTCGCCAAGGCGACCGGATACCAGATCGATTTCCGCAGGTTCAATTCCGGCGCGGAAATCTTTGCGGCCATCGCCTCGGGTGATGTTCAGATCGGCTACGTGGGCTCCAGCCCGTTTGCGGCGGCCGCATCGCGAGGCCTCGAGGTCAAGGCCTTCTACCTGTCGTCGATCTCGGGCGTCGATGAAGCGCTTGTGGTGCGCAACGGCTCGGGCATCAATACGCTCGCCGATCTCAAGGGCAAGAAGCTAGCGGCAGCACCGGTTTCCACCGACCATTACCAGCTGCTCGCCCTTATCAAGTCTCTCGGCTTGACGGAAAAGGACGTGCAGGTCTTCGCTATTCCGCAGCCGGAAATCGTCGCAAGCTATAATCGCGGCGATATCGATGGCGGCTTTGTCTGGGACCCGGCGCTGACCGAGCTGAAGAAGAACGGCAAGGTGCTGGTGACCTCCAAGGATGTGGCAGACAAGGGCGCACCCACCTTTTCCGCCTGGGTGGCAACGTCGAAATTTGCCGCAAGCGATCCGCAATTTCTGAAAGCCTTCGCTTCCGTGATCAACAAGTACTACGCCTCCTTCGCAACCGACAAAGCGGCATGGGGACCCGATAGCGACAACACCAAGGCCCTTGCCAAGCTTCTTGGCGGAACGGCGGAACAACAGGCTGCGGCGCTGAAGAACCTCACCTTGCTGACACCAGACGTTCAGGCGTCGGCAGCCTGGCTCGGTGGCGGCGACCAGTCGGGAGCAGCAAAGATCCTGAAGGACACCGCGACCTTCCTGAAGGGCCAGGGCAAGGTCTCCGAAGTTCTGCCGAGCTACAGCGCCTTCGTCACGTCCGACGCGCTTGTCAGCGCCAGCAACTGATCCTCCCCAACGCCGGTGCGGCAGGCGCGCCGGCGTCGAACGTCCGAGAGAAGACATGCTTCAAGTCGATCATGCCAGCGTATTTTTTGCAGCGCGCGACGGCCGAACCGTTCACGCGCTCGATCGCGTATCCTTCAATATTCCGGAGCGCGGTATCGTCGTTGCGCTGGGTGCATCGGGATGCGGCAAGTCCACCTTGCTGAATGCGATCGCGGGTTTCCTGCCGCTTTCAGAAGGAACGATCACGCTCGACGGCAGATCCGTTTCCCGCCCCGGAGCCGATCGCGGCGTCGTCTTCCAGAAGGATTCACTGCTCCCCTGGAAATCCGTGGTCGATAACGTGGCTCTTGGTTTGCAGTTTGCGGGGTTGGGACGACGAGAACGCCGAGATCGCGCCTTCGAGTTGCTGCGGCTCGTTGGATTGACCGACTTCGCCAATGCCTTTCCCTACGAACTTTCGGGCGGCATGCGGCAGCGTGTCGGCATTGCCCGTGCGCTCGCCCCCGATCCCGACATATTGCTGATGGACGAGCCCTTCGGCGCGCTCGACAGCTTGACGCGCGAGCAGATGCAGGAACTGCTGGTCTCGGTTTGGGCCAGAACTGACAAACGTATTTTCTTCATAACCCATTCGATCGAGGAGGCCTTGTTCCTCGGTACCGAGCTGCTGGTCATGTCTCCGCGACCGGGCCGCGTCGTTGCCCGCTTCGAGCTTGATTTCGTGCATCGCTTTGCCGCCAGCGGCGACACGAAGTCGATCCTCGCATCGCCCGAATTTACCAATCTGCGCGAAGAAATTCGCGCTATCCTTCACAATGCGGATGATTTCAGGAGCGCGGCATGAGCGATATCATCGAGGCGCGCCCAATCACGGCTTCTCAGCGGGAGGCGGAACCGAAGCTCGTCCGCATGCCGAGCTTCGGTGTCGCCGACAAGCCGACCATTGCCATCAGCATCGGTGCCGCCATCGCCTGTCTTGGTCTGTGGTGGCTTGTCTCCAGGCTCGGTCTGGTTTCCCATCTCTTCCTGCCACGGCCCGACGAGGTATGGACGCAGATCGGCGTCGTCTATCGTGACGGCTATGCCGGCGCGTCACTATCCGAGCATATTTTCGCAAGCCTGTTTCGCATCGTCGTCGCCGCAGCAATCGCAATTGTGGTCGGCATCCCCGTCGGTCTGCTGATGGGTCTCAATCGTTGGGCAAAAGGCATCCTTGACACGCCGATCGAGTTCTATTGGCCGTTGCCGCCTTTGTCCTACCTGCCGCTGATGATCATTTGGCTCGGCATAGGCGAGACCTCGAAAATCACGCTTCTGGTTCTCGCCATGTTCGCGCCGATCTGCCTCTCGGCCCAGGCCGGCGTCCGGTCGCTTCCGCTCGAGCGCGTCAACGCGGCCCGTTCGCTCGGCGCCAGCCGGTTGCAGCTCTTCATCTCCATCGTCCTGCCCTCAGCCCTGCCGGAAATCCTGACGGGTGTCAGGATCGCCTTCGGCATCGGCTGGGGCACGCTTGTCGCCGCCGAGCTCATCGCCTCGACTCGCGGCATCGGTTTCATGATCATGTCGGCCTCGCAGTTCCTCGCCACCGACGTCGTCTTCGTCGGCATCGGCATCATCGCGATCTGCGCCTTCGCCTTTACGGCTGGCATCCGCATTCTGGAGGCCGTTCTCGTTCCGTGGAAAGGCAAGCTCTAACCGAATGATCTCGGCACGATCAAAGGACTGATCCATGGCGGCTCTCCCCGGGGATCTCCCATCCAATCCATACACACCTGCAGGCCCAGACATGAGCAGCAATAGCGAGTTTCTTTGGTATATTCCCAATGACGTCAAACCCGGCCACCGTGGCGATTCAGCAGTCGAAAACCACAACAGCCTGCAAACGCTGACAGCCCACGCAAAGGCACTGGAAGACCACGGCTGGAAAGGCGCGTTGATCGGCACCGGTTGGGGCCGGCCCGATACGTTTACCGTCGCGACCGCACTTGCCGCAGCCACAACCACCTTTGAACCTCTTATCGCAATCCGTCCTGGTTATTGGCGGCCAGCGCACTTTGCCTCCGCCGCTGCCACGCTCGACCACCTGAGCGGTGGCCGCGTACGAGTCAACATCGTGTCGGGCAAGGACAATCTTTCCGCCTATGGTGACAGCGAGGGCGACCAGGCGCATCGCTACGCCCGCACCAAGGAATTCATGCGGCTGGTTCGCAGGCTCTGGACCGAAGAGAACGTCACCTATGAAGGCGAACATTTTGGTGTCACCGAATCCACAGTGGCACCGCGTATCCAAAGTCGCGGCGATCGTCGACATCCCAAGCTCTATTTCGGTGGCGCCTCGGAGGCAGCCGAGCGGGTTTCCGCCACCGAGGCCGACGTCCAGCTCTTCTGGGGCGAGCCGCTGGACGATGTTCGCGAGCGGATCGAGCGGCTGAAGATATTAAGCAGGCAGTTGGACCGCGACCTCGCTCCGCTGGAATTCGGATTGCGGATCACCACGCTGGTGCGCGACACCACCGAACAGGCTTGGGTCGACGCCGAGGCGAAAGTCGCCGAAATGGCGAAGATCAAGGGGGCCGGCTGGAACGACCATCGGCAGTCGATCGCCGTCGGCCAGCGGCGGCTGCTCGATCTGCATGCGCGCGGCGATGTCCTCGATGACAATCTCTATACGGCGCCTGGCAAATTCGGCGGCGGTGGTGCCGGCACCACCTGGCTGGTCGGTTCGGCCGCCGACGTCGCCCGTTCGCTGCTCAAATATCGGGACCTCGGCATCACCCATTTCGTCCTCTCCGACACACCGTATTTGTCGGAGATCGCTCGGCAAGGCGATCAACTCCTGCCGCTGCTGCGCGGCTGACGCGACGAGACGACATCAATTTTTGGATAGTGCGTTCTGACGGCTGAACTGTCGTCCGACGGACATGGCTTTGACCATTTCGGAGAGTGAATTGCTCAGGGAGGTTGTTCAGCGCGGAACATCTCCCCCGAGCAATGTTCCGATTCCTGTACCGGATAGTCGTTGATCGCATGCCGGTCGGGGTTTCATAACGGATGTGATTTATTTATAGTCGAGGCTAAACATTATCACGTTGCTCTTAATCTTCTGGAGGTGAGCCGCCTTGACGAAACTGCCCGCAACCCCGGAAAGCCGACTTGCATCGACAGAAATCGAGTCGCATGCCGAGGCTTTCCAGAAAAGCCGTGAAGACCGACGTACGGAATTGATGGAGGACTACGTCGAACTGATCGCCGATCTGATAGAGCATGCGGGCGAAGCGCGCCAGACCGATATCGCACAGCGTCTCGGGGTCACGCAGCCGACGGTCGCCAAGATGCTCAAGCGTCTGGCCGAGGAAAATCTGATCACCCAACGCCCTTATCGCGGCGTCTTTCTGACAGAAGAGGGACAACGTCTCGCGGCGGCCACCCGTCGCCGCCATGAGGTCGTCGAGGCCGTGCTATGCCGTCTCGGCGTCGATCCCGATACCGCAAGAAACGATGCTGAAGGCATTGAACATCATGTCAGCGAGAAGACGCTCGAGGCATTCGAACGCTTTCTCAAGACTCAACAGGCCGTAGTGCGGCCGCCGATCGCCTGAGTTTGGCAAGCCATGGGGTTGAATTCCCTTCCCTGCCCGTTCCGGCAGGAATGAGCTGAGATGGGTGTGAAAATAGCTTGCCCGCGATCTGCAGGCTTGACCAATCATCCAGTGTCAACGCAAGCTTTACAAATGGTCGCTAAGCAGAACTTGGTGAATTGCCGGTCTTCGTGCTTGATATACTGATTTTATTGCCGGCGCAGGGAATTACAAATGAACGCCCAGAATTTCAGCGCCACCGTATTCGATCTTGCTCCCGTCGCCATGTGGTTGGAAGACTTCAGCGGCGTCAAGGAACAGTTCGAACTCTGGCGCACGGAGGGCGTGACTGACCTGCGCGCCCATCTGCTCGCCGATATCAGGCGCGTCGAGGCATGCTCGCAAAAGATACGGGTCCTTGCGGTCAACGCCAAGACACTGGAATTGTTCGAGGCGCAGTCTTTCGAGGCACTGGTCGGCGGGCTTTCGAACGTCTTCCGGGACGAAATGCTCGAAAGCCATGTGAACGAACTGCTCGCGCTTTGGGAGGGCAAGAGCGAATTCTCCGGCACGGCCGTCAACTACACGCTGGCAGGCCGCAGACTCGACATCCAGCTTCGCGGCATCATTCTGCCGGGACACGAAACGTCATGGAACAGATTGCTGCTGACGACCGAGGACGTGACCGCACGCGAAGAAGCACGGCGACAGGAAGAACGGCAGCGCCGTTACGCGGAAGGGATGTTCGAACATTCGCCGGTATCCCTGTGGGTCGAGGATTTCAGCCGCATCAAGGTCCTGCTCGACGAAATCCGCGGCCGCGGCATCGTCGATTTCCAGGTATTTCTCGACGTTCACCCGGAATTCGTCCGGCAATGCATGAGCGAGATCAGCGTGCTTGATGTCAATCAGGCGACGCTCGATCTTTTCTGCGCACCGGATCGCCAAACCCTGCACCAGCGGATCGGTGAAGTGTTCCGTGACGACATGGAAAAACACTTTCGCGGTCAATTGGTGGAATTGTGGAACGGGCACCTGTTCCATCAGCGTGAAGTCCTGAATTATGCCCTTGATGGCTCGGAACGCCACGTTCTCCTCCAGTTTTCCGTCTTTCCGGGCTATGAACGCGACTGGTCGCTGGTTCAGGTCGCCCTGACCGACATCACCGCCCGCAAGAAGGCGGAAGCCTATCTCGAATATCTCGGCAAGCACGATGTTCTGACTAAGCTCTACAACCGCGCCTTCTACACGGAGGAGCTTAATAGGCTGGAACGCAAATCGCTTCGGCCGGTGTCGGCCGTCATCATCGACCTGAACGGACTGAAGGAGGCCAACGACGAGAGCGGGCACGATGCTGGCGACTCCCTGCTGCGTCGCATGGGAGAAGTGCTGAGCAGCGTCGTCTCCCTGCCGAACCATGCCGCTCGGATCGGCGGCGACGAATTTGCCGTTCTCATGCCTGGCGCGGACGAAGTCGCGGCTGCCTCGATGGTCGAGACGATCAATGAGCTGTTGAAAATCAACAATCAGTTCTATTCCAGCGCGCCGTTGAGCGTTGCCGTTGGCGTCGCAACGAGTCAGAGCGGAGAGACCATGGAAGCGATGATCAAGCGCGCGGATCTCGGCATGTATGAGGATAAGAAGACCCACCACGCCGCCGCAGCCGTTCGCAGTGCTCATCGCGCAAAGCATGGCGTCTAGCGTAACGGCGTCGATTTCCCCTCCGCAGTGCTGGCCGAGGGCGCCCATCCCGGAGCCGTCGATCGCTCAGGAACAAAAGCCGCCACGCGTCATTTGGCTTTTTGGAAAAGATGGAGCTCTCAAATGGAAGATCAAACGGCCAACGTTGTCGTCGCCGCTCGAACTGCCCTTAACCAGGCCTCGGCACTTGCCGTTCAGTATGGCTTTTCGATCCTGGGCGCGATCGTTCTCTTGATTGGGGGCTGGATTCTCGCCGGAGCCATCAGCCGCTCGGCCTATCGCGTTATCTCGCGTGTCCGTGGCATCGATGAAACGCTGGCGAGCTTCTTCCAGAACCTCCTGCACTACAGCCTGCTTATACTGGTGTTCATCACCGTCCTTGGTCAGTTCGGCGTTCAGACCGCTTCCATTATCGCCACTCTCGGTGCCGCCGGTCTGGCGATCGGCCTGGCGCTTCAGGGCACGCTTCAAAACATTGCCGCGGGTATCATGCTGTTGGTGCTGCGTCCGTTTCGGGTCGGCGAATATATCGAGACGGTTAACGTCAAGGGATTCATCAGGGACATCGGGCTCTTCGCAACGGAGATGAAGACGGCCGACGGTCTCTATCTCATGGCGCCGAACTCCACGCTCTGGAACACACCCATCATCAATCATAGCCGTGAGCCTAATCGCCGCCAGGAATTGTCGCTCGCTTTTGGCAATGAGGTCGACACGGATCTCGCTCGCAAAACCATTTTCGATGTTCTGAAGGCGGACCAACGCATCCAGGCCAAGCCTGCGCCAGTGGTCTATTTCGACGATTTCGCCGCCGATCAAACGGTGATGAAAATCGAATATTGGACCATCACCGCCGTCTGGACGCAAACGCGCCATGACATCATCGCGCATCTCAAATCACGGCTTGCGGCGGCGGATATCCCGATCAAATAGCGAATGCCCGGCGCGCAGGCGGCCTGCCATCAGATCCGCGATTTTTCGGGTCGGTTTTACAACTGAGCCTGCCGCCGGCAGGGAGTTGAACCAGCGGCAGGCTCTAATAGGGCAAATGCGCCCTGAGCAGGATCAAGCGATCTTGCTGTCCCTAAACTGCAGCGCGAGATATTTGTTCCCGTCGCACTCAAAATCCGCAGGTGTCGCCAATTCCACGGCGCACGTCCTTGCCTACCACTTGATGCGGTAGTCGAAACGCACATCGCCAGTTGGCGCCATCGTCAGCGGATTCGTGAAGGAAGCGGAGAAATTGAGGTTCGATGCCAGCGGCTGCTGGAACACAACCGTGCTCGAGAAGACGCTGTCGCCGTCCATCAGATTGCCGCTCGCCGAGATGGACGTCCCCGTCCAGGGAACGGCAATCGCCACCGCCTGCGTCGCGGTGATCGACGTCGGCCCATTCCTTGCGCCCACATAGTTCACGTTCAGAGACCTCGATGTGCGCATGTCCAGATTGTCTGACACAATCCAATTTCGCGAGCGGCCGAGATAGAGCATGCCACTGCCATTGAGCGCATCCACCCGCAAGGCGACTTCACGCCGCGAGACGGTGGCGAAGCGGCTGCGATCGTCGACCGCTCTTCCCCAGAGGGTTGCAAGCTCGCTGCTGCGCAAGATCGTTCCGCCTGCCGTGCCGCCCAAGCCAAGATCGACACCTGCACTCATTTCCCACGCCATCGGCAGTCGAAAGCCCAGCGTCGTCTTGTAGGTCTGAGGTGCGACCTTTACCGGCGACCAGATCATAAGATCACTGGCATTGGCGGCCTGCGACAGCGCCATCACGCTTGCAAGAACGCCAAGAAAGGCGCGCTGTGCAAAAAAACTCATTCATAAACCCATTTATCTCTGCCCCGGCGCAACGACGCTGAGGGCGCACTAAGACAACAGCCGAACGCGCAGCAGATGCCGCATTCCAGCCTCGGATTGATTTTCTCGGTTAAGCGCCCGGAATCAAAGCGCAGCGGAGCCCATAGCTTAGGCGTCCGGTCGAAGGAACGTCGCCACTGCAAACCAGCAGCACCTTCGCTTAAACGATCCCATCCACCACCACGCTTGTAAACCCCTTGGGCTCATGTTTTTCGCTGCGGTGCACATTTGCCGCACATCATGACAATGCCTGGGATCGCCGATGCTCTCCAGGGCGACTGCGATCGAAAGCTGGCTCCGCCGCTCTATTCCGCCCGAAGCCCGGCCCTCTTCAGCAACGGAAGCACCCGATCGCAAAAATAGGGGAGCTCCTGGGTGTAGTTGACGAACGACAAGGCGATGCCTGCATAGCCTTGCTCGGCAATCGCGATCATCTCGTCCGCGATCCGCTCCGGCTTGCCGATGAGAGGATAGCTGCCGGCCCCGCCGGCGAAGCGCTGTCGATAGCGCTCATAGGCCTCGCGATCATGAGATTGCGAAAACTCCTTCTTGCCGGCCATGTGCTGGTCGACGGCGGCATGATCGGCCATGGTGACGGCATAGCGGGTGTAATAGTCCTCTGCCTCAGCCTGTGTCTCACGGCAGACGACATGGCATACCGTATAGACGCCGACCTGCCTGCCGTTCCTTTCCGCGCGCTCGCCGATATCGGCCACATGCCTTCCGGCCTCGGCGATCTCGGTAAAGGTGGTGAAGAGATAGTCGCAATGGCTGGCAGCGAAATCCCGGCCGGGACCGCCGAATGCGGCATTCATCGTCACGGGGCGCGGCGTCTGCAGGCTCGCCGGCCGGCTGACGGCCTCCTTCAAACTGTAGTAGGTTCCGGCATAATCGAGCGGCTCGTCGGAGGCATAGAGCTTTTCGACGATCTCAAGCCATTCCGCCGCCTGATCGTAGCCCTTCTCGACCAGCGGCACGCCGAACATGCCGAACTCCTTCGGGTTCCAACCGCAGACGATATTGAGCCCTGCCCGCCCCTGGCTGATGTGATCGACCGTCGCAAGCGACTTTGCCGCATAAAGCGGGTGGACGAGCGGTACATGCACCGTCATGAACAGGCCGATCCGCTCGGTCGCGGCCGAAAGGGCTGCTGCCCAGGTGAAGGTTTCGAAAGACCATTCCCGCACCCGGTTCTTGCCGCCGAAGCCACGCCAGCGGGCGATCGGCAGGAAGAACTCGAGGCCGGCCCGGTCGGCGATCTGTGCGGCGGTCAGATTGTCCTGCCAGCCAGCCGTCCAACGCTCCGGTACGTCGGTAATCGCCAGGCCGCCGTCGGCGTTCGCCGAAAACACGCCAAGCTTCAGCCGGTTCGGTCCCTTCAGCGGATGCGTCTTCATGCTGGCCTCTCCTCCGACCTCATCTTGCAGCGCCCCGGCAACCGGCAACGATGCGACAAGCAAAGGTGTGACGCGCGCCGAAAAGAATTTCAAGCCTAAAATTTATTGCATGGCCGCCACACAAGACTATGTCGCATTGGCCGCTGCTCGTGACGGAGGCGTCACCTGGCTCAGCAGCCAATCCTGAAAAAGCATCGCGATCTCGTTGGTCTGCCTCTTTTCCGGCATGACGATATAATAGCTGTTCTCGGTCGGCATCGGCAGATCGAACAAAGGTAAAAGCACGCCCGTCTTCAATTCCTCTTCGATCAGATAGGTGGGCAGGAGCGCAACACCGAGCCCGGAAATGGCTGCGGCGATGATCATCGAAAACTGATCGAACCGGGCGCCGGGATAGGCATGCTCCGTCGGCAATCTCTGCAGATCGAACCACTGCG
Organism: Rhizobium sp. SG741; assembly: GCF_012275435.1. Classification (NCBI taxonomy): domain Bacteria; kingdom Pseudomonadati; phylum Pseudomonadota; class Alphaproteobacteria; order Hyphomicrobiales; family Rhizobiaceae; genus Rhizobium; species Rhizobium sp. SG741. The sequence continues at coordinate 327,448 of NZ_JAAZQP010000006.1, forward strand.
CCCAGAGCTTGGGACGTGTTGTCAGATGCAGCAGCGGCGCATGTGACAGATCCTCCGGACCGCCGAGATTCAATCGTCCGGCAAGCTGCCGGCCAGCGACCGGCAGGACGGTCTCGTTGCAAAGAAATGTCGCAACAGCGCCGGCCCAGGCCGGCAGGCCGTAGTGAATAGCGAGGTCGAAATTATCCTCGTCGAAACTGAAGGGCTTGGAGCGCGACTCCACCGTGATCGCGACATCGCGATGCTCCTCGAGAAAATGGCCGAGGCGTGGCACCAGCCATCGCGTGCCGAAGGTCGGCAAGGTCGCAACCTTCAGCGACAATTTCATCTGGCCTGCCGCGACGGCGCCGATCATCAGACGCTCCGAGCGAAGGAGCAGGTCCTTTACCTCAGGCAGCAGACGAAGCCCGGCTTCCGAAAGCACGACACGCTGCCTCACCCGTTCGAAGAGCTTCAACCCGGTTTGCTGCTCGAGATCGCTGATCTGCCGGCTGACGGCGCTTTGGGTTAGATTCAGTTCTTCGGCGGCACGCGAAAAATTCTGGTGCCGCGCCGCACATTCGAACGCCTGCAGATTGACGATATCGGGGACGAGGCGTCGGCGCATGATCATTCCATTTCAGCATCAAGTTAGAATTTTCTCTCACAACACCGAGCGCCAGACAAGAGTTATCCTGCGAGATAGGAATGATATAGCCTTTCAGGAAGACATCGCCCATGAAGTCTGATCACGTCTCGACCAGCGATATACGCAGCGCCTTTTCGGCCGCCATGTCCGCCATGTATCGCGACGAAGTTCCCGCCTATGGCACGCTCATGGAGCTGGTGGGCCGCGTCAACGACGAAACGCTGGCTGCCCAGCCCAAATTGAAGGAACGCCTGCAGGCGACCGACTATCTCGACCGCATCTCCGAGGAAAGACACGGCGCAATTAGGCTCGGGACGGCAGCGGAACTCGCAATGATGGCGCGCGTATTCGCCGTCATGGGCATGTATCCCGTCGGCTACTATGATCTTTCCACGGCAGGCGTGCCCGTGCATTCAACGGCATTCCGGCCAATTGGCGATGCCGAACTGAAGCGCAACCCTTTCCGCGTCTTCACATCGTTGCTGCGGCTCGACCTCATCGCCGATGAAGACCTGCGCGCGGCGGCGGCCAAAATTCTCTCGAAGCGCCGAATCTTCACCGAAGACGCCATCGCTCTCACCGAAAAGGCCGAACGCGGCGGCGGCTTGACCATGGCCGATGCCAGCCGTTTCGTGGACGAAGTGCTGGAGACCTTCCGCTGGCACGACGAAGCCAATGTCGATGCTGCCATGTACGAGCGCCTTCATGACGCACATCGCCTGATCGCCGACGTTGTGTCGTTCAAGGGCCCGCATATCAACCATCTGACGCCGCGCACGCTGGATATAGACCAAGTGCAGGTGCTGATGCCCGATTACGGCATCGCGCCGAAGGCCATCGTCGAAGGCCCGCCGACGCGCGCCTGCCCGATCCTGCTGCGCCAGACCTCGTTCAAGGCGCTCGAAGAGCCGGTATCCTTCCGCAATGCCGACGGCGTCCGGGAAAGCGGCTCGCACACCGCCCGCTTCGGCGAGATCGAGCAGCGTGGTATCGCGCTGACACCCAAGGGTCGCGCGCGCTATGATCGCCTGCTTGATCAGTCACGCAAGATCGTGCGGCCCGCAGCCGACGGATCGAACGCACGCGACTACGAGGCCGCGCTCGCGCAGAGCTTTGCCGAATTCCCCGACGATTGGGCAGCGATCCGTGGCGAAGAACTTGGCTACTTCGCCTATTCGCTGACGGCCAAGGGGAAGACCGCAGCCGCAAGGGGCGATCTCTCCCTCGAAACCCTGATCGAAGAAGGGTACATCCAGTTCGACCCGATCGTCTACGAAGACTTCCTGCCCGTCAGTGCCGCCGGCATCTTCCAATCCAACCTCGGCGACAGCGCGCAGCAGGAATTCGTTGCCAGCCCGAACCAGAAGCGGTTCGAAGCCGATCTTGGAATGAAGGTCTTGAACGAATTCGACCATTATGCCGGCATCGAGCAGGCATCGATCGACGCCTGCCTGCGGGCGCTATCCCAACGAGACGCGGCCGAGTGAGATCGCGCGACCTTTACGGTCGCGCCGCAGGCCCGGATCAGAGACAAGTGGAGTTATGAGATGAACATCGCAGCAAAGAACCTTTCCGTCGCGGCCGAGACCGCCGCCATCCTAGAAAAGCTCGGCGTCGACAAGGCGCTCTATACTCAGGGTGACATGCCCTCCTACTCGCCGGTGACTGGCGAAAAGATTGCCGACGTTAAGACCGTTTCGGCAGACGAGGCCGCCCAGCGGATCGAGAAGGCGCACGCCGCGTTCCGTGAATGGCGGCTGGTGCCGGCACCCAAGCGCGGCGAACTCGTCCGCCTGCTCGGCGAAGAACTGCGTGCCGCCAAGGACGACCTCGGCCGCCTGGTCTCGATCGAGGCCGGCAAGATCCGTTCCGAGGGTCTCGGCGAAGTGCAGGAAATGATCGACATCTGCGACTTCGCCGTCGGTCTTTCCCGCCAGCTTTATGGCCTGACGATCGCCACCGAGCGCCCGGGCCATCGCATGATGGAAACCTGGCATCCGCTCGGCGTCGTCGGCATCATCTCGGCTTTCAATTTCCCGGTTGCGGTCTGGTCTTGGAATGCGGCTCTGGCGCTGATCTGCGGCGACGCCGTCATCTGGAAGCCCTCGGAAAAGACACCTCTGACGGCGCTGGCCTCGCAGGCAATCCTCGACCGCGCCCTCGCCCGTTTCGGCGATGCGCCGGAAGGCCTGTCCCAGCTTCTGATCGGCGACCGCGCGATCGGCGAAGTTCTGGTCGATCATCCGAAGGTGCCGCTGGTCTCAGCGACCGGCTCGACCCGCATGGGCCGCGATGTCGGGCCGCGGCTTGCCAAGCGCTTCGCCCGCGCCATCCTCGAACTCGGCGGCAACAATGCCGGCATCGTCTGCCCGTCGGCCGATCTCGACATGGCGCTGCGCGCCATCGCCTTTGGCGCCATGGGCACCGCCGGCCAGCGCTGCACGACGCTGCGCCGACTTTTCGTGCATACGAGCGTCTACGACCAACTCGTACCGCGCCTGAAAAAGGCCTATCAGAGCGTTTCGGTCGGCGATCCCCTGCATTCCTCGGCCTTGGTCGGGCCTCTTGTCGACAAGGCAGCATTCGACGCCATGCAGAAGGCGATTGCAGAAGCAAAGTCGCATGGCGGCACTATCACCGGCGGCGAGCGCGTCGATGTCGGCCATGCCGATGGCTATTATGCCAAACCGGCGCTTGTGGAGATGCCGAAGCAGGCCGGCCCGGTCTTCGAGGAAACCTTCGCTCCCATTCTTTACGTCATGCCCTATGACGATTTCGATGCTGCTATAGACGAACACAATGCCGTCTCGGCCGGCCTGTCGTCGTCGATCTTCACCCGCGACATGCAGGAATCCGAGCGCTTCCTTGCGGCTGATGGATCCGATTGCGGCATCGCCAACGTCAATATCGGCACGTCTGGCGCCGAAATCGGCGGCGCGTTCGGCGGCGAGAAGGAGACCGGCGGCGGCCGCGAATCCGGATCGGATGCCTGGAGAGCCTACATGCGCCGGGCGACCAATACCGTCAACTACTCCAAGGCCCTGCCGCTGGCACAGGGCGTTTCCTTCGACATCGAGTAAGACTCATGACGGTCGCCACCAACACCGAGGAGGCGGGTTTTCGGCCCGCTTCGCGGATCGCCTCCATCGGCGTTTCGACGATCCTGCAGATCGGCGCGCGCGCCAATGCGATGAAGCGGGACGGTCTGCCCGTCATCATCCTCGGAGCGGGGGAACCTGATTTCGATACGCCTGATAATGTCAAAGAGGCTGCGAAAGCCGCCATCGATCGCGGCGAAACGAAATACACCGCCCTTGACGGCACGCCGGAGCTGAAGAAGGCGATCGCCGGCAAATTCCTGCGTGAGAACGGCATCGACTACGCCCTCGATGAAATCACCGTGGCGACAGGTGCAAAGCAGATCCTGTTCAATGCCTTCATGGCATCAATCGATCCGGGCGACGAGGTCATCATCCCGACGCCCTACTGGACTTCCTATTCCGATATCGTCGAGATCTGCGGCGGCGTGCCGGTGCTGATCCCATGCGATGCCGAGGCCGGGTTCCGTCTCCAGGCGGATCAACTCGAGAAGGCAATTACCCCGAAGACGCGCTGGCTCCTGCTCAACTCACCGTCCAATCCGTCGGGTGCGGCCTATTCGGAAGCCGATTACCATTCGCTCATCGAGGTGCTGCTGCGCCATTCGCATGTGTGGCTGATGGTCGACGATATGTATGAGCATATCGTCTATGACGGCTTCCGCTTCACGACGCCGGTCGCGATAGAACCGCGCCTCAAGCGTCGGACCTTGACCGTCAACGGCGTTTCCAAGGCCTATGCCATGACCGGCTGGCGCATCGGCTATGCCGGCGGCCCGAAGGCACTGATCAAGGCCATGGCCGTCATCCAGAGCCAGGCGACGTCCTGTCCCTCCTCCGTCAGCCAGGCAGCGGCCGTTGCGGCGCTGAACGGCCCGCAGGATTTTCTGAAAGGTCGCACGGCAAGCTTCCAACGCCGGCGCGATCTGGTGGTCAACCGGCTCAATGGCATCGAAGGCCTGGATTGCCGGCTGCCGGAAGGCGCCTTCTACACGTTCTCGAGCTGCGGCGGCGTGCTGGGGAAAACAACGCCGTCCGGAAAGACGATCGCAACGGATGCGGAGTTCTGCGCCTATCTGCTCGAAGAGGCCCATGTCGCAGTCGTGCCCGGCTCGGCATTCGGACTGTCGCCCTATTTCCGAATTTCCTATGCGACCTCGGAAGCCGATCTTGTAGAGGCTCTCGATCGCATCGAGCGGGCTTGCGCGGCGTTGCGGCCATAGCTTCGTCGCCAAAACGAATGTGGCGCCCGTTCGGGCGCCACTTGTTTAGCAAGCAATGACTTCGGCTTACACCGCTTCTCTCACCCTGAGCTTCTCCAGGCCGTAGACCTGCCCGAAGCGATTGGCGAGAAAGTCGCCGAGATCGATTTCCTCCTGACGAACAAAGCCCTTGGTGGGAAGCTTGCCATGGGAAAGCAGGTCAAGCACGGTCGTAATGCCGGCAGCCGTGGTGATCTGGATGGCGCTCATCTTTTTGCCGGCAACGACACCAGCATAGACCTTATTGGCGTAGGTTTCCTGCATGTACCGCCCGTCGCGCCAGCCGCAGACGGTGACGAAGACGACGACCACATCCTGCATCGTCGCGGGCAGCGCGTTTTCGAACAGATCCTTCAACACATCGCGGCGATTCCTGAGGTTCAGGTCATTCAAGAGCGCCTTGATGATGGCCTGGTGGCCGGGGTAGCGGATCGTGCGGTAGTTCATCGTGCGCACGCGACCGGCCAGCGTCTTGGCGAGCGTTCCGAGGCCGCCGGAGGTGTTGAAAGCCTCATAGGTGATGCCATCGAGGGAGAATTCCTCTCTCTCTTCCAAGGCCGGCACCGTCACGAGCTTGCCTTCGACGATTGCTTCGCACGGCTCGATATACTCGTTGATCAGGCCGTCCGTGCTCCAGGTCAAATTGTAGTTCAGGGCGTTGGATGGATATTGCGGCAGCGCGCCGACCCGCATGCGTACGCTATCGAGGCTATCGAAACGCTTGGCGAGATCATTGGCGACGATCGAGATGAAGCCTGGCGCTAGGCCGCATTGCGGGATGAAGGCGGTGCGTGCGCCCTGGGCCAGCTCCTCTACCTTCCTCGTCGTGGCGACATCCTCGGTAAGATCGAGATAGTGAACGCCGGCTTCCAGCGCAGCTTCGGCGACAAAGCCGGTCAAGTGGAAGGGCGCGGCTGACAGCACGGCGAACTTCCCGGTCAGAACGGCCACCAGCCCTGCACTGTCGGCGATATCGACGGCTGCGGTGGAAATTGCAGGATGGTGGTCGATCTTGGCAAGCTGCTCCTGGCTGCGGTCGGCGACAATAACCTTGTAATCGCCGGTCTCGGCCAGCATCAGAGCGATCGCTCCGCCGATCTTGCCTGCGCCGATCACCACTATCTCTTTCATATATTTCCCCTGTGTTTCACTATAGGATTTTTATAAGTGTAGGCAGGAGCTGGACGATTCATAGCGACAGAAAACGCGTTTCGTTGTATAAATCTAAGCAATATGACTATCCATTTGAACAGAATGCAGGATGAGCCATGCAGGTAACAGGGAAGGATCGCGAGCTGCTGTCGTTGCTCGGCCAGAATGCCCGCGTGCCCGTGGCGACACTGGCCAAGAAGCTGTCGCTGTCGCGAACGACAGTTCAGGCTCGGCTCGAGCGGCTTGAGAGGGAAGGCGTAATCGCGGGTTATGGCGTGCGACTGTCGGAGGCCTATCTTTCAGGTCTCATCCGCGCCCACATTCTGATCACCATTGCGCCGAAGGCGCTCTCGGCAGTGACGGCATCGCTGGACGCGATCCATGAGGTGACTACGCTTCACTCCGTCAGCGGTACCTTCGATCTGATCGCCATCGTCGCGGCTCCGTCGATTTCCGAGCTTGACCATCTGATCGATGAGATCGGCAAGATCGACGGCGTCGAGCGGACGCTATCCTCCATCATCCTTTCGACGCGGATCGCGCGCTGAAAGCAAACCCGTGCCTGTGGGATCACACTAGCGAAGCTGGCTCCATATCCGGGCTGGCGGATAGCACCGCCTCCTTCAAGGCGCGCGAATAGGAATGCTGCGGATTGTCGAGAACGGCACGCGCCCCGCCCTCCTCGACGATCTCCCCTTTCTTCATGATGATGATCCGGTCGCTGATGTAATAGGCCGTCGCAAGGTCATGGGTGATATAGATGATCGACAGACCGAGTTCTTTCTTCAGCTGGCTGAAGAGGTTGACGATCGCCATTCTAAGGGACGCATCGACCATGGAAACGGGCTCGTCTGCCACCAGCAGTCTGGGCTGCGGTATGAGCGCGCGCGCGATCGCGGTTCGCTGCAGCTGACCGCCCGACAATTCATGCGGAAACCGGCCCTTCACTTCGGCAAGCGTCAGGCCGATATGGACAAGCGCCCTGTCGGCCATGCGTTCGATATCGGCCTGGCTTGGCCTGATACCATCAGGTGAAAAATTTCGCGCGGTTTCAAAGAGATATCGATCAACCTTCTTAAGCGGATTGAACGCTTCGAACGGATTCTGAAGGACTGGTTGAACTTCGCGCATGAAGGCGCGCCGTTCAACCTTTCCATGAACGGCAACGGGCCGCCCGCGAAAATTCAGGATGCCCGACGTTGGCGCCGTTTGGCCGAGGATCATCGCCGCGATGGTCGATTTCCCGGAGCCGGATTCACCGACGATGGAGAGAATTTCCGGCTCCTCGCCAAGCCTCAAGCTGACGTCGCGGACAGCCGTGACATGCCGGCGGCTCAGCATTCCGCCCTGACGGTAAAGCTTGGTGACATGCGAGAGTGAAAGCAGATCGCTCAAAACTCTATCCTCCTGTCACGGCGAAACAGGCGACGCGACGATCCGGCTCGACGGTCACCATCGGCGGCACCTCGCGGCTGCAGATATCCATGCGCTTGGGACACCGCGGATGAAAACGGCACCCTTCCGGCGGCATGGCGAGATTGGGCGGTCTGCCCTCGAGCGAGGGACGGGTGGAGAGATCGCCGATGCGCGGCAGGCTCGCCACCAGATGCTGCGTATAGGGATGCAGCGGCAGATGAAAGAGCTTGCGCGTCGGCGCCTCCTCGACCAGCCGCCCGGCGTAGACGATGCCGATGCGGTCGGAGACGGCGGCATGCACCCCCATGTCATGGGTAACGAAAAGGAAGGAGGAGCCCATCTCCCGCTGGATCTCCCGGATCATCTGCAGGACATCGCGTTGCACGATCACGTCGAGCGCGGTCGTCGGCTCGTCGGCGATGATGAATTCCGGCGTCAGGATGGTGGCGAGCGCAATCGTCATGCGCTGGCGCATGCCGCCGGACAATTCATGCGGATAGGCATTCAGGAGATCGGCATCGAGTTTCAGGCGCTGCAGATGAGCGCCGACCCGATCAAAGAAGGCACCGCGATCGACTTTCATGTGGCGAAAGGCAAAATCCGTGAACGAATGGCGGATGCGCCGGACGGGATTGAGCACGTTCATCGAGCCCTGCATGATATAGGACAGATGCCGCCACCGAAGCGCCGCCCGCTGCTCCGGCGCCATGGCGTAGATATCCTGTGTGCCGCTATTGAAGTGAAACTTCACCGAACCGGAAACTACCCGAAGCGGCGGGCGGATGGCGCCGGCAATCGTCTTGATCAATGTCGTCTTGCCGCTGCTGGATTCGCCGGCGACGCCATAGATCTCGCCGCGACCGATCCTGAGGCTGACATCATCGACAGCGCGCACTTCACGATCGACACCATAGAGGAAGGCCCGGTAATATGCCTTGAGGTTGTTGACCTCGACCACAGCCTCCATTCCTAGCCCCCCATCCGGTTCAAGCGACTGCGCGGATCATTGTATTCGTTCATCGACATCGACAGCAGGAAGAGCGCCATGAAAAGCACGATGATGGCGGCGACGGGTGCTGCGACCCACCACCAGGTTCCCGCGATCAGCGCCGAATGGGCGTTGGCCCAATAGATCATCATGCCCATGGTCGGTGTCTCGATATCGGTGAAGCCGAGCACCGAGAGCGTGATCTCCATGCCGATCGACCAGATCATGTTGTTCATGGTCGTGGCGAAGACGATCGGCAACACATAGGGCAGATGCTCCTGGACGAGGATCTTGGACATGCTCATGCCGGAATAGACGCTCTGCGTGGTAAAGGGGCGCGTCTTCAGGCTGATCGCCACCGAGCGGATCAGGCGCGCGTCATAGGACCAGCCGAGCGAAGCCATGACGATGATGAGCACCGTCCACGTCATTCCGTCCTTCAGCACGAAATAGAACAGGATCAGCACCGGGAACTGCGGAATGACCATGATGCTGTCATTGATCGCCATCAGCACCCGATCGACGATGCCGCCGGCATAGCCCGCCACCAGTCCCACTACCAGCGAAATGATGCGCGACAGGAACGCAACGCCGATACCGAAATAGAGCGTATTGCGGAGCGCCGTCGTGAGCTGCCAGAAGACGTCCTGGCCGCGCGAGGTCGTGCCCAGCCAATATTGCCCGTCGGGCGGCATGTCGGGCGGCAACACATAGATATCTGAAGGACCGTAGGGCGAGAAGTAGGACAGGATCACCAGCCCGACAATGATGGCAAGCAGCAGGAGGCCAGAAAGGAATTCGGTATTCTGGCGGGCAAGGTCGCGAACGATCGTCAGCATGGCCCTACTCCACCTTGATGCGCGGGTCGATCAGCGGACCCAATATGTCGATGATGAAGACTGCGGCAGCGACGCCGACGATCGACAGCGCACTAAGCCCCAGGACGAGACTGTAGTCCCCGGCATGCACGGCCGAGATCAGTAGATTGCCGATGCCCGGATAGCCGAAGACGATTTCGGTGATGACGGTGCCGTTGAAGACCGCTCCGAGCGACATGGCAAGGCCGGTAAACTGCGGCACCATGGCATTGCGGGCGATGTAGGAGCGCAGGATTTTGCGCTTCGGCACGCCGCCGAGTTCGGCGAAGACGACATAGTCCTCGGTGATGATATTGGAGACGAGCGCCCGCATGCCAATGAGCCAGCTGCCAGTCCCGACGAGGATCAGCGACAGCGCCGGCAGGATCGAGTGGCGCAGAATGTCGAGCACCAGCGAAAAGGACAGCCGCAGATCGGTGTTCATCTCATAGCCGCCATTGATCGGCAGGATCGGCCAGAGATAGCCGAACAGAATGATGAGCACGAAGGCGAGGATATAATAAGGTATCGGCTGCATGGCGATGAAGACGAGACTGACGGCCTTCAGCACCATGCTCTTGCGGTAGTAGCCCGCAAGCGCACCGATCATGTTGCCGAGGATAAAGGTGATGATCACCGAGACGGTCATCAGGCTGATTGTCCAGGGCAGTGCTCTTGCGATGATGGTGGAAACGGGCGTTGGAAATGCCGATAGCGACGGCCCGAGATCGCCAGTCGCAAGACGGCCCCAGAAGTGGAGATATTGCTGCCAGATGGAGCCTTCGAGCCCATAGAGTTCGCGGAGCGATTGACGCATCAAGTCAACGGCACGGGGATCGGACTGCCCCATCTGCTGTATCGCGCCGACGCTTTCCTCGACGGGGTCGATCGGCGTCATATGGGTGATGAAGAAGGTCGCGGAAATGCCAAGGAAGACAACGAGCAGGAACTGACCAAATCGCTTCAATACGAAAACTGGATAGGACGTCATGCTGCCGTCTTCCTTGCTGCTTGCGCTTCATCTTTCACTGAAAAGATTCGCCGGACGTGCCTAGTGTCCGGCGAAAGGTGCCTGACGCGGCAACCGCCGCATCAAGGTGGGAGATCTACGGCTGCGCCGGCTTCAGCTTGACCATCATCAACCGGGAGTTAGCCCAGTTAGGAACAGGGTCGGTATAGGGGTCCGATATGGTCGGATAGCCCTTCCAGTAGGTCGTATCCATCGAGGTGAAGACGTTATAGGACATCAACGGGATGGTCGGCATTTCCCGGGCAACGAGCTTCAGATAGTCCTTGCCGAGCTCGACGCCCTTCGGATCATCGGCACTGACGCGGCGAACGTTCTCGATGATCTTGTCGAGTTCCGGATTGGACCAGCGCTGCCAATTGCGCGGCGCCTGGTTTTCACCCTTCTTGGCAACGAATTCCGAATGCCAGCTGTCGAGGAAGAAGGACAGGTCGGGATCGCCGCCCCAGGTCTCCACGCTCCAGGCGATAGCCACCTGAAAATCGCCTGGCTGGAGCGCAACCTGCCAGAGATTGACGGTCGGAACTGCCTTGGCGTCGATGCCGAAGGCCGCCCATTGCTGGGCGATCAACGTGCCAGCTCGGGTGAAGACAGAGCGCGTATCACCTTCGACCGTCAAGCGGATCTTGAAGGGTTGTCCATCCGGCGTCATCCACTTGCCGCCGACCTTCTTGAAGCCGGCCTTTTCCAGCAGTTCGGCGGCAGCCTGCGGATCGGGCTTCCACCAGCCATAGCCGAAGGCGGCGCTGATGGCGGCCGGATCGGTCGGGATCTGATCCTTATATTTCGGCTGCTTGCGCAGCATATCGGCGATCTGCTGGCCGATGGTCGGATCATAGGGCTTGATCTTGCGCTTGCCAGTATCGATCTCGAAACTCTTCAACCAATCCTGCAGCGGCGCCTGATAGTCCGTCATGGCAATCGCCGTTGGCGGGACGCCGAGGGCGGAGAGCGTCGCGGTGCCACGATAGCTCGCCATATCCACAGCCTTGATATCGATGAGCAACGCAAGCGCCCAGCGTACATCGGCATTCTGGAACAACGGATCCTGATTGTTGAAGATCACGGCCGGCAAGGTCGGATCGGGATGCGCGAAGGGAAAACCGGGGAACCAGCTGTCGACCGTCTTCGATTTCTCCTTCAGCGTGAACATGCCCTCCGGCGTGTTGTCGTGAATGATATCGAGATTATGCTCGAGCTGAGCGATGGTGCGCTTATCCGGCGGGCCGGGATCAACATAGGTGACGTATTTCGGAGCGGGTTCGCCGAAGCGGGCAAGCGAGGTGCGCTGCCAGTCGTCGCGCTTTTCCCAGGTATACCATTTGCCCTGCGGATCATAGGTTTTCAGCTTGTAGGCGCCAAGCGAGACCGGATTGGCGAAATCATAGCGAACCGGATCGGCAACCTTTTCGAAGACATGCTTCGGCATGATCCAGGCGCCGTTCCAGCGCACTGTGAAAATGGCGTGGAAGCGCGAGTTCGGCTTCTTCAGCTTGAAGACGACGGTATAGGGATCCGGCGCCTCGACGCTTGCGACCTGCACCGAGAAAGCGGCGCTCCAGTTCATGCCTGGATGGTCCATCTGCGTCTTGACGGTGTAGACGACATCGTCGGCTGTGAACTCGACGCCGTCGCTCCAGTACAGGCCCTTGCGCAGCTTCACCGTCATCTGGGTGAAGTCGTCATTATATTGCGGCTTGTCGGCGGCGAGCGAATTGTCCCAGGCCGAGCCGCCCAACCCCTTCTCGGGGTCGATGTACCAGAGCGTGTCCATGGTCAACTGCTGCAGGCCGGTCGAAACGCCTCCTCCGCCATTGACCCAGACGTTGAACCAACCGGGATTCTTGACCGTTCCCTCCGGATTTTCGACGATCAACGTCTCCTTGCGAGGCAAGGCGGTATAATCCTGAGCCTTGGCTGCCGCGATGAGGCCGAACGTGGCCAGTGCGACGCCGAAAGCAAGCTTCTTCCACTGTTGCATGATCTCCTCCCGTTGTTATCGATTGCGCGCTGCGCCCGGACACTGCCGGGCGGACCGCGACTTTCTTCTCCTTACGCTGCCTAGGCCGACCGGGACCGCCTCCTCGCGATCTTGCGGCCGCCAGCTGTCATACCGACAGCCGGATCACCGTGTAGGACAGCGGCTTCAATGTAGCGCGAAGCCGGCCGTCCTCGACTTTCGCATCGCTGGTGCTGGTCGGAACGACCGCATTCGGCCGCGATGCCGTGTTGACCGCCGCCAAGTCCTCATGAACCATCTCATGTTGCTCGACGACGCGGGCGCCGGCAAAGCCCTCCAGCCGGGTGTCGAGGTCGAGTGCACTGTCCGGATGCCGGTTGACGGCGAACAACGTGACCATATTGGCCGCCACGTCGTGAACCGCGGAGACATCGAGATAGGGCACGTCGTCGGCCTCGTCGCTGTCGTAGGTCGGACCGTCGGCGACCAGGCGCAGCGCATAACCGCGACCGTATTTCGAGGCGAAATAAAGGGGATAATAAATGGTCTGCCGCCATGCCGGGCCGCCATCCTCCGTCATGATCGGCGCGATGACGTTGACGAGTTGGGCGATACAGGCGATGCGCACGCGGTCGGAGCGGCGAATGAAGGTGTTGAGGATGCCGCCGACCTGCAGCACATCCTCGAAATTATAGACATCCTCAAGCAGGTGCGGCGCATCCGGCCATTCGTCGCGCGCCAGGATATCCTTGTCCTGCTGGTTGGAATGGTACCAGACGTTCCATTCGTCGAAGGAGATGCCAATCGTCTTCTTCGAGCGCTTCTTTGCCTTGATATAGTCGATGACGCCGCCGATCGTGACGATGTAGCGATCGAGCTTTTCAGCCTTGGCGAGATAGTTGAGCGTGTTCTTCTCGCGGTTGGCGAAATACATGTGAAGCGAGATATGGTCGGCGCTGTCGTAGCACTGTTCCAGGACCTGGGCTTCCCAATCGGGATAGGTCTTCATGTCGGAATTCGACGAGCCGCAGACGACCAGTTCCAGCGATTTGTCGAAACCGCGCATGGCTTTTGCCGTTTCATCGGCCAGACGGCCATATTCATAGGCAGACTTATGGCCGACCTGCCATGGGCCGTCCATCTCGTTACCGAGGCACCACAGTTTGACTCCATGGGGATCAGCCCAACCGTGCTTGCGCCGCAGATCCGACCAATAGGTGCCGCCGGGATGATTGCAGTATTCGAGGAAGTTGCGAGCATCATCCAGCCCGCGTGACCCCAGATTGACGGCGAGCATCGGCTTCGTATTGGCCTTCTTGCACCAATCGACGAATTCGTTGACGCCGATCTGGTTGCTCTCGCGCGTCCGCCAGGCAAGATCGAGGCGCACCGGCCGCTCCGAACGAGGTCCGACACCGTCTTCCCAATTATAGGCGGAGACGAAATTGCCGCCGGGATAGCGGCAGTAGGGTGAATTCAGCTCGCGGACCAGTTCGATGACATCTCGGCGAAAGCCGTGCTCATCGGCGGTCGGATGGCCGGGCTCATAGATGCCCCCGTAGATCGCCCTGCCCAGATGCTCCAGAAACGAGCTGTAAAGTCGATCGTCGATGTCGGCAATTCGGAAATCGCGATGGATGACCACGTCCGCCTTCACGGCTATCCTCCCTTATGTATCATATATCTCGTTCTTATACCTTGATCTTGATACAGTTTTATAGGGTCGTCAACGCCATTGAGAGAGCATTCCGCGTAAATAATCGTATATTCGCAGCCTATGAATGCAGAAATATGATGATAAAACAATTAGCTATAAAAAATATGACAAATTCGAGATTCGGCCCGATTGCGCGCTATATATCAGAAAATATGATTTCGTCTCACGTCAGGTCGATGCGCATCAGAATATCTCGGCCATAATTGCCGAAACCACGACCGAAAATGTTGACGCCTCCCGTGTGGCGCGCGTCCTCGGCAATGCCGATCCTCAGACGGATCGAAGAATGCTGGCTGATGGCGAGGTCGTCGACGGTCACGTCGGACGCGACGACGCCGTCGATGAAGGTGCCCTTCTTCGAAATTCGCCAGGTCTTGAGCTTGCCGTATTGCGAGCCTTCAAGCTTCCACCAGCCCGGCGTGAAGGCCCCGCGCTTGTCGCCATAATCCCCCGGCGACGTCCAGGTGCCAACGGCAACGCCGTTGACCCAGATCGTGATGTCGGATGGCCAGTCGGGATTGGTGCCCGGCACTTCGGACGACAGCTCCATCGAGAATTCGATGGCATTGACGGCCTTGTTCAAGATCTTGGCATTGTTGGGGAATTTATATTCCACGTGGCCGCGGCCGAACCAGAGAAGACCGGCCTGCATACGCTGCGGATCGAGGAAATAGTCGGGAACGTCGAGAAGCCCGATCACCCCTTCGGTCGAACACAGGCCGCAGGGCGCATGCGTCTCGCAGCTCGTATAGAGGCCAATCGGCATGGCGACCTCGATCACATCCTCATCATGCTTGAAGGCCGTATCCTCGAAGCTCACAAGGATTTCGTCGTAAAGCGCCGTGCAGATCTTCTGGTAACCCTTGCGCGCCTTGGCCGCCTTGGTTTCGACAAGACCGGCCTCCTCCAGGATCATGATGCCGGTGGCGACGGTCGACTGCGGCAGATCCAACTCGCGGGCGATCTCGTTGACGTTCATGGCGCCCTTGGCGCAGAGCAGCTTCAACATGTCGACGCGCGCCGGCGCCGAAAGCGCCCGCAAAACCGCGGCGTTCTCACCCGCATAAATTGTCAGAAAGCCGCGCTTCATCGAATCCTGATAGCCCCATCAATAAGCTTCATTTATATCAGGATTTTTGATTTCACAAGAGATATCGACGTGAGATCATCGCAGGCGCCTCCCCGCTCGGCATGAGGACACCATTGACAGCCGATATACCGGGACACGCTGGACGAGATTTGCCTTGCGATTTCGAATTACTGCTTGCGTCTTGCCACGTCGTTGACACCATCCAGATCCGGCGCCTGCCCATAGCTCATATTCTTCATCTGCTGGATCACACGCGCCATTTCCTCGTCATCAAGAATGGGCGGCTCGCCGAGCGTCAGCGCCTGAACATAGAGGCGCGACAGGGTCTCGACCTCTATCGCCAAGGCGAGGGCAGCCGCGGGCGTCTTGCCAAGCGATATCTGGCCATGCTGGCCGAGCAGGCAGGCAAGCCTGTCCTGCAGGGCCTCGATCGCCGCATCCGAGAGCGCCTGCGTGCCGAAAGTGGCGTAGCGTGCGCAGCGAATGGTCGTGCCGCCGGCAACGCCCGTCATGTAGTGAAAGCTCGGAATGGTCTTGTGATGCACCGCAAGCGTGGTCGCATAGACCGAATGGCAATGCAGCACGCAATCGATATCCTGGCGGGAAGCTAGAATGTCGCGATGAAAGCGCCATTCGGATGATGGCCGGCGCTCACCCTCGTAGCTGCCGTCGAAATACATCTGCACCAGATCATTGGGCCGCATCATGTCGTAAGGCAGGGAAGTCGGCGTGACCAGAAACCCCTTGGGATTGCGCACCGACACATTGCCGGCCGTTCCCTGATTGATGCCGGAGGCGTTCATCCGGCGGCAGACCGCCACCATGTCCTCGCGCAGGCCATTGTCGTCATATGTCGTCACGATGCTTGCTCCATTGTCTTGACCAGGGCACGCCAGCGCCTCTGGTATGATGAAAGGTCGGGAAGGCCTGATATATCCGGCGCTTCGGCCGCCAGCGTCACGGGCGATGCCCGTGTTTCGTGCGCGGCGAGCATAGCGGCACCCGTCGCCGTTCCCGTCGTGCTGCGGCTGACCAGCACGCGCCGATCCGGCAACAGCGCCGCGACGACGGCGCCATAAAGGGGATCGACGACGAAATTGCCGTCCAGAACCACCGTTTTCGCCGGCGGCAGATCATCCACGCAGGCCGCAGTCAGAAGCGCCGAATAGAGGACAGCAAGCGTGAAGCGGATATTCTCGTCGCGGGCTAGCGGCCCCTCAAGACGGCCGCAGCCTGCCGTGCCGGGAAAGAGCCCGTCATCCGAACCGAATGTCGGCACTGCAAAAGTCCCGGATGCGACGATCTGCTGAAGGGCCGGCAGCGAGGCCGGGCCGGAGGCAGTCGCGGCGACGGCGGCGAACTCGCGCCCGCCCATGGTCAGCATGCCGGGCATCGGATTGCCGAACACATCGGCATTGCATGAGTGCCCCGGACGCTCGACATTGAAATCGACGCCGGTACGATCGGTCAGCGCCACGATCCAGGTTCCCGTCGAGATGACCGTGACGTCGGAGAGATCCGCCGCCTGGTAGCGATAGAAATTGGCCGAGGAGTCGTGCACGCCGCACAGAATGCGGGTCGTCGGCTTAAGATCGGTACGCTTGGCAATGTCCGGCCTTATGGGGCCGAGTGTCTCCCAGGCGCGTCGCATCGGCGGCATGAGCCGCTGCCAGCCGCGATTTGCTACGAGAGCAGACGGCCGCCCGTCGGCCGATGCCCAGAGATGCGATTGCGCGGCCAGGCTCGTCACCTCGCTTGCGAGAACGCCGGACAGGCGGAAGGCCCAATATTGCGGCGTGGCGAGATAGGCGGAGGCTCCAGCAAAAGTCTCGGGCCAGTGCATCTCCTGCCACAGCATCTGCCGCGCGAGATGTGCCGCACCGAGCATGACGGCGCTCGCCCTTTCGCGATGGGAGCCGACAATCTTCCTGTAGTATGCATCGACGTCGGCGGGCGTGGGCTGCTCATAGTCGATCATCGGCAACGCAGCGCCTTGCCTGTCGACCAGCACGCCGCCGGAGCCGTGGGCGCAGGTGACGATCGCGCCGATATCATGCCGGCGGCCGAGCGCGGCCAGGCTGTCGATCAGCCAGTCGTCCAGCCCGTCGAGATCATGATGGCGATAGGGCGGACCGTCCTTTACGACATTCGGCGTCGACAGAGTTTCCAAGACGCGGCCGTCGTCGCTCGCCGCCGATAGCTTGACATTCGTCTTGCCGATATCGAAGACCGCGACAATGCTCATTTCGAACCATAGAAACGTGAGGGCAGCAATCCCATGAGATAGGGGCGTACCGTCTGGGCCATGGCGACGAAGATGAGGGTGCCGCCCCATATCGCCACCGTGAGATAGTTGCTGAGGCCGAACTGGTTGAAGCCTGAGGAAATGACCTGCAGGATGGCAAGCGCCAGCATCAGGCCGCCGGCCGTGCCGAAGCCGCCGAAAGGATCGACGCCGCCAAGGACGGCCGCAAGAATCGTCACCAGCAGATAGGATTGGGCATAATCCGCGCTGGCCGAATTGAAAGTTGCCAGCATGACCAGCGCAGCAAAGAAGCAGATCAGGCTCGACATGACATAGACGCCGACCAGCACGCGACGCGTGTCGATCGCCGAATAGCGCGCGGCCTCGATGTTGGAGCCGATCATGGCGCAGGCGACGCCGAAAGCGGTGCGCCGCAAAATGATGCTGACGATCACCGCCACCACAATCAATAGCAGGAAGATCAGCGGCACGCCGACGATCGTCATCGTGCCAATACGGGCAAACCCGTCCGGTATACCCGAAAGGGCCATGCCGCGGGTCAGATAGATGCTGATGCCGTCGATCAGCGATTTCGTGCCGAGCGTGATGAGGATCGGATGGACGCCGGTATAGGCGATGAGCGTGCCGGTGACGAGGCCGATGAGAAGGCAAAGCGCCAGGCCGGCGACAAGTGCCAGAACGATGACGGCTGCGGCCGAGCCGGCGCTGCTATCGGGCGTGATCAGGCTCTGCATGATGAAGGCCATCAGAAGCGCGCACTGGTTCGTCGTGGCGATGATCGCCAGATTGAGGCCGCCTGTTATCAGGGGCGCCATCATGGCCAGCGACAGCAGCCCCAGCAGCGGCAGTTGATACATGAACGATTGCAGAGTGCCGACCGAGGCAAAGTTCGGAATAAACAGGGAAAAGCCGGCAACCAGCAGTACAAGCAGAACGACAAGCCCCGTATGTGCGCCGGGAATGCCCGCCTTCATGCGCGTCATCAGGTCGGAAAGACCGTTGTTGAGATTATAGAGAAGCGGCGGTTCAGCCATTGGATGGTGCTCCCGCGATGATACGATGGCGGCGGCCCGGCCGCGAGCTGATCACCGTGATCGAGGTCGAAATCAGAATGGTGACGCCGATGACGATCTGGAAGAAATAGGAGGAGACGCCGAGCAGGTTGAGCCCGTTCTGCAGCACGGCCAGGAGCACGATGCCGAGCAGCACGCCAGGCACGGTGCCGATGCCGCCCGTCAGGCTGGCGCCGCCGAGAACAGCGGCGGAGAGCACGGCAAGCTCGGTATTGTACATGGCATTGGGCACGCTTTCGCCGACCCGGTGGGCCTGCAGGAGCCCGGCGATCGCCGCCATCAGCCCGAGATAGCCGTAGGCGACGAATTGCAGGCGGCCGATATTCATGCCGACCCGCCGCGCGGCCTCGGCATTTCCCCCCATGGCATAGAGCTGACGCCCAACCGAAGAGCGGGTCATCCATGCCCATGTAAACAGGGTGACGACCGCCATCGCGACGATCGGAAGCGTCACCCGGACGATATCGCCCGATGCCGTCTCCATCCGCCAGAACACGATGCGATTCGTCCACCAGTCCGGCAGCGTATAGATCGACTTGCCGCCCGAGAAATACATGAGCAGCGAAAAGCTGACGCTCATCATGGCGATCGTGGCGATAATGGACGTGATGCGCACATAGTGGACGAGCAGCGCATTCAGGCAGCCGAGCGCGACACCGATCGCCAGACCGCAGAGGATGACGACAGGCGCGGGAAATCCGAGCTGCGTTGCGAGCAGCGCCGCGCAGTATTGCGCCACGGATGCCGTAGCCGCAAAGGAGATGTCGATGCCGCCGGAAACCAGGACGACGAAAAGCCCCATCGCCATGATCGCCTGCACCGAATAGGTCTCAAGCAGATCGATGATGTTCGCAAGCGTCAGGAAATCACGCGCCGTCAGCGAAAAGACGATCACCACCACGGCAATGACCGCCAGCAGCCACGCTTCCGGGCGGCGCCGCAACTGCACGAGAAAGGACGATCCGGCGGCCATTTGGCTATCCTCATGCATAGATGCGCTCCTTCATGTTGGCCTCGGTGATCTCGCCCGGCACCGCCTCGCCGACGATGCGGCCGGCGCGCATGTGGAGGATACGGTCACAGGTCGCGAAAAGTTCGGACACCTCGTCGGAGATGAGGATGACGGCAACGCCCTGGCGTGCCAGATCGGCGACCACATCGTAGATGCCCTGCTTGTTCTTGATATCGACGCCGACGGTGGGGGAATCGAGGATCAGGACCTTCGGCCGCGTGGCGAGCCACTTCGCCAGAACGACCCGCTGCTGATTGCCTCCCGAAAGCGTCTGCACGGCCCGATCGGCTGACGGGACCTTGATGGCGAGGCGCCGCACCCAATCGTCGGCGAGTTGCCTGCGTGCGTTGCCGGGGATGAGCCCAAGCCGGTTTGCCATGCCCCGCATGACCGCAAGCATGATGTTGTCGCCGATCGATTGTTGCAGGATGACGCCAAGGCTCAAACGATCCTCGGAGACGTAGGCGATGCCGGCGCGCACAGCGTCGCGGTTGGAGCGAAGCGCAAGCTGCCGGCCTTCCAGGCGAATGCTGCCGTGCTCGGCGCGATGCATGCCGAACAGCGTCAAGGCAAGCTCGGTGCGGCCCGACCCCAGCAATCCGGAGATACCCAGCACCTCGCCGCGACGAAGGGTGAAATCGATATCGGCGAATTCGCCGCGACGTGACAGACCGCTGACCTCAAGGACAGGCTCGGCCTTGCCCATATCGCGGGCGACAATCGAGTGATCGATATCGAGCCCGGTCATCAGATGCGCGATCCTCTTCTCGTTCACCTGATCGGCGGGCCAGGTGCCGACCTTGCGGCCGTCGCGCATCACGGTCACCCGCTCGGCGATCTCGACCACCTCGTCAAGCCGGTGGGAAACGAAGACGACGGCAATGCCATCGGCCTTGAGCCGCCCGACGATGCCGAGCAGACGATCGACCTCCGTCCGCGTCAGCGAGGCCGTCGGCTCGTCCATGAAGATCAGCCGCGCCTCGGCGACGAGCCCGCGCGCAATGGCGACGATCTGGCGCTCGGCAACCGAAAGGTCTGATACCACGAGATCGAGGTCGAGGGTAAAGCCGAGCCTTGCGAGGATTGCACTCGCACTCTCGCGCATCCGCTTCCAGCTGACCGGCTTCAAGAGCCGATCGAGATGGTTTTCGACGGCGATGTTTTCTGCAACGGAAAGATTGGGAAACAGGGACAGATCCTGAAAGATCACCTGGATTCCCAGAGCCTTGGCACCGGCCGGATCAAGCGGAAGAACCGGCTTGCCTTCGATTTCGATGGTGCCGGCCGAGGGCGGATGCACCCCCGCAACGGTCTTGATGAGCGTCGACTTGCCGCAACCGTTCTCGCCGACAAGGCAATGGATCTCGCCTGGGCGAACGTCCCAGTCGATTTCCTCCAATGCACGCACGCCGCCGAACCGTTTGGACAGCCCGGTTAAACGAAGAAACGGAACATCATCGCTCATCGATCCACTCCGATTGTTTGGGTTGGGCGGCGGCGGCAATGCAGCCAACCGCCGGCCCTCGGGAGGAACGCCTAGAGACCGAGCGCGACCAGCCGGTCGATATTCTGCTTATCGAGGGATTCAAGCTTCTGCGCCTGAATGAGCTTCTTGTCCGGATAGACGCGCACCTTGCCGACGCCGGTCAGCTCCATATTGTCGGTCGGTTCCTTGCCGGCCGCCAGGATGGAAGCGAGCTGAACGAAGATCTCGCCAGCCGTCATCGGATTCCAGATGAAGCCGCCGCGGATCGTGCCGGACTTGACGTACTTGACGCCCTGCCCCGGCGAGAAGCCACCGACCAGCGCAATCGACTTGGCTTTTTCACGATCGTCGAGGACGCGGGCAGCGCCGATCGGCCCCTGCGAGCCGAATGTCAGGATGCCCTTGAGATCCGGATTGGCGCGAAGCTGATCCTGAGTGGTCTTGATGCTTTCATCCAGGCTTTCGGCAACGCCGAAGCGATCGCCGAGCATCTGCATTTTCGGATATTTCTGCTTCTGATAGGCAATCGCCGCATCGGCCCAGGCGTTGTGGAGCGGAACAGTCAGCGAGCCGACATAGACGATATACTTGCCTTCCCCGCCCATCTCCTTGGCAATCAGGTCCATATGCGCCTGACCATAGCCTTCGATGGTCGTGAGCTCAAAGTCCCAATCCGCTTCCTTCTGGCTCGGGCCTTCGTGGGCCAGCACCTTGATACCAGCTGCCCGCGCGCGGCCGAGAACGGGGTCGAGCGCTGCGGAATCGTTCGGCACGATACCGATGACCGCAACCTTGCGGGCAATCAGGTCTTCGATGGCGCGGACCTGCTGAGCAGCATCCGCCTGTGTCGGCCCGACCATCCAGGCATTCGTCTTGAATTCCGGCGCGGCCTTCTTGATGCCGACTTCCATGGCATTGAACCACGGGATGCCGCCGATCTTGACCACGACGCCGAGTTGCGGTTCAGCCGCCTGGGCTACGCCGATCGTGCCGCCAAGCGTGCCGACAACGACGGCGCCGCCTATTCCGGTGAGTATGGTTCGCCTTGTAACTTCCATTTTCTTCCTCCCAGTTTCAGTTTACCCGCCTCCTCAAGCGGGTTCCGCGGTGTCGAACCACGGATCTCGACGGCGCAGCGCAAGCGCCGCGTGACCGGCTTGCCGGCAGAGCCGGTCATGCGCCGCAACAGCAGCGCCCAGGCCTGCTCGGCCATTTCCTCGACAGGCTGACGCACGGTCGTGATCCCGGGCGTCACCAGCCGCATCCATTCCATCTCGTCGAAGCTCGCAAAGGCGATATCGCCTGGCACGGAAAGGCCGATCTCAGCCATGGTGCAGTAGGTCAAAAGCGTCGTGCCCTGATCGAGCGAAAACAGCGCGCCGGGCAGCGGGCGATGGCGCAGACGCTCCTCCAGAAGCTGTGCGCCATGGGCGTCATCGATGCCGATTTCCAGCATCTCGACCCGCATGTGCTTGGCCGACGCACGCACGCCTTCCCAACGCTCGCGTATGTTACTGATCGAAAGACTGGTGCCGACGACGAGGCAATCCTCATAGCCCTGTTGATCGAGATGCGCAGCGATGGCACCGGCCGACGGCCCGTTGTCGACGGCAATCAGATCGAAGCCGGCGGCATCGGGTATGCGGTCGGCAAGGACAACGGGTGCAAAGAAGCCATCCGGCAGGCGCTCGGCAAAGGCGCCGTCGCAGGGAATGACGATCAGGCCGGCGGGGCGCCAGGCGCGAATCTTGCGCAGCCGGTCAGCCTCCTCCTCCGCATTGTTGCGCGCTGATACGACGACCAGATCGTAGTCTGCGAGGCGCGCCAGATGCTCCAGCGTGGAAACGAAGGAGGCGAACATCGGATTGGTAAGATCTGGCACAACGACGCCGGCGAGCTGCGCCTTGCGCGAGCGGAGCCGCGACGCGCCGAGATCGACGACGTAACCAAGCTCGCGTACCGCATCATTCACGCGCCGGGCAAAATCGGGAGAAACCGTTGGCTTGCCGTTGAGGACGTTCGAGACCGTCGCGACCGAAACGCCGGCCCTGTCGGCCACCATCTTGATGGAAGGGCTTTGCTGTCTCGACATCTTGCCCTCCCCCACTACGCCCTCGCCAATGATAATATGAAAACTCTGGTGAAACGATTTATTGTAAGCTATACCTGAGTAAGTGCGGTGTCAACATGAACGCTTTCAAGTATAAAACGATTCATGTCTTCCGCACTGCAGCAATTCATTTTGCATCCACGAAACCGGGAGGAAGATCATGAACAAGCTGGGAGTTCACGCGCTGGTATGGGAAGCCGGCTGGAGCAAGGAGGAATGCGCCCGCGCAATCGCCAGTAGTGCCGAGGTGGGCTACGATTTCATCGAGGCACCGGCGCTGGATCCGAGCCTGATCGATCCGGAGTTTACCCGTCGCCAGTTGGAAAAGAACGGCATCGGCATCAACTTCTCGCTCGGCCTCGATTTCGACAGCGACATTTCAAGCGGCGACAAGGAGAAGGGACGGCGCGGCAAGGAAAAGCTCGAGCAGGCCATCGCCGTCAGCCGCGATTGCGGTGGCGAATATATCGGCGGCATCCTGCATTCGGCCTTCGGCAAATATTCCGAGCCGACCACGGCGGCAGGCGTCGCACAATCGGTCGAGATTCTGCGTCAGGTGGCCGAGACAGCGGCGCGAAGCCACATCACGCTCGTCCTCGAAGTGGTCAACCGCTACGAATCCAACGTGCTGAACACCGCCGCGCAGGCCGTCGAGATGTGCAAGCGCATCGGCATGCCAAACGTGAAGGTGCATCTGGACGTGTACCACATGAATATCGAGGAATCGGATATTCAGGCCGCCATTCTCGAGACGGGCGACCATCTCGGATATTTCCACACGGGCGATTCCCATCGTGGCTACATGGGCTCGGGCACGATCGACCTTGCCGGCGTTTTCCGCGCCCTTGTCCGCTCCGGCTACACAGGCCCGATCACCTTCGAATCCTTCTCCTCGCGCGTCGTCGGCCAGCCGCTCGAAGGCATCCTCGGCATCTGGCGCAACCTTTGGGACGATGGCCGCGACCTTGCCGAGCATGCCCTGATGTATACCAAGGCCCAGCTCAAGGCCGCTCAGGAGGCACAGCGCCAAAGCCTGCAGCGCAGCCTCCTGCCTTGATGGCGGGCGTCAACTTACGCTGAACGAGACCCTGCTCGACAGCGGGGTCTCCACTTCGGGTCGCATGCCGCGGCCCACTCCCAATTACAGGCCTCTGTTCGCTTCTGTGCGGACGGAGTAGCTCGCGGCGGTGCCGCGTTTGTCGCCGGGCGACAGGCCGACGCCACGCCTCGATCCGGGTTGCGTTTTAGCCCAAAAATGGGCCGAGCTTGGCGTGCAATATATATAGCTCACGGCCGCTGAAACGCTTAAAAAGACGCGCATCAGCTTTCACCGAAGGATCAATTCGATGACGAAATTTCGCTTCGCCCTCGCGGCGTCGGCAGCGCTTCTTTGCCTCGCCGGTGCTGCAAACGCCGACGACCTGACGTTCACGCTCAAGAACGGCACCAAATCCGTGCTCACCAATTTCTATACGTCCCCGGTCGGCGTCAATAATTGGGAAGACGATGTCTTCGGCAAGCAGGTACTGAACCCCGGTGAGAGCATGGATATCACCATCGGCGACGGTCGGACTGTCTGCAAGTACGACATGAAGTTCGAGTTCGAGGAAGGTTCCAGCCTCGATACGACGACGGACACCCAGAACCTGTGCGAACTCGGCAGCTATACCATCCACGAATGAGGTAGGCAGGATGCGCCGGCACCCACCGTCTTCGATTGGGGCAAGTCGATCATGCCTCGAAATTACGCAATGAGACGATGGCTTTACCCGTTCTCCGGCGCCTGCCGGAATCATTATCAGCAGACCGATTGGAGACTGCGATGCGGCAAGTGCTTGTATTGATTTTTGCGATGACTTTTGCTGCCGTTGCCCATGCCGATCCTCTGGCAGATTTGGCTACTGCACAAAAGGCCGTCATCGAAGCCTGGACCAAGGTGCCGTTCTCACAACAGAACGTCATCTTCGTGGCCGAGCCTTCAACGGGTTACGGGGTTTACAAGAAACGTGACTCAAACGTTTTCAAACCCGGCGAGCCCATCTTCAGCTATGCCGAACCGATCGGCTATGGCTGGAAGCAGCTTCCGGACAGTCTCTATGAACTCCACCTCGTTGCCGACCTCGACATTATCGACGCCAGCGGCGAGGTCGTGTGGAGTAAGAAGGGCTTCTTGGATAGCGACCTTCAAAGCCACAAGCAGAATTTGGAGTTCAAGCTAGACATGACCTTGAACGTCGACGGTGCACCGGCCGGCAAATACAAGCTTCACTATACGCTGTATGACATGACCTCGGGAAAGACGAGTTCCTTCGATCAGGATTTCGAGATCGCTTCGGCCAGCTGATTGCGGTCAATCATACTCCTTTTCCGGCTGTCTCCGCACTGCCGAAAACCATGCCAACCTCACATATCCGCTGAGATTGATCGACGACCTAAAACTCAAAGACAGAATGGAAGCCCCCATGAAAAAGATGCTGCTCATCGCCGCTGCGCTCGCAGTCTTTCCAATGCTCGCCAATGCCAAGACGCTCGCCTTTCCGAGCGAAGCGCCCGTTGCCAGCGTCACCATCCCCGACAGCTGGAAGCCGAAGGAAACCGAATCCGGCATCGACGCCAATTCGCCTGATGCCGCCATCTACTTTGCCCTCGATGTTGCCACTGGCGACAATGTCGAGAAGGTCATCGGCGATGCCGTCGATTTCCTCGACAAGAACGGCGTCAAGATCGACGCCAGCACCCGCAAGGATGACGACAGCAACGAAATCAATGGCATGAAGCTGTCGATCCTGAACTGGCAGGGCACCGATGCAGACGGAGCCGTCAACATCAATCTCGGCGTCCTTTCGCCGGCGCCCAACAAGATCCTCGTGCTCACCTATTGGGGCTCCAAGGAAGACCAGGCCAAGCACGAAAAGGAAGTGCTCGGTATCATCGGCTCGATCCAGCCAGCGAAATAACGATCTTCAGCTGGAGACCGCAGGCGCGGCGGCAGCATCGGCCTCCCGTGGGCTCGCCGGAAACGGCGGGCCTATTTATTTGATACCGAGGGCGCGGCTCGCGCAGCCAGGATACCTTCACTCCGCTTGTATCGGCAGCCGAAATCATGTCATGAAGCAAAGCTGAGCGAACCAAACGTTGTGGAGCGGGACCATGAAGAAGATCGGATTCCTTTCATTCGGCCACTGGACACCCTCGCCCCAATCGAAAACGCGTTCGGCATCCGATACGCTCCTGCAATCCATCGATCTCGCCGTCGCTGCCGAGCAGCTGGGCGCGGACGGCGCCTATTTTCGCGTGCATCATTTTGCCCGCCAGCTCGCTTCGCCGTTTCCGCTGCTGGCGGCCGTCGGGGCCAAGACCAGCCGCATCGAGATCGGCACCGCCGTCATCGACATGCGCTACGAGAACCCGCTCTACATGGCCGAGGACGCAAGCGCAGCTGATCTGATCGCCGGAGGCCGACTGCAGCTCGGCATCAGCCGCGGCTCACCTGAACAGGTGATCGATGGATGGCGCCACTTCGGTTACGAGCCGGCCGAGGGTGAGAGCGACGCCGACATGGGCCGGCGGCATGCGGACGTGCTGCTCGACATCCTGCGCGGCGAAGGATTTGCGCAACCCAACCCCCGACCGATGTTTCCCAACCCGCCCGGCCTCCTGCGTCTCGAACCGCATTCGGAGGGCTTGCGCGAACGGATCTGGTGGGGGGCGAGCTCGAACGCGACCGCTGTCTGGGCAGCAAAGCGCGGCATGAACCTGCAAAGCTCAACGCTCAAAAACGATGAGAGTGGGTTGCCATTCCATGTCCAGCAGGCCGATCAGATCCGGGTCTTCCGCGAAGCCTGGAAGGAGGCCGGCCACAAGCGCGAGCCGCGGGTCTCGGTGAGCCGCAGCATCTTCGCACTGGTCAACGATCTCGACCGCGCCTATTTCGGCAGCAGCGGCAAGGACGCGGACCAGATCGGCTTCATCGACGACAATACACGGGCAATCTTCGGACGCAGCTATGCCGCTGAACCGGATCAACTGATCGAAGAACTCAGGAAGGACGAGGCTATAGCAGAGGCCGACACTCTGCTTCTGACCGTCCCCAACCAGCTCGGTGTCGAATACAACGCGCACGTGATCGAGGCGATCCTCACCCACGTCGCGCCCGCTCTCGGCTGGCGTTGATGGCGCCGGCCATTGATTTTGCTTGAGTGGATAGCCCAAGCGTCAGGGCCGCCACCGCATCATATCGTCGGGACGAACACCTTCTCCGGAAAGGCTTTCTCCAGCACGTCCAGAAACGCGCGAACCTTGGCGCCGATCAGACGGCGCGAGCTTTGGAGTGCCCAGATTTCCACCGCCGGACCTCTGAGGGTTCCCCAATAAGCGAGCCGGCCCGCCGCAATATCGTCGGCGACAAGAAGCTTCGGCAACAAAGCCACGCCGGCACCCGCCAAAACGGCATCACGAACCATTAAAAGCGATGAAAGACGAAGGACAGGCTCTGGTTTCAGCACCACGTCTGGCTCTGCTCCGGAGCCAAGTCGCCACGCGGCCGTCTGTGAGGATGCACTGAGCAAGACGGCCTTCACGGCAAGCTCTTCGCCGTCTGCCGTTGGCGAGGGGCGCCGCATGCCCGGTGGCGCCACGATCAGGCGTTCGTCATTGAGGAAGCGGCGACCGACGAGCCGTTCGTCCGGTGCCGGATCAATGCGGATGATCAGGTCGTAGCCGTCTTCGACCGGGTCGACCTTGCGATCCTCGGCGACGATATCGAGCTGGACCTCGGGATAGGCCAGGGCAAAACGCGCGCCGATGCGACCGAGCGCGACATGGGCGAAGACCACGGGCGCGCTGACACGCAGGCGTCCTCTCGGGGTTGAGGCCCCGAGGACAACCGCCTCGCCGGCCTCGGCGATTTCAGATAGCAGCCCATCGGTGCGCTCATGGAGCGCCCGTCCCTCGTCAGTTAAGCGCAGGCTCTGCGATCCGCGTTCGATCAGCCTGACACCGAGGCTCTGCTCGAGCTCGGCAACCCGACGCGACAGCGTCGCCTTCGGCCTTCCGGTGACGCGGCTGGCGCGACCGAACCCGCCATGGGCAGCGACCAGATTAAAGTCGGACAAAGCCTGCAGATCCATACTCATGTTCCATAATTGAGACGACCTGTCTTAATATAGCCATCTCCAAATAGAAATTGGAACGGCTATCTTTCTTCTCGAGACATCGGGTCTCTCGCAACATCTTGAGGAGTTTTTAAAATGGCTATTCTTGTTACCGGCAGCACAGGGACCATCGGGTCCCAGGTCCTGGCCCACTTGCAGGGTCACAATGTCGATGTCCGCGCCCTGACGCGCTCGCCTGAAGCGGCACAGCTTCCCTTGGGCGTAACGCCGGTCCGCGGCGATCTGGCCGACCCGGATTCGTTGCGCGCCGCGCTGAAAGACGTCAGCACATTGTTCCTGCTCGCCCCGAACGTTGCCGACGAACTGACCCAGACGATGCTCGCGCTTGCCGTCGTCCGCGAGGCCGGCGTCAAGGGCATCGTTTATCTCTCGGTGTTCAAGGGCGAGGCCTATGCCGACGTTCCGCATTTCGCCGGCAAACACACGGTCGAGCGGATGATCGACGCTCTCGATCTCCCGGCCACGGTTCTCCGCCCAGCCTATTTTATCCAGAACGACCTTCGTCAGAGGGATCTGTTGCTGAATGTCGGTGCCTACGGCGTACCTGTGGGGTCGAAGGGCATCTCGATGGTCGATATTCGCGATATCGGCGAGGCGGCTGCGCTCGAACTAATCCGGCGGGAGCAAGCTTCCGCACCGCTCGGCCGCGAGACCTATACGCTGGTCGGTCCGGACAGTTTGACGGGCGAGGACATTTCCGCCATCTGGAGCGAAGCGCTCGGCCGCGTCATCCGCTATGGCGGCGATGATCTTGTTACGATGGAACAGCGTATGAAGACCATGCTGCCCGCCTGGCATGCGCTCGACCTGCGCCTGATGTTCAGCCGCTACCAGACGGATGGCGCGGTCGCCGCGGCGGACGACATTCGTCGTCTCACCGGGCTGCTCGGTCGCGCACCACGCTCCTACAGCACCTTTGCCAGAGATGCCGCCGCCCAATGGGCAAAGAACTGACAGCTGTAGACTTCATCGGCCGAAGCGAAATCTCGTGGCCCAACATGGGGCCGCGAACAGGAGCAACGTCCTTCATCCCGATCCGAAACGGCGGGCAACTCCAATCCTATGACGGCAGATCCTCGATCTCGGCTGTCAGCCATTGGCGAAACGCCTTCATCGATGCGGTTTCCGCGCGCGATTTCAATCGTGTTAGCCAATAGCTTCCGGTGATAGCGGTGATCCGGAACGGCTGCACGATCCTGCCCGCCTCGATCTCATGCGAGAACATGGCGACGGGGACGAGTGCCACGCCGACACCACGCGCCGCGGCCTCCACCAGTGTCAACGAAGAATCGAACATCCAACCGCGAAGATTGGGCGGCGTGAGGCCTGCCGCCCTGAACCAGAGAGCCCACTCATCGATCCGGTAGGAGCGCAGCAGCTCGACATCGGCAAGGTCGGCCGGCGTGCGCAAACGCGCGCCGATCGACGGCGTGCAAACCGCCGACAGCGGCGCATCCATCAGATGGATCGCCTCGGTTCCATGCCATGCCCCATCGCCGAAACGCAGGAAGAAATCGAGCCCATTGAGCACCATGTCAGCACGATTGTTGTTCGTCTTCAGACGCAGATCGACATGTGGATGCTGAGCCTTGAACGAACTCAGCCGAGGCAAAAGCCAGCCGATCGCAAAGGTGCCGACCACACCGACTGTCAGGATCTCGTCGAAGTTGCCTTCCTCCAGCTGGCTCAAGGTGGCGCTCATGCGGCGAAATGCGTCGGTCAGCACGGGCAGCAAGGCATGGCCCTCGTCGGTCAATGCAAGTCCGCGCGGCAGCCGTTTGAACAGCGTTACCCCGAGCACATCCTCCAGCGCCTTGACCTGATGGCTGACGGCCGTCTGCGTCACCCGGAGCTCAAGGCCGGCCCGCGTGAAGCTGCAATGCCGCGCCGAGGCTTCGAAAACGCGGAGCGCGTTCAGCGGAAGTTGTGAAATGTCCATTATGTCCTAAGCCCAAGTTTTTCTCATGCCTAAGCCCAGAATTGATCGTTTGTCTAGGGCACAAGGGGGCGCCATAGTCTGCGTCGCGAGGTGATTGCAGGGGCCAAATGACCCCCAGGCGGCATCGACTGCAACCCCGACCGTGCCCACCAACCCCGGATCCATGACCTCAGGCCGCAATCATCTGCGCGGCCTGTCCACCAATATGAGGACATTATCTTGCACATGCATTCCATCTCGCTACCGAAACTCGGCATGATCGCCAGCTGCCTTTTCTATGCGGTCAGCGCCCATGCGGCAGACGGCAACGATCAGGATCGGCTGGAGCGAGCCGTCAATGATGCAATCCGGCCGGTCATGACGGAAAACGATGTCCCGGGAATGGCCGTCGCGATCACGATCAAGGGCAAGCATTACTTCTTCAACTATGGCGTCGCCTCGAAGGAGACTGGTCAGAAGGTCACAAACGACACGATCTTCGAGCTCGGCTCGATCAGCAAGACCTTCACCGCGGTTCTCGGATCTTACGCTCAGGTCAGCGGAAAACTGTCACTTTCCGATAAGGCGTCGAAGTATCTGCCCGCGCTTACCGGCGGCAGCTTCGACAAGATCAGTCTTCTGGATCTCGGCACATACACGGCAGGCGGCCTGCCCCTGCAGTTTCCGGATGATGTGACTGATCAGGATAAGATGATCGCCTACTATCGCAACTGGCACCCATCCTATGCACCGGCCACCCATCGGCTCTATTCCAATCCCAGCATCGGCTTGTTCGGTTATCTCGCCGCCGAAGCCATGGGCAAGCCATTCGATGCGCTGATGCAGGAAAAGATCTTCGCGGGCCTCGGCCTCAATCATACCTATGTCCGCGTCCCGCCGGGCGAGATGGGCAATTATGCCTACGGCTATTCGAAGCAGGACAAGCCGATCCGCGTGACGCCAGGCGTCCTGGACACGCAAGCCTATGGCGTAAAGACCACTTCGGCTGACATGGTCGGCGTTCTCGAGGCCAATATGGACGGCTCTCGGCTTGACGAAACCCTTCAGCGCGCGATCGCCGCGACCCATGTCGGCTATTACACGGTAGGAAACACGACACAGGCGCTGGGCTGGGAAATCTACGCCTATCCGACGACGCTCACCCGGCTACTGTCAGGCAATTCATCGGACATGGCGCTGAAGCCACATAAGATAACCCGGCTCGTGCCACCACAACAGCCGCGCAAGGATATCTTGCTCAACAAGACCGGCTCGACCAACGGTTTTGGCGCCTATGCGGCCTTCATTCCGGCCAGACAAATCGGGATCGTCCTGCTGGCGAACAAGAACTATCCGATCCCGGAACGCGTCAAGGCCGCATACAAGATCCTGACAGCAATCGAAAGCCTGCCCGGCTCGAACGGCGCGCAATAGGAGGCGGCACCTTCGGAACGTGTTTGATCCACAAAGGGGCCGGCTCTCGGAGAAACGTCGAGGGCCGGCCGCTTTCGTTCTATGTGTCGATTGCTATCGATTGCCGAAAGACCGGTGCGGGGCAGCATCTGCTTGGGAGGCTTCCACCCCGTTGAAGAATTCCTGCAGGAGCCGGGTAATCCGCTCGGGGGATGTGCCCTTGGCATATTCTTCCTGCATACGGCGTCTCACTAATATTTCCAAGACTGACATTTGCTTCACCTCATCAATCCGGCGCGAGGCAAATGTCGCTCTCAATGGCATGGGAGGCAAGTTACAGTTTCTTCATGGTTTTGATCGACCGAAACCGAAATAAACCGAGGGCGCCATGATCTGCCCTTGATCCCGTGCGAGAGCCGGGATGTCCGATCAGGATCAGCTCATCACTAGAGTTGCCAATTGCCAACGCATCGTAGAATTGAAAGCGGCTAAACGGTCGGTTGTTTGCGTTTCGTTAACTTCCGTGCTTTAGCGCGCACACCCCGGCCTCTGGACGAGGTCGTATGCAAGGAATGAACAATGCCCGTAAAGAAAAGCTCTGCTTCTGATGTTTTCCAACGCAAGATCTCGGATTTTTGCGACCTGAGGCTCGCACCTTTGCTGCAGCCCCGCAGCTTTGAAAACCTCAAGGGCTTCATGATCGGGCTTGTCGTCTTCCAGTCGCGTCCTCCGCTGCGGGCCGGAAGAGTGGACTGGCAGGAAATCGCAACGCTTTGCGGCATGGATGCGGAAATGAGCCCGGAGTTCAAACGCGCGGCTCAACCCGGTTTTGACGCGATTCTTCGGTGGCTGAGAGCGGGCCAAGGCAATAAGGCGGCCATCCCTCATGCCGCTCAAAAAGGGCAATTGCAGAGCGCCGGCAAAGCGGGCATCGTGGCGCGGACGGAGCGTCGAGCAATAGCGCCGCAAAGACCATAAGGCAGCCCTCATTGCGGCCCACCTGGCGTCCGTATCACTCTTTTCCTCGCTCGACAGATCGCAAAAAGCCGTACAGTATAATACCAGTATCGGACAGGACGAAATTTCGCTCCTAGTCGTGCGATCGAAGGGAAGGTTTGCCTTGGCGACTGATATCATCGACCTGGTCAGGAGGGAGTTCGCAGCCGGCGCGCCGGGGATGCCGCTGTACAAGCAGCTCAAGACGGCGATCGAAACCGCCATTCGCAACCACGCCTTCAAGTCCGGCTCGGCTCTGCCAGGCGAACGGTCACTCGCCGAGGCCCTGTCGCTGTCGCGCGTGACAGTCCGCAAGGCACTCGCCATGCTGGAAGAGGAGGGCATGGTGAGCCGGCGGCAAGGCGCACGCAGCGAAATCGGCTCCCGGGTCGAAAAATCGCTTTCCACGCTGACCAGCTTCTCAGAAGATCTGCGGGCGCGCGGAATGGAGCCTGGATGCATCTGGCTTTCCAAGCAGTTAACCCGGCCTTCCCCGGCTGAAATGATGGCGCTCGGCATCTCCGCAAACGCGCAAGTCCTGCGCATGCGCAGGGTACGGACCGCCGATGGCGCACCGATTGCGGTGGAGCACGCGGCCGTGCCCGTACGCTTTCTTCCCTCACCTTCGTCCGTTGGCGATTCCCTCTACGAAGCTCTTGCCCAGCGCGGCTTTCTGCCCCTGCGCGCCGTCCAGAGAATGCGGGCGCGGGCCGCTTCTCCTGAAGATGCACAGCATCTGCGCTGCGAGCCGGGCGCACCGATCCTGACGACGGAACGCCGCTGCTTTCTCGCCGATGGAGAGATCGTCGAATATTGCGAGACGCGCTACAAGGGTGAGGTCTACGACTTCGTCTTCGAGCTCCAGAGATAATACCAGTTTAAAACCGGTTGCTTTCTGGTGACCTTGCTCTATCGTGACCCTTCGAAAGGGGTGCCGAATGCGCAAGGAAGATCTCAATCTAAGTCTTATCGTCTCCTGCCAGCCCGTGCCCGATGGCGCGATGGACGAGGCTGTTTTCGTGGCCGGCTTTGCGCGCGCGGCACTCGCAGCCGGCGCGCGAGCCCTGCGCATCGAATCATCAGCCTATGTCGCCGCAGTCAGATCAGCCGTCGACGCGCCGATCATCGGCATCGTCAAGCGCGATCTCGATGACAGTCCGGTGCGCATCACACCCTTCATCGCCGATGTCGAGGCGCTCGCCGATGCGGGTGCCGATATTATCGCCTTCGACGCCACGGATCGGCCTCGCCCAGCAACTATCGAGGCGCTTCTGGCGGCCATCAAGGCCAGGGGCCTGCTCTCCATGGCCGATTGCTCCTGCCTGGACGATGCGAAACGGGCGCTGGCCGCCGGCGCCGATTTCGTCGGCTCGACCATGTCGGGCTATGTCGGCGGCCCCGAACCGGCGGAGCCGGATATCGCGCTGATCGCCGCCATGCGGCAACTGACACCCTATGTCATTGCCGAAGGCCGCATCCGCACCCCGCAGCAGGCGGCCGACGCCGTGCGCGCCGGCGCCTGTGCTGTTGTCGTCGGATCGGCGATCACGCGCACCGAGCACGTGACATCATGGTTCCACGACGCCGTTTCGACCGCCTTCTCGCAGCGCGACGCGGCGACGCTTGCGATCGATATCGGCGGCACGAAGATACTTGCGGCGCTGGTACGCGGCGTGCAGGTGCTGGCCGAGGCAACCATTGCCACCGGTCGGGAAGCGGGTCCCGACGATTGGCTGGCTGCCATCGCCGAACAGGCCAAGCATTGGAGCGGCCGATACGAGCGCGTCGGTATTGCCGTAACCGGCCTTATCGACGAAGGGCGCTGGTCGGCGCTCAATCCCGCAACGCTCGCGCTCCCCGATGGCTACCCGCTCGTCGCGCAGGCAAGCAAATTGTTCGGCAAACCCGCCTTTGCCGTCAACGATGCCCAGGCCGCAGCCTGGGGCGAGCACAGGTTCGGCGCCGGCGGCAACGAGGATACGGTGTTCCTGACCATATCCACCGGCATCGGCGGCGGTGTCGTCATCAACGGAAGCGCCCTGCTCGGTCTTGCTGGCCATTTCGGCCAGCTACGCAGCCCGACGCTCGGCGAAGCTCCACTCGAGGATGTCGCTTCCGGCCGCTGGATGGCAGCCGAGGCCGCTCGTAGCGGACATCAGGCCGAGGCGCCCGAGATCTTCGAGCACGCTCGCAACGGCGCAGCCTGGGCGCAGGCGATCGTCGCGCAGTCGGCGCTGCGCGTCGCGCTCCTGTGCCGCGACGTTCAGATGATGTTTGCCCCGAAACGCATCGTCATCGGCGGCGGCATTGGTCTGGCATCCGGCTATCTCGACGCCATCAGCGCGCATCTCGTAGCGCTCCCGCCGCACCTCGCGCCGCATCTGGTCGCCGCAAGCCTCGGCCCACGCGCCGGCATCATCGGCGCGGCGGATCTTGCCAGCCGCAACGGATAGACGGACCCAATTCAATGCAAGAAACAACGATAAAGGAAAGGGAACAATGATGAAATTCAAGCACATATCGTCCGCAGTGCTCGCCCTTGTGCTATCAGCGGCAGCGCTTCCGGGCTTGGCGAACGCCAAGGTGGTCGTACTCGGCTGGCCTGGTGGTTCGGAGGAAACGGCACTGCGCGCCACCACCGACCTTTACAACAAGACGGCGGCGGATGCCGACAAGATCGAACTTCTGTTCTTCAATCGCGACGGCTTCTTCGACAAGCTGCAGGCCGATATGGCCGCCGGCTCGAATGCCTTCGATGTCAATCTCGTGGCGACCTATTCGATCGGCCGTTATGCACCCTACATGGAGCCGATCGAACTCAATGCCGACGCGCCGAAGGTTTTCGGCGACGCCGTGCTGAAGACGATGCAGTTCGACGGCAAGCAATATGGTGTGCCGACCGACCTCTCACTGCACTTCATGTACTACCGCAAGGATCTCATC
The DNA here is from genome assembly GCF_012275435.1 of Rhizobium sp. SG741. Taxonomy (NCBI): domain Bacteria; kingdom Pseudomonadati; phylum Pseudomonadota; class Alphaproteobacteria; order Hyphomicrobiales; family Rhizobiaceae; genus Rhizobium; species Rhizobium sp. SG741. The sequence goes on from NZ_JAAZQP010000006.1 coordinate 363,034, forward strand.
GACGCGCTTATCGCCGACCCCGATGCCAAGGCCAAATATGCCGAGATTTCAAAGAAGTATCTCGGCAAGGAGCTTGCGCCCAAGCAGCCGGATGACTGGACGTGGGATGACTGGGCGGCGACCGCGCTCTATTTCAGCAAGCAGGTGAACCGTCAAAGCCCGGTGCGCTACGGCACCGTGCTGCAGATGAAGAACCTCCTCTTCAACATGATGGTGTTCCAATCCCTGCCGCGCGCCTATGGCGGCGACTGGACGGACGCGAGCGGCAACGTCACTGTCGATTCCGATGCCTACAAGACCGGCCTCACGCTCTACAAGACACTCTATGACGCCGGCGCTTCGCCGAAGGATTCACTGAGCTACGAATATGCCGAGACCAATGCCGCCTATAGTTCCGGGCAGGCAGCCACCGCGCTGCAATGGAATGCCGCCGCGGCCGAACTCACCGATGCGAAGAAGTCGCCTGTGGTGGCCGATGTCACCGGCATCGTCGCGCCGCCGGCCGGGCCGAATGGACGCGCCGACCATATCCACGGTCTCGGCCTCGGCCTGAACAAGAACGCCAGGAATAAGGAAGGCGCCATCAAGTTCCTCAAATGGCTGTCCTCGGAGGACGCGGCCCTTGCCTATGCCCGTGCCGGTGGCTCCCCCGCCCTGACGCCTGATGTCGTCACCAAGGTGGCCAAGGAACGTCCTGATCTGGTCAAGCTCGGCGAATTTGCCAGCAAATACGGCTACGTGATGACAGGCGCCACCTCCGCAAAGGCGCTTTCTGTGTACGAACTGCAGGCCAAGGAATTCACCGGCTACTGGTCCGGCCAGCAGAGCCTTGAGGATGCGCTTGCCCACACCAAGGCAGGCATGCAGGATCTGTTGAAAAAATAGGGACAGGGCCGGATGCCGGCTCTACGGCATCCGGCCGCTGCGGCTGACAATATGGCTCTCGTAAAACGCGCCGAAGGCAGGCTCTACCTGGCACCGCTTGTCGGGTTTCTTCTGCTGTTCCTCGGCTTTCCGGCACTTCTCAATCTTCTCTATTCCGTCTCCACGGTCTCATTCGAAACGCTGCGCAGCCCTCAGATCAGTGGCTTCGGCAACTATGCCGCGGCCCTGACGGACGCGGCATTTTGGCAATCGGTATGGTTCTCGCTGCGCTTTGGCATCATCACGGCGGTTTCGGAGTGCCTGCTCGGCCTTTTCCTGGCGATTTTCCTAAAGCCGCTCCTGTCGGCACGGCCGGTACTGATGGCACCCTTGATGCTGCCGCTGATGGTCGCGCCCGCCATGGTCGGCCTGATGTACCGCCTCGTGCTGCATGAATTCGCCGGACCGGTGCCCTATTACCTGTTCGAATGGTTCGGCGACAGCCCGGCCTTCCTCGATTATGCGAATGCCTTTCGCACGCTCATCGTGATCGAAGTGCTGCAATGGACGCCATTCGCCTTCCTGCTTTTTTACGTCGCCTATATCGCCATTCCCGAAGACGTCCACGAGGCGGCCGCCCTCGACGGCGCCACGGGCCTGCAGCGGCTGTGGCGCATCGACCTGCCGCTGATGCTTCCGACGCTGACCGTCGCCTTCTTCATACGCTTCATCGACGGCTTCCGCGTTTTCGACAACGTCTATGCATTGACCGGCAGCGGCGCCGGCGGATCGACGACGTCGCTTTCGATCTACATCTACCAGGCCTTCTTCAAGGAAGGCGCCATCGGCAAGGCGGTGGCGGCCTCTGTCGTGCTGTTCATCAGCTCGCTGCTGGTCCTCTACGGCTTGAACTGGCTGAGCGCCCGAAGGAAAAGATAGGATGCTTAAGTCGCTGCGCTGGATCGTCTACGGCCTCGTGGTTTTTGCCATGAACTTCCCCGTCCTCGTCACCCTTATCACCTCGTTCAAGACGACGCGCGAAATCGCCGGCAATCCCGGCCTATGGATCGAGCAACCGACCCTCGACAATTATCTGAAGGTGCTGACGGAAACCGAGCGCTTCAACATCTTCCTCTATCTCGCCAACAGCACCGCAGCTGCCCTCATCGGCACGACCCTTGCGATCCTGCTCGCCTTCCCTGCGGCCTATGTGATCGCGCGCAGTGAGACCGGCCAAAAGCTCTTGCTTCCGCTCGTCATCAACCTCCGCGCCGTTCCCCTGATCGTCTTCGCGATCCCGCTTTATATGATGTATCAATGGCTCGGCCTGCTCGACACGCAGATCGGCCTCGGCCTCATCTTCACGATCGTCAACATTCCACTGGCTCTGGTGATGCTGGTCAACGCGATATCGGACGTGCCGGTGGAGCTCGATGAGGCCGCGACCGTCGATGGAGCAAGCGTCTTCGACATCATGATCCGTATCATTCGCCCGGTGATCCGCCCGACGCTTGTAACCACCTTCATCTTCGGCTTCATCACCGCCTGGAACGAGTTTCTCTTCGGGCTGATGCTGACGACCAGCCGCGCCGTGCCGATGACCGTCGGCGCCTCCTTCTTCTTTGCCGCCAGCGGCGGCGGCGTGCAGTGGGGCATGGCATCGGCCGTCATGATCCTCGGAGCATTGCCGCCGGCGCTGCTCGGTATCGTGATGTATCGGCAGCTGTCCGGCTCGATGACGGCAGGTGCGGTCAAGGGCTAGGCGCGGCTAGAGCCCGCTTGCCAGCGAGACGAGGATATCGGCGCCCCGCGCGACCTCCTCCATGTCGACATGCTCATCGGCGGCGTGAGCCTGTTCGATCCGGCCGGGACCGAAGATCACGGTCGGCGTTCCCGCGCGCGTAAGCTTGGAGGCATCCGAGCCGAACGGCACGCCGATAGCCTCATGAGGCAGACCCGCCTTAGCGAGAACCGCCGACAGCTCCCGGACGATGCGCGCATCCCGCGAGACTTCCATCGACACGGAATCGACGAACGGAGCCTGCATAAGAATGTCGGCACCGGCGGCATGACCCCGCGCAAAGGCGTTCACCACGTCAGCGATTTCCTGCCAGGCTTCATCACCGGTCTGATCAGGCAGGGTGCGCAAGTCGAAGGTCAAGGAAGCATGACCCGGCACGGTGTTTGCTCCTTCGCCCGCCTGCATCAGCGTGCAGGTCAGGCTGCGGCGGCCAAGCAGCGGATGCGTTCGATCGGTCGCGCGCATGTAGCCACGGAGATGGTGCAGGAGATCGGCAGCAACGGCCAAGGCGTCGATGCTGTCCTCAGGCTTTGACGCGTGCCCTGCCCGCCCCCGCACATCGATGACCCAGCGAATGACACCTTTGCAGGCGCGGACGATGGCAAGGCTGGTCGGCTCGCCGGCAACGCCGAGATCATAGGGCTGGTGAGCACGCACATGGTGCTGAACGCCCCTGAAGGTCGTCTCTTCATCGATCGCGGCAACGAAGGTGAGATCGCAGCCGCAGCCGCGCCTTTTCAGCGCCCGCATAGCCAGCATGAACATGGCGAGGCATCCCTTGTCGTCGACAGAACCTCGGCCATAGAGCCTCGTGCCCTCGATGCGCGGCTGGAAGGGCGACGCCATGCCCTCCACCTGAACCGTATCGGTATGCCCTTCCCAGATCATCGCCGGCGCTCCTGGCCGGCCACGCAGATGGGCGACGACATTGGGGCGTCCAGGCAGGACCTCCTCCATCGCGACCTCGATCCCCTCGCGGCTCAACCAGTCGGCGATGAACGTGGCCAGCTTTGCCTCGCCGAACCAGCCCGCCGGCAAGCTCGGCTGAAGGAAGTCGGGATTGATGCTGGGGATCGACACCATGGCGCTCAACAGGCTCACAACCTCTTGCGGTTCGATGCGATCATGTCCTGCAGCGGCACTCATCCGGTCGATCCTCTCTATGGCCTATCGCGTGATATGACCGACGCGACATGCCTCGGCATGCATCAACCGCCAGCACCCATCTCCTTGGGCGAGCGCAGACGCGGCGAGAGCCGTGCGGAGATGCGGTCGCAGGCGGCTTGCAGGACGCTGAGCGTGGCGGCGTGGCGGCTCTCCCGCGTATGACGATTGATATAGGCGATGATAATCGACGCGATGGCATTGCCATCGGCACCGATGACGGGACAGCAAATGTCCGTAATGCCGACGAAGTCACGGCTGTTATGCAGCTCGTAGCCTCTTCGGCGTATGGCCGTCAGTTGCTTGTCCAGCGCCTTGCGGTCGATCGGTGCGGCTGAGCGCGCCTGGCATTCATCGATGATCCGTTTCGCCGTGGCGGGTGATTGGAAGGCAAGGATCACCTGGCCGGAGGTTGAATCCGTTGCGAGCCGACCGTAACCCAGCCTCAGCGTGAACGACATGTCCTCGCCGCCGGGCACGGCGGCGGTGACGACGGTCAGCCCGTGGCTGATGACGACGAGATGGGGCGACTGCTGGCTTTCCAGAGCGATCGTGGACAGCTCCGGCATCGCCGCAGTCATCAGGTCCTGGGTGCTCGGCGTATGCAGCCCGAGCTTGAAAAGCCGGTCCGTCAGCGAAAAGGCATCCGTCTCGGCATCGCGCTCTATGTATCCGCGTTCCTGCAGGGCAACGAGCATGCGAAAGATCTCATTCTTCGAACGGCCCAAGCCGTCGGCGATCGCCTTCATCGTCAGGGACGTGTCGGCCTCGGCAAGCAGTTCCAGGACTTCCAACCCCTTCGTCAGGGCTGGAGCCGAGTAGGAAAGCTTGCCGCCCTCATTGGAACCATTGCTCATGAATCGAATCCTCCATGGGTCACCAACCATAGGAACTGCAGTAGCGCTTGTCATTCGTTTCATATTCAAACTTGACACCATATATAAAACCGCCATGATACCTCCAGCAAGATAGATGAGCGGACGCCATGACAAATTTCAGTGTGGTAAAATCGGGCGCTTCGGAGCGAAAGCCGCTGACACCGCGTCGCAACAGCATCTTCACCTCAGTCGATCTCGATCGCTCCGGCAAGCAGATCGGCTATTTCTGCGTGCCGCAATCGCCGCATGACGATGCCTGGGGTGTCGTTCAGGTGCCGATCGCCGTCGTCAAGAACGGTACCGGGCCGACGGTGCTGATCGAAGCAGGCAACCATGGCGATGAATATGAAGGGCCGATCGCGCTCGGCGAATTGCTGCGCGAAATCGATCCGGCCGACGTGACTGGACGCATCATCGCGATCCCGGCCATCAACGTGCGTGCCGTCGAGGCCGGCCAGCGGACATCACCCATCGACGGGCTCAATTTCAACCGCAGTTTTCCCGGCGATTTCAACGGCACGCTGACAAGCCAGATTGCCGCCTATGTCAACGATTGTCTGTTTCCCATCGCGGACTATTTCCTTGATCTCCACTCCGGCGGATCGTCGCTGATGATCCTCCCAAGCGCCATCATCGAGCCGTCTCCGACGACGGAGGGGCATCGGCGCAACATAAGGGCCACCCTCGCCTTCGGCGCACCGACCGTCGTCATGATCGACAATCTCGGCGACACCCGTACGTCGACTGCGGCAGCCAACCAGCAGGGCCTGATCGTCATCGGCAGCGAAATGGCCGGCGGCGGCCTCGTCAGCCAGGAAGCGCTCACCATCTGCCGACGTGGCATCCGCAATATCCTCAAGCATGCGGGCGTGCTGAAAGGCGCGCCGGATGTACCGGCCGGCGCCAATGCGAGGGTACTGAAGGTGCCGGGCACGGAGGGCTATGTACTTTCCGAGGACGACGGCGTGTTCGAGCCGATCAGCGAGCTCGGCACCGCCGTCAAGAAGGGCGAGATCGCGGGCCGGATCCATTTCCTGCGCTCGCCGGCCCGGGAACCCGTCATCCTCCATCATCCGATCGATGGTATCGTTTTCGCCAAGCGGCAGCCCGGCCGGGTCCGCCCCGGCAATTGCTGTTTCGTGCTTGCCAACGAATATCCGGAGGCGTTGAGCAATGAGCTATGAGGATATCAAGGCCGCCGCCCTTCGCATCGCCCCCTTCGTGCGCCGCACGCCGACGATCAAGCTCGAGCATTGCGCCGGCTTCGATCTGCGCAACGATTTCCACCTGAAGCTCGAATGCCTGCAGGTCAGCGGCTCCTTCAAGATCCGCGGCGCGGCAAATCGCGTAAGGTCGCTGCCGCCTGAGCGAATTCAGCGGGGCCTTGTGGCGGCCTCCGGCGGCAATCATGGTCTCGCCACCGCCTACATGGCGCATCAGTCCGGCGTTCCGGCAACGATCTTTCTGCCGAGCAATGCCAGTCCCATCAAGGAAGAGAAGCTTCGTCGCTGGGGCGCGGAGGTTCGCCGTGCCGGCAACGTATGGGACGAGGCACAGGAGGCCGCACTTGCCTTTGCCGAACGGCAAGGCGCATTCTGCATGCATCCCTTTGCGGACGAGGCCATCGTTTCAGGCCAGGGAACGGTGGCTTTGGAGATGGTGGAACAATTGCCCGCGGCCGATCTCTACATCGTCGCGATCGGCGGTGGCGGCCTGATCGCCGGTATGTCCCAGGTCATCAAGACGGTCAATCCGAAGGCGCGGATCATCGGCGTCGAGCCTGTCGGCTCGCCAACGCTGCGCGCCTGCTTGGATGCCGGCCGGGTCGTGCGCCTTGCCGAGGTCACCACCAGGGTCGCAACGATGGCCTGCGGCCGCACGGACGAGTGCATCTACGAGATCGCACGGCGCAATGTCGATGATATCGTTCTGGTCGACGACGATGCCATGCAACGTGCCGCTGCACTGCTATGGTTCGAGTTCGGTATCGCTGCGGATTTGAGCGGCGCTGCCTCATTGGCCGCCGTCATGTCGGGAGCCCTCGTGCCGCCACCCGGAGCCCGCATCGCCGGCCTCGTCTGCGGCTCGGGAGTCGATGGCTTTAACGCGTAAAGGTTGAATAATTCTAGCACATTTAGAAAGTGCTGTATAAGAATGAGCGCAAAGCGCCATAGTCGCCGACAGGACGCGTCACTGGGGACGAATGCCTGACCGGCGGAATGTGAAGAAGAGGCGAGACAATCGCCCGCCATGATCACGAAAAGCCTTCAAGGCAGAGGAGAACAGAAACATGCGCGCACTTCTGAAAGCATCCGTCGCCCTGCTCGCGCTTGCGCTTGCAACACCATCGATCGCCAAGGACAAGGTTCTTGGCCTGGCAGCGATCGACCTGCAAAACTCGTTCTTCGTCCGCATGAAGGAAGCCGGCGATGTCGCCAGCAAGGACTATGGCGTAAAGGCCACCTGGCAGAGCGCCGAGGGCAGCTTGGAAAAGCAGGTCGGCATTATCGAGAATTTCGTCAACCAGGGCGTCAGCGCCATTCTGATCGACCCGATCGACAAGAATGCTGTCGTTCCTGCCATCAAGAAGGCGCTGGCTGCCGGCATCCCGGTCATCACCATGGGCAACAAGGTCGAGGCCGGCGGCAACTATTCGACGCTCTATCCCGACTATGACAATATGTCGATGGTCGCCCGTGCCGTCGGCACGTCGCTCGGCGGCGAGGGCGAAGTCGCCTTGCTTGTCGGCTCTCGCGGCAACTTCGTTTCAGATACGCGCGAGAAGGGCTTCGTCGAAACGATGAAGAAGGAGTTTCCGAAGATCAAGATCGTCGGCATCGAGCCGACCGGATGGGATGCCGCCAAGGCAACCAACGCCGCGCAGACATGGCTGACGACCTATCCGGATCTTAAAGCCATCGCATGCATTTCCGACAGCCTTTGCCTTGCCGCCGATTCCGTTGCCAGCTCGATGAACATCAACCTGATCTATGGCGGCTATGACGGCGATGCCGAGATGAAGGATCTGATCGACAACGGCAAGATGGTCATGGATGTGCTCACCGGCGCCTATCGCGTCGGCTATTGGAACATTGCGGTCGCCGCACGTCTTGCCAACGGCGAGAAAATGCCGAACGATCTCTTTATGCCGACTTATTTCGTGACCTCGGACGCGACAGCGGAAAAACTGAAGAAGGCCGGCCTCAATTTCGAGCATATCAACACCGACAAGGAAGCGGTGGAAGCCAAAAACTATACGGAGCAGCTTGGACCGAAGGTTCCGACCTCGGCAATGACCGTCGGGAAATAAGTCCGACGCAGGGCTGCCGGTACGCATCCGTACCGGCGGTCCCCACTCCATGAACATCCTGAATCCTCGCCCCTCCGGGCGATGCGCATCGTGTTCGAGAGGCGGCCGACCATGCTTCAAAACCGGATTTCATCCCTGCTCCGCCGCAACGAGCCGGTGCTGGTGATCGTTCTTGCTATTGCCGTCGTCGTCTTCGGCTGGATCGACCCGCGGTTCCTGACGGCGGGCAACTTTGTGAGCATCGCCCAGCAGAGCGCCGTCATCGCACTCATCGCCTTCGCCATGACGGCCGTTATCATTGCCCGCGGCATCGATATCTCCGTCGGCAGCACGCTGGCGTTTTCCGGTGTGGCCGCCGGTCTCGTCTATGCAGCGACCGGTTCGGCTGCGGCGACACTCCTGACCGCAATCCTGGCCGGCTCCGTCATAGGCCTGCTGAACGGCGTGTTGATCGGCTTTGCCGGTATCTCTCCTTTCATTGCAACGCTCGCGACCATGGCCTTCGCACGCGGGCTTTCGCTCAGCCTTTCGGGCGCATCGAGCATCGCGATCGACAATCCCATCGTTCTCTATGCCGGGCGCGAAAGCCTCGGTCCCATTCCAGCTGCCATCATCGTCGCAGCCGTCTGCCTGCTTGCCTGGTGGTTCGTCCTTGCCCGTACCGTCTATGGCCGCTGGATCTATGCCATCGGCGGCAATGCCGATGCGGCGCGGGCCTCCATGGTGCCGGTCGGCCTTGTGCGCATCTCGGTCTATCTCATCGCCGGAGCCACCGCCGGGCTCGGCGCCATCCTGACGATCGGCCGTCTCGGCTCGGCCCAGCCGCTGGCCGGCACTGGCCTCGAATTCACCGCCATCACGGCAGCGATCGTCGGCGGCACCAAGCTGTCCGGCGGGCAAGGCTCCATCTGGGGCACCGCGATCGGGGCATTGCTTCTCGGCGTGATCAATACCGGGCTATCCTTTCTCCAGGTGCCGCAGATCGTCATCTACTACATTACCGGCGCCCTTATTCTCGTTGCGGTGCTGGCCAGCCAGCCGGAGAGCATCACAGCATTCGTCAAAAGCGGCCGGCGCAAAAGCCAAGCGACAAAGGCCGCTCCGCCTCAGAATGGCACGGCGAAAGCGCCGGCGGGTCGGAGCATAGAGCTGCGCGCCCTCGGCAAGTCATTCCCCGGCGTCAAGGCGTTGGACGGCGTTTCATTCGCTATATCGTCGGGCGAGGTCGTAGCGCTCGCCGGCGAGAACGGTGCTGGCAAATCGACGCTGGTGAAGTGCATTTCCGGCGTCTATCGGCCTGATGAAGGCGAGATCGCCATCGACGGTCGTCTGGTCGATTTTCATGCGCCGAGCGATGCCGAGGGCATCAGCGTCATCCACCAGCATTTCAGCCTTTCTCCTGATCTGACGGTCGCCGAGAACCTCTTCGTTGGTCGCGAGCCGCATACGCGCCTCGGTCTGCTGGACCGTGGCCGCATGCGACGTGAAGCCGCCGCGATCATGCGGGAGCTGTCGCTCGATATCGACATCGATGCCGAACTGCGGACCCTCTCCGTTGGCCGCCAGCAGATGGTGGAGATCGCCCGCGCCGTCCTGTCCGACGGCTGGCTCTTCATCATGGACGAGCCGACGAGCGCGCTTTCCAATCGCGAGCGGGATCATCTCTATGAGCTTATCGCCAAGCTCAGGCAACGCGGAGCGGGCATTCTCTACATCTCGCACAAGATGGAGGAAATCTTCAGCCAGTGCGACCGCGTGGTCGTGTTGCGCGACGGCAAGTTCATCGGCGAACGGCAGACGCGGCTGACCAACGAAGCGGAGATCGTCTCGATGATGGTCGGCCGCGATCTCGGCGACATTTTCCCCTATCTCAAGGCCGATATTCGCGAAAAAGCGGTGGAGGTGCTGGATGCCTCGAACGGCAAGCTGCTGAAATCCGCCTCGCTCTGCGTCCATCGCGGCGAGATCGTTGCGATTGCCGGACTGATGGGCAGCGGCCGTTCGGAAGTGCTGCGGTTGATCGCCGGTCTGGAAACGCTGCACGGCGGGTCCATCGAGATCTTTGGCAAGGGGCAATCCGGCGGCGACATCAAGGCGGCGAACCGCGCCGGCATCGTCTATATCCCGGAGGACCGGCACCTCGAAGGCTTTGTTGGCACCATGTCCATCCGCGACAACCTTTCGCTCGCCTGGATACGCGGCAATAGCCGCTTCGGCCTGCTGTCGCCGCGCCGGATCAGCCGCTTGGCGGGCGAATTGATTGCCTCCCTCGGTGTGCGGCCGGCACAGCCGGACAAGCGGACAATCGAGCTTTCCGGCGGCAACCAGCAGAAGGTCGTCATCGGCAAATGGCTGGCGACGAAGCCGCAGATCATCCTGCTCGACGAGCCGACGCGCGGCGTTGACGTCGGCGCCAAGTCCGAGCTGCACCACCTTATCGCCGAGCTGAAACGGCAGGGCGCCGCCATCCTGATGGTATCGAGTGAATTGCCCGAAGTGCTCGGCGTCGCCGACCGCATCATTGTCATGCGCGAGGGGCGTTCGGTTGGCGAACTCGGGCGCGGCGCCAGCGAAGAGGACGTGATGGCGCTCGCCTTCAGCGAAACTATTCAGCCCTCGAATATCAATCCGAACGACGCCCAGAGCGCACCGCAACACGTTGCGTGAGGAGGTTTTAATGAGCAGACTGCGCATAGCGATCGTCGGCGCTGGCTTCATGGGACATCTGCATGCTCGCGTGGTGGCCGATAGCGACCTTGCCGACGTTTCCGCCATCATCGATCCGAATGTCGAACTCGGCCGACAGGCAGCGGATGAATTCGGTGTTCCTCATTTCGCAGATGTGGCGTCCGCGCTCAGCGCCGGCGCGGCGGATGCCTATATCGTCGCCGCACCCGACCGGCTGCATGAGGCCGTCACCTGCGAACTCCTCGAGGCAAGCAAACCAGTCCTTCTCGAAAAGCCGATGGCCCATACGCTCGACGCGGCCAAGGCCATTGCAAGAACGGCGAAGAGAAGCGGCGCGCGCCTGCTCGTCGCCCATATTCTTCGCTTCGATCCCCGCTATTGCGAGGCAGCAGTTGCCGTGCGTGAAGGCCGCATCGGCCAGCCGATTCATGCCAGCAGCGGCCGTTTCACCAAGCGCGACGTCGGCCAGCGGATGAACGGCAAGTCGAGCGTCTGTTTCTATCTGGGCATTCATGACATCGACATGCTGCAATGGATCAGCGGCGCCGACGTCACCTCGGTTTACTCGCGCGCAGTCTCCAAGCTCATGCCCTCGCTCGGCATCGCTTCGGAGGACGCGATTTTCTCGACGGTCGAAATGTCGAACGGCATGAGCGGCCAGCTCTATTTCGGCTGGACGCTGCCGGATACCGCTCCGACCGGCATATGGGCGCGCACCGAAGTCGTCGGCACCGATGGCCTGATCGATCTCGATGTCCGCGACCATGGTCTGCGGCTGCTATCGCGCGGCTCCTGGTCTTTGCCTGATAGCCAGCACTGGCCGACGACGAACGGACATATCGTCGGCGATCTCTACGAGGAAGTCAGGCATTTCATTTCGGCGGTCCGATTCGAAAAACCCTTCGTCATGTCGGTCGAGGATGCCTTGAGGGCTGTTGCCGTCAATGACGCCATCCTGCGCAGCGTCGACACCGGCAAACGCGAAGCGGTGGAAGACTGGCACATTTGAGGCGGGACAGATGATGACAACGACAAACAATCTGCGGCTGAGGCGTATCCTCGATCTTTCACCGGTCATCCTGCTCGCAGTGCTGCTGGCGGTCTTCTCGGCCGCTGATCCGCGCGTGATCTCGACGCAGAGCCTGATCAATATCGTGTCGCAGGCAACACCGGTTGCGGTGCTCGCCCTTGGCGCGCTGATTGTGCTCTTGACCGCCGGCATCGATCTGTCGGCCGGCGTCGGCGTTGCCTTCTGCGCCGTGCTGATCGCGACCTTGATCGATTCCGGTCTCGGCCTGCCTGCTGCGCTGGTGATCGCGCTGGTCGTCATGCTCCTCGTCGGATTGGTGAATGGCCTCGTCATCGCGCTGCTGAGAATCCCGCCCTTCGTAACGACGCTTGCCACCATGGTGGCGCTGCAGGGCGCGACGCTCGGCGTCGCCTCCAAGGGCGTGCTGGTGCTGCGCGAGCCTGCACTCAAGTTCATCGGCATCGAACGCACCCTCGGCATACCGAACGTCATCTTCGCAACGCTCGCCATCATCCTCGTCGCCGCCGTGCTGATGCGCCGCAGCGCCTTCGGGCTAAGAACCTACGCCCTCGGCTCCGATGCCGCGGCGGCAGAACTGGCCGGCATCCCGGTCACGCGACACTTTATCCTCGTCTACTGCGCATCCGGCCTTTTCGTGTTTCTGACGGCTTTCATCATGATCAGCCGGGTTCCCGTCGTCACGCCAAATATCGGCGGAACATCACTGCTGCTGGATGCGATCGCAGCCGCCGTTCTTGGCGGCACCAGCATCTTCGGCGGCCGCGGCACGGTCTGGGGCGCCGTGGTCGGCGCGCTGATCGTCAGCCTTTTGACGACGGCCCTGCGCATCTTCGGTACGGACCCATCGAGCCTGGAACTCTACAAGGGCGCCATCATCATCGCCGCGCTTCTTGCCGACGCCGCCATGACCCACGCGAAGGCTCGCCTCGTGGAGGCTTCACGATGACCTCCTCTCGTGATGATGCCACCACCAAGCACACAACCGGCTTTGCCTTCATGACCTCGCCGGACGCGAAGGCGCTGAGCAAAAGCGGACGGAAAAGGCCGGTCGCAATATTGCCGGTCGGCGCCGTCGAACAGCACGGCCCGCATCTGCCACTCGGCGTCGATATCTGGCTTGCCCATGCCGTCGCGCTCGCTACGGCTGAAGGCGAAGAGGGTATGCGCGTCTGCGAGCCTTTGGCCTATGGCTCCTCCCATCATCATCGCGCTTTCGCGGGAACGATGAGTCTCAGCCCCGACACATTCATCGCCGTTCTGGTCGATCTCTGCACCTGCCTTTCCGAGGACGGCTTTCTCCCCGTCATCCTCAATGGCCATGGCGGCAACCGCGCTGCCATGCAGGTGGCGATCACCAAGCTCGGGCAGCGCGGCATCACGTCAGCCGGCTTCTCCTATTTCGACCTTATCGCCGACATAGCGGCCGAGGTCCTGCCCGATGCGGCCGGCGGCACCGGCCATGCCTGTGCGCTCGAAACCTCCCTGATGATGCATGTCGTGCCGGCAAGCGTCCGCGAACCGTTGATTCCGGAGGGCACGACACCGCCCTCCTGGCCGGATCCGCATCTGTTTGCCGGCTCTGCCGTTACCGTGTGGAGGCCGTTCGAAACCATCCGGGACAATGGCGTCATCGGCACACCATCGGAAGCATCCCGGCAAGCCGGAGAAACGCTGTTTGCCGCCGCCGTCGAGCGTAGCCGCGCCACGATCCTCAGAATCCAAAAGGACTACGGTCAAAGGAGGCCTTCATGACATTCCATTTCAAATCCTCGATCGACGGTCCGCACCTGCGCGGCATGCCGATCGTCAGCGAGACGGAATCGGGCGCGCGCGTCGGCAAGAACCGGATCGGTTCGGAATGGGTTGCCGGCAGCACCGGCACCTTTCTTGCGGTCGACAGTCCGGCAACGGGCGAGAGACTGGGATATCTGGCGCTGTCGACCCGCGCCGATGTCGGGCGCGCGGTGGCAGCCGCACAGGCCGCGCGCGAAACCATGCGCAAGATGGGCGTCTTTGCGCGCGCGGCCCTTTGCATGAAGATCGCCGACGAAATCGATCGCCGCGCCGAGGAACTCGCCCGACTTCTGTGCCTTGAACAGGGCAAGCCTTTCCACGCCGAGGCCAAAGGCGAGATTGCCGCAGCAGCCCTCGGCTTCCGCAATGCTGCCGAGCAGATCAAATGGCTGGAAACGGCTGCCTTCCCGGTCGCAGACGTCAACAAGCGCGCCTTCAGCTTCCTGCAGCCGAAGGGCGTCTTCGCCATCATCACGCCATGGAACTTCCCCGCCGCCCTGCCCTGCCTCTATTATCTCGGCCCGGCAGTTGCGACCGGCAATAGCGTCGTCTGGGTCCCGGCGCCGACGACGTCGCTGATCGCTGTAGCGCTGATGGAATGCATGATCGAGGCCGGGGTGCCTGATGGTGTCATAAACCTCGTTCTCGGCGATGGCGCGGAGGTTGGCGATGAGGCCGTCATCCACCCGGGCATACATGCCATCGGCTTCACCGGTAGCTCGGCCACAGGCGCGACAATCGCTCGCCGTGGCGCCGGCAAGCCGCTGCTGCTCGAGATGGGCGGCAATGGCCCGACCATCGTGCTTGCCGACGCCGATATCGACATGGCGGCGGCCGAGATCGGCGCGGGCTGCTTTGCCAATGCAGGGCAGATTTGCACCGCGACCGAGCGGGTTCTCGTGCATAGATCCGTGCATGATCGCTTCGTGGATGGGCTGATGAAAGCGGCCGGCAAGGTGCGCATGGGCGATCCCTTCGACCCGTCGACAACGATGGGGCCGCTCAACAATGCGGCATCGCTCGACAAGATGCTGAGCCATATGGCCGATGCGCATGCTCATCAGGCACGCGTCGTGACCGGCGGTGGCATAGCCGTGGGATTGCCGACCAACCTCTATTTCGAGCCGACAGTCGTGACCGGACTGACACGCGAGAGCCTTTTGAACACCGAGGAATCCTTCGGCCCGGTCGCCCCGGTGCTGACGTTCGATACGGATGAGGAGGCTTTGGAGCTCGCGGCCTCCAGCCCATACGGCCTGTCGGCGGCGGTCTTCACCAACACGATCAAGAGGGCCTTCTTCTTTACCGAAAGCCTTCGCGTCGGCATCGTCAACGTCAATGAGAAAAGCTGCTATTGGGAGCCGCATATTCCCGCCGGCGGCGCAGCCGGAACGCGGAGCGGGCTTGGCCGCACAGGCGGCCGGCACACGCTCATGGAAATGTGCGATCTGAAGACGATGACGATCGATATTTCGCGATAAGCAGGAATGCTGCCGGCCCGGCAACACGCCGGGCCGCAATAAAAAAATGGCCTTCGCACACAAAGGAAACGAAGGCCAGTTGGGGAAAACAGTCAAAAATCAGTCGCGCGGCAGCACGCGCAGGATAGCCTCGATCTCCACGGTGATGCCGTTCGGCAGGGATCCCATGCCGACGGCGGAGCGAGCATGGCGGCCCGCCTCACCCAGCACTTCGATGAGCAGATCCGATGCCCCATTGATCACCTTCGGATGATCGGCAAACTCGGCAACCGCATTGACCATACCGAGCAGCTTGATCACCTCGACACGGTTGAGATCGCCGACGGCATCGTGGATGACGCCGAGCAATTGCAGGCCGACGAGGCGCGCATGCTGATAGGCTTCCTCCAAGCTCACATCCTTGCCGACCTTGCCGACGCACCAGGACCCGTCGGGGCGTTGCGGCCCCTGCCCGGCGAGATAGAGCATCTCACCGCACAACTTGGCCGGAATATAATTGCCCGCCGCTTTCGGCGTCTTCGGCAGCGTGAGCCCCAGGGCACTCAGCCGTTCGTAAGCATCCATCGCCATGCGTCCGCCCTCCGCTTTCAATGGACAGCCCGTCGCAGGCTGTCAGCCATCTTCTCGCCTATCATGATGGTGGTGAGATTGGTGTTGGCCTGGCAGTCGAGCGGCATGATCGACGCATCGATGACGCGCAGGCCTTCGAAGCCGTTGACGCGGCATTCCGGATCGACGACGCCGGCGCCGGCACGCCCCATGCTGCAGCCACCGATACCGTGCTGTGCATCGGAAGATTGCGTCAGCAGGAAATCCTCCACCGCTATATCGCTGGCAGTGTCGAGCCAGGAGAGCGGCAGATCGGAATCACCCAGCAATATGCCTTCGGTGATGGCCTGGATCGGCGCCTGCGCTGCCATCCTGCCGAGATGGCGGTAACCGGCGCGCATGCGCGCCAGATCGAGCGGATGGGACAGCATGTTCTCCTCGACGACGGGCTGATCGAGCGGATTGACCGAGCGGAGGCTGACCGAGCCGCGGCTCTTGGCCTCCATGAGGATCAGATTGATCATTGCCTCGCCGAATTGGGCGCTGTCGGATTCGACGCCGATACCACCGTGGTTCATCGACACCAAGAGAATATCGTCGCGTTGCGCGCCCGGAAGACCCGAGCTCATGCGCACGCAGCAATTGGTATGGCGCGCGTTGACATCGGTCGCCTTAAACTCGCTCTTCAGCTTCAGCTCGATGCGGCAGTAGGGATGATCGAAGAAATTCTCGCCCACCGGCAAGTCAGCGACAACCTCCACGCCGCGTTTTCTAAGCAATGTCGCCGGGCCGATGCCGGAGCGCTGCAGAATGACGGGCGAGTGAATGGAACCGGCCGAGAGAATGACGAGCGGCGCAAGGAATGTCTTCGCCTGACCATTGACGATGGCGCTCACCCCCGTCGTCCTGCGGCCATCAAGCATGACCTTGTCGACGGTCGTCGAGCCGATGATCGTCAGGTTGGCACGGCCGCGCGCCGGCTCCAGATAGGCATCATTGACCGAAACGCGTTTGCCATTGCGGCTATTGATGGGATAGCAGCACACGCCTTCGGCTTCAGGGTCATTCAGGTCATCGTTCCAGCTATGGCCGAGAGCCAGCGCACTGTCGCGCATCGCCCTATCGACATTGCCCCATGTATCGACAGGCGCGCGATAAATCGGTGTCGGCCCGCCGCGACCATGGTAGTCCGCATCGATAGGATCGTCCTCGAGCCGGTTGAAGAATGGAAGCACATCGGTACCGGACCATCCGTTACAGCCGATATCGGCCCAGCGATCGAAGGCATGGAGCAGGCCGCGAATGGCAATCTGACCGTTGACGGCGGTCGAGCCGCCCATGCCCTTGCCGCGCCAATAGACGCGATGCGGCTGCCTTTTCGTCCGGCGCGCCATCAAATCCGGATACATGTAGGCTTCCTGGAAGCGGCGCGGCAAAAGGAGGTTGAACGGGTTCGGACTTTCCATTTCGGCTGGCTGTTCGCTGCTACGATAGTCGGGGCCGGCCTCCAGCAACAACACCTTCTTGCTTAGGTCTTCCGTCAACCGGCCGGCAAGCACTGCACCGGCGGCTCCGGCACCGACAATGATGACATCATAAGGCATGCGGTCATTCCCCGTTCTATTTGTGTGATATTTCGCCTGCGCGACGTACTCCCCATTGCAGCCGGCCATAAGGACACCGGCGCATCAAGATCATCACATTTCGGTTTATATGTAAATGAAATTTTGTATATGAAACCATGTACTTTCTCGTCGATTCTCGCCGAAAATCACACGTACGCGGCAGCGACATCAACCGACCATTTTGGGGTCCATCAGCTCACGACGCTGGATTGCCTCTGCAATGCCGATGCTATCAAGGATTGGCAAAGCCTGCATCTGTCATGTCGGCAATATCGTCGAAACCAACAGGCGGCGCGGATTTGCTCAGCGCCCGCCTTCCGCGTACGTCAGGACACACCGCTTTCATCTGCAGCAAGCGAAGGCTGTTGCACGGCTGCACGCCGCCGCCGCGGCATATCACCGAAGAGCCCGCCGGGACGCACCAACAGGATGATGCAGAGCATCACGCCGATCGCCACGATCTGCAGGGACGCTGCGCGAGCCTGCTGTTCCGGCGAGACCAGCGCGCTCGTCAGCGCGCCGGACCCTGCCCAGATCGCCCAGACAAGGACGCTGCCGACAACGGCGCCCTTGTTGCTGCCCGAGCCGCCGACGATCAGCATCACCCAGACCTGGAAGGTCAGGATCGGAACGTAATTGTCCGGCGCGATGAAGCCGACGAAATGCGCCTGTATGGCCCCCGCAAGCCCCATGATGGCTCCGCCAACGGCAAAGGCCTGCACGCGATAAAAACGCGCGCTCTTGCCGAGAGAAACGGCGGCACGTTCATCTTCGCGGAGCGCCTTCAGCACGCGTCCCCAAGGGCTGTGCGACAAATGCTCGAGAGCCAGGTAGACGACCAGCATCACGATCGCCACGACGCCAAGATTGGCAAAATTGAAGAGCAATGGCGTTTCGGCAAGGCTTGCGAAGGGACGCGGGATGAAGCCGATGCCGAAGGGGCCGCCCGTCAGGCTTTGTGCGTTCAACGCCACGAGCTGGACGACGACAGCAACGCCGAAGGTGGTGATCGCAAGATAATCCGACTTCAGCCGCAGCGTGGCGACCCCGATGATAGCAGCAGCCAGACCGGCAACGATCATCCCGCCGAGCCAGCCGACAGCGATCGGCAGATCGAACCCGCCGAAGCGACCGGCGGCGTCCGGAGTGGTCAGAAGCGCCGACGTATAGGCTCCGATGGCGACAAAGCCGGCAAGGCCGACGTTGAAGAGACCGGTCAGACCCCATTGCAGGTTCAGTCCGAGGGTAATGAAGGAAAAGATCAGCGCCGTCGTCAGGAAGAAGGCGCCATAGCCAAGAATGTCCATCATCGCTCCTTCACTCCGAAAAGGCCAATCGGCCGGATGAACAGCACCGCCATCAAGATGATGAAGGAGACGGCGGCGCGCCATTCGGCGCCGATAAGCTGCACCGCACCAGCCTCGGCAAGGCCGATGATCAGGCCGCCGAGAACAGCGCCCGGCACGCTGCCGATGCCGCCGAGAATGGCGGCTGCGAACATCGGCAGCAGCATGTCGAAGCCCATCAGCGGACGGATCTGCACGAGAATGCCGATCATGACGCCGGCAACGCAGGCAAGACCGCCGCCAATCAGCCAGGTGACGCGAACGACCTTGGCGACATCGATGCCGACGACGCGGGCAAGCGCCGGGTTCTGGCTGAGCGCCTGCATGGAGCGGCCGGTCTGCGTCTTCGTGATCAGCAGATGCACGCCGAGAACCAGCAAAGCCGTGACGATCAGAAGCACGATCTGGTCGGGCGTGATGCGAATGCCGAAACCGACAGGCATGGCGATCTGGATGGCACGGCTGAAATAGGTCGGCCGCGAGGTGAAGAGGAATTCGAGCAGGCTGCGCAAGGCCATGGAGGCGCCGAAGCTTGCCATGACGACGATGATCGACTGCCCCTTGGAGCGAAGCCTGGAAAACAGGACCTTATCCAGCGCCAGAGCGAGAAGTCCGGTGAAGCCCATGGCAATTATTACCGCAACGATCAGCGGCCAGCCGAAGGAAAGCGGTCCGATCGGCGCGACCTTGCCGAAGATAGCGCCAATGGCGCTGACGACGGCAAGCGTCGCATAGGTGCCCCAGGCCATAAAATCGCCGTGGGCGAAATTGGAAAAGCGCAGGATCGAGTAGGTCAGTGTCACGCCGATGGCACCAAGGCCGATCATCGAGCCTGTCAGCAGACCATCGACGATGAATTGCAGGTTCATGCCGCACCTCCTGCTTTAGAGACGGTTGGGCGTTGGCCCAGATAGAGCTCGGCGACGACGGGGTCGTTCCACAGCTCGGACGCCACCCCTTCATGCCTGTCCTTGCCTTCGACGAGGACAAAGGCGCGGTCGCCGATCGAAAGGGCGGCCTTCGCATTCTGTTCGACGAGGAGAATGGTGACGCCCGACTTGCGGATATCAGTCAGCATCTCGAAGACCATCGACACGAATTTGGGCGAGAGACCTGCCGATGGCTCGTCGAGTACGAGCAGCTTTGGGCGCACGATGAGGGCACGCGCGACGGCCAGCATCTGCCGCTGACCGCCCGAGAGATTGCCGGCTGCGATGCGGCGATGACGGGCCAAATCCGGGAAGGTTGCGTACATTTCCTCGATACGAACAGGCACCTCTTTCGCCTTCAAGATGCCGCCAGCGACCCTCAGATTGTCATCCACCGACATCAGTGGGAAGACATTTTCCGTCTGCGGCACGAAAGCGAGACCGAGCCGCACCATATTGTGAGCAGGCGCGCTCGTTATATCATTGCCAGAGAGTTCCACTTTGCCGCTTTCGATCGGCACCAGGCCGGCAATCGCCTTGATGAAGCTCGACTTGCCGGCGCCATTGGGGCCGAGGACGACGACGATCTCCTTTTCAGCGACCGTGATCGAGGCGCCGCGTACGATCGGTACGCCCGGCTCGTAGCCGGCGACGAGATCGCGAACGATGAGGACAGGCTCGCTCATGCCGCGCCTCCGAGATAGGCTTCGATGACGCGGGGATCGCGGGCGACCTCGTCCGGCGTGCCCTCGCAAAGAAGTTGGCCGCTCGCCATGACGAGCACGCGGTGGCAAAGGCGCGTGACCATATCGATATTGTGCTCGATCAGAAGAAAAGTGACGCCGCGCTGGTTGATGTCGCGAATGCGGTCGATGATGGTCTCAAGAAGCGTCGCGTTGACGCCGGCGGCCGGTTCGTCAAGCAGGATGAGCGCGGGATCGGCCATCATGATCCGGGCAAGCTCCAGAAGCTTGCGCTGACCACCCGAAAGCACCCTGGCCGGCTCATGCGTCAACCGCGTCAGGTGGACGAGGTCGAGCAGTTCCATGGCCTTTGCCTGGGCCGCCTTTTCCTCCGCTGCGACTTTCCAGGGACGCAGGAAATTCGACAGCAGGCGCTCGCCGGCCTGACCCTGCGCCGCCAGCATGACATTGTCGAGCAGGCTCAAATTGGGGAAAGGGCGCGGAATTTGGAACGTCCTGCCTAGGCCACGGCCTATGCGGCGATGCGCGGGCTCGCCTGCCACCGGCGCACCGTTCAAAATGATCTCGCCGCTGCTCGGGGCAACGCTGCCGGCCAGCAGATCGAACATCGTCGTCTTGCCGGCGCCGTTCGGACCAATCAAGCCGAGAATCTCGCCTTGCCGCACATGGAATGAAACGTCGTTGACGGCGGTGACGCCGCCGAAACGTCGCACCACATTCTTGGCCGTCAGAACAGGCCGGGCTTCCTCCCCATGCCGTTCAGTTGTCGTACTCATGAGATCCCTCTGGCCGGAAGCCGGTCGTTGCCGCTCCCTGATTATTTGATTTGTGATCACACTTGCATTGATCACGCTAATCAGCTTTAATCCACTCCGCAAGCCAAAAAAGGGACTTCGAATGCAAAAGGCCACCGCCGAAAAGAGCGATCCGATTGCCGCACAGCTTGCGCCCGTTGGCCGCGAGACCGTCCAGGACCGCGTCTATTCCGAGCTGCGTCGCGCGCTGATCGGCGGGTTGTTCGAGCCCAGCCAGGTACTGACGATCCGGGGGCTCGCCGATGCGCTGATGACCAGCACCATGCCGGTACGTGAAGCTCTCGGCCGGTTGATCACCGAAAAGGCGCTGGAAGCCCTTCCCAACCGTTCGGTGCGTGTGCCGCCGATCACGCTCGAGCGCATGGATGACCTGTTGCGCGCCCGCATCCTGATCGAGGGCGAGGCCATTGCGTTGGCCGCAACCCGCATGACCCCGCGCCTGATCTCCACCATCGAGAGCATGCTCAGCGAATGGGATGAGATGCGCGCGCTGAAGCACAAGAAGGACGTCGACCGCGAGGTGACGCTCAATCAGGCCTTCCACTTCGAAATCTACCGCGCCTGCGGCTCGGCCGTCCTGATCCCGATGATCGAGAGCCTGTGGCTGCAGTCGGGCCCGTGCATCCGCGTCGCCATCTATGCCTTTTCGGAGGCGGGCGAGGTCGATACCGCTCATTATCACCGCACGATCGTCAAGGCGATGGCTGCACAGAACGCCAGGGAAGCACGCGAAGCGCTGGTCGCCGATATCAGCCGCCCCTTCGTGTTCCTGCGCAACAAGCTGGAAGCCGATTCCAAGAAAGGCATACCCGCATGAGCCAACGCGCCATCAAGATTTCCGAACCGCGCTCCAGCCTGAGCGTTTTCGCACCGATGCTCGACGCCAAAGCGCCCGACAACGCAGCCTTTATCTGGGATTATCTCAGTGAAGCGCGCATCGTTGCCGGCATTCACGCCATGTGGACCGGCCCGGAGATCTCCTGCCCGATCCCGCCCGGACACCTGACGGGCGCCTCCTATGCGGCAGCCCTGCCAGCCGAGAATGCGACGCTGACGCCGCAGCCCGGCGACATCGTGCTGAGCTATGTGCCGCCGCGCATGTGGGGCGGCAATCCCGACGCAATCTTCGACATCGGCCTATTCTACGGACAGGGCGCTCGTCTGCTTTTCCCGATCGGCTGGCTTGCCGGCAGCGTCGTCGCACAGGTCAGGCCCGAGGAGCGCGAGCAGTTCGCCGCGGCCTGCGGCATCATCCGCCGCAACGGCGCCTGCGACGTCGCCTTCGAGCGCGCGGAGATCTGAGATGGCAGCCGAAGCCGACGACAGTTTCGAGCTCTTCGACCTCAGGATCGAGGCGGTCGTTCCCGAAGGCAAGCCGATCTATTGCGGCGCCAAACCTGGCGATTATTTCGAGTTGAAGGGCGAGATGCTGTCGCTGCCGCCGGGTCAGGGCTTCTCGATCTACTCGATCTCCGCCGTGTTGCCGCTGCTGGCGGCCAAGCAGCGGCCGACCCACAAGAATGACTGGATGACCTCGGACGCGGAAATCGCCTGCCCCGACCCGAATTGCGCGAGCCGGCTGCGGATCGTCAGAACAGGTAAGCGGCGATTCAGCCATGCCGACACGACGGCCGAGCCGTTGCCTGAAGGAGAATGATCGTAAATGAGTGCCAAGACGTTCGAACTGAGCCCCGGATATTCTATCTCGCGCGTCATCCGCGGCGGCTGGCAGCTGGCCGGAGGACATGGCGCCGTCGATCGCTCCCAGGCCGTCACCGACCTGATCGCCGCCTTCGACGTCGGGATCCGCACCTATGATTGCGCCGACATCTATACCGGGGTCGAGGAGCTGATCGGCGAGGCCCGCGAGCGGCTTCGCAATGAACGTGGCGCGGAAGCGGCAAGAGCCATGAACGTCCATACCAAGCTCGTGCCGGATCTGGAGAAGCTTGCCACGATCAGCCGCGACTATATCCGCGGTATCGTCGACAAATCCTTGCGCAAGCTCAAGACCGAGCAGCTCGACCTCGTGCAGTTCCACTGGTGGGATTATGCACTGCCCGGCTATCTCGACGCGCTCGGCTGGCTCGATGAGGCACGTCGTGAAGGTAAGGTGCGGAATGTCGGCACGACGAATTTCGACACTCCGCATATCGCCGAAATCCTTGAGGCTGGCATCCCCCTGGTCAGCCAGCAGCTGCAATATTCGGTTCTCGACCAGCGACCTCTCAACGGCCTGTCGCAGCTGGCGGCCGAGAAGAACGTGAAATTCCTGTGCTATGGCTCGGTGGCCGGCGGCTTCCTCAGCGACAAATGGCTGGGCCAATCCGAACCCGACATGCCGCTCGAGAACCGGTCGCTGGTCAAATACAAGCTGATCATCGACGATTTCGGCGGCTGGGATCTGTTCCAGTCGCTGCTCCGCACGCTGAAGACGATCGGCGACCGTTATGACGTCGATATCGCCACGATTGCCAGCGCCTGGGTGCTGGAGCAGCCGCAAGTGGCCGCAGTCATCGTTGGCGCCCGCAATCAGGCACATGCACTTGCCAACGCGAAAATCATGGACATCGCGCTTGACGACGAAGACCGCAGGCAGATCGCTGCGATTATTAGCCAAAGCCGAGGACCTGAAGGCGACGTCTACACGCTGGAGCGGGATCGCAACGGCAGGCACGGTTCGATCATGCACTACAACCTGAATGCGGGGAAGATATGAGCCAGGAACCGCCGCTCTTTCAGAAGGCCCGTGCAGAGGTCCTTGCCTTCCATCGCTTCTTCGAGGAGTGGTATGATGCAGCGACCGCCGATAGCGTCGACTTTGCCCGTTGCGATCGCACTTTTGGCCAGTCCTTCCATATGATCCCGCCGACCGGGCGCCTGTTCAACCGCGCGGAGACCATCGAACTGATCCGCGCAAATCGCGCGACCTATCGCGGCGACTTTACCATCGAAATCACCGATATCAGCGCCGGCTTCGAGACGGCGGATACGATCGTTCTGACCTATGTGGAAGCGCAGTGGCGCGCCGGCAAGCATAGCCGGCGCCAGGCAAGCGCTCTCTTCACCGCAAGTTCATCGGCACCCAACGGCGTCGAATGGCAGCATCTGCATGAAACCTGGCTGCAGATGCCGGACAACTGACAGGTTCGCAAAAAACGCAATGAAAATCGTTGACCGAACAAGGGGAACAAAGATGAAAAAGACGATATTTCAAATCACGACGGCCCTGGCTCTTCTGGCTGCGGCCAGTGCTGCCAATGCTGCCGACTGCAAGGTAACCGTCGGCCTGGTGATGGAACTCACCGGCCCGGCCGGCGAATACGGCCAGGCTGGCGCAAAATCCGTCGAGATGGCCTTCCGCGACATCAATGCCGCCGGCGGCGTGCATGGCTGCGATCTGGTGACGGATACGCGCGACAGCCAGAGCCAGGGCAATGTCGCCGTCGACGCGGCGACGCAGCTCGTGCAGGTCAAGAAGGTGCCAGCCATCATCGGCGGCATTATATCTTCCGTGACCATCCCGATCCTGACCTCGGTGACCGCGCCTGCCAAGATCGTACAGGTATCGCCCGCCGCCTCCTCGCCGACGCTGACGGCACTCGGCCGCGACGGCAAGACCAACGGCATCTTCTTCCGCACCATCACCTCGGATTCACTGCAGGGCATCGCCGCCGCCAAATATGCCATCGACAAGGGCTTCAAGAAGCTGGCGATCATCCACGTTAACAGCGACTTCGGCGTCAACATGGTCGCGGAATTCTCCAAGGCCTACAAGGCGCTCGGCGGTACGATCGTCTCCACCACGCCCTACAATGAGAAGCAGTCGAGCTACGCGTCGGAAGTCACCGCCGGCATGGCCGGCAGCCCTGACGGACTCTATCTGGTCAGCACGCCTGTTGATGGCGCAACGATCGCCCGCACCTGGATCTCCCAGGGTGGCCCGCAGAAATTCCTGCTCAATGACGGCATGAACAGCCCGGACTTCATCGATTCCGTCGGCGCCGACTATCTGAAGGATGCCTATGGCACGTCCTCGGGCACGACACCGACGCCGTCGACCGACTATTTCAACAAGAACTACAAGGATTTCTCGGGTATCGAGCCCTCCAATCCGGCCGCCGACCGCGCCTATGATGCCGGCGCCATCGTCGGACTTGCCCTCGCGATCACCGGCGACGACACGTCCAAGCTCAAGGATGCCATGTTCAAGGTCGTCGATCCGAAGGGAACGCCGATCTACGCCGGCAAGGAGGAATTCACCAAGGGCCTCGGCCTCATCAAGGATGGCAAGCCGATCCGCTACGAAGGCGTCATCGGACCGGTCTCGTTCGATCAGTATGGTGATATCACCGGTCCCTTCCGCCTTTGGAAGATCGTTGACGGCAAGGTGACGACCGACAGCCAAATGACGATGGAGGACGTCTCGGCGCTCAAGGACAAGATCAAGTAAGCCGGCGAAAGGTCATCGGCAAAACTGCGAGGTGCTCCAACCGGGCGCCTCGCCTGGAGAAAACCCTTGAGCAATCCCCTACAGCGGCTGACATATCGGGACAGCTACCAGCGCGTGCTCGACGTCGTCGATTCCCATACGTGCGGCCAGCCGACACGCGTGATCCTTGCCGGACATGGGCTGGAAGCAGGCATGTCGCCGCTGGTGGCGCGCGACATGCTCCGCGATGAGCGGGACTGGGTCAGGACCGTCTCGGTCATGGAACCGCGCGGGCATCGCTCGATGTTCTCGGTCGCGCTGATCCATCCGGATCGGCCCGGGGGCGAATTCGGCGTTGTCTTCATGGATGCCGCCTATCCGGACATGTGCGGGCATGCGACGATAGGGACAGCAACGACATTGCTTGAGCTCGGTCTCGTGCAGGCTCCGACACCAGACTTTACCGGCATATTTGAATTCGGCCTGCAAACGCCGGGCGGGCGGGTTCCCCTACGCGCCCGGTTGGAAACAGGCCGATGCAAATCGGTCGCCTTTGTCTTCGAGGGGGCTTATTTTCTGAAGACGGTCGATCTCAACCTTCCCGACATCGGCGCGGTCGCGGTCGATCTCGCCTATGCCGGACAATGGTACGCTTTCCTGCCGGTCTCGGCCGCGCGGACGACCATCGATGTCGCAAAGATCAAGGCGCTCATCGCGGCGGCATCCGTTGTCAGGGAAGCACTCGCCGAGCGACTTCGCGATACCGACGCGAATGAACGGATAACACCGGTTATCGGCAATATCGTCTGGACGGATGCGCCGAACCATCCGCAGGCCCAGCATCGCAACGTGCCGATTTCGGCGGCCGGCTCCTTCGACCGCTCGCCGTGCGGCACGGCCACCTGCGCCCGCATGGCGACACTGGTCGCCAAGGGCGAACTCGGCTTTGGCGAGCGCTTCGTCAACGAAGGCCTCGTCGGAACGATCTATCACGGTGTCGCAAGGCCCGGCTCCGCAAAAGCGGAGCAGCCGACCATAGTGGCAGAGGTGGAGGGCACCGCCTGGATCACCGCAGCAAGCACCCTTCTTGTCGATCCGAGCGATGCGCTCGGCAACGGCTATCTAGCGTAGACTTTGGAAGAACGCTCGCCGATGTCCAGCCATATTGCTCGCCCCATCAACCCGACGCTGTGGACGCTGACGACAGGCCCGGCTCCTGACCTCGCTCACGATGTGCCTTCACGTTGCGACGTGCTCGTGATCGGCGGCGGCTTCACGGGCCTGACGGCAGCACTCCATCTTGTCCGCGCCGGCCGCTCCGTCACCGTTCTCGAAGCGGGACGGCTCGGCGCCGGCGCAAGCGGCATGAATGCCGGCTTCGTCGTTCCCAACTTTGCGAAGGCCGACCCGGCCGCTGTCCGTCAGAAACTGCCTCGCGACGAGGCCGATGCTCTTCTATCGCTCGTCGGAGCGGGAGCCGACCAGGTTTATGCGACCATCGCCGAAGAAGAGATCGCCTGTGATGCCACGCAAACCGGTTGGCTGCAGCCGGCCTATGGCGAAGACATGGCGGATGTCCTGCGACAGCGCGCTCGCGATTGGACGGAACTCGGTCGCCCCGTAGAATTCCTCCAGGCACGCGATATTCATGCCGAAACGGGAATGGACATCTATTCCGGCGGATTGATCGACCACTCCGGCGGCACCATTCATCCGCTGAACTATCTTTACGGTCTTGCGCGCGCCGTGACGAGGCGTGGCGGCATCATCCGCGAGAATAGCAAGGTCGACAGTATCGTCCGAAATGGCCGGGCTTGGCAGGTCGCTTTAGCGGATCGGGAAATCAAGGCAGACAGCGTTCTGCTCGCCACCAACGCCTTCACCGGCGGTGTCGCGGCGCGCATAGGACGCACCGGCGTGCCGCTCAGGGTCTATCAGGTGGCGACCAAGCCGCTCGACACCGAGACCGTTGCCCGTATCGCGCCGCATCGGCGCCCGGTCGGCGACACGCGTTCCAACCTTTTCACCTACCGGCTGGACCGTGACAACAGGCTGATCAGTGGCGGCATGGCCATCAATCCGATAGGCGCCTTCGATCGGGTCGGTCGCGCCGTTGTCGACCGTCTTGTGTCCGAACTCCGCCTGCCGCGCCATCCGGGCGTCGAAGTCGTCTGGACCGGCATTGCCATCATGACGCCGGACTTCCTGCCGCGTCTTTATCGTTTCGGTGACGGCTTCTTCGGCGGCATCGGCTGCAACGGTCGGGGGATCGCCATGACGGCTCAGCTGGGTCATGTACTTGCCAGACTGGCACTTGGCGAAGCAGCGGAGTCCCTGCCGATCCCGCTTCAGCCCGCCCGCTCGCTACCTTTTCACAGTTTCACGCCGCTCGTCGCCTCACTTGCCCTGGCGCATGCCCGTTTTGACGACTGGCGGAGGGGCCGCCTGTGACTGGCAGGCGCACTTAACGCGCACGTGCGACATTGCTCCGAACGCAGTTATTATCTACCTATTCTATAGATAAAGAAAACACGAACCGGACCCCTTCACAAAAACGAAATGCCTTTCCTCGAAGCGCGGCTTTGAATGCTGCATCGTGACGCCGATGAAACCGGAGTCGGCCTATGAACGCGCAATTGCACCATCTCAACTCGACGCATCCGCAGGCAACGCTGCTTGAGACTGAGCAGCAGGCGCTGGCCGTCGCTCGCGATCTTGCCGCGCGTTTTGCCTCCACGGCATCCGATCGCGACAGCGAAAGGCAGCTTCCCTTTGCCGAGATGGATGCGCTGTCGCAATCCGGACTGCTGGCGATCACTGTTCCGGAAGAGTATGGCGGACTGGATGTCTCGAATACCGTGCTGGCGGAGATCACCGCTATCCTCGCGCAGGCCGACGGCTCGATCGGCCAGATTCCGCAGAACCATTTCTATATCCTGGAAGCATTGCGCGTCGACGGCTCGGAGGAGCAGAAGCGTTACTTTTTCGGCCGCGTTCTGGCCGGCGACCGCTTCGGCAACGCCTTGTCGGAACGCGGCACGAAGACGGTCGGACATTATAATACCCGCATCACCCGCGACGGCCCGGGCTACCGCATCAATGGGCGCAAATTCTATTCGACAGGCGTTCTCTTTGCCGATTGGGTCACGGTCTTCGCGCTCGACGAGAACGACAAGCTGGTGATGGCCTTCGTTCCGAAGGGCACCGAGGGCGTCGAGGTCATCGACGACTGGGACGGCTTCGGACAGCGTACAACCGGCAGCGGCACCACTGTACTCAACAATGTCTACGTCAATGCCGACTGTGCCGTTTTCCATCACAAAGGCTTCGAGCGGCCGACGACGATCGGCTCGGTTGGCCAGATCATCCATGCCGGCATCGATCTCGGCATTGCCAGGGCCGCATTCGCCGAAACGCTGGATTTCGTGAGAACCAAGTCGCGCCCCTGGATGGACAGCGGCGTCGAGCGCGCATCAGACGATCCGCTGACGATTGCAAGGATCGGACAGATCGCCATTCGATTGGAGGCCGCAACCGCGACCCTCGAGCGCGCCGGCAGAAAGATCGACGCGGCGCAGGTCGAAACCACGGAAAAGAAGGTCGTGGAGGCAACGCTGGCGGTCGCGGCAGCCAAAGTGCTGACGACGGAAATCGCCATCGAAGCGACGAACACGCTGTTCGAGCTTGCCGGGACCGCATCGGTCAAACTGGACCTCAATCTCGACCGCCACTGGCGCAACGCCCGCACCCATACGCTGCACGACCCGGTCCGCTGGAAATACCACGTCGTCGGCAACTATCACCTGAACGACGTCATCCCGCCGAAGAACGGCGCGCTCTGACGAAGACACAAAGAAAAGCCCCGTAGCCAAGTCGGGCAACGGGCTTTTCGTTGTTCGGTTCATTCATGATCGGCTGTAAAGGCCACGCTTATTTCCGTGGCAGTGTTCGACCTTGGGCATCACCTTGCGCTTTGCGGCAGCGCACGAGCAGAGCTTGTCGGTTATGATCCGCTTAGGCGAACAGCCTTGTTTGTACAGGAGCCGATTCTGCAACCACTTCGCGGCTTTTGCGCCCCGGCGAATTTGCACAATCTCGCCGAGGACATAGCCCGCGGAAAACCGTGACGTTTACAGCCGATCGGACGAATGCGCATGCGCCGCGTCCCATCATCCAAATCGGCATTGCTGATATCGCCCGTGCAGCTCCTTAGTAAATCGCCCCCTCCTGCAAATGACCTCTTCCTGCCTTGCCAGACAAAGATTCTGGAAATATCAATGTTTCGACAGCGGAATGGAAATCTCCGCCGAATTCTGGCGGTCCGTGGTTCTTCCGCGTCTATCGCAAGGGATTCAAGATAGGCTATCGTGAGCCATGTCTTCGGACATGACTGGCTCATCAGCAGAAATTCGAAATCACGTATGAAATATCGTCCTGTCGTTCTCTCTATTTCTCTCGTTATTGCAGTCATCATCATGAGCTCATTTGCCAGCCGCTCTGCCTTGGGGCTGGTCGTTGAAGCCTGCGAGATCAACTCTACCCTGACGGGATCGCCATATCCGTGCCTCAAAGTAGTTCAGGCGCAGGATCCATTGTCCGCCTACGTCGTTCTTCGCGAACCGGCTGACAAAGAGCGAACCATTCTTGCGCCGCTAGCCGATGTGCCCGGTATCGAAGACCCGCGCCTTCTGGCCGCGGGAGCGCCGAACTATTTTGACGCAGCGTGGAAAGAGCGAACAGCCGCAATAAGCCTGCGCGCAGGGAAGGTTTCGCCGCAGGATTTTGCGCTAGCGATAAACCCCGCCAGTTGGCGTACACAAGATCGCCTTCATGTACACATGGGATGCGAGACACCTCGCTTTCGCGCGTTGCTGAAGACCCATGCGGCAGAGATCGGAAGTGTCCGGTTTACAAACTTGAGAACCAATGCCGGTTGGTGGGCAACATTCCATGCGGCCGATGACCTCTCAAATTTGAACCCGTTGACGGCTGTCGCAGACGGTGTTGATGGAGCCCGCTCAAATATGGAAAACGTGGTCGTTGGCGTTTTTGGCTCCACGTTGCCGGACGGGCAGCATGGCTTCTATATTCTGGCGAGAATAATCGGAGCAAACAAATCCCACGGCGGGTCCGCGGAGGATATGATTGATCCTAAATGCCAACTCTAGGGCGGTCATATGGAGATCGCATGTTCCTAGTCGGCATGCCGCAGACTTCGCGCATGGATAAGGGCAACCTCGTATGCTCACACGGTGTGAACCGGTTCTGCACAACGACCCCGTTGAGATCCCCTGCAACAATTTGAAATCAACAGGAAAATCGGAACATAAACGGGGTCATGGGCGACGCCGGCATGATCGCCATTCTCTCCAAAAAATCGGAAAGAAAGCCATCATGTCCAGTCAAAACTCCTCACCCAAGATTACTCTTGTGACCGGCGGTAGCCGCGGTCTCGGCCGGAAAGCGGTCGCCGTACGCTTGATACCGCTGACGTCGGTTCTTTCGACGCCTTCGCCGCCTCTCTGCGCAGCGAATTGGGTCGGCTCGGACACGAAACATACCTGAGGTGAATGCTTTCATCGCGTCGCAGAAAGCTCTCGGGCGCGCCAGAGTACCCGACGATATCGGGCCTGTTATCGCGGCGTTGCTGTCCCCGTCCCAGCGCTATATCCGCAACGGCAACCGAGAGCGTTTTCGCAAGCCTTTCGTTGAAAAGGCTTATGCCCTTCCTCCCAATCGTTGGGCACTAAACTGCCACAGCATTGGTGCACGGATCCATGACGGCGCCGATCATTTCGCCTTCGTCTTGCAGCCAACAGATTTCGGGCGGGCACAGGCCAACATACGATTGAGGACCTCCTTGCCATTGCATCCGGCAGACGGTCTCCACATCAGTGCCCTCCGGCTGGGCGTTGTATGATCGGGAACTACCGGCACGAGATGTTGAGACAGAATCTCGATGTCTGAAATCGACTTACTCAAGGCTGCCCGCAACTCATCAACCCTGCTTAGGCGGGATAAAATTCTACTATTTCTATAGAAAAAGAATGACCTGTCTTTCTGCGACTGCGAGGTCGCGTTAGCATCCACATACGATCCGATGAGCCAAACATGGGGATAATCATATGCCGACCGAATTCATCAGCATCACGTTTCCAAACGCGTCGACCGAGATAAGTCCTCTCGAGAACCCCGCACTCGATCCGCAATATCTCGCGCGCTATGCCCGTTCGCTCGACGATTACGGCTTCAACTACACCCTCATCCCCTATGATACCGCGTCTTTCGATCCCTTCACCATTGGTGCAACTGTCGCGGCGCACACGAAGAACATCAAGATCATCATCGCCCTTCGCCCGAATACTATCTATCCGACGGTTGCGGCAAAATCGCTCGCGACGCTCGATCAGCTCAGCGGCGGCCGCGTGGTTGTCCACTTCATTGCCGGCGGGAGCGATGAGGAACAGGCCAAGGAAGGCGATTTCCTCGACAAACATCAGCGCTATGAACGGCAGGAGGAGTATATCCGCATCCTGCGTCGCGCCTGGGGGGCGAGCGAACCTTTCGACTTCGATGGGCGGTATTATCAATTCAAGCAGTTTCATAGCCGAGTGCGTCCTGTCAACGGCACCATCCCGGTGTCAGTCGGCGGGTCTTCGGACGAGGCTTACCGCATCGGCGGCGAGCTTGCGGATATCTTCGGACTGTGGGGCGAACCGCTGGCGGAGACCAAGCAGCAAATCGATCGCGTCTACGCCGAAGCGGCACGGGCCGGACGTAAGGATCGCCCGAGGATCTGGGTCACCTTCCGTCCAATTATTGCGGAAACGGATGAGCTTGCCTGGGCCAAGGCTCATCGCACACTCGACTTGCTGAAGGAAAATCGTGCCAAAGGTCTTGGCAAGGTTCCGCCGACCGCGCCTTCCCCGCAGAATGTCGGCTCGCAGCGCCTTCTGGAAATTGCGTCCCGTGGCGATGTGCACGATCGGGCTCTCTGGTACCCGACGGTGACGGCGACGAATGCGCGCGGTGCGTCCACTGCCTTGGTCGGCTCGCCAAGAACGATCGCGGACTCGATCCTCGACTATGTCGATCTCGGCGCCGATCTGATTTCGATCCGCGGTTACGACAATCTGAACGATGCCATCGACTACGGCCGCTATGTCTTGCCACTCGTCAGGGCGGGTCTGGCGGAGCGAGAGGCGCCGCAGCAAGCGGTCGCCTGATCCGTCGTCACAGGCACCAACAAACACCACTCGGATTATGCCAGCAACGATCAGCCATCGCGCGGTGAGCGCCGCGCGATGGCATTCCTCGCTGCTTCAAAGAGGCTGATGCAAAGTGTCTTATAGCACCATCGATCTGGCGGAAGTAACCAGCAAGCTTGCCGCCGCAGCACCCGCGGCGGACGCGTCGGGCGCCTTTCCCTGGCCCGGCATCGAAGCTGTGCATGCTGCCGGTCTTCTCGAAAGCACGGTGGCGACACGCTTCGGCGGGAAGGGCGCGAGCATTGCCGACGTTGGACGTCTCCTTGCGGCGCTTGGCCGGGGTGATCCTTCCGTCGCCTTGATTAGTGCGATGACCATATTCACTCATCTCGGGCAGGCGGCAGCCAGCCGGTGGCCGGACCCGCTTTACCGACGTTTGCTGGAAGACGCCCGGGATCGTCCCATCCTGTTGAACGCCGCGCGGGTAGAGCCTGACCTTGGCTCCCCCGCTCGTGGCGGACTTCCCGACACATTGGCACGCCGCACCGCCAGTGGGTGGGCGATCTCGGGTCGCAAACGTTTCGTCACGGGTGCTCTCGGCTTGACCCATTTCCTCGTCTGGGCTCGCACCGATGAAACACCGCAACGGGTCGGCACTTTCGTCGTTCCATCGAAACTTTCCGGCATCGAGGTGATCGAGAACTGGAAGAGCCTGGGAATGCGGGCCAGCGGCTCGCACGACGTAGAGTTCAAGGACGTCGAGGTGCCGCTCGAAGATGTCGTCGATCTGGTCGACGTCTCGGTTGGCGCGCAGGACAATCGTGCCCATGCCGCCGCTTCCGTCGCGCTGACCGCCATATATCTCGGAGCGGCAGAAGCTGCCCAGGAGGCGTTCATCCGCTTCGGTCACGAACGGATACCCGCCAATCTCGGCTTTCCGATTGCAAGAACGGACAGGTTTGTTTCTGCGGCCGGCGAGATCGACCTGCTCGTGGGTGGAGCAAGACAAATCCTCTTCAACGCGCTCGACCATTCACTGGATGAACCGGAAGCTCTCATCAGGGCGCGCCTTCTTGCGGCGCGCAACATACGCGACGCGGTTCAACTTGCCGTTCGCACGCTTGGCAATCCCGGTCTCAACGGTGATCTGGGAATCGAGCGGCATTTCCGCGACGTCCAATCGGTTCTCGTGCACGCGCCCCAGGAAGACACCGCGGTTTCGATCCTCGGGCGCTCATCATGCGTCCTGTGGAACCAAAAAAACGAGGAGAAACAGCCCATCTTCACCGAGGAAAAAACTCCCGATTCAATCTCCGGCTCCTCGCAAACCGAAAACACACGAGAACTCCTGAACGCCATTCCTGGAAGACGAGCATGACGCGCTACATCATTATCGGAGCAGGCGCTGTCGGTGCCAGCCTTGCCGCGCAGTTCGAGCTTTCGGGCCTCGACTATGCCCTTGTCGGCCGTGGTGCCCAGATAAGACATATCATCGATCATGGCCTTGCCTACCGGCGGCCCGCCGGGACACGGCAGATCCGGTTGAAGGCCTTCGATACTGCCCAGCCACCATCGCTGCGGCAAGACGATATCCTGCTGCTGACGGTGAAATCGCAGGACGTTGCGGAAGCTCTTGCCTTCTGGGCCTGGCGGGCAATCGAATATTCGCAGGAGCTGACAGCATCCGATCTGCCAATCGTCACGTTTCAAAATGGCCTGGCAACGGAAGCAGCCGCTCTCAGAATTTTTCCGAACGTCTACGGCGCCAGCATCCTGACCCCTGCCCGGTTCACCGAGACCGGTCGGGTCGTAGTCGGCGGCGACCCCCAGGTGGCCGTCGTCACCATTGGCCGTTATCCGCATGGAACGGATGAGACGGCTGCCAAGCTCGTCGCAGACCTCGGCCGGTCCGATTACATTGCCGAGACGACCAGTGATATTCAGCGATGGAAAGCGGCGAAGCTTCTTCACAATGTACGCAATGTGCTGGAGCTCTTCGACGGCGCCGAAGATGAGCGAGCAGCATTCAGTGCGGCCCTTGTCCAGGAGACCGAGACGGTTCTCAAGGCGGCGGGCCATACTTTCGCGTCACACTCGGAGCGTACAGTCAGCGTAGCGCACTGGAAGATCACCGAAAACTCCGGCATTCGGGCCGGCCAGCAGTCGACCTGGCAGAGTTTCACGCGCGGCGCGTCGAGCGAAGTCGACTTCCTAAACGGAGAGATCGTCCTTCTCGGACGCCTGCATGGGATAGTTACGCCCTATAACCGTGCCGCCCAGGAGATTGCCGGATCGGCGGCACGACAAGGTGGCTTCACGGCGCTCCTTCCTTTCGCTAATCTGCGCCGGCTTGCCGAGAACCACCTTTCTTTCTCCATCCTTACCCATTCGAGACCGAAAGCACATCAGACGGGTGGATCCCGGGGTTTTGCGTGAGAAGGCATCCGGACCAACACGATGAAAATATCCGAGCATATCCTGACCACCGCTGGCGCCCTCTTCTACAGGGAAGGCATCCGCGCCGTGGGCATAGACCGTATCGTCGACGAGGCCAACGTCGCCAAAGCGACCCTCTACAGACACTTTCCCTCCAAGGATCATCTTGTCGCAGCCTATCTCGAGGAGCGTCACGAGCGCGTGCTTCTTTCTCTGAGAGAGGTGACTTCCACCGCCACGCTATTGCCGCGGGACCAGATTGCCCTGATTTTCGAGCGCCTGTTCGAAAAGGCCGATAGTCCCGAGTTCCGCGGTTGCGCATTTGCCTTGGCGGTCGCCGAACACGGCGATTCCGAGCGCGTCGTATCTGTCGCTCGCGAGCATAAGAATGCCGTGCGCAACATCTTCCGCGCCATCATGGCGGCTGCCAAGCGTTCGACGGAACAGAGTGCTGCCCACATGTCGTTGCTTTACGAAGGGGCGCTGGCGACAGTCGCCGTCGGCCGTGATCCCCAAGCCGTTCTGGTGGCGCGTGACTGCGCGCTGTCCGTCTTCGATATGGCTACCGGCCAATCTATTTCCTCTGGAGAGAAACCTTATGACCAAAACCATTGACTATTTTTTCGGGATCGGATCGCCGTGGTCGTACATAGGTCTCGATCCGTTTATCGATCTTGCGGCGCGGTTCGGCGCCAAGGTTCACCCCTACCTTATTCCGCTGATCGTCGAAAACGGTGCCATCTACTCGCGTGAACGGCCGGACGCGCGGCGCGCATATTGGGTGAAGGATCTCCAGCGCTGGGCCGCAATTCGCGGCAAAACACTCGACTTCACCAATCGATCCGCGCTCACTGACCCAACCCCTGCCGGCTTTCTTGTTTTGGCAGCCCAGCTCGAAGGGATGGATTGGGTCGCACTCACCCGGGCGCTGCAACAAGCATTCTGGAGCAACGGTGCGGATATCGGCAACGCCGATGTGCGAAAGGCAATTGCCAATGGTGCGGGGTTTGACGGTGCGGCGCTCGAAGCTCGCGCGGCATTTCCCGACATCTCCGAACTCTGGAGCAACAATCGCGAAGTTGCAAAGGAGGCGGGCGTCTTCGGCCTTCCGACCTTCCGCTATGAAGGCGAGCTCTATTGGGGGCAGGATAGCCTCCCCTTTCTGGAGCGCCATCTGTCGGGTGAAAAACTGGTGGCCTGACCGAAATCCTCCGGCCGTCTCCAATCAAAAAGTCAGGGCGCGATGTCGCGCGAAAACCACGCACACTTTCGGTATCCTGCCCTAGCGCCAGATCTCGGTAGAACCGGTGCGTTCGGAAAACTGCGCCGAACTCGATGAGGTCGGCACCGTCAACAGGATGATGGTGCGGTATGTCCTGCCTGAGTGACATCGGTGGCCTGTTGAAACGCCTTGATAGCATGGAGCTTGCAGATGAATTCGCTTCAAACCCATAGCTCCCATTGGGGCGCCTTTTCGGGCCGCTACGAGGACGGGAAGCTCGAAATCCGCGCCCATCCGGCCGACCCGCATCCCTCCCCCTTGCTGGGCAATCTGCCGGCGGTCGCCCATAGCCC
This sequence comes from Rhizobium sp. SG741, assembly GCF_012275435.1. Classification (NCBI taxonomy): domain Bacteria; kingdom Pseudomonadati; phylum Pseudomonadota; class Alphaproteobacteria; order Hyphomicrobiales; family Rhizobiaceae; genus Rhizobium; species Rhizobium sp. SG741. The sequence goes on from NZ_JAAZQP010000006.1 coordinate 399,684, forward strand.
CGCGCGCATACGCCGTCCGGCCGTAAGACGCGGCTGGCTTGATGGCAAGAAAGGTAATGCTGAGGATCGCGGCGCGGATGAGTATGTGGAAGTCAGCTGGCCACAAGCGCTTGACCTTGTTGCGAAGGAGCTTCGGCGCGTTTACGGAGACTTTGGAGCCCAGGCCATATTCGGCGGTTCCTACGGCTGGTCGAGCGCGGGACGCTTCCATCATGCACAGAGCCAGATCCATCGCTTCTTGAATGTGCTCGGCGGGTATGTGCGATCCGTCAATACTTACAGCTCCGGTGCTGCGATGGTCATCATTCCGCATGTCTTGGGGCCGTATGACCATTTCGACCGTAAGAGCGTCACCTGGGATGCCATCGAACGGAGCAGCGAGCTGATCGTCGCCTTCGGCGGAATGGCGCTCAAGAACACGGACGTGCATGGCGGCGGCATCAGCGCGCATATCGTACGCCAGACACTCAACGGTGCGCGGGCGCGCGGTGCGCGTTTTGTCCTCGTCAGCCCGTTGAGGGACGATTTTCCCGCTGAGCTGAATGCGCAGTGGCTGCCGATCGTACCAGGCACAGATGTCGCACTGATGCTCGGTATCGCGCATGCGCTCGTCAGCGAGGGATTGCACGACCGCGAATTTCTTGATCGCTACACGGTCGGTTACGAGCGTTTCGAGGATTATCTACTCGGCCGCGCCGATGGTGTCGAAAAGAGCCCGGAATGGGCTGCGGGCATCTGCGGCATCGGCGTCGACGATATCAAGAACCTCGCACGTGCCATGGCACACGCAAGGACGCTGGTCACCGTCAGCCATTCTCTCCAGCGCGCCGACTATGGCGAGCAGCCTGTGTGGATGGGCATCGTGCTGGCCGCAATGCTCGGGCAGATCGGACTGGAGGGCGGCGGCTACGCCTATTCCCTCGGTGCGTTGGGCAATATCGGCAAGGCCCAGCTTGCCGTTCCACTGCCGACCCTTGGCCAGTTCAAAAATCCGGTGCCGGATTTCATTCCCGTCGCCCGTGTCGCCGACATGCTCCTCAATCCCGGCGACGAATTCAATTACAACGGCCATGCGATGCGCTATCCCGATATCCGCCTCGTCTATTGGGCAGGCGGCAACCCCTTTCATCACCATCAGGATCTCAACAGGCTGCGCGCGGCGTTCAAGAGACCAGAGACCATCATCGTGCATGAGACGGCCTGGACGTCCTCCGCGCGTCACGCGGATATCGTGCTGCCTGCGACCACCACGCTTGAGCGCGACGATATCGGCGCGGCGGACCGTGATCCTCTGATGATAGCGATGAAGAAGCTGATCGAGCCGGTTGGGGAAGCGCGAGACGATTATGAGATCTTCTCCGAGATAGCGCGCCGTCTCGGAAAATTCGAAGAGTTCACCGAAAACCGCACCAGCCGGGATTGGCTCGCCTTCCTGTTCGAGACCACGCGCTCGGCGCTTGCAGCCGGTGGACACGAGGCTCCCGATTTCGAAGTGTTCTGGAAACGCGGAGAGATTCGCCTGCCGCTCAAGCCCGACGATGGCGGCCCGGCCCGCGCCTTTCGCAATGATCCGTCCGGATCCCCCCTGCAGACGCCATCCGGAAAGATCGAGATCTTTTCGCAGACGATCGAGGGCTTCGGCTACGACGACTGCCGTGGCCATCCGCGATGGTATTCTCCCAGGGCGGAGACCAAGGCGGACGAGAGCTATCCTCTGCATCTGGTCTGCAACCAGCCACATTCGCGGCTACATAGCCAGTTGGACTATGGAGATTTCAGCCGTTCCACCAAAATCAAGGGTCGGGAGCCGGTTCGCATCAACCCCGCCGACGCGGTCGAGCGCGGTATCGCGGATGGCGGGATCGTAAGGTTGTTCAATGCTCGCGGTAGTTGCCTCGCCGCAGCGGTGATAAGCGAGGACGTGCGTAAGGGGGTCATGCAGTTGGCGACAGGCGCATGGTTCGAGCCGGACGACCCGACCGCCGGCAACGCAATGTGCATTCACGGCAATCCCAACATCCTTACCCACGATGTTGGGACCTCGCAGTTGGCTCAGGGCTCGACCGGACAGCTTACAAGGGTGGAGGTCGAACGCTTCGTTGGCGAGGCGCCGCCGGTGCGGATATTCGACGGGCCCAAGGTACAAAAACCGATTCCAATAGGATCCGTACCGAGACCCTGAACGCCAAGGAGGGTTTTGAACCCGCAGCACCCTCGCGGACACGCCCTGAAAAAAGCTGACCCTTGCGCATGCGAAAATCGGACAAAATAATCTATAAAATTAGTAGAAAAAGAACAACTGGTCTTTCTCCTTTAGGTCTGCCTGCATAGGCTCTGTTTCACGAATTCTCAGAACCCGACCATCAGGATCTCTCCATGACCGAACGCCTTTTTTCGTTGTCCCTCTCTCGGCGTCGTCTGCTGATCACCACTTCCGCCGTGGCAACCGGCGCTCTGGTGACGATGGCAGGCCTCACTCCGGCTCTAAGTGCCGGCGAGCCGACCAACGGCGGGGACATCACCTTCCTCATCGACTCATTGGGCGATACCTGGATCCCGAACAACAGTGCGATCTCCAGTTTTCAAGGCCACATCTGGGGACACGTGACCGACAAGCTTCTCTACGTCGACGCCGACGGCAATGTCAGCCCCTGGATCGCCGAGCGGTGGGAGCAGAACGACAGCGCTACCGAGTTCACCCTCCATCTCAAGACCGGCGTGACGTTCTCCGACGGTACCTCGCTCGATGCGTCGGCCGTCGTCGCCAACCTCGACATCTGGTATGCCGGCCGCAAGAACGAGGGCATCAACCCGATTGGTCTCTTCCCCAAAACCTACGACCATGCCGAGGCGGTTGACGCGACCACGGCGAAGGTCTTCTTCAAAAAGCCGACGCTCGGCTTCATTCCGACCCTCGGCTATCACGGCTCCATCCTGATCTCCCCCAAGACCATCGCACAGCCGGCCGCGCAGCAGGCTGACCTCAGCAAGACCTCCGGCAGCGGCCCTTACGTGGTCGATTCCTGGAAGGAAGGCGATTTCGTCAAGCTGGTCAAACGCAAGGATTACAACTGGGGTCCTGCGGCGGTCGGTCATACCGGTCCAGCCTATCTCGACACAATCACCTATAAGCTGGTGTCCGAGCCCTCGCTGCGAGTCGCCGCTGTCCAGTCCGGCCAGGCGGACGTCGCCTACAACGCCTCGCCACAGGAGTTGGAGTCTCTCAAGGCAGAGGGCTTCACCATCGCGACGCCACGTTATCTTGGCTTCGTGAACGGCTGGGCGATCAACACCAAGCTTGCGCCATACGATGACGTGAAGGTACGGCAGGCCCTCCAGGCCGGCATCAATCGCCAGGAAATCATCGACACCGTCTACACGCCGGACTGGAAGCTTGCGACGTCCTTCATCCAGAGCAATGTGCCGGGAGCGACCGACCAAAGCAACCTGCTGGCCTATAACCCCGATAGAGCCGAAAAGCTCCTCGACGAGGCGGGCTGGATAAAGGGTGCCGGCGGCATCCGCACCAAGAATGGCGAGCCGCTGTTGCTGACGCTGTATTCCAACCCCTACCTCGCAACATCCAAATCGGTCGACGAACTCATCGCCCAGCAGCTCGGCAAGATTGGCTGGAAAGTCTCGATCCGTGCCTACGATGTCGTCACATTCGGCCAGAAGGTCAAATACGGCGGTCCGGCTGTGCCTGCCTACGAGGTGACGCGCAGCTTCATCGACGCAGGCACCGTCGCCAGTATCCTGACAAACGCCAACAACGGCGAGAACTGGTTTGCGCTCGACGAGAGCGACAAGACGCTCAACGAGCTGCGCGACAAGATCGCCAGCGCTGGTTCTACGGAAGCCCGAAAACCGCTCCTGGACGAGCTGCAGAAATACATCCTCGATCAGGGCTACTTCATCCCGCGCACACAGATCGTCCAGCGGATCTACGTTCAGTCTCCCAAGCTCAAGGGCGCGGTCTACAACGGCGTCGCCTACGCCAGCTACTACACGGCCACGAAAAGCGCGTAACCCGCAGTTCAACCGAGCAACGCAAGAAGGTGACCGGCAATGAGCAAAGCCTACCTAAACTACGGCGCAAAGCGCCTCGTGCAGGCGATCGTCGTAATCCTGTTGGCTTATGTCTTCACCTTCGTCGTTGTCAGCATCCTGCCCGGCGACCCCATCACCAATGTCTTGAACAATCCTCAGAATGGGTTCACGCAAGAGGAGATCAAGGAGATTATCGCCGCTCAGGGTCTGGATAAGCCGATCCCGGTGCAGCTATGGACATCCTTTTCCGGCTTCGTGACCGGCGATCTGGGCCTGTCGATGCGGACCAATCGGCCTGTGACGACCCTGATCGCCGAGGTCCTCCCGTCGACGTTGGTCCTTGCTTCCGCAGGCCTCATCGTCGCGCTTCTGCTGGCGGCGGTGATCGCCTATGGCACACAGTTTGTTCCGAAACGGTTGGGCCAGGGCCTGCTGCGAGGCTTCCCGTCATTGTTCCTGTCAGTGCCAAACTTCGTGATCGGCCTGGTGCTGATCCACCTCTTCGGTTTCCAGCTTGGCGTCTTTCGCGTAATTGAGCCCGACAGCGTCTGGGCGACCCTTTTTGCGGCGATCGCCCTCGGTATCCCCATCTCCGCGCAGATCGCCGAAGTACTGATCGCGAACCTCGACCATGAGTCCGGGCAGGAATACGCCGCTGTCGCGCGAGGCCGTGGCCTCGGGCAAATGCGCCTGTTCGCCAAGCACCTGCTTAAGCCGTCCTCGCTCCCGGTCGTCACCGTCATCGCGCTGACTATCGGCGAACTGCTCGGGGGCTCGCTGATCACCGAGACGGTCTTTGGACGCACCGGTCTTGGCAGCTTGGTGCAGCGTTCGGTGAGCACTCAAGACCTGCCCGTCCTTCAGGCGGTCGTCTCGCTGGCAGCGGTGGTCTTCGTGATCGTCAACCTGATCGCCGACCTCGCCTACCCGCTACTCGACCCGCGCGTAAAGCTCCTCGGCGCTCCCGAGCGTCGTCCAACCACGGCTGATGAAGGCGCCGTCAGCGTTTCCAAGGCGGTGACATCATGACCCTCGCCTCTGCCTACTCGACCTCGCGTGTCACGGCGATCAGCCGGCTGACAACCCTCCGTATGCCGCCGGTCGTCGCGCTCTCTTTCGCAATCGTCGCGATCGCGATTGCCTGGTCGGTCGCCCCAAGCCTGTTCACGAGCTACGACCCTATCAACGGCATTCCTGCTCAAAAACTGCTCGGCCCCACCGCGGCGCACTGGTTCGGCACCGATCACCTCGGTCGCGACCTCTTCACCCGTGTCGTCTATGGCACAGCCTCCTCGGTGGCGAGCGCGCTGATCGCCGTAGTCATCGGCGTTGCCGCTGGCGGCCTCATCGGCCTGCTGGCCGGCTTCTTCGGCGGCTGGGTGGACACCGTGTTCGCCCGCCTGGTCGACGTATTGCTTGCAATTCCAAAATTCCTGCTGGCCGTCATCGTCGTCACGGCCATCGGCTTCGACACCACGAACGCCGCTATCGCAACGGGCGTTTCGGCGGTGGCCCTCTTTGCCCGGGTGATGCGCTCCGAGGTCATCAAGACCCGGCAGGCGACGTTCGTCGAGTCTTCCTTTCTGCTGGGCGGGTCGCGCTGGCACATCCTATGGCGCCACGTGCTGCCAAACGCATCGCGCTCGGTGCTGCCGCTGGCAGTGCTGCAGTTCGGCGACTCGATCCTGATAATCGCCAGTCTCGCTTTTCTCGGTTACGGCGACCCGCCGCCCGCCTCCGATTGGGGCCTGCTGATCTCGATCGGCAAGGACTATCTCAAATGGCCGTGGCTCGTTTACGCGCCCGCTTTTGTCACAATCGCGACCGTCCTCTCTGTAAACAGGATCAGCCGATGGCTCCGCAAGACAGACTGACTGAGCTTTTCACTCGCACTGACACCACCGGGTCGGCGCTGCAGCGATCGGCCTCACTGCTCCGGATCGACGGGTTGTCGGTTTCCTACGGACCGCACCAAGTCGTCAGCGACGTCGGATTTGAACTCGGCCGCGGCAAGAGCCTCGCTCTCATCGGCGAGTCGGGCTCGGGCAAATCGACGATTGCCCGAGCCGTGCTGCGACTGCTTCCCACCGGTGGGCGCGCTACCGGCCGCGTCGAGTTCGACGGCCAAGAGGTGCTGGGGCTCTCGGAGCGGCGTTTCCGGCCGTTGCGGGGACGTGCTATCGGGTTCGTCCCGCAAGACCCCGGCAACTCGCTCAACCCGGTGCGGACGATCGGCGCCCAGGCGATGGAGGCTGCCGCGCTCATCGACGAGCCCAATAAAACACTCCGCAAGGCGCTGATCTTGGAGACATTCGCTCAAGTTGGGCTCGACAATCCCCAGCGAGTTTATGACTCCCACCCGCATCAACTGTCCGGCGGCATGCTGCAGCGTGTGCTGATTGGCCTTGCAGTTCTTCCACGGCCGTTGCTGCTGGTCGCAGACGAGCCGACCTCCGCGCTCGACGTCACGATCCAGAAGCGCATCCTCGACTTGCTTTCCAAGTTGCAGCACGAGTTGGAAATCAGCCTGCTCCTCATCACCCACGATCTGGCGATCGCCTCCGAACGGGCGGACTCGCTGGTGGTGCTCAAGGACGGCGTCATCCAGGAAGCCGGCAACACCGCGGCCGTCTTCTCCTCGCCTGCTTCGGCATACGCGAAGAAGCTGCACGCCGACGTTCCGGCCCTCAACCCCGATCGCTATCGTGCACTGCGCGACCCCGCCTTCCGCCTCATCGGGGCCAAGGCTGACAAGGCGCCGAAGATCGAGGTAAGCGGCGTCACGAAGACCTTCACGGTCGACGGCAAGGTATTAACGGCCGTCGATGACGTGTCGTTTGCCGTCCAGGCTGGCACCACACACGCGCTTGTCGGCGAGTCAGGTTCGGGCAAGACGACGGCAATCCGGCTGTTGCTTGGGCTCGAGCAACCTGACATCGGAAACGTCACCGTCGCCGGCGAACAGCTCAACGGTCGCTCGCACGAGTCGCTGCGCGCGGTATGGCGCCACCTTCAGCTCGTCTACCAGAACCCGTTCACCTCACTGGACCCGACCTGGAAAGTCGAGCAACTGGTGGGCGAACCGCTCGACCGATTCAAGATTGGAACCCGCGAGGAGCGGGCCAAGCAGGTCCGCGAAGCGTTGGCCAATGTCGGGCTCGGCGAGCACCTGCTTGCACGCAAGCCGGAAGCCTTGTCAGGTGGCCAACGCCAGCGCGTGGCCATTGCCCGGTCGCTGGTCCTCAAGCCGGATGTGATCGTGCTCGATGAGCCGACCTCGGCGCTCGACGTCAGCGTCCAGGCCGACATCGTCGAGGTGCTGCTTTCGCTACAAGCCAAGCTTGGCCTGACCTATGTGTTCGTCTCCCACGATTTGGCCCTGATGCGCCAACTCGCCCACACCGTCTCGGTGATGCAGCGCGGGCGTATCGTCGAACACGGGACCGTCACCGATATCTTCGAAACCCCCCAGCAGCCCTACACCCGGTCGCTGCTGGAGTCGATTCCGTCCGGTGCCGCTCGCATCGCCCGCGTGCCACACCCGCAACCCCGACGGATCTTCAACGAGGAAAAAATCGCATGAATGTGATTGCGCCCGCCAGAACGCTGTCCACATCGTTCCGACCGAAGACGCGACTCGGTTTCAACACTCGGGTGTCCTTCAACGATGACGCCGGGCCGGCACAGGGGCTGCGCGACGGGATCGATCTGTTCAAGGCCGCGGAGCGGTTGGGTTATCAGTCGGGCTGGGCCTACCAGCGACACTTCGACCACTACCTGTCTTCACCGCTTCCGTTCTTCGCCGCGGCCGGCCAGCACACCAAGCATATCACGCTCGGCTCGGCTGTTATCCCGATGCGCTACCAGGACCCTATCCTGCTCGCCGAGGCGGCTGGCACGACCGACCTGTTGATCGGTGGGCGCTTGGAGCTGGCCATCTCGACCGGCGCGAATGCGGCCTTCGACGCTGTCTTCGGTACAGTCGACACCGATGCCCGGACGGAGGCCAAGCGCCGCCAGTCGCGCTTCCTCGCCGCGATCGCGGGCGAGGTTCTCCACACCGTCGCCGGGGCGGGCCAGGGTGCCCCAGAGGGCGCCGAGCTGCGCGTGACACCGCACAGCCCGACCCTGCGGTCCCGGATTCGGCAGGGCTCCGCCAGCCTGGGCTCCGCGGTGCAGGCTGCCGAGCTCGGGATCGGGCTCATCTCCGGAACCGTACAACACGACCACGCCGAGGGCGAGACCTTTGGAGAGTACCAGGCCCGCAGCATCGAGGCTTTCCGTTCCACCTGGCGCGAGACGTGGGGCACTGAGCCGCCGTCGGTCGCCGTCGCCGCCTCGATCCTGGTCGGCACCACTGCCGAGCTCCGGGAGAAGTACGCCGCCTACGACCTCGAGCGCCGCACCCAGGGAATCGCGGCGTCCCGTCCCAAGGGCGCGCTTGCGCCAGCCAATCAGCCGCCTGGGGCTCAGATTTCCCCGGTCTTCCATGGCTCCCCCGACGAGGTGCTTGAGGCGGTCCTCAACGACCCCGGCCTCGCCGCCGCAGACGAGATTGTGCTCTTCCTTCCGCCCGCCTTCGGTCTCGCCGAGAACGTACGGCTGCTGACCGACCTCGTGAAGACGGTGGCCTCGAGCCTGGGCTGGACGCCTGCCGCGTGACCACGCATAACCCTATGCCTTGACGGGTTCGCTATCTCGCCTTCAACGCGTTGCCCGCAACTCTTTGTGGCGGCTGGCGGGGCATCCCGGCATCGGCCCGATCACGGCAAGCGCTATCGTTGCGGCGGCACCCGATGCATCACTGTTTTCCTCGGGCCGTTCCCTTGCAGCGTGTCCTGGCCTGACACCGCGCTCGCATAGCAGTGGCGGCAAGGAGACGCTTGTCAGCATCAGCGGGGCGACAGCTATACTCGGCGCCTACTCGTTGTCGGGGCCACGGCGGTGATCCGTCGAGCAAGACAGGATAATGCCCATTTAATGTGAGATTCTCTTCATCGCGAATCTCAAATTGCCTGCCAAACGAAATCCAAACGGTCGCATTCTTACGTCCAAGTGCCACGCGACGTCAGGTCTTCCAATCAATGGATCGCAACAGGCGAACCTGTCAAAAGCCTGTCATAGGACGATGAAAGCGGTCTGCTGAAGAGGTGTGATCGCGCATTTCGCCGCAATTGCTCCCCTAGATGTCAGGGCTCTTGAGAGCTGCAGTTTGGTCGTTGCCGTCAATCATCCGGTTCCGGCCAAAAGTACCCCCATTTGGAAATCAACAAAAATCGAGCGTCATGACAAAATCGCAAAAATCATTCTCCAAGCTGAATCGTTACATCTGTGCCGGACTTGTTCTCGCCGTACTGGCGGTGCCGGCCGTTGCCGCTTCACTTAAGAGTATCATGGGCAGCATGGGCGATAACACGACTTCGGCCAAGGCGGTCCTTGCCAACTTCGACGGCAAAGCCGCCGAGCAGGTCCTGCGGCGCTACGCGGCGGATGCCGAGGCCGCCGATGCCATGTTTACCAACCCGGGCAGCGCCAAGGAGAAGGATCTCCATGCCCGCTTCAGCAAGATGGCCATGATTGCCAACACCGCGAGCCAGCAGGCGCAAGATAAAGCCTCGTTCCGCAAGGCATTCGCGGCGGTGGCAACCGAGTGCAAGTCCTGCCACGCGACTTACAAATAGCCGCTGCAAATTTCTCCGAACAGGACACTCCGTATGAGCGAACAAAGATCAGCCTATAAGCCTTACTCCCAGCCACCCGCCGAACATAGCGGCAAGACTTCATCCGCCAAGGGTGATGTCGTTCGTGCGTGGGACCTTCCCACGCGTCTGTTCAAATGGTCGCTCGTCGCTTTAATCCTGGTGGCCTGGGTCTCGAGCGGTTTCAACGATCCGGATATGACCGTTCACAAGGCGGCCGGTTACGGCGTTCTCGTGCTGGTGGTCTACCGCGCCCTTTGGGGTGTTTTCGGGAGTTCAACGGCTCGTTTTTCCGGTTTCGTGCGTTCTCCCGCCGCCGTATGGACTTACCTGAAGGCACTACGGCTAAACCGTGCGGGGCGCTATCTCGGCCACAATCCCGCGGGTGGTCTGATGGTTATCGGTCTCATCGTCGTTTGCGGTGTGCAAGTTCTGCTTGGGATGTTCTCCAGCGACGGAGTGACCGCCTCAGGGCCTTTTGCTGGACTGGTGGGTGATACGGTTTCCAGTTGGGCTGCTTCGATCCATGCTGCGTGGTTCTATTTCGCCATCCTTGCCTTGGCCGGGCTGCATATCGTCGCGAACTTCTACTACCAGTTCGTCAAGCGTGAAAACCTCATCGGCGCCATGATCACCGGCCGCAAAAGGCGCGAAGCCTATGTCGATCATAAGGAAGCGACGGGTGGATCTCTGCCCGTTGCGGCTGTCTGTCTTCTGACAGCCTTTGGCCTGGTTTATGGCACAGTGACGCTGTTTGGCGGCAGTTTCTTCGCCTCAATCTAGGATTTTGGCTGGTCAAACAGGAGGGTCGTGGCGGTGCGACGGCCAGGATCCACCTCAATCTCCATCCGCCCGCCATGCAGCGCCATGATCCGGCGCACGATCTCAAGGCCGATACCCATATGGTCGGCCTTGAGATCGCCAAACGGGGGCTCGGCTGGTGCGTCAAAAACACCAGCATCATCCTTGACCGTCAGACGCGGGCCAGGACCTGCAACGACTTCGATGGTGGTGCCATCGGGGGTATGTTTGGTGGCGTTTTCGATAAGGTTGCGCAGCGCGTCGGCAAGCAGCGGCGCATGGCCTTCGATTGAGCCCGCGCCTAAATTGCTATATGCGATGGTATGATCGCGGTCGTAGACCAGGGGGGCGATATCGGCGACCACCCAATCGGCTAGCTTTGCCAGGTCGACCTGCTGGAACACCGCACGGTCAGCGCTTTCGAGCCGCCCTAGCGCCGTGATCTGACCGACAAAATCCGCCAGTGCATCCAGGTCGGCTTCGATTTTTCGGGCTCGCGGATGTTCGATATTGCCAAGCTCCAGCTTCATCATCGCCAGCGGCGTGCGGATTTCATGCGCAACAGCCGTGGTGAACAGACGCTGCGACTTCATGAGCGCACCAATGCGCGCAAGGCTCCGGTTCACGGCAGCAGCAAGATCGGCAATTTCGCGGGGCATGCTGGTCTGGTTGATCAGATGGCTGGGGTCGAGTGGATCGAGATGGCCGGCCTCTTGCGCCGCTTTTGCAACGGGGCGCAGAGCCTGGCGGATTGACAATAAGGTGCCACCGAGAACGAAAAACAGCATGATCGCCATCGGGGTGGCGAGATGGTCCGCAAACTCACGCCCGATCACCGCCCACATGATGCCATCGCTATCGTGCAGGATCGCGATCTCGACAAAAATCTTGTCTCCATGGATTTCATAGGTCTTGCCGCCGGCGACGGCGAGCGGTTTGCCGTCGCTCAGCATACGAGACCAGAGGTCCGGCGGATTGACCTCCTGCGGCAGAAGGTGATTGTCGCAGCGCGCATCGCAGTTTGTATAGAGAATCTGACCGGAGGGTGTGCGGATACGGGTGATATAGAAGCCACCCCGGATGCCGTAGCGGTGGAGGTCGTGCGGCAGCTTGTAGGGCGCCTCGTCATGGCGGCGTTCGAAACCCTTCGACAGCTCTGCGGTTTCACGTTCGATCATCAACGTCGCCAACTGCTTGTTGTCGAAATAATAATCGGCAAAGACGAGTGCGGCCTGGATCGCCATGGCGAGCGCCGCAAAAAGCGCGATGCGCAGCGTGATGATGCGGATCAGCGTTGGCGGCCGGACAGACCGATCAACCATCTTGCCGCTTTTCCCGCAGCAAATAGCCGATGCCGCGTATCGTTTCGATGCTGATGGGCAAATCGAACGGGGCGAGGCGGCGGCGCAAGCGCGAAATCGCCAGTTCCACGGCATTGGTCGAGATGTCGTCGCCAAATTCGGAGAGCTTACTTTCGATTATTTGCTTAGGAGTGACCCGACCGGCGTTTCGAAGCAGCAGTTCCAAAACGGACCGTTCGCGCGGTGCGACTGCGAGCGGTTCGCCACCTGCCGCCACGACACCATTTGTGGGATCGAAAGATAGGCCGCCAACGACGATGGATTCAATGTAGTGCGGCGCTCTGCGGCGCAGAAGGGCGCGGCAGCGCGCGAGCAATTCGATGTGATTGAACGGTTTGACGAGATAGTCATCGGCGCCGCCATCGAGGGCCGCCACGCGATCCTCGATCGAACTGCGCGCGGTGACGACGAGGATGGGCGGGATAAAGCCGTCACGGCGTAGTTCCCGTATGAGATCCAAACCGTCGCCATCGGGTAAGCCCAAGTCCACCAAGAGCAGGTCATAGCTGACAGTTTGTGTTGCCAGGAGTGCGGCGCCAACCGTCGCCGCACTATCCAGGCGCCAACCGGCCCGATGGACACTTTCGGCCAGCAAATCGCGTAGACGCGCACTATCCTCGACTAGTAACAAGCGCATACGCACCTCGATCTGCAATCATAGTGGTCACGCACCGCAACAACACATTGTCAGCACTACTTCCCGCTGGACTAGCGTTCAATCGAGACTGGTGAACCATACGATTTGAACGGGATTTTGCAAGAACACCTAATGCGGATCGGACGCTGCGCGGCGGAAGCTATTCGCGACCCCGCTTCCCGTTCGCGCGCATGAATGCATCCCGATCTACGCTTGGCACGCCGCGCGATATCGCAATATGGACGCTTGACTGGCCGCCTTCCGGCAGGTCTCCGCGACCGACGCACCTTCATCCACTTGGTTCAGGATGAAGGCCTTTTGAGTGTCCGAAATCTGTGATGCCTCCGTCGTCTTCCGTTCCCTCCAATCCCTCGCGTTCGCGGTATTCCGCTTTTCTTGCATAAATCTAATGTCCAACAACCTGATTATCCATCTCCCGCTCGGTAAATATATGCAGCATCGCAACGACGAGGAATTCAAAGATGAAGGGATTTCTGGGTATTGGCTCCGGCCCAGGCATGGGTTTCGCAACCGCCGAGGGGTTTGCCAAAGAGGGCTTCCAGAGCCGGCCCGCTGCTCTTTCTTTCACTGCTGTCTACATCGAAATGACAGCCGCCGTTGATGCCGCGGTTGTGTTCAACGTGGAGATAGACATGGATTATCGCAAAGTCGGCCCGAGCGGCACGATCGTCACCGCCTATTGTCTCGGTACGATGAAGGCGCTGAATCGGTCGGTGGATGAGGCATGACGGGACCGGGTGCGAATGCGCGGGTCTACCTCGCCTGCGGCGTGACGGCTGCTGGGCTTCGCTTGCGATGAATCGTCTTTTTCCACTTCGGCCACCCTGCAACGGAGTGTCCAGCGCGGCTCAAGATAGCTCGTGCCGAATTTGTCAGAACTGGCGGCTCATGTTTCTAATATTGGTCGCGTTGCCGAGCGCGCTGTTCCAGGGCAGCTTCAAACGCTCGAAATAACTTCTTCATCACCCGCCCTTTGTAGGGAAACAGCTCCGCCGAATCCATGCAATGGACGTACATCCCAACATCGGCCTCGAACACCAGCAGGCGGCCGTCGGGCAATTCGGCGCAGTCGATGGCAAAATAGTCCAGTCCGAAACACCGACCGAGTTCGGCGAAGGCGTTTGCGTGGCGGATAGCGAAGTCCTCGTCGAACCTCGTCATCCAGGCGGCTTCCTCAGCGCGCCTGTCCTCGAAATGCGACATGCCGGCGTTCTGGTAATGCACCATCCTATGCTCGGAGACAGCCATATGGCTGGCATAGGCATTGCCGTCGATAAAGGCTATGCGCTGCTTGCGGAACTTGCCGTCCTCGCTGCTGTAATCGATGAATGAAGCAATATAAAATAACGGGTCGGGATGCGCTTCCAAGAAGCCGAGCAACTGCCGGGGGTCAACGATCTTTTCCATGCCGTGGCCGGCATGGGTGTCGAGCGGGCGGACGATGAACGGGTAGCTGGCGATACCGGCGGCAGCCTCCGGGCCCAACACACCGTCGGCGATGTCCTGAAGCACGTTTCTGGGAATTCGCGCAATGGCTGGTGTCACGACGGCAACTGCTTCCCGGAGCGACTCGGCGACGCCGTCGCGAGACAAGCCCATGACAACGCGCGGCGCATTGTTCATTATTGGGCCGCGCCAGTCCCGCAGCAATCTTTCAAGATTGAGTAGCACAGGCAGATTGTCGGTCGATTCGGCAACGGCAACAAAGGCGATGTCATGGTTCGGGATGTCATCGAGGTTGGGCGTATTGGCATCGACATAGTGGAGTAGGACGTTGACGTTTGATTCTTCCAGCAGGAGCTCGATCGGCGCGTTAGCCGTGAAGTCGCCTTTTGCGACGAAGACGAGGACGTTAAGGCCGCTGCCACGGCCGAATGTCAGCCGGTAGGTCTTCGAAAGCCGAAGCGCAGCCCTTTGGGCGATCGCGGCCTCGCTTTTTTGGCCTACCGAATTCATAATGATCGACAGGTCAAACAAAGCTGCTGCATCGGAATGATCGGCCGTTACCCGGGCAAGGAGGTCGTTCCACAGGGGCACGATGTCACGACCCTCGTAGATCGAGCGGATAATTTTTGCCTTGCCAATGATGTCGACCATGCCTGGCGTTCTTGAGTCAAGCGTCGGCTCGTTCGGCAAGATTTCCATCATTCGCTTTAGCTCGCGGGAAATATTCTCCCGTCTATCCTATTGGCAAATCTCATAAACGCGCTGGTTCCTTTTGAGCATAACCAACTGACAGTCATGGCTATCACCCTTCACTGACGGGACACTGAACTCGGACCAGCTCTTCACGTTTCTGAAACCTGGTCTGCCCCTGAAAAGCGATCCTTTTTGAGGTATGGCTTATGGGCCTCAGGAGCGCATTGAAATGGCAGCGACATAAAGCGGAAGAGATCGTCACGAAGCTCCGTCAGCTCCATGCACTATGATCTGGGCTATATCGATTTGAGCCAGAGGACCTTGCAAACCATCGACAACTCGACCCAGGTCGATACGCGCCGTTCGGTTCACCAGACGACGGGATGCGATTGGCCTGTGTTGACGTTGACAAGTCCTGACGGCACCTCATCGCTCGGCGCGACGAATACCCAGCGCCAGGGCAGGCAAGTCAGGGTGGCGAATATCAGCGTTTCCGGAAAGCCCGGTTTCCAGATCTTGGTAGCGGAAGGCTCGTACATCCACTCGATCTTTTCCGCGGCTGAGTATAGCTGCTGCATTTCTCGATCAAGTTCCTCGGCCGAGCGCGCCGTCATCAGGCCGCCGATCTCGTAGCGGACCTCTGCTACGATCTCGCCCCGATGCACCAACACCCATCCGCCGGCTATTTCCTGCAGGCGATTTACGGCCATTGCCATCGCACGGTCGGAGGAGCCCACCGTCCAGACATTGTGTGAATCATGGGCGACGGAGCAGGCAAGCGCAGTGTCCGGATCCGCCGGACCGCAGCCCAGCCAGAACATCGATGCGAGCTTTCCGTTGCCGCTATAGCGGTCGATGATTGCGAATTTCGTGATCTTCCGCGCCGTGTCCCGCTGGACCTCACCGTTTTCAACCTTCAGTTCCGTGGTCAGAAAATCCTGATTCCAGTGAAAGGGGCGCAGGAGCGCTGCTTGGACGCTGTGGCGGTCGCTGGGACCCCGAACGGCAAAATCCGCCGCAGTCAGGAGGCGTCCGATGTTCAGCGTTTCGCTCGCCCATTCCGGCCAGGAAATGTCGGGTTGCGGTCCGAGATATTGCTTGCCTTCGGAAACGAGCAAGCCATCTGCGTAAACGACTGAGATGGAAACGGACCCCACATCGTCGAGCAGCACGAGATCCGCGTAGCGGCCGGGTGTAATGCTGCCTACCCATGCGTCGATGCGCATATGTCTGGCCGGGTTGAGCGTGACGCATTGAATGGCGGTTTCGGGCGGGACGCCGTGCTCGATCGCGGACCGAAGATTGTAGTCGCTCGCGCCTAATCTCAGTGTTTCCGAGGCGCTGCGGTCATCCGTGGTAAAGGCGATATTGGACCAATCGGGAAGGCCGCGCTCAAGGAAGCCCGGCAAGACCTCGGGGAAATTATAGGGGCGGATCTCGATGAAGATGCCACGGTTTATTTTCTCCCACCCGTCCTCGAAACTCCAGATCTCGTGGTCGGAAGAGATGCCGGACGCGGCGAAGGCGCTTGTTTCATGCGCCTCGACAAGACCTGCACCATGCCCCTCGACAACGCCGCGCTGTTCGACAGTTGCGCGGATCATTCCCCATATCCGCTCATAGGCGGGGTTTTGCGGATCCCAGACCGCCGGCCAATCCATGACCTCGTCGAGACTGACCACGGACAGGTCTTCCGTCAGGAAACCGCGCTGCTCCTCATAGCCGTAATGGCCGCCAGTGCTCTCCCATCCGCTCGGAGGCACTGCGGAGCCGGGCTGGATGAAGACCTTGTGTGGTACGCCATGGCTGCGGGCCGTCTTCCAGAATGCCGTATTGTTGGGGCCATCGACATTTGCGAATTCGTGGCTCGCCTCGCATGTCCAGGTGTTGCCTCTCGGCAGGACAAGGGCTGCCTCATATTCGGGCGTCAGGTGCGTGCTTTCGATGTGCTTGTGCACTTCGCCGAAGCCGGGAACGGCCGACAGGTCCGGATAGTGTACTCGGCCGGCAACCTCTCCCTTGTATTGGCCGGCAGGGCCGACCCAGGCGATGCGCCGTCCCTTGACGACGATCTCCTGGTCAAGAGCCCACATGCGCGTATGAACATTCAGCAGGCGGCCCACGCGGATCGCCAGATCCGCCGGTCTTTTGCCCAAGGCCACGAGGACGAGATCCTGGCGGATGGCGATATCGTCCTTTGCGCTGAGGATGAGGTCGTTTGGAAGGCTCATCGTGCGCGCTCCTTAAAAAGCCCGATGGGCGATAATGATGTAGATGATGAAGATGACATCGAGGGTTACGAGCATCGCGGTGAGTTTCTGCCACTGACGCGTCGCCAGAACGATCAGCGAGTAGACGAAGCAACCGATCGCCAATCCCATCATCAGATCGGTGGTTACGACCGTGATCAGGAGGATCAGGATAGGCGGAATGGCATTCTCCGGCCGCGACGTGTCCAGGTCGCGAATGCCTTCCATCATCAGAACGCCGACCATCACCAGGGCCGGAGCCGTCGCCTGGGCCGGAATGATGCCGATGAGCGGCCAGAAGAAAAGCGAGACGCCGAAGAGAACTGCGACGACGATGCCGGTCAGGCCCGTACGACCGCCTGCTTCGACGCCCGCCGCCGATTCCACGTAAGCCACGACGGTCGACGTGCCTAAAGCAGCACCGATAATCGAGGCAAAGCCGTCAGCGGCGTAGGCCTGCCGGGCGCTCGGAATGTTGCCGTCCTCATCCATGATCTTGCCGCGGCGCGTCACACCGATCAGCGTGGCGGTCGCGGAGAAGAAATCGGATATGAAGAAGTAGAGCGTGATCGGCAGAACGAGCCAGAAGTGCGTGAAAAACTCATGGAAATCGAAGGCGAAGAAGAGCTCTTTCGGGATGATCGGAAAATCGACGATGCGATCGGGAAAGGCGGTCAGTGGCGCTCCATGCGCTGTGATGAACAGGCCGATGACACTCAGAGCGGCGATAGAGATCAGGAAGGCGGCCGGTATCCGCAATGCGAGCAGCATCGGCGTAGCCAGCACGCCGACGAGCGACAGCATGACGGCCGGTTCGGCGATATTGCCGAAGGAAAGACGGTCGTGGGCCAGGGACACCAAGCCGGCGTTCTTGAGGCCGAGATAGGCGATGAAAAGACCGAGGCCGCATTGTATGCCCAGCCGGATCGGCTCGGGAAAACCGCGGACAATCCGCTCGCGCCATCGGGTGAGCGACAGGATCGTAAACAGGATCCCGCCGATCAGGACCATGGTGAAGGCGGTCTGGTAGGATACTCCCATCTGCAGCACGACAACTTGTGCGAAGATCACGTTCGATCCCATACCCGGGGCGAGCGCGATCGGCAGATTGGCCCAAAGCGCCATGATCAAGGTTCCCACCATCGAAGCGAGGGCCGTGGCGATGATGAGCGAATGCATATTCATGCCCGCGGCCGACAGGATCGCCGGATTGACCACGATGATGTAGCTCATCGCGCCGAAGGTCGTGAGACCGGCTACGACCTCGCGCGATATCGACGAATTCCGCTCCTCGATGCGAAAATATCGATTGAAGGCCGATAGTTTTGAGCCCTCCTGATCCGAAAAAACATTGCCTGTCATCGCCCATCGTTCCCCTGCTTTTGACGTCGCGTTGGCAGCTTCTTGCTGTCTATCGAGCGCGATGAAACTGGATATCGTCATGAAAAGGCGGGCGCCATGACTGCGGCTTCGTGAAGTTGATTGGAACTCAGGAAGATATGCGCATTCGGACACCCGAGAGGCTTCGGTCGCTGCATAGGGATTACTTTTGGGCTTGGCACGAATGCCCTAACCGCAGTGAGACAGGCGGGTCAGCGTTCACATAGAATGCGATGAGTTAGGCACGAATATTGCTTGTTATCGACATGGAACGCCGTCGTAAACTGGCAAAGGCCGAGGTTCTCACACCAACCCGCAGCCGACCGAGTGCAATTGGGTTCTACGCATCGGATGCGGGCTGTTCTGGAGGAAGGATCGAGTTATGGAGATTTTAAGTCGAGACTATAATTTTCACTTTCATAAGGCGACAAGCGACAGCAATCCTGCCGGCACCTATTTCGGCGAACCACGTGTCGAGGTGTCGCTCATTATGAAGGGGTCGGTGCGGTTCATCGTCGACGGCCGTGTGCGTGTTGTGCATGCGCCCTGCGCCACATTGCAGGCGTATCACGTCGATCTCCACGCGCTATCGAACACCGACCAAAAGGTTCAGACAATGTGGTGCCACTTCTCCCCGGATGCGCTGTCGGAGGACGACTGGTTGGTACTGGAAAATTTGCCGGCCGCTCAGCCGATTCCTCCCTTGATGCCATCGCTCTTCGCCGGCGCTCTTTCCTTGCAGCAGGAATCCGATTCCCCGCCCGAGCATGATGTCACCAACCACATGCGCAATTCGCTCGGCCGGACGATCCTTGCGGAATATATTCGAGGCACCCAGCTTGCGGGGCGAACGAGGCCATTGCCGAAGGCGGTTATCGTGGTAAAAAAGGCGCTCGACAGTGAATATTCACGATCGTGGACGGTTGCAAAGCTCGCGAGCCTCGCCGGTACAAACGCAAACTACCTCATTCATCTTTTCAAGACGTATCTCGGCGTGCCGCCGATGCATTATTTGTGGGAGAGAAGGCTGGATGCGGGTATCCACATGCTGCAGTCCACCAGCCTGACAATCGACGAGATATCCCATCGCTGCGGATTCCGGAGCCCGGCGCATTTTTCACGACGGGTCAAGGACAGGAACGGCGCTCCACCAAGCCGTTTCCGATAGTGGCGGCATTCTCTTGCATTCGGCTTTCTGCAAGCAACAGCTTGCAACAAGGCGTGGGCGGCTCAGCTATCCGGCGCCGCGAGGGGACACAGGGAGAAGGATGTCGCTCAGCGGATCACCCTATTGCCGCGGCGTCGCCGCCGGCTTCACGCGCGGCTCCCTTGGCATATGCAAATTCACCCCGGCGTACGGCGGGTCGCATGCTCCGGGCGTGACATCGTTGTCGACGGCGGGGCATGCCGATGGCCGCTGCTTCCCGTCAGGACGTCGCCTCGACCGGAATACCGATGCCGACAAGCGCCTCGCCGGCGTTCACAGCCAGTGTGGTGAGTTGGTAAAGGACTTCGCCTGGCTTTTCGGCCACGATTGTCGCCAGCACGGTCCCGAACACGTCGCGAATTTCGCCAAGTCTGTCGCCGATGGCGATTGGATCGGACAGGCGTTTCGCGCTGTACCAAAGGCCGGACACGGGTGCGAGCGGCACGCTCATCGTCATGAGCCGCGGGGCAATGACTGGGTTGGTGGCGCCTTCGGTCATGTGCATGTGATGCATAATGCGCCCGATTCCATCCATCATGGCGGTAACGCTGGCCTCGTCCCAAAGACCGTTGCAGCCGATCTCGACAAGCACGCTCGGTATGCCAAGCGCGCCGGCCGCGCTGATCGTGTTGCTCTTCGATTGCGATCCAACCGAAATCGGCAGGCCGAAGGCAGCGGCCAGCGCTTCGGACGGCGCGTGGCCGCCGGGATAGATCGTGAAAGGCGTCAGGCTCTCGCTCATGTCACCGCCGTGCAGGTCGAGATAGGCGTCCGCCTTCGGGAATACCTCGGTTACGAGCCAGTGTGCAAGCCGCTGGCCCGCGCTGCCGTCCGGCTGTCCGGGAAACATGCGGTTCAGGTTGTTGCCGTCTTCCGGCATCACGTAGATGCTGCGCGCCCGGAACCCCGTGACATTGAGGATCGGGAGAACAAGAAGGGTCCCGCAGAGCTTCTGCGGGTCCGTATGCATCAGACGGACAGCAGCCTCGATTGAACAATATTCCGAAGCGTGCACGCCTGCAGTGACGATGAGGCACGGTCCCGGCTTAGCCCCTTCAACAAGGCCGAAGGGAATCTCGATCTCGGGTATCGGACGCAGGAATCCCTGCTCGATGCGTGGGCGCCCGGTCTTAAGTTCAGGTAGGTTTTGCATGCTGGTCTCCTAGCTGGCGGATATGCAGAAATCGATGAGGTGACGGCAGCCTGACGGCGATAGCGGCGGCCCGGGCAAAATTCTCCGCGGCGGCAGCGGCTTGAAGGAATTTGTCATCCTGGAAGGGCTCTCTTTTGTTATAGTTTTATATAACGATTATGTATCAATTGCTGATCTGTCAACGCACGCGACCAAAGAAACATAACGCACGCATGCTGTGTTTCTGGACGCTTCGTCATTGACGAGCCTAATATTGTTCTATTACTGTGTAACAATGAAAACGCAGAATCCAATCCGCCTCGTGCTCGACCGCGCCCTGCCGGTGCCCCTCGGCGTCCAATTGCGGGGCTTGATTCAATGGGGAATTTCGTCTGGCGACCTGAAACCGGGCGACCGCCTTCCGTCCGTCCGCGATCTGGCGGACGAGACCGGCGTGGCGCCGATGACGATCGTCCAGGTCTACCGCGAGATAAAAGAGGCCGGGCTCATCGAGGGGCGGGTGGGCTCTGGCACGTTTGTCGCTCGCCCCGCGGACCCAATCGACCAGCGCCTCCAGGACTTTCACAGGCGTGTGGACGCAGTCCTGGATCAGGGCCTGGCTCTGGGCCTGAGCAACAGCGACATCGCAGGACTGATCGCGACGCGCTTGACCGCGAGGAGCGCCGGCGGGAGAACCTGGCAGCTGGTGATGGTCGGCAACTTTGCCCATACTACCGCAGCCTATGCTCGAGTGGCCACCTCGATACTCGGATCGGGCGTGATGATCGAGCCTGTCACCTTCGACGCACTCACCAAGGACGAAGGCGCGCTTCACCGGGCCGCCGCTGCCGACTTTGTCGTGGCCTCGCTCGTGCTCCAGCGGGAGGTGTCTGCTCTGCTTCCGGGGCAGCGCGTCGTCGCGATCGGCCTGATCCCATCAGAGGATACGCGCCGCGCGCTCGCGTCGATCGATCCCCGCGCCCGGGTTATCGCCGTGTCGCTCTTCCCGGACTTTCTGCCGATTTTGAGCTCCGGCGTCCGCCGGTTCGCACCTCATGTCGCAGTGCTCAATGCGGCGATGGTCGACAGCGATGAGTTGGGGGCGGCGCTCACTGACAACGACGTCGTTGTCTATTCTTCCGGTGCCGAAGCCGTCTTGGAGTTGCTTCCACCAGGCATGCCCGCCATCGAATATCGCCACACCCCCGACCCCGGCGACATCGAGCGGCTTCTTCGACCCCTGCTCGAAGGCGCTGGCCCCATCGCTCGTCCCCGTACTTCCGGAAAGGAACCCGAAAGCCATGCCGACTGACGTCGAAGCAGTTTCCGACAGCCCAGGCTTCCCCAGCGAAGTGGATGTCGTCGTGATCGGAGCAGGTATCGTTGGCGTATCCACTGCCTATGAGCTTGCCCGCAAGGGAGTGTCCGTGGCGCTGATCGACAAGGGTATCGTCGGCGGCGAGCAATCGAGCCGCAATTGGGGATGGGTCCGGCAGCAGAACCGCGACCCGTATGAGTTGGCGCTGGCCATGTACAGCTTACAGCGATGGGAGCAGCTCGGTCCGGAGCTCGGCCGCGACCTCGGTTTCCGCCGTGCCGGCATCCTATACTGCACCCGCCATCAGGCCGACCTGGATCGCTGGGAGAAATGGGGTGCAGCGGCGCGGGAACAGGGATTCCACAGCCAAATCCTCACCGCGTCCGAAATGAAGAAGCGCTCGCCCCTCAGCAGTTCGTCCTGGCTCGGAGGCGTGTGGTCGCCAACCGATGGCAAGGCCGAGCCAAGCTTGGCCGCTCCAGCCATGGCCGAAGGCGCCAAGCAGATCGGCGTCTCGCTGCATCAGAATTGCGCCGCTCGCGGCCTGGAGATTACCAACGGGCGAGTGGCAGGGGTTTGGACCGAACACGGCCTGATCAAGGCGAACGCGGTTGTTTGCGCCGGTGGTGCCTGGACCTCCCGCTTCTGCCGCCATCACGGTATCGATCTTCCGGCCGCAAACATTGGCGGCACGGCCTTGCAGACGACGGCTGCTCCCGATGTCCTCGGTGCGGGCTGCGCCCACGTTTCGGATCTGGCACTGCGGCGACGCATCGATGGAACCTATACGCTTGCCATTCCTGGCCGCGGGACGGTCAGCATCGCCCCACAAGGCATGCGTTACGCTACCAAATTCTATCAGATGTATCGCAGCAAGATCGCAAAGAAACTCAAATATCGGCTCAATGGCAGTTTCTGGAATGGCCCCGAGGCTTGGGGCGGCTGGGAAAATGATCAGGTATCGCCGTTCGAGAAAATACGGATCCTGGACCCGGCGCCGGACGCCCAACTGGTCAAGCGAGCCTTGATAACTGCCGTAAAGGAGTTTCCGGCTCTTGGAGGCATCGGTGTAGCCCGCTCCTGGGGCGGAATGATCGATACGTCGCCGGATCTGATCCCGGTCATATCGAAGGTCGACAAGGTGGCAGGCCTCGTCATCGCTTCCAGTTTCAGTGGCCACGGCTTCGGCATCGGACCAGGCGCCGGACGCCTCGCAAGCGAGTTGGCTCTTGACGAAGACCCTTTCGTCGATCCGGCACCCTACAGATTGAGCCGTTTCAGTGACGGCTCGGCTATCCGACCAGCTGAGATGATGTGAACCGTTCACCGATCACGCGACGATAAGTTGCTGTCGATCGGACACCGGATCCAGGGTGAATTTGATGGGAACGCCGCCGAAGTCATTATTGAACATACAGACGCTGGGCAGGCCCAAGACAAAACAACCGGTGGTGCCGCTTAAGGGCAAAAGTCTGGTCTTCGCCCAACCAACACCGATTGCGAGATCGAATTTCGTGGTTGGACCAACGCCGGCAATCTGCGCCGCCCGTCGTATAAGGGTCTATGTGCGGTTCAGGATCCGGCTTTAGTCCATGTAAAGCCGGACGCTCACGCCCCGCCGGGCCAACCCGCCCTGACGGCAAGCACGCTCCCCGGCCCGTGCACGGCGGCAAAGAACAGACCGGCTACAAAGGTAAAGTGGTCGACGAAGAAGCCGAATTCCGCCTGGTTGCCGGCCCAGTGCGACGGGCCATGGAATGAGAATCCGAGGAAGATCACATAAACGGCAGCAACGATCGCCGCCGGGGTGAAGAAGGCGCCGGTCAAGAAGGCAATGACCAGCAGCACTTCGAGGATCGCTGCACACCAGGCCAACAACGGCGAGAACGGGAAGCCGGCGGCGGCGATATAGCTGGCAGTGGCGCCCATATCCATGAATTTGAATGAGACGGCCATCAGAAAGACGGCAGCGAAGATTAGGCGGGCGATGAGAATGGCGGCGGTCTGCCAAGTCGATTGAGCGTTTTCCACGATATCCCTCCGGGTTGAAGCGTTTGATGCTCCAAGGACGGCCAACAGAAGGGGGTTCCGACAGAGGCCGGGAAAATTTTTTGCCGGGAGCGATCGCCTGCACCGGGGGAGCCCATCTTCACGTCATTTGCCGCTATGGAAAAGACCGCGCCGAAAACAGAGGCCTGCGTGATTTCATTCTCAGATGCAGAGGCGCTGCCATCTCCTTCCAGTTGGAAGGTTACCGTCCGTTTAGAAGAGGTTGGGGTCTGGTCAATGGCCGCATCAGCCGCATGATGCCGAAGAACGCTGCAACGGCGACAGTGCCGAGTACGGCGGCGACAGACAGAGACCAGGATACGCCGATGTTTTCCATCATGAACGCCAGAATAAACGGTGCGGTCGATGAGATCATCAGACGAATGGCTAAGACTTGTCCCTGCCGCTTTCCGTAGCCCTCACTTCCAAATAGTGCCAGTGGCAAAGTCCCCTGCACGATGCTGTTCAGCCCCGACCCAAGACCGAAGACGACGGCAAACGCCAGTGCGCCCAGCACCGACGGCGCAGTGACTATCAAAACGACAAGAGCTGCCGGCAACAACACAGCGGAGATAAGCGCGAGCGTCAGTTGCGATAGACCACCCCCGAAGACCATGTTGGTGAAGCGGCTCAGCACCTGCGACGGGCCAAAAAGCATGCCGACCATCACGGCCATGGCTCCAAGCCTAAGTCCGGACAGCACGGGAACCATATGGACCAGCAGTGCTGCGTTGACGAAGCTCTCCAAGGCAAACCCCATGACCATCAGGATGAAGGCCGGCGTCCGGATCGACGGCGGAAGGCTTGGTTCGACATGCCTTGGCGCTTCGTTCTTCTCGCGTTTGCGGATTTCGCTGACGCTGTGCGACAACCACGCATGAATGGGAAGGCAGACCAGAAGATTGATCGCCGCGAAGATCAGATAGACGTTTTGCCAGGAGAGATGCGTATGCAACGCCGTCGTGATCGGCCAGAAGATCGTCGAAGCAAAGCCGGCGATCAGCGTCAGATAGGTAATGCTGCGCTGGGCAACCTTCGGCCTGATCTGGACGAGCAATGCGAAAGCCGCCCCATATTGCACCAGGCTGGATGCAGTCTCGATCGCGATCAGCGCGGCAACGAAGGCGACCTTGCCGGGAGCAAACGCGCAGGCGGTAAGCGCCGCAGCCGCGATCGCCGAGCCGGTCGTCATGATCCTGCCGGCGCCAAAGCGATCGATCCACTTGCCCATCGTTGGCGCGGCGAGACCGCCGATCAGGAGAGCCGCTGATAGCGCACCAAAAATCCATTCCGACGACCAGTTCAAATCCCGCGCCATATCCGGCGCGAGGATGCTGAAGCTGTAATAGAGCGTTCCGTAGCCGATGATCTGCGTGAGACCGAGGGCGAGGATTGCGGCGATGGGTGGCCGTTCGTTGCTGGTGGTCATAGGGATTTCAGGCTCACACGCTGCTCGAGCTTTTCTGCTTCCTCCTTCCGCTCGCTGTAACGATCGGTGAGGTAATCTGATGCGTCACGCGTCAGCCAGGTGAATTTGACCAGTTCCTCGCAGACGTCGACGACCCTGTCGTAAAAGGAGGATGGTTTCATCCGGCCGTCGGCGTCGAACTCCTGAAAGGCCTTGGCGACCGACGATTGGTTCGGGATGGTGATCATCCGCATCCAGCGCCCGAGAATCCGCAACTGATTGACGGCGTTAAACGATTGTGAGCCGCCCGA
This sequence comes from Rhizobium sp. SG741, assembly GCF_012275435.1. Classification (NCBI taxonomy): domain Bacteria; kingdom Pseudomonadati; phylum Pseudomonadota; class Alphaproteobacteria; order Hyphomicrobiales; family Rhizobiaceae; genus Rhizobium; species Rhizobium sp. SG741. Next base: position 425,446 of record NZ_JAAZQP010000006.1, read on the forward strand.
CACCTGCATCACTGCCAGCGTCTTGCCCTGCGTTGGCCGCACGGAGCCGACCGAGAGCGGTATCCAGTCGATCTGTGCCTTCATGATGCCAGTCATCGCACCGTGGCGTTCCGGGCTGACCCAGACCTGACCCTCGGACCATGCTGACAACTCGCGCAGTTCCTGCACCTTCGGATGGCTGACCGGCGCGCCGTCGGGTAGCGGCAGACCTTCCGGATTGAATATCCGCACCTCGCAGCCGAAGTGCTCGAGCAACCGGCCGGCCTCATGCGCGAGGAAGCGGCTGTAGGAGATGGCGCGCAGCGAGCCGTAGAGGATCAGGATGCGGGGCTTGTGCGTGGAGAACGGCGGCCGCAATGTCTCCAAGTCAATGTGGCGCAGATGTGCCGGCGAAGCGGCTGGCAGATCAGACAATGCGCTTGCCCTCGGCATCGAGCACCTTCTCGCCGTCTTCCTTGGTGAAGGCGCCCTTGTGCGTTTCCGGCAGGATCTCGAGCACGACCTCCGATGGCCTGGACAGGCGCGTGCCGAGCGGTGTGATCACGAACGGCCGGTTGATCAGGATCGGGTCCTTCAACATTGCATCGAGCAGCTGATCGTCGGTCAAGGCAGGATTGTCGAGACCGAGCTCGGCGTAGGGCGTATCCTTCTGACGAATGGCTTCACGCACGCTGAGGCGTGCGTCGGCGATCATCTTGGCGAGCTCTTCACGCGATGGCGGCGTCTTGAGATATTCAATGACGGTCGGGTCGATACCAGCATTACGGATCATCGCCAGCGTATTGCGCGAGGTGCCGCAGGCCGGATTGTGATAGATGGTGACGTTCATAGCTTTGCCTCTGACGATACGGTTGATGACGCACGTGGCTGCAGCAGCCAAGTGAACAGAATAAGGGCTGCGACCGCGCCGGCGATCTCCGCCACCCAGAAGCCCGGAAGATCGACCGGGCGAATGCCGGAGAAGGTATTGGTCAGCGAGCGGGCCAAGGCCACTGCCGGATTGGCGAAAGAGGTCGAGGCGGTGAACCAGTAGGCGGCGGTGATGTAAAGTCCGACCAACCACGGCACCGCCTTCTGTTCGAACTTGATGCCGGCAAGGATGGTCGCCACCAGCCCGAAGGTTGCAACACCTTCCGAGAACCATTGCGCGCCACCGGTGCGAACTCTGCTCGACAGCTCGATCAGCGGCAGGTCGAACATCAGATGCGCAGCCAGCGTGCCGACCACTCCTCCAGCAACCTGTGCCAGGACATACCCGCCAAAATCGCGCTTCGGCAGTACGCGCGACATTGCGAAGACCAGCGATACCGCCGGATTGAAGTGGGCGCCGGAGATCGGTCCGAGCACGGTGATCAGCACGACGAGGATGGCGCCTGTCGCCAAAGTGTTGCCGAGTAGCGCGAGCCCTACGTCCTGTGTCAGCGACGTTGCCATGATGCCCGATCCGACCACGGTCGCGACCAGCATCGCGGTGCCAAGGGTCTCGGCGACCAACCGGCGCGTCAGATCGAACCCGGCCATCAGTTTGCCTCGGTCTGCTTTTGGCTGGCGCCTTCCATCGCGCCGATCTGACGCAGGTGCGTTTCCAATGCGAGCTTGTCGATCGTAGCGAGCGGCAGGTTCACGAACAGCGATATACGGTTTTTCAGATATCTTGCGGCCTGAGCAAAGGCACGAGCCTTCTCGACTTCGTTGCCTTCGACGGCGGCGGGATCCTCGATTCCCCAGTGGGCAGTCATCGGATGGCCGATCCAGACCGGGCAGGCCTCGCCGGCGGCGCTGTCGCAGACCGTGAAGATGAAGTCCATTTCCGGTGCGCCCGGCTTGGCGAACTCGTCCCAGCCCTTCGAACGGAAGCCCGTAGACGGATAGCCCAGTGCTTCGAGTTCCTTCAATGCGTGCGGATTGACCTCGCCCTTCGGCTGGCTGCCGGCCGAATAGGCCTTGAAACGGCCCTTCCCTTCGGTGTTGAGGATCGACTCCGCCAGGATCGAGCGGGCGGAATTGCCGGTGCAGAGAAAGAGAACATTGTAAACGCGGTCGGTGGTCATCGCAGTTTCTCCTCCATTTTAGGAGTGCAGCAGGCCGCGACCTCCGCGGCGGGTGCACAAATTTCCGGGTGACCGGAGCAGCAATCTTCCATCAGGAAGCGGACCAGGCCGCCCAGGGATTCATAGTGGGCGGTGTAGATGATCGAGCGGGATTGTCGTTGCGCGGCAATCAACCCGGAATGCTCGAGCTCCTTGAGATGGAAGGAGATGTTCGACGGGGAGACCTCGACCTTCTCGGCCAAGGCGCCGGCAGCCATGCCCTCCGGACCGGCAACAACGAGCAGGCGCACGATCTGCAGGCGGGTTTCCTGAGAAAGGGCGGCGAAGGCGCCGAGGGCTTGACGCTGGTCCATATTTCAATCATCCTTGAATCATTGAAACGAGGAATACCGCAAATGAATGCGATCGACAACTCGAAAATTCAGCGCACCGATATCAGCCTTGGTTTGCTTCTCGAAACGCTGGCGACAGCGAAGGATCTGCCACTGGTGTTCCACTACGACGGTCGGTCTGTGAAGGGTGGCTATCATGTGACCGAGGTCAAAGCCGGCCAGTTCGCCGCGCTCGACTGCGGCGCCAACCCGGAAGCCTGGACGGAGATTTTCGTGCAGCTTTGGGATATTGACGAGGATGATCGCACCCATATGCCGGCCGGCAAGTTCGCGGCGATCATTCGCAAAGTGTCCGAACATGTGAAACTCGACGGCTCGGCCAAGCTGACCTTTGAGGTGAGCGATGGCGTGCAGCCGATGCAGCTTTACCAGGCAGCCTACCCTAACCTTCGCGCCGGTCAGGTCCATATCGAGCTTGCGGCACGGCCGGCAAGCTGCAAGCCCCGCGATCGCTGGCTTGCTGAGGAAACTGGAAAAGGCGTTAGCTGCTGCGGTCCTTCATCGCAAAAGAGCGCCTGCTGCGGATAAAAGTGAGAAAGACCGTATCGACGGAGCCCAGCTTATGCTCTTGCCCTCAGGGTATCGGTCGTCCCATCGCTTTAATTGGAAGGTCGACAGCCCAGTGTGAATGCCGAGAGCCCAACGAAATTGCGCTCGATTTAGATCCGAGTTTATACAGACGCCTGTACTTGTTTAAAGGCTGCTCATTTCGTGACGTAGGGGAATCTATGTTGAAATAAGCAAAGGTTGGAGGACCGGACCTCATGCATCAGCCCCGCATTGCCATCATTCTCGATGAGAACACGAGCACAGGCGGCACCCGCTACGAAGCGGCGAAGGGATATTTTCAGGCTATTCGGGATGCGGGAGGCCTACCTTTCGGCATCCCCTATCTGCCTGAAGTCGTGGATGTTGTTTTGAACGAGTTTGATGGCCTGGTGTCTGTGGGCGGCCGGTTCGCTTATCCCGACGATTGGTATATCCCCGGCGAAGTCTCCAAAGCCCCACCATCGGAACGCCTCGATGTCGAAAGAGCCATGGTTGAGGGCTACCTTGAGAGGAACAAGCCCGTCCTCGGCATTTGCGCGGGTATGCAGATGCTTGCCTGCCTGAGCGGATGTCGCCTCACACCCGACCTACGCGCATCCGTTCCTGCTGCGTCCGAGCACGACAAGCGAGGGCAACTGCATTTCGTCGATATCCTTCCAGGCTCGCGGCTGGCGGACATTATCGGCACGCTGCGCATTGAGGTGAACACTTTTCACCGCGAAGCGGTCGTGCAACTTTCGCCCGCCGTGATTGCGAGTGCCTGCGCAGAAGACGGTATCGTGGAGGCCATCGAAATCGTATCCAACGCGTTTGCGATTGGCCTTCAATGGCACCAGGAGCTATTTGCCGGAACGGACCATCCGGGAAACCGCGTTTTTCGTGGCTTCGTAGACGCGGCCTCATAAACTGTGGCCGCATCAACGGTTGAGACTGACGCTTTTTGCAACCGCTTGCTGGGCTTCCGCCACATAGCCGATCAAAAGTTCACGGCGCCTTGTAGGCGCCGTGAATATTTTCGTGTCGTTCGAGACTAATCGCACCGCAATCGCTGTGCGATTGGATTAGGCGGCGTGATAAGCCGCAATGACGGCTGCTACCTGATCAGTGTTCATAGCCTGCAGCTGTGTTGTCGTGATCGCTTGCAACTGACCGCTCGACAAGCTTCCGATATCCGTCGTCGACAGACCGGCAAGGGCTGTGGTGGTGATAGCCGCGATATCATCGGTTGAGAAGACCGCAATATCGGCCGTCGACAGCGCACCTATCTGACTTGAAGTCAAGGCTGCGGTCTGTGTCGAGCTCAAAGCCTCGACCTGTGTCGAGCTCAGTGCGCCGACCTGTGCGGTGGACAGACCCGTCACAGACTTTGTGCTGAGAGCACCAATCTGCGTGGTCGAAAGACCGGCGACGTTGTCCGTGGTCAGAGCGCCGACCTGGGCAGCGCTGAGAGTGCCAACCTGAGAGGTGCTGAGCGCACCGACCTGGGTCGAGGTCAGAGCATGGATCTGCGTGGTCTTGAGCGTCGCGACCTGAGCCGTCGTCAAGGCAGCAGCCTGATCAGACGATAGTGTCGCAACGTTGGTCTCCGACAGTCCTCCGAGAGCGGCGGTGTTGATGGCGGCGATATCCGCCGTCGACAGACCAGCGAGTTCTGCGCTGCTCAAGGCACCGATCTGAGTGGAGTTCAGGGCACCGACCTGAGCCGTGCCGAGTGCCGCGACATTGGCCGAGCCGAGTGCGCCGACCTGAGCGGTGGTGAGACCGGTGATCGACTTGGCGCTGAGGGCCGCGGCCTGCGTGGTCGACAGGCCCGCAACATTGTCCGTAGTCAGAGCACCGACCTGGGTCGAACTGAAAGCTCCAACCTGCGAGGTGCTGAGCGCACCGACCTGCGTCGAGGTCAGAGCGTGGATCTGCGTGGTCTTGAGCGTCGCGACCTGAGCCGTGGTCAAAGCGGCAGCCTGATCAGACGACAGGGCTGCGACATTGGCCTCCGACAGTCCTCCGAGAGCGGCGGTGTTGATGGCGGCGATATCCGCCGTCGACAGACCAGCGAGTTCTGCGCTGCTCAAGGCACCGATCTGAGTGGAGTTCAGGGCACCGACCTGAGCCGTGGAGAGTGCCGCGACATTGGCCGAGCCGAGTACACCGACCTGAGCGGTGGTGAGACCGGTGATCGACTTGGCGCTAAGCGCTGCGGCCTGCGTGGTCGACAGGCCCGCAACATTGTCCGTGGTCAAGGCCCCGACCTGGGCAGCGCTGAGAGTGCCGACCTGCGAGGTGCTGAGCGCACCGACCTGGGTCGACGTCAGAGCATGGATCTGCGTGGTCTTGAGCGTCGCGACCTGAGCCGTGGTCAAGGCGGCAGCCTGATCAGACGATAGGGCTGCGACATTGGTCTCCGACAGTCCTCCGAGAGCGGCGGTGTTGATGGCGGCGATATCCGCCGTCGACAGACCAGCGAGTTCTGCGCTGCTCAAGGCACCGATCTGAGTGGAGTTCAGGGCACCGACCTGAGCCGTGCTGAGTGCCGCGACATTGGCCGAGCCGAGTGCGCCGACCTGAGCGGTGGTAAGACCGGTGATCGACTTGGCGCTGAGGGCTGCGGCCTGCGTGGTCGACAGTCCGGCGACATTGTCGGTAGTCAGAGCACCGACCTGGGTCGAACTGAAAGCTCCAACCTGAGAGGTGCTGAGCGCACCGACCTGGGTCGAGGTCAGGGCGTTGACCTGCGTGGTCTTGAGTGTCGCGACCTGAGCCGTGGTCAAGGCGGCAGCCTGATCAGACGACAGGGCCGCGACATTGGCCGTCGACAGACCGGCAAGCGCCGCGGTGTTGATCGCTGCGATGTCGGCGGTCGAGAAGGTAGCGATGTCAGCCGTCGACAAGGCCCCGATTTGTGCGGAGTTCAACGAACCGACAAGCGTGGGGCTCAAAGCCTCGACCTGTGTCGAGCTTAGGGCACCGACCTGAGCGGTCGACAGACCGGTCACGGACTTTGAGGTGAGAGCACCAATCTGCGTGGTCGAAAGACCGGCGACGTTGTCGGTCGTGAGGGCACCGACCTGAGCGGCATTCAAGGTGCCGACCTGAGAGGTGCTGAGCGCACCGACCTGGGTCGACGTCAGAGCATGGATCTGCGTGGTCTTGAGCGTCGCGACCTGAGCCGTGGTCAAGGCGGCAGCCTGATCAGACGACAGGGCTGCGACATTGGCCTCCGACAGTCCTCCGAGAGCGGCGGTGTTGATGGCGGCGATATCCGCCGTCGACAGACCAGCGAGTTCTGCGCTGCTCAAGGCACCGATCTGAGTGGAGTTCAGGGCACCGACCTGAGCCGTGCTGAGTGCCGCGACATTGGCCGAGCCGAGTGCGCCGACCTGAGCGGTGGTAAGACCGGTGATCGACTTGGCGCTGAGGGCTGCGGCCTGCGTGGTCGACAGTCCGGCGACATTGTCGGTAGTCAGAGCACCGACCTGGGTCGAACTGAAAGCTCCAACCTGAGAGGTGCTGAGCGCACCGACCTGGGTCGAGGTCAGGGCGTTGACCTGTGTGGTCTTCAGTGTAGCAACCTGCGCCGTGGTCAAGGCGGCAGCCTGATCGGACGACAGGGCTGCGACATTGGCCGTCGACAGACCGGCAAGCGCCGCGGTGTTGATTGCTGCGATGTCGGCGGTCGAGAAGCTGGCGATGTCAGCGCTGCTCAAGGCACCAATTTGTGCGGAGTTCAACGAACCGACAAGCGCGGGGCTCAAAGCCTCGACCTGTGTCGAGCTCAGTGCACCGACCTGAGCGGTGGACAGACCCGTCACAGACTTTGAGGTGAGAGCACCAATCTGCGTGGTCGAAAGACCGGCGACATTGTCCGTGGTCAGTGCACCGACCTGGGCAGCGCTGAGAGTGCCGACCTGAGAGGTGCTGAGCGCACCGACCTGGCTCGACGTCAGAGCATGGATCTGCGTGGTCTTCAGTGTAGCAACCTGTGCCGTCGTCAAGGCAGCTGCCTGGTCGGACGACAAGACCGCGACATTGGCCGTCGACAGTCCTCCGAGAGCGGCGGTGTTGATGGCGGCGATATCCGCCGTCGACAGACCGGCGATTTCGTCGCTGCTCAAAGCGCCGATCTGAGTAGAGTTCAGGGCACCGACCTGAGCCGTGGAGAGTGCCGCGACATTGGCCGAGCCGAGTGCGCCGACCTGAGCGGTGGTGAGACCGGTGATCGACTTGGCGCTGAGGGCCGCGGCCTGCGTGGTCGACAGGCCCGCAACATTGTCGGTAGTCAGAGCACCGACCTGGGTCGAACTGAAAGCTCCAACCTGAGAGGTGCTGAGCGCACCGACCTGCGTCGAGGTCAGAGCGTGGATCTGCGTGGTCTTGAGCGTCGCGACCTGAGCCGTGGTCAAAGCGGCAGCCTGATCAGACGACAGGGCTGCAACATTGGCCTCCGACAGTCCTCCGAGGGCGGCGGTGTTGATGGCGGCGATATCCGCCGTCGACAGACCAGCAAGCTCAGCGCTGCTCAAGGCACCGATCTGAGTGGAGTTCAGGGCACCGACCTGAGCCGTGGAGAGTGCCGCGACATTGGCCGAGCCGAGTACACCGACCTGAGCGGTGGTAAGACCGGTGATCGACTTGGCGCTAAGCGCTGCGGCCTGCGTGGTCGACAGTCCGGCGACATTGTCCGTGGTCAGAGCACCGACCTGGGCAGCGCTGAAAGCTCCAACCTGCGAGGTGCTGAGCGCACCGACCTGGGTCGACGTCAGAGCATGGATCTGCGTGGTCTTGAGCGTAGCAACCTGTGCCGTCGTCAACGCAGCAGCCTGGTCAGACGATAGTGTCGCAACGTTACCCGTTGAGAGACCGGCAAGCGCCGCGGTGTTGATGGCGGCGATATCGGCGGTCGACAGACCGGCAAGCTCAGCGCTGCTCAAGGCACCGATCTGAGTGGAGTTCAGGGCACCGACCTGAGCCGTGCTGAGTGCCGCGACATTGGCCGAGCCAAGTACACCGACCTGAGCGGTGGTGAGACCGGTGATCGACTTGGAGCTGAGGGCTGCGGCCTGCGTGGTCGACAGTCCGGCGACATTGTCCGTGGTCAGAGCACCGACCTGGGTTGCGCTGAAAGCTCCAACCTGAGAGGTGCTGAGCGCACCGACCTGGGTCGAGGTCAGGGCGTTGACCTGCGTGGTCTTGAGTGTAGCAACCTGAGCCGTGGTCAAGGCAGCAGCCTGATCAGACGACAGGGCCGCGACATTGGCCGTCGACAGACCGGCAAGCGCCGCGGTGTTGATCGCTGCGATGTCGGCGGTCGAGAAGGTAGCGATGTCAGCCGTCGACAAGGCCCCGATTTGTGCGGAGTTCAACGAACCGACAAGCGTGGGGCTCAAAGCCTCGACCTGTGTCGAGCTTAGGGCACCGACCTGAGCGGTCGACAGACCGGTCACGGACTTTGAGGTGAGAGCACCAATCTGCGTGGTCGAAAGACCGGCGACGTTGTCGGTCGTGAGGGCACCGACCTGAGCGGCACTCAAGGTGCCGACCTGAGAGGTGCTGAGCGCACCGACCTGGCTCGACGTCAGAGCATGGATCTGCGTGGTCTTGAGCGTAGCAACCTGTGCCGTGGTCAAAGCGGCAGCCTGATCGGACGACAAGACCGCGACATTGGCCGTCGACAGACCGGCAAGAGCGGCAGTCGTGATGGCGGCGATGTCGGCGGTCGAGAAGCTGGCGATATCGTCTGTCGACAAGGCACCGATCTGGGCAGAATTCAACGAACCGATAAGGACGGGGCTCAGCGCCTCGACCTGTGTCGAACTCAGCGCGCCGACCTGAGCGGTGGACAGACCCGTCACAGACTTTGAGGTGAGAGCACCAATCTGCGTGGTCGAAAGACCGGCGACGTTGTCGGTCGTGAGGGCACCGACCTGGGTCGAACTGAAAGTTCCGACCTGCGAGGTGCTGAGCGCACCGACCTGGGTCGATGTCAGAGCATGGATCTGCGTGGTCTTGAGCGTCGCGACCTGGGCCGTGGTCAAGGCAGCAGCCTGATCGGACGACAGGATTGCGATATTGGCCGTTGATAAGCTGCCCAGTGCTGCGGTGTTGATGGCAGCGATGTCAGCGGTCGACAGACCAGCGATCTCGGCGCTGCTCAAAGCACCGATCTGAGCAGAGCTCAGGGCGCCGACCTGAGCGGTCGTCAGGGCGGCAACCTTGTCGGAACCGAGCGCACCGACCTGGGCCGTGGTGAAGCCGGCGACCGACTTGGCGCTAAGCGCTGCAACCTGGGTGGTCGACAGGCCCGCGACATTGTCCGTGGTGAGAGCACCGACCTGGGTCGAACTGAAAGTTCCGACCTGCGAGGTGCTGAGCGCACCGACTTGGGTCGAGGTCAGAGCATGGATCTGAGTGGTTTTCAGCACAGCAACCTGTGCCGTGGTCAAGGCGGCAGCCTGATCGGACGACAAGACCGCGACATTGGCCGTCGACAGACCGGCAAGAGCGGCAGTCGTGATGGCGGCGATGTCGGCGGTCGAGAAGCCGGCAATGTCATCCGTCGACAAGGCGCCGATCTGGGCGGAGCTCAAGACGTGGACCTGTGAGGTGGTCAAAGCCTCAGCCTGCGACGAGCCAAATCCCCCAATCTGATCCGCGCTAAAGGCGGCGACCTGCTCTGTGCTCAGGTTTTCTATTTTTGTCGTGTCGAGAACCGCCAATTGGCTCAGGCTGAGACCCTTGATCGCGCTGGCGGATACCGCGCTCATCTGATCGGTCGTCAGGGCTGCGACCTCGTCGGTCTGCAGCGCTTTGATCTGTGATGAGGAAAGCGCTTTGATTTGCGTGGTGCTCAATGCTGCCACGTCACTGGTCGTGAGAGATGCGATGACGGTGGTGGAAAGAGATTTGATCTGATTGACGGTCAAAGAAGAAATGATTGAGGTCATTGGTGTGGGGGCCCCTAATGTTAACCTATAGCTGATGCCATTTCTCTGACGTCGACAGCGTAAAAGAGCGCGCCTGTCTCTTGACCGGGGCTTCGGACGCAGGTCGCGCCGAAACCCCGACACCCACGTGGTCAGAGGCGGTTATTGCGCCTGCCACTCAAGTGTCCTGCCGGACGGAAAGAATGTTGTGAGAAACATGGCTCGCGAAAGCCGAAGCGCTGGAAGGGCTTCATGCACGCAGGGTCCGTAACGACCCTGATCCCAACGCCTTCGTATAAACGTCTCGCTAGCGCTGAGCCGTTTGATCAAAATCTTGACTTCAGCACACGCTAATGTTGCGTCATCAGCCCGTGTCTTAACCAGAGAATTAATGGGCCGCCTTTAATTTACGGTTAACGTGGCATAACTTTTACCAGAAGCCACGAAAAACAACCGGGGATATACTTATATTAATCCACAATCCGCGAGAGAGCTTGCGGACATACAAGCTTAATTCCTGTATTCCGCTCGAAGAAATCAATCATTACGGCGAAATCAAATTAACTTCTGGGAAATACGCATTACTTTTTCAATACAGCTGGTTATATCCCGCAATATATGGCATATAACATTAAAATAATTCTATAAATCTCACATATTTACACAATGCATAAAAAATATCACATTTTAATTGCAAAAATTGCCTTGGTTTATCTTAGTTATACATATCGCGCCACCCAATAAGATCATTTGTTCGTTATTGATACAATAATTAATTAATAAAATCGAATATTGACTGCACATACGCGAAATAGTGACAAGCTCAAAGCAAGCTAGCATCGATACACGAGAGCAATGCCACTTCCTCCGGCTTCGAACCCGACCGGAAGACCATTTACTGCTAGGATGCATATGCTCGTTAACAATGCAGTTGCCCCGGATGTTCCGCCTCCGCTCGTAGAGCTCCTGAACAGGGCGCGAAATCAGCACCTATCCCTTTCCGAGTTACTGCAGCTCGTTGAGAGCCTCAGCGAGACGGGTCAAGCACGGCTGGCGTCAGAGCTTTACAGAACGTGGATCGCGTTCAACGACACGCATCCGTTGCTGCACGTTGTCTACTTCAATTACTCCGTCATTTTGCGGCAGTTGGGGGATGTGGCTGGAGCGATTCATGCGTTGCGCGCCTGTTTGAAAATTGATCCGCGATTCGGGCAGGCACACATCAACCTTGGTCGGGCACTCGAAGATTGCGGTTCAACCGGCCAGGCAGTCCAGCAATGGTACAGTTACCTGGATGCCACGAATGAAATCACGGCGGAACGAGCAGGTCATCGTTTGATGATGCTGCAGCATGTCGGCCGTGTTCTCGAAAACGCAGGTCATTTCGAAAAGGCAGAAACGGCGCTATGGCAAGCTATCGAGTTGCGGCCGGACAAAACCGAATCAGCTCAGCATTGGACGTCACTGCGGCAGCGCCAATGCAAATGGCCAACATTGGTTGGCTCAGATCATGTTTCAACACGCCAATTGCTCGACGCGATGTCTCCGTTGACGCTTGCCTGCCACGTCGACGATCCCTTGTTTCAGCTTGCCAAAGCTTATCGCTACAATAAGCAACTGGTCGGACAACCCGATCTTAAGAACTTCCCACGCAAGCAGCCACGGATGAAAACCGGAACCGAACAGCGCTTGCGTGTCGGCTATGTATCGTCAGATTTGCGGGATCACGCTGTGGGCTTCGCGCTCAGCGAGGTTCTCGAGCTACATGATAAACGTAGCGTCGAAGTTTTCGCTTATTATTGCGGTGAGCCGCGAACGAACGATGCGACGCAGGAACGGATCAAAATCGCCGTCGACTCTTGGCGTGATATTACCGGGCTCAGCGATATCGATGCGGCCGCACAGATTGGTGCGGACGAAATCGACATCCTCATCGACGTCAACGGCTATACAAAGCATGCAAGAACGGGAATCTTTGCCTTCCGCCCAGCCCCGGTGATCGTCAATTTCTGCGGCTACCCCGGTTCCATGGGCAGCCCCTATCATCAATATATCATTGCGGACGACCAAATCATTCCGCCTGAAAATGAAATCTATTTCACGGAAAAGGTGCTGCGGATCGCGTGCGATCAACCTGTCGATCGCAAACGGCTCATCGGCTCCCGGCCAAGCCGCCCGGAAGCAGGACTGCCTGAGGATGCTTTTATATTTGCCTGCTTTAACGGCATGCAGAAAATCACCGCCGCATGCTTTGCTCGCTGGATGACGATACTTTCGGCAGTTCCCGACAGCGTTTTGTGGTTGCTTGGCGGCGATGACGATGTCAATCAGCGCCTGCGCCAAATAGCAGCGCAACATGGCGTTGCCGCCGAACGCCTCATTTTCGCGCCTAAGGCTGCAAACCCAGACCATCTTGCTCGAATTGGGCTGGCCGACCTCTTCCTCGATACCTTCCCTTACGGCGCTCACTCTACGGCATCAGATGCTCTGACGATGGGCTTGCCGGTTCTTACCTTTCCCGGGAGAGGCTTCGCTGCGCGTTTCTGCGCCAGCATCGTTTCTGCAGCGGGCGTCAGTGAACTGATTTGTCACGGACCGGATGATTATGTGGCGAAGGCCATTGATCTTGCGCGGCAATCTGGTCGGTTAAGGGCGATCAGAGAAGCATTGCAACGCCAGCGAGACACGAGCGCCTTGCGCGACATGCCGGGTACGGCACGGCGCCTTGAACAGTTGTTCTGGCAAATGCAGGGCGAATCTGAGCGTGGTGAAACTCCAACGCCGGATTTGCGTAATCTCGACCTATACTACGAAATCGGGGCGGAGATCGTTTTGGAGAATGTGGAGTTCCAAGACGACAGAACTTACAGGCACCGATACATCGAAAAGTTGATCCAGCGGCACGACTATACACCAGTCTCGCCCGACGGCCGCCTGTGGGCAGAGCTGCCACTCCAAATCCGTAACTAACGCACTCATTTCAAGCGGTGAGAATTGTATGGCCCCTGTTGTACTTGTGACATTTGCCGGCAGGCAGAAGAGAATGGAAATTCTGACCGACTACATCCGCGAAGCGATGGATCGCGGAATAATAGACGAGTGGCATATTTGGGATTTCACACGTTCACAGAACGACCATGAATGGATCAGCCGCGAATTTGGCCCGGCGCGCTATATGGGATCCGGCGCCCAATATCAGTTGGCGGGAACCGTTACCAACCAGTCTTGGTTCCGCGCGAGCGCGTCGATCACCAATGATCTTCATATTGCGATCTTGCCACATGATGATAGCGACCACTTTTTCGAAATCGTCATAGGCGGCTGGGACAATCAGTATACGGCTCTGCGCAAACTTCCGCGCAGTGAATTGATGAATTCCGAACGTCCAAATGATTCGGCGACATGGACGAGGTCAACGCCTGGTATTCTCTCTCCGGGTATGCCTAATCAGATCGTTCTCAAAAGTGACGCGGGCGGTGTTCAACTACACGTCAATCACGTGCTCGTCGGCCAATGGCAGGAAATCAATTTGCCATTTGGCGCATCGATCATGGTGCGTGGAGGATGGGGCGCCGGTTTGGAGCTCGGCAACTCCGGCTCACGCATACAGCGTTTCCTCGGCAATCCGGACGAGAGGCCCCCATACTGGCAGGCCTACAATTACTACGCGACCAGGCTGCAGAGGTTTTCGGATACGGTATTTTTGAAGTGTGACGATGACATTGTCTACGTGGACGTCGATAAGCTCGACGGCTTTATAGAATTTAGACGGAGCAACCCGAACTACTTCATCGTTTCGGCCAATGTCGTGAACAACGGAGTGTGTGCGTACTGGCAGCAGGTCGCAGGATCGCTTCCTGATCGGCTCGGCCAATTTGAACATCCGCCGGGAGGATTTGGTGGAAGCTTGTGGCAGAGCGGGAAGCGCGCGACTGAGCTCCATGATTTCTTCTTGCAAAGCCATGACAAGCGACTGCCATTGCCCGCTCAGGTCGTTGAGTGGAAAGGGCGTCAGTCGATCAATTTTATTTCCTGGCTTGGGAAGGATTTGGTGCATATGGCGCTGCCAAAAGGCGATGATGAGGCCCAGTTGACGATCGATTTACCAGAGCTTCTGGGGCGTCTTACAGCTATCTATTCTGACTTTATGGTGAGCCATCTGAGTTTCGGCCCGCAAGAAAACGGACTTGATGTCGACCGCCTGATCGATGCCTACGGTGCCTTGATGCAGGCAAGGAGAAAATAGCCCCCGCCCCTCTCCCGTGCTTGAACTACCCCAGATCACTCGGCGCGGCATCACAGTTGGTATGTTGGCGGCTTTTAAAATCTCCGCTCCAAAGAATCTCCATGTAATGCGAATCAACGTGAAGCCCGCTAGGGTAAATTTTAAATTAACGGATGCTGCAACTCTTGGGATACTCGCATTCCTAGACGCCGGAACACTCTTTCCGTCTAACGGGACGCTCAAATGGTCGATGCCAATAGCGGCTTCTGATCATAACAGTTACGCGAACTTCAGGAGCAAGCACATCCAAGGCAGTTGCCAAAAGACCCGCGTGCTCCCTTCACACCATCGGTTGCGGAGAGGTGACATTTGAAATCGGTTAATATTGCGGAGCCCACACGCTAATGACCTCAATCATTTCTTCTCTGACCGCCAACCAGATCAGATCTCTTTCCACCACGGTAATCGCGTCTCTTACCACCAATGACGTGGTCGCGCTGAACTCCACGCAGGTCAAGACGCTTTCGTCAGCTCAGATTGCTGCCTTGCGAACCGATGATATCGCAATCCTGACGACCGGGCAGATCAGTGCCATATCCGTTAGCGGGATCAAGGGCCTCAGTCTGAGCCAGTTGGCCGTTCTTGACGCGACCAGGATTGCGAGCCTTGGCACAGCACAAGTCACGGCCCTGAGCACCAATCAAATCGAGGATTTGGATTCTTCACAGATTGAGGCTTTGACATCGTCCCAATTTGGAGCCTTTGGCTCGGCGCAGGTCGCGGCCTTGTCGACCGCCGATATCGCGGAATTATCGACCGCCGATATTGCGGCGATCACTCCAATAGCAATGTCCGGACTGTCGACGGACGATGTCGCCGCGCTTTCTACTGGCCAGCTCGCCGCCCTGAAGACGGGTCAGATCGCAGCCCTGAAGACCAGCCAGGTCAAAGTGCTGACCACCCTCCAGATCACCACGTTGACCGCTGCCCAGATCGGTGCTTTCAGCTCGGTGCAGGTCGCGGCCCTGACCACCGCCGATATTGCAGAATTGACGACCGCCGATATTGCAGCGATCACTTCAACAGCAATGTCCGGACTGTCGGCGGCCAATGTCGCCGCACTTTCTACTGGCCAGTTCGCCGCCCTGAAGACAGGTCAGATCGCAGCCCTGAAGACTAGCCAGGTCAAAGTGCTGACCACCCTCCAGGTCACTACGTTGACCACTGCCCAGATCGGTGCTTTCGGCTCTGCGCAAGTCGCGGTCCTGACCACCGACAATATTGCAGCCCTCTCGACCAGCCAGATCTCCGCCCTAAGCTCGAGGTCCGTGGCAGGGCTCACCACTGCCCAGATCGACACCTTGAGCTCCAGCCAGATTGAAGCTCTCGGCTCCGCACTTGTCGGAGTCCTCGGCTCGGCGCAGATCGCGGCCCTGACGACTGCAGATATTGCCGAATTGTCGACCGCCAGTATTGCAGCGATCACTTCAGCAGCAATGTCCGGACTATCGGCGGCCAACATCGCAGCACTTTCTACTGGCCAAGTCGCCGTCCTGAAGACGGGTCAAATCGCAGCCTTGAAGACCAGCCAGGTCAAAGTGCTGACCACCCTCCAGGTCACTACGTTGACCACTGCCCAGATCGGTGCTTTCGGCTCTGCGCAAGTCGCGGCTCTGACCACCGACAATATTGCAGCCCTCTCGACCAGCCAGATCGCCGCCCTAAGCTCGAGGTCCGTGGCAGGGCTCACCACCGCCCAGATCGACACTTTGAGCTCCAGCCAGATTGGGGCTTTCGGCACAGCACAGGTCAGAGCCTTTGGCTCGGCGCAGGTCGCAGCCCTGACGACCGCAGATATTGCAGAATTGTCGACCGCCAATATCGCAGCCATCAATCGAACGGCATTATCGGGGTTGTCGACAACGGATATCGCGAACCTGAAGAGTGATCAATTGTTGGCGATCACAACTGCTCAGTTGCAAGCGCTGGATTCGGGACAGGTTGGCGCAATCATCGCGGCGTATCATGCGGTCTGATGGGCTTATCATCTAAGCAGCTCATCAAGGTTATGCAGGATCCGTCGATAAAATGAGCTGCAACCATTCCAATCAGCCCGCGGACGTGCTGATTGGAGCAAGTTGACATCGCCGTCGATGGCACGATCTGCCGGATATCCGCCGCCGTGACCTCCGTAAAGGCGATTGCCCATCGACAAGACTCCGAAACCGTCATGAGCACTATCTGGAGTTGTTATCCCTCTGGGCCGAAAATAGGCCCGGAGGGATAAGTCGCCTGGGCAGGGCCCGAAATCGGATCTGCAATCGGACCAACCAAATTCGATCTTTCCAGACAGCAGTATACCCATCGGCGGCCAATCAGCTCTGCAACCAGCACCACGCTCGCAGCCTGCGCCGCATTTGCGGTATAAATGCCGGCCGCGCGCGCAATGATTGGCATTTGCTGGGGCCTTTAGTGCGTTTTGTTTCTTTACGCATTCCAGACGGAAAACCGCTTCGCACTTTTCCTGGAAATGCTCTAGGTCACATACCCATAAAATAGTTTTTGTTTTTAATGGATTGTGATTCACTGCTTCCGTTGATTTGGAGGCAGTGATGGCTCGCTTTGATTTG